>JBBDMX010000098.1:0-2544 GCA_040878035.1 Phycisphaeraceae bacterium | reverse complement strand
CCGCGCGGCTCTGAAATACCGTTCCGCGGGCTTACGCCGCGCGGCTCTGAAATACCGTTCCGCGGGCTTACGCCGCGCGGCTCTGAAATACTGAAATACTGAAATACAACAGCCGCGACGGGATTGGCCGTCGCGGCTGGTGGGAGGGAGGGACGTTGCTGGATTAGAATCAGCCCAGGAAATCCGACTCCAGGGAGTTGCGGATCTTGTCCAGCGCCTTGTTCTGAATCTGGCGGACGCGCTCCTTGGTCACGCCGATGATCTGGCCGACCTGCTCCAGCGTGAGCGGTGCCGCGGTGGGGTCCACCTTACGGCGGTTGCCCAAGGCAAAGCGGTGCTCGATCACTTCCTGCTCGATGTCGGTCAGGGCCGCCCGGTTCTCGCGGATGATGGTGCGGATCTCGTCCACGCAATCGTCCTCGTGCGTTTCCCGCCGTTCGGACTGGTAGTTGCTCTTCTCCAGCTTGGGATCGAAATCGGTGGGGAAGAGCTGGCGGTACTTGGACAGCTTCACGCCCGAACGGGAGAAGGCCTTCAAGATGGCCCGGCAGGCGTAGGTGCTGAACTTGAAGCCACGCGCCACATCGAACTTGTCGATCGCGCGGAGCAGGGCCATGTTGCCCTCGCTGACCAGGTCGGAGAAGTCCACCTCGGACAGGCGGGTGCGCTTGGCCATGGCCAGGACCAGCGCCAGGTTCGTCTGGGCGATCTGGTCGCGATAGGCTTCGGCCTTGCGGTGCCATTCGAGGATCTGCCGGGCCGTCGTCAGGTCGATGGGGTCCTCGCCCACCTCCTCGCGAAGGGTGCAGACCATATACCTGCAGTAGTTGAACTGGAGGAACAGCGTGCGCTCCTGGGCAGCGGTCAGCAGCACGGTGCCGACGTTCTTGGAGCGGTAGCTGTCGCTAATCGACTCCATGACCGGGTGATACCAGCTCGTATCGGGCCGGGGCACGGGCTTGGCCTCGTCGAAGATGACCTTCTGGGCCTTGGCCTTGTCGAAGACCTCGTTTTCGACGTACTCATACTTGCCGGTCAGGACCTGCTTGAGGGTCGCCTGATCGGTGGGGCTGAGCTGCGCCGTGGCCGAGGTCGTCGCCACCCGCGTGGCTCGACGCGTTTGCTCCAGGGGGGAAAGGCTGTGGCTGAGGGTATGCAGCATGGCAAACCTCCTGTTCTTTGTTTCTTGGGCACGGGAGCGCCAAGGTCTTGGCCTGGGGTCCGGGGGATCAAAAAGCCCCCAAGCTGTGCGAGTCGTTGCGAGCGACTGCCGCGCCCGATACCTCTAAAATACCCACTCGACGCTCAAATTGTTCTCCAAAGTGGCAAGATTCCAATAAATCGCGCAAATTATCTTGCCTTGGTCATGGTTTATTGCTACCCGACCCACGCCCCGCCGTTTCCCGCTTTGCCGGCGATGTGCCGCGTCTTGTCCCGTCTCCGCCCCGCAACGTTGGATGCTTGACCCTCTGGGGCATGGTCCCTAGCATGCCGCTCTGCGGGGACTGTCTCGGAAGTGGTCGCTGTGGACTGCCGCATCATGGAGTTATTTTAGAATCTTCGCAGGGTCGCAAAAATAGGGCAATCCTTTGACCTAATATGGGGTTTTTCCTGATCGTGGCCGCTGGCAAATTCGCTAGACTCGCTTAATAGAAAACGCGCCGGCGATGTGTGTGTCGCCGGCTTCCCCCCCCGGATTCCCCGGATTCCCTGGATTCCCCGGTCTCCCCGGGTTTTCCCGGTCCCCCGGGTGCTCCCGGACAATCCCTCGCATCAGGAGTCGCATCATGGCCTTCACCCTCCCCCCTCTGCCCTACCCCAGCGACGCGTTGGAGCCGATCATCGATAAGACGACCATGGAGATCCACCATGGCAAGCATCACAACGCCTATGTGACCAACCTGAACAAGGCGGTCGAGGGCCAGCCGGCGCTGGGCAGCAAGTCGCTGGAGGAGCTGATCCGGGATCTTTCGGCGGTGCCGGAGGCGGCGCGGGCGGCGGTGCGAAACAACGGCGGCGGGCACTGGAACCACTCGTTCTTCTGGCCCCTCATGGCGGGCAAGGCCAAGGGCGGCGGCGGGGAACCCAGCGGCGACGTGGCAGCCGCCATCAAGGCCGAGTTCGGCGACTTGGCGACCTTCAAAGAAAAGTTCGCCGCCGCAGCTGCCACCCGATTTGGCTCGGGATGGGCCTGGCTGGGGATCAAGGATGATGGCAAGCTCGCCATCTGCTCCACACCCAACCAGGACAATCCGCTGATGAAGGGCGTGGTCGACTGCACGTGCAAACCCATCTTGGGCTTGGACGTGTGGGAGCACGCCTATTACCTCAAGTACCAGAACCGCCGGCCGGATTACGTCGCCGCCTGGTGGGACGTGGTCAACTGGTCCAAGGTTGGCGAGCTGTACGGCAAAGCCAAGAAGTAGAAGGAAAAGATGACAAGGTGAGGGGGTGACAAGGTGATCGGCAAGTTCGATTACCTTGTCACCTTGAGACCTTTGATTAACCACCAAGACACCAAGGACACCAAGAAGAGGCAGGAAG
>JBBDMX010000097.1:0-14259 GCA_040878035.1 Phycisphaeraceae bacterium | reverse complement strand
AGCTGCCGCTCTCCCCAACGCCGAACACCCGACCACTTCCCGGACAGTATTGCTCAGAAGGGAGAGGGGGTCAGAGCGGCCATATGCAATTGCCCTATCACGCGCCGCCGCCGACCCCGCGGGTCTTCCCGTTGCACGTCGCTCTTGTTTTGCAGACCCCCCCCAATCACTTGGGGCGCCAGTTGGGCCGCAGCACGGGCATGTCATAGTACCCGTAGGTCTTGACCCACTGGGCGACATGGATGATCGACAGGCCTTTTTCTTTCTGGGCGATCCATTCCTCCAGCTCGTCGGTGCCCTTGAACAGCGGCGATTGCCTGGCGACGTCGTCGGGCAGGAGCTTAGCTTTCCACATGTGGAAGTGGGCCTGGATTAAGTTGTCGCCGAGCATTTCCAGCCGCGCCCGCTGCGGCGAACCTTCCGCGGTCGTCGCCAGCGCTTCCAGGTACAGCTCCTCGACCCGCGGCCAGATCGAACCGTAGATCGCCTTGGCGGCAGCGTAGTCGATCTCGTGGTCCGGGCGCGGCTTGGACTGGATGTACGCCTGAAGGCTCTCATCCACCAGGTCAAACATGCGGCCAATCAGCGGGGCGGCTTCCGCGCCATAGGCGCGGGTAAGAAACTCGTGATAGAGCGCATCGACGTCGGCGTCGGCGTGCCACATCAGTCTGGCCACCATGTAATTGTGCACCGCGCCGTAGCCCCAGGCCTCCTGGCCGAAGTAGAGCAGGTGCTGCACGTTGTTGCGCTTGAACATCGGGAAGTTCCACTTCAGCAGCGGCCGCGCGGGAGGCAGGGGCATGCCGAACCAGTTGCGCATCCACGTGTCGTAACTGTAATAGCCCATCTGGGCCCCGTACTTGCCCCACTCGTCGAAGAACTGCTGGAAGATGGCCTGCCGCTTGGGCTGGTAGAGCTTAAAGCCGTAGTTGGTGTTCATCGCGACGCTGAAAACGATGTTGGGCTCCATCCCGACGGGCTGGGGGAGCGGCTCCATGTAGGCCTGATAGATGAAGCCGCCCAGCTTGCGATCGGGGTACTTGGCGCCTACGCGCCGGGCTACCTCGTTATAGAAGCGCAGCACCGCAGCGGTGTGCTGCGGGATGCCCACGCCCAGGTCTTTCCATTGCTCCGTAGGTTGCGTGGTCAGGGCGGCGCAGTCGGGGCACTGGCACCAGTCCGAGCCTTCGTCAGGCGACATCGACATGCTGTAGAGCCTGGGATTCTGCTCGAAGGCGTCCATGATGTCCTGGGCAAACAGGTCGTAAAGGATCGGCTTGCTCAGACAGTACATCATGTGCTGCTTGTCCATCCGCGCCGGCGAGCCGTCCTTCTTCACCGCCAGGATTTCGGGATGGTCCTTGCGCGCCTTTTCGGATGGGAAGCTGTTGAACGAGTGGGACGCGTTGATGCCGGCGCCGCGCTGCTTGACGTCTACTTTGTTGCGCGCCTTCCAGACTGCCACATCCGGCCGTTCGTCCTTGATGCCGATCAGCCAGCGGTACTGGATGCTGGGGGTTTCAGTGACGTTCAGGTCATCGACAACAAGCCTGTCGGTGTGCGGCACATCCTCGCCCACGTCGCCGGGCATCAGCCAGCGGACGTTGACGACCTTCTCGAGAAAACCGAACGTGCCCAGGAGCGTGCCTTGCCGTGCGTCGCCGGTCCATCTCTCCTGGCCGTCGAGCGTGTCCTGGCCCAGGATGAAAATGTCCGAAGCGACGGTGGCGATGCGGAAGCCGTATTCCGGCAGGCCCTTGTCCAGACCCGCGGCGATCGAGGCCTCGTTGACGCCCAGGCAGATCATCGGCGACCCTTCAGGAGCTCGCGCGGTGATGATTGGCAGTTTGACCCCGGTCGCCTTGGCGATGTAGGTCTGTAACTCGCTCGAGGCGCGGACGACCGACCTGGGTGCCGCCGGATCACGGAAGATCGAATAGGCGCTCTTGCCGTCGGCTACGACCGTACGCGACTCCGCCATCGCGCATCCGGCCAGGCCCGCCAGGAAGAACGTAATCATGCACACCGTGGCTTGAATTCTCATGGTCTAGTCCTTTGTTGGGGCCCCGAAACGACGGGCGACCTTGGAAATGCGGATCTCGTCGACCATGCCCTTGGTGCCGGCGTCGTGGCCGCGATCCATGATCCGCAACTCCCGCTTGGGATTGGTCACATCGGTCAAGTAGCTGACGTTGACGCTATCACCCGCGACGCCGTCAACGTAGAGCGTGGCGTTGGCTTTGCGTTCGACGACCAGGGCGATGTGGTGCCATTGGCCGTCGGTCACGCCTTGGGGGTGGGACACCACGACCTGATTGATCCCATCCGCCACCGCGGCCTTGGCCTTGCCGTTATCCAGATAGACATAGAAGCCCGGATCGTCGAAGGAGCCGCGCAGCTTCTTGTTGATCAAGGGCGCCCCGCGCCGGGTGCTGGTCGAGTTGATCCAGAACTCGATGGTGAAGTCGGTGGTTTCGCCAAAGTCGAAGTGCGGCGGCCGATGGCGCTCGCCCAGGCAGGAGAGATAGTCATCGACGCCGTCGAACTCCAGCGCTTTGCCGAATTTGCCTTCACACCAGGTCGCCCCGCTGATCTTGCCGTGGTTATTCAGGCCGCTCTGGTCCGCCGCCACATCGCCCTCGCCCTCGTCCAGGTGAAGTAGCAGGACGGTGTGCTCGTCCTTGTCTGGCGCCTTGGTGATATTTATGGGCGCGATGTCGGCCGCCAGTGCCAAGGCGCCGGTCACAAACGCCAGCAGGATGACCGAGCAGACAAAGGATTGGCGCGTCATATCGAATCTCCTTGAGGCATGGACCGCTACTTGAGCGTTTCGATCACCAGGCGATTGCCGGGATCCGTGCACACGTAGCCGGGGATCTCGTCGCCCAGTTCCAGGAAAACATCATCGACGACGCCGGTCTCGGCCGGTCCGATGACCAGCTTCCACCACCCGCCGGCGCCGTCGCTGGCGACTGTTTTGGAGTCCCTGCCAGACGCCGCGGTATCGAGTTGTGCCGCCGCCTTGTTCTGCGGATCGTAGAGCGTCGCGGCGCAGGTTTCGCCGGGGGCGGTGCTAGACAAGCCGAGCGAAAACTTGGCCGTACCCTTGGGCACGTAAAAGTAGAGCGGCGTCATCTGCTGGATGAGATTCAGGTGGACGCGGCCCAGGCGCAGGAAATCGTGATAGCGGGTGTCGATGGCCCAGGCGGCGTCCGTCACGGTGACCGACAGCATGTTCGAATCGATGAAGACGTGGTAGATGCCGCCTTTGGCGCCCAGGAAGGTGACCTCGCGTTCGTCAGCCGCCTGGCCGCTGGTCACCACGCTGCCGGAGGTGTCGTACACTTTGAACGCCACCTCGCCGCCTTTGACCGTCTGGTGCACTTTGAAGGTCAGGCGTACTTCGCCTTCCTTTTCCGACAGCAGCACCAAGTGGTTCTTGAAGCGAATGAGGTATGGCTTGACAGCCTCGGCGTTGGGCAGCTCATCATGGAAGGCGGCGGCGGTGACGGGCGTGCGCAGGATGTCCGCCTGCCGGGCCGCCAGCGGACCACTGGCCGCCAACGCGCCGGGCGAGATGTAGATCGAGGACTTCTGCGTTTCCAGCCACTTGATGAAGTCCGGCTCGGACATGTAGAAGACCGACTGCCTGGCATTGAGTAGCCAGCCGTAGTCTTCCAGCACGCGGTACAGGCCGCGCATGCTCCATCCGAAAAGCTCCAGGCGTTGCCTGGCGTCGTCCGTGTCGATCGCGCTTTGCGCCTGCTGGTAGAGCTCCTCCAGCCTCGCGTAGACCGGCAGGTAGATGGCGCGGATGGCCTTGGGCTGCATGTGATAGGTGGCGGTGGGGTCGCCCACGATGTACTTCTCAGTCTGCTCTTCCAGCAGGCCATAGAGCTGGCTCATGGCCGCACCACCTTTGCCGTAGCACTTGGCGTAGTACTCTTCGCAGAGTTGATCGACGTCGGCGTCGGCGTGCCACAGGAGTCTGGCGGTGACCCAGTTGTAAGCGCCGCCATAGCCCCAGGCATCCATGCCGTCCACGCGTGCCCCGCCGAAGTTGGCCTTTTTCAGCGCCGGGTAGATGTCCGCCAGCACCTTGCGCCCCGGCGGCACCGGCAGGGAGAATCGGCCGCTGCCCTGGAGCAGTCGCGGCAGGCCGTAGAAGCACATGCGGCCCTCGGCCATGGGAGCCCAAGCATCCAGGATGCGATGAAATTGCCCGCGCTCCTCCTGCCGATATGCCATCGGGCCATAATAAAACAGCGGAGCGAAGACGGGATAGAAGCTGGGATGAAAGCGGAAGCTGCGGTCGGCCGGCGGCTCGATATAGTCGAGGTAGATATAGCCGCCCAGCAGCTTGTCGGGCAGCCGGGCGGTTACGAACTCGCTGACCTGGTTGTAGAAGGTGATGATCCGTCTGGAGTGGTTGACCTGGCCATCGGGCAGCTTCTCATCCAGTGCGGTGCAGGCCTCACACTGGCACCAGAGCCCGTGACCGTCGGTAGGACTGATCGAGGCCATGGTGGCCGTGGGGTTCTGCATGAAATGGCCGACCTGGCGCAAACCGGCCAGGCGGACTGTCTCCGGGTTGGTCGTGCACAGCCAGGCATTCCCGCCCACCGGTCGGACACGCTTGCCGTCGCGCAATGTGAATACCTCGGGATGAAAGTCGTAGACCCCCGTGGTGAAGTAGTCCCAGTTGTGCCCGTGCATGTACTGGATGCTGTAGCCCAGCTTGTTGCGCAGCATCCAGCGCTGCACCTGCGGGTCCTTTTCCCGGATGTACTCGATGCGACGATTGGCAAAGTCGGGAGCATCGCTCAGCGCGGTGGGTGGGATGGTGACCGTCGCGGCCTTGGGCACGTATTCGCCGGCGTCTCCGGGCATCAACCAGCGGATGCCCAGAAACGTTTCCAGGAAGGTGTAGACGCCGTTCTGCGTGCCGCGGCTGATGCCGCCTTTGGCGTTGCGCCCAGCATCGTCGGGGCCGAAGATGAAAATACTCTGGCTTTTGGTGACGATGCGGTAGCCTTCCGGCTTGATGCCTTCGACGGACAATGCGTGTGCCTTGAGGTGATCGTGCTCGCCCAGAGCGATTACCGGCGTGTCGGGAAAGGCGGTGACGATCGCCAGCTGCGCCCCGGTCGCCTTGGCGATGTAAGTCTGAAGCTCCCTGGCGGCGTCCTTAACCGAGTCAGGCGCGGCCGGTGCGTGATAGATCGAGTAGACGCTGTGACCCTGGTCAACCAGCTTCAGCGGCGGCGCGGCATACGTGTTCACGCCTGCAAGCACAATCAGGATGGCCATCACGACGGGATACAGGTTCATCAGCGGCTCCTCTTGGTCGGCTTTAGAATCAGCTTGCGCACAATGCCGAAACGCCCGGGAAACTTGACGTTCTGCGGAGTCATGACCAGGTTGAACCGTCCCTTGGGCAGGCGCAACCGGCCCAGAGGCACGGTGACGAATCGGAACCATTTACCGGATGTCGGAATAACGCCTTGCATCTGGCTGTCTCCGGCGCGCAGGGTAAAGGTGCTGCCATGCGTGTCGGCGCCGGAGGAGACCTCCATGCTCACCTCCACCCAGCCGGCGCGGGTGCTGCGCAGCGGCCAGGCGACACGATGCTCCGCCTGCCAGAGATTGGACCAGTCTTCCTGTGCCTGCCCGCGGAAGGGATAGGTCGGCAGCGGCAATCCCTTGAAGCTGAGGAACACGCCCGGCGCGTCGAAGAGGCGAACCTCCAGCGGAGCATCACCGGTAAACTCCAGGCGCGGCGCGACGGGCAGCGGCGCCGCGGGGCGAAGAAACGAAGGCGAGTTGAACTTCAGTTCGATCACGCTGGCGGAGGTATTAGCGGGTAGCGCCGGCAGGCCCTTCAGCAGCACCTGCCCATTCACCATTTCGGCCGTCAGATGATGCTTATTACCCATGAGCCGCGCGCTGCTCGGCGCCTTGGTCAGGCGACCCAGCGTCAGCCGGTTGGTATCCGGCCAGCGGAGCAGGTGCAGGTAGAGCGTCTTGCCGCGCCGCGTGTACAACTGTTCGGGTGATTCTTCGCCCCCGGGGCGGGGGCAGCCATGGGTGTCATAGATGCTCTTGCCGTACTCGGCGAGCCAATCGCCGATGTCCTCGAAGCGTTGCACCCACGCGGCAGGCAGCGAGCCGTCGGCCTTGGGCCCGATGTTGAGCAGGTAGTTGCCTCCCGCCGCTGACAGGCGAACCAGGTCGGCGATCAGCGACGGACTGGAGCGCAGTTCGGCCTCGGGCAGGTAACACCACGCACCACGGGCCACGCAATCGCACGCCTCGACCATGTAGCCGCTCGCGGTGGCGGCGGTCGCCATGCGCCGCTCGGGCGTGTAGTAGTCGCCGTAGCCGGCGCGATCGTTGACCACCGCGTGTGGCTGATGGCGCTTGATCAGGCGGTACAGGTCGCGGCCGCGCCACTCCGAATCGCTCTTGTTTAGGCCGTCGAACCAGATGCCGTCGATGCGCCCATACTTCGTGCAAAGCTCTTCCACCTGGCCAAACATGTAGTGCAGGTAAGCGCTCCAGTCGGGGGTGTCTCCAGGCCGGGGAACCGGCCAGTCCTTGCCGCAGCCGGGGCGATGCACGTACGACGGATGCATCCAGTCGGGCTGCGAGTAGTAGAGAACGATCGGCAACCTGGCGCGGTGGCAGGCGGCGACGATCTGGCCGACCAGATCGCGCCCAAAAGGGGTGTTCGTGATCTTGAAATCGGTCAGCGCCGAATCAAACAGGCAGAACCCATCGTGATGCTTGGCGGTGAGCACGAAGTAGCGCCCTCCGGCGCGCTGAACGAAGCGGATCCACTCGTCGGCGTCGAAGTGGCGCGGGTTGAAGCGCTTCATCAGCTTGCGATAGTTCTCGCGGCTGATGCTCTGATGGCGCATGACCCATTCATGCTGCTGGAGCAGCGAATAGAGCCCGAAGTGTGCGAACACGCCGAAGCGCTGCTGCGCAAACCATGCGGCACGCTTGTCCAGAGGTTTTTTCACCGTGGTGTATCGAGGCATGGAAGTCGTCATCCTTCACTTTTCAAATACCACACCCGCATATTGGGCAAAGGGAGGCAAGGTGACCGTTAGGCCATCGGGCGTGCCAGTGATCGGCAAAGATTGCTGATCCTGGGCGCCAATCTCAACAAGCAGGGCCGCATGGGTCTGGCGCAACTCGGGCACATGCATGCGCCAAGTCGTCGATTCGGTGCGCTGCCCGGGCTGATAGTTCAGCACGTGCAGACTGACCTGTTGGGTCCTGTTGGAACGCAGCAATGTGGGAATCACCAGCGGACTGGCGGCCCCGGACTCGACCTCGACCAGCGGCGGTTGGGACAGGGCCTCGCGCACCGCGGCGATGAACTGGGCGTGGTTCAACGGCAACGCATGATGATCGCAGTTGAGCACTGGGGCCTGGGCCTGATCGGAATTCCATTCACAGGGACGGGGATGCAGGAGGCGCGGGAAGGCAGCCAGTTGGCCGGCATACTGCTCGTCCAGTCCGAGCCACGCCGCCATGATCGCCGCTTCATACCCGGTCGTCCCCGTCGAACCGTAGCCGCTGTCGCGCTCGCCGAACAGGCTCATGGCCGCCATGCGCGAACGCCGGCGGCCCCATTCATCGCACGACATCGCTCCGCCCACCCCCAGCACCCGCCCGCCCTGCCGCACATATTCAGCGATCTGCTTCACGCAGGAATCCGGCAGGCTGATGGTCTCGGGCAGCACCAGCAGACGATAGCGCCAAAGCTCGCCGAGCGTCGTTTCGATGATGTTGTCCCATTGCACGCCCGCCTGATAGAGCGATTGCTGAGCCAGCAAGCGCCCTTCGGTGGCTTGGAGCCAGTTGATCGTGCTCGAGTGCCGGCTGCGCAGCACGGCCATCTGCGCGACGGTCGTGTTGTCGGTGAACAGCTTCTCGTGCCGGTGGACGAAACGCAGCATGGCCGGACGCGGGTCGTCGGCCGCCAGATCAAAATCATTGTTGTACAGGTAGCCGAAGCAGGCCTGATTGTGCACCGCCATTTCCATCATCCACAGTTTGAGACTGTCGTGGCCGGGCTGGTCGCCCGTCACGTGCGGCGGATAGAGGTTTGCACGCCGGCCCATGGCACGCACATGCTTGGCGGTGTGCACCTGGCTGATCAGCCGGCCGTCCGCCGTGATCCGCGGCTGGTTGCGATCCTCGGAAAAGATGAAGTCGGCGTAGGGTGCCACCCACTCCGGCTCCGTCGCCCAGACCAGTTGGTGAAACTCGCCGTAGTCATACGACAGGTTGTAGCTCAGCCGTACCGCCGGGTTGGCCGCGCGTGCGGCGGCGGTGATCGACTCGACGTGCTGCGCCACCAGTCGGCAGCGGAACTCGACCCAATCCTGCAAGCCGGGGTCGGGCAGCGCGTGCAGTGATTCCAAGGGCCGCCGCGCCGAACCGCTGGGCAGAACGATGTTGTCCACGTTGGGATGGCCATAGCGGCGGATGAATGCCGCCAGACCGTCGCGTGTCTGGGTCTGATATTTCTCGCGCAGGAACTGCCGGAACGCCTGCTGGAAATGCGGGGTGTAGCAGGGCATCTGTGCCAGATTGTCGCAGTTGAAGTAGATGGCGCCGTACTCCTTGATGAGCATGACGGCCGCGTGGGCGACGTAGTCGGTAAAAGCTCGATGCGTCAGGCAGGGACGATGCCGCCAATAGCAGCGATAGAACTCGCTGTAGGGCTGCGGCTTGCCCCAGTAATCCAGCGCGGTCCACTCGTGGGCCTGCGGGTTCTCCTCGTAGAAGGTCTCGGCGTAGTACGAGCCGCACTGGAGGTAGACGCCCAGTTCCAGCCCCGCGCGATCCAGCAGCTTCTTGAAGGGCTTGAGACTCTGCATTTCGGCACGCTCAATAGCCAGCCCCAGCCCCTTGTAGCCGGGCCACACGACCGTGGTAACGCCCAGAGCCGCCAGTTTCTCGACCGTATCCTGCTGGTAAAATCTGGCGTGGTGCTCCTCGCTGTCGGCGTACCATCCGCCGCGGCGGCGATAGAACGCCAGCGGCTCGTGGTAGGCGGCGATCGCCAGGATCGAGTCATGTTCAGCCATGGTCGTTGCTTTCCGCCGACGGTGCTATGGCACGTTGCGTATGAACCTTGCCGGATTGCCTGCCCAGATTTCACCCGCCGGCACATCCTTGGCCACCACCGCGCCGGCGCCGATCACCGCGTCATCGCCGATGGTCACGCCTTTGAGCACGATGGCATGGGCGCCGATGAACACGCGATTGCCCACGGTGACCGGCGCGGTTTTGACGTTGGCGTTGCGATTGATGCGGTCGTGATGGTGGATGGAATGAAAGTCGGTGTCGTAGAGGCTGCACCCGGCGCCCAGGTAGACGTGCCGGCCCAGTTGGATCTTGGTGCGGGCGATGAGGGTGGCGTTGGACAGGCCGGCATCGTCGCCGATGTCGATTTGGCCGCCCGCCAAGGCGACCATGATCATGCGCGTGCCGGCGGTGGGGTTGGCGAGCAGGCCGGAGTTGATGCGCACGCGCAGGCCCAGGTGGATGCGTGATTGCGGATCGTCGAGGCGCAGAAAGAGGCGCCCGCGCACGCGCGGGTATTCGTCCAGTTCGACGCCGCGCTGGCGGAGCATGTGCCGGTTGTGCCAGTCGTCAAGCCATTTCATGCTAAACCCCTGACAGCGTCACGCGCGACCGAGCGAGTGTTTCCCCCAATGGGTTGTACGCCGCAAACGCTCAATGTACAAAGAACATCATGGTTGTCAATAGCCGCGGTATGACTGGCCCGCACGCACGGGCGACGATTGCGAATATTTGCATGTTTTGCTTGTGATAGTGTGGCGACTCGTGGTATCATCGGCGCGTGATGGACAATGTACATGATCATGCCGATGGTGCGGCCGTGGCGACGTTGCCACCGGCCGGCGGCGCCGGCACAGGCAGCCCGGCGCCGGTGCTGTCCAAAGTGCCCCTGCCGACCCACCTGCCCCACGCCCAACCTATCCCGTCGTCGCTCTGGCGCATCTTCGGCTGGCTCCTCTTTGGCGACTTCATTCTCATCCTCATGGAGCAGGTCGTCCCGCGCCTCGGCTCCCTCCTGCTCCGCCGACACGACCTGTCCAACACCGCCATCAGCCTGATCATGGGCACCATCCCCATGCTCTTTGGCCTGTTCATCATGCCCATCATCAGCTACCGCTCCGACCAGCTCCGCACCCGCTGGGGCCGGCGAATTCCCTTCATGGTCATCACCACGCCCTTGATCGTCTTGTCCCTGTGCGCAATCCCCTTCTCGCCCATGATCGCGGGCTGGATCGATCACCTGATGGGCTGGGATATCCCTGGGGTCGGTGCAGGCGCCGGGACCACCGCCGCCATTCGCACGGTCACCCTGGTCTTTGCCGTCACCATCACGTCTTACTCCTTCTTCAACGCCGTCTGTTCGGCCTGCTACGCCTACCTCCTGCCGGACGTCGTTCCAGGCCAGTTCATCGGGCGCTTCATGTCGCTGCTGCGTGTCTTTAGCCTGGCGGGCCTGTTCGTGTTCACCTTCTTCTTCATGGGCCTGGCCAAGGACCACATGATCGAGGTGTTCATCGGCGTGGGCGTGCTCTATGGCCTGGGATTCCTGATCGTCTGCCTAAGAGTCAAGGAGCCGGACTACGGCCCGCCCACCGATCAGCGCACGGTCAATCCCATCGCCGTCTTCCGCAGCTATGCCCGCGAGTGCTTCCGCCATCGGCTCTACCTGTGGCTGTATGCCGCCTTTGCCCTCTACGGCATCTCCCAGGTGGCGGGTAATCTATTCGACATTCTCTTCATGAACGAGACGCTGGGGATGGACGAAGGTCAAATGGGCCAGGTCATCGCCTGGAGCGCCATCGCGCCGCTGCCCCTGGCGTATTTCTGCGGCAACCTCATCGACCGCTGGAAAAGCCAGCGCGTCATCATCCTTTTTGCTGTTCTCCTGAGCATCGGCAAGCTCGCCGGGTATTTCTTCATCGCCGGGCCGATCACCTACGTCATCTTCACCATCGCCTACAACGCGGTCGCCTTTTTCTGGGGCGTGACGGTCGCGGCGTTTCTGGTCACCCTGCTGCCCAAGGCGCGCTACGGCCAGTTCGTCAGTTGCATCGCGTTTGTCTCGGCGCTGGTCGTGATGGTCGCCAACCCGGTCTGCGGCCTCTTCTTCGACTGGGTCGGCGATTACCGCTATGTCTACCTCTGGCCAGCGATCCTGACCCTGGGCCTGGCACTTATCCTGTGGCGCATTTACCTCGAGTGGCGCCGCTGTGGCGGGCCGGATAATTACGTCGCGCCGTGATGCGGCGAGCGGGAAGCGAGCCCTCAGCGAGCCGGGCCGAGACGGCCCGGCTCGCTGACGTACTTGCTGCGTATTCAGATGCTGCGCACCGATTCGCGGATGACCAGTTCATAAGGCAGGTAGTGGGCGTGCTCCACGCGCAGGTCCGGATTGAGCAGTTTGCCCAGCACGGTATCGACCGCCAGTTCCGCCAGCCGTTCGCCCGGCTGCACGACGCTGGTGATCGGCGGGTAGACGAACTGGTAACCGCCGGCCAGTTCGTGCGTGATCAGCGACACGTCGCGCGGCACTTCCTTGCCGATCAACTTCAGGTAATAGAGCACACGCGGGGTCAGTTGCGCTTCGGTCACCAGCAGGCCCGTCACGTTCTCCCAACACAAGCGGCGCAAGCCTTCGGGCAGCAACTGCTCGTCGTTGACGAAGACCAGCGAATCGTCGTAGAGGCCTTTGGCCTTCATGATCTGGCGGTAGGCCTCCAGTCGTTCGCGGTGGCCGCGCGGCTTGAGACTGGTGGCGACGTAGCCAATGCGCGTGTGTCCACGCGACAGGAAGTGCTCCATCGCCATACTGATGCCCTGGCGGTGATCCGAGCCCAGGAGCACCGCATCGGGGCCGACCTCTTCGTTCATGTCGTTGATGGTCACGAAGGGCGATCTGGCCGCGTAGCGCCGGATCAGGGGCAGCACCTCCGGCTGCACGTCACGCAGGATCGCGATGAATGCTTTCTGGAACAGCACCGAGAGTTGCTCGATGCCGTCCACCGACGAGACCACGACATGGTAGTTGCGGCCGCTTAATAGCGCCACGATCTTGCTGATGAGCACGCTGTCGCCCACGAGGATGTCGTCGCTGGAAGGCACGATCAGCGACACGGTCTTGAGGCGGTTGGGGATCACGCGCGGCGTGAAACTGGCTTCGGAGCAGGCCTTGCGGATGCGTGCCAGGGTTATGGCGTTGACCTTGGTCGGATCGTTGAGGGCACGCGAGACGGTGACGTGGGAAATGCCCAGGCTCTTGGCGATGTTGGAAATGGACACGCCGCGCCCATTGGATGATCGTGCCGCGGGGCGCAAGGTGGTCGTCGCGGGGCCGGTCTCCGGTCGCGCTACGCCATCGCCGGCCCCGGCCCCGGCCCCGGAGGGGACCGCCCTGGGCGAGCGATCGGTTCTTGCGTCTGAGGCGTTACTCATTGAGTGCTGTCCGATTCTACCACCCCTAGCGCCGCTGACGCGGAATCAACAGCAGGCTGCCCAGCGCTACCAGCGCCACGCTGGCGGGCTCGGGAATGGGGGTCAGCATGATGCTGCCGGCGCCGGCCGACGGACCGTATTGGACGCTGTGAGTGGCCAGGATGGCGGCATCGACGCTGAGGAACGTGCCGGTCAAGCCGGCGGTGTATTGGGCGATGGTGTAAGTCGTGCCGCCGTCCAGCGCGCCGGTCAATGCCAGGGCGCTGGCGCCGCCCAGGCTCATGGCGCCGGTGATGTTGAGCAGATCGCCGCCCTCGAAGTCATAGGTGCCGTTGACGGTCAGACCGCCGGCGAGGTTCAGTGTGCCGGCGCTGGTGCCCGGGGCGATCTTGGCCGCGGCGGCAACGGTGGTGGCGCCATTGATGGTGCCGGTACCGCCCAGCGTGCCGCCGTTCACGGTGACGATGCTGCCTGCCGCCGTTGATCCATTGACCAACAGCGTCCCGGCCGTCACGGTCGTGGCGCCGGTGTAGGCGTTGGGTCCTGACAGGATCCATTTGCCGCCCTGTGCCTTGGTCACGGCCGTGAGCGAATCGGCGTCGCCGTTAATGATGGCGCCCTGGATTTCATTGTCGTTGATGTTCGTGCCTTGAAGGGTGAGCAGCTTGGTGCCGGCACCAGTGGCAACGGCGCTCGTGAAGTTGTGGGTAAAAATCAGGACGCCGCTGCCGTCGTTCTGTAGAGTCCCGCCGTTATGAGCCGCAGCCGCATGGGCCAGACTGATATAACGGTTCGTTGTTTGCCCGCCGCCGGTATAGAGCAGTGTGCCCGCACCGGCATTCGACCCCAGATTGATAACACCAAGTGCTTCAGTGGTGGGAGTGCCGAGGTTGCTGGCCACGCCCGTCCCGTAATTGCCCAAAGAGGCAACGCTGACCGTGCCCGCGCTGATGGACGTATTCCCCGTGTAGGTGTTGGAACCGCTGAGCGTCAAAGTGGCAGCACCAAGCTTGGGCAGAGAGCCGCCGCCGGCACTGATGCTGGTGATGGGAGCTGAAATGGTGGCGCTGGTCGTGGTGGTGATCGTGGCGGCGGCAAAGGTTAGTGCACCGCTTCCCGTGGCGGCGAGTTCATAGCCGGCAGAATTCTGGAAGAAAACCTGGGTCAGGTTGATCGTGGTGCCATCAGCGATCGTCACGGTTCCGGCTGTGCCGCCGTTGGTCGTGCCGAAGAAGGCGATAGCTGTTGTCGCATTCACCCAGGTCGTCAAGGGGTCGGTGACCAGTGGGCTACGCCACAACTGTGTGGTGGTGTCCCACGTACCGGTGCCGCCCGTGGCGGTGGTGACGGCGCCGTCGGCATCCCAGTAATAGTTGATCGCCTGCGCTTGCGCGCCGGCCATACCTAAGACCGCCGCCGCTACCAGATTGATCGCCAATGCTCGAATGCTTCGCTCCGCCATGGTCGCTCTCCTTGGTGAATACCGAGTGATTACCGATGATGAGGAAATGGCCCCTCACTGTACAATGTACATCCACAACCCATAATGTACCGCCCCGCACCGCCATGTCAAGGGAAATCTTGGGGCACGCCAGACAAATGTGAATGTTCGGCGGCAAGCGGCCCCACCGCCTGGCTGGGGGGGCGTCGGCGCTCCGGGGCGCGGAACAGGGCAATTGCATATGGCTTTTCCGGTCCCTCTCCCTTCTGAGGGAGAGGTTA
>JBBDMX010000096.1:19491-67052 GCA_040878035.1 Phycisphaeraceae bacterium | reverse complement strand
CAAGTTAGCGTTCTGTTAACAATTCATGGGCGATTTGTTACGGACAGCATTGCCTTCTGAGGGAGAGGGCTGGGGTGAGGGAATTGGTGCCCATACAAGTCAACACGCCTCAATATTCGCCGCTGGCCTGCAATCGGATCACCCTCATCTAACCTCTCCCTCCGGGGTCAGAAGGGAGAGGGACCGGAAAAGGCATATGCGATTGCCCTGCCTGTTGCAGTGCTTCTCGCAGGGCGAAATATGCTGGCTTGGGCAATAGGTTTTCATCCAGCGGCAGCGCGGCATCGTCGCACTTGGTGAACTTGGGCACCCAGGAGTGGCGATCCGTGAAACCCCAGGTCTGGAAGACCGTGAAGCCTTTGACCTTCATCGCCGCCGCCAGCACGTCGCGGTACGCCTGGGCCTGTTGCTTGAGGCGGGACTGGCGATCGCCGGACATCGGGGCAATCGCCACGTCCATTTCAGTGATGTGGATTTCCACGCCCAGGTCGGCAAAGCGCTGGAAATTCGCCGTCACCGCCGACGGGTCGTAACGCTGCCCGTGGAGCAGGTGCATCTGAAAGCCCACGGCGTGCAGGGGCACGCTGCGCGCCAGCAGGTCGTTGACCACCGCGTAAAGCGCGTCCGTCTTGGCGCCGGCGATATCCGTGCCGTAGTCGTTGAGCACCAGTTTGGCATGGGGGGCCGCCTCGTGCGCCCAGTGATGGACCGTTGCAAGGTAGTCGTCGCCCAGAGCGCGCTTCCAGATCGTGTCGCGCAGCGGACCCGAATCGGCCCCCGGCTGGTCGGGCTTGTCGCTGATCGGCTCGTTGACCACGTCCCAGCAGTACATGCGATCACCGTAGCGCCGGCCCACTGCCGCCAGATGATCCCGCGCGATCGCCGCGATCTCGTTCGACCTGTGCTTACTCTCGTCCAACCACGTCGGCAGTTGGTTGTGCCACAAGCCCGTATGAAAGCGCATCTGCATGCGATGCCGCTGGGCAAAGTCGAACAAAGCATCCGCCAGCGACCAGTCATACGCCCCCGGCCCGGTCGATAGATGTCCGAACTTGGTCGCGTTTTCCGCGGTGATGATGTTGAATTGCTCAGCCAGCACCGTGCTGTAAGGCGTCGGCCCGTCGCGCATCATCGCGCCCAACGGATCGGTCGCCACCGCACAGCCGATGAGCAGTCCGTTCTTGTCCGCAAGTTCACGCAAGGTCGGTTGCAAGGCGGCTATATCCGGTTCCGTTGGACCGCTGCTGGAGTCGTGGCCCTGCTTCGATCATACCGCTCATTCCAGCTCACCGATCAAACGGCACATCAAACGCGATGGCGCTGGGCTTCAAGTCGATCTTCTTCACGAATACCGGGGAGGGGGGCCACTACGCATCCAAGTCCAAGCGATCCTGCCCATGCATCGCCTGCGCGGCGGCATCGCGCCGCGACGGGTCGGGGCGACCACGCTTACGAAGCGAGTAAGCTTGTACCAGCGCCCAGTATGTCAATGTGAAAAAAGTCGCCGGAAAGGAGGCGGCCATCAGGATGAAGGCCCAGATGGAAAGGAAGGTACCGCTCAGGAGGACCATGGAAAGCGCCACGAACAGCACCCCGCCAGCCGAACCCAGCACGACGCTGTTGGCGCAACCCCAGCGTGATTCGCCCAGGCGACGGAACGTGCGCGGATTGTCGGGATGGAACGACAGGCCACACTCGGGGCAGCGCTTCTGCGTCAGCCCGGTCAGCCGATATCCGCACCGCCGACAGAAGATGCACTGCCAGTTTTCGGAGACCATTTCGCACCCCGGCTTCAACCACCTGCTGGCAAGCTGGCACACCGGCGAGGACCAGGGCGCCGCCGTGAACCATACTGATTCGTGCAAGCGCTTCGCCGACGGGCCTGGCCGCTCTTGAGCAGCATTAGGTTGTGCTTACTTGGCAGCTTCTTTGGGCGCCTGGCCGCACTTGCCGCAGCCGCATCGCCGCGCGATTAGGTTGTGGACCAGAGCGAACACCGCCCCGCACACCAGGGCATCGACGAAGGCGTAGCCCGTGCCCACCAGCACGCTGGCCGCCGTGGATTGGGCGTGGTAACCGGGATAGATCGACGAGCACAGCGTCAGAAACGCGGTGCCATAGGTGGGGTACGCCAGGTTGATCAAGCCCACCACCAGGACGCAGCCAGCCCAGACGATCGCGGCCGAAACCGCCACGGCGCACACACAAAGCTTCATGATGGTCTCCTTGAAGATGTATCGGCCCGCCCGCTTCAGCGGGCGGCGTCTCCGCGACATGGTACCTTGTCGTCCATGTTCAAGCGCATCAAGAAGAGCTCGCGCTCGCACAGCGAATTCTTCCAAGCACAGCATCGCTTCGAGCATTGGTACGTCGATAATCAAATCTACTTTATCACCGCCCGCTGCCGCGAGCGATTCCCCGCCTTCACCTCCGAACAGGCCAAGGCCGTATTCTGGAAGCAACTCGAGTCATGCTGTCGCGACGCGGGATTTGTGCCGATCGTCGCGACGCTGATGGACAATCATTACCACTTGCTGGGTTACAACCGCTCCGGCAACGCACTGAAGCGCATGATGCAACGATTGCACGGCTCGACGGCCAAACTCGTTAATGACCTGCTGCCTGAGCGGAGAACCGAGTTCTGGCGTGACGCCAAGGGGCGGGAGTATTTCGATGGCTGCATTCGCGATGCGCTACAGTTTCGCCGGGCGTACCGATACACGCTCAGGCAGGCTGTGCGGCATGGCATCGCCATGGATTGGAAGGCGTATCCTCACACCCGGGTGTGGGTTGAACTGGAACCAGCGCTCAAACGAGCGCTCGAGTTGGATGCGCTGATGCCGTCGATCCCTTACAAGCGATACGATGGGGGACGCTCCGCCCGCTAGAAGCGGGCGGGCCGAGGGGCGAATCACTTGCGTTTCGACAATTCCGCCCACTCAATTACACCGCAACGCGTTGCCCACTGGTCGTAGCGCTTGCCCAGGGCCGCGACCTTATCAGGGTAGCGATCCGCCAGGTCGTGCAACTCGGTGCGGTCGGCCTGCATGTCGTAGAGCTCCCACTGGCCTGGATGCCGGCTGACGAGTTTCATGTCGCCGTCGCGCACCGCCCGGTTGCCTTCGTGCTCCCAGAAGATCGCCTGCTGCCGCTGCCACGCCGCTCCGCGCAAGAGCGGGGCAAAGCTCTGGCCTTCGAGCGGTTGCACGTGCCGGCCCTGATACTCGGCCGGGTAGGCGGCGCCGGCGACGTCGTAGATCGTCGCGGTGATGTCGATGAAGTGGGCGGCCTCGTGACGAATCGCGCCGGAACCGATGGCTTTAGGCCAGTGCGCGATCAGCGGCGTGGCGATGCCGCCTTCGTGCACCCAGTGCTTGAAGCGGCGAAACGGGCTGTTGGAGGCGTTGGCCCAAGGCAGGTCATAGCTCATGAACGTGTCGGCCCCGCCCGGCTCCAGCGCCGGATCGTTGCCGAAACGCATGGGCTGACCGTCGCGGGTCACGCTGATCTGGGCCTTGCCGACGCCTTGGCGCACCTGCTCGGCACAGCCGCCGTTGTCCGAGACGAACAGGATCAACGTGTTGTCGAGTTGCCCGGTCTTCTCCAGGTGATCCAGGACGTGGCCGACGTTCTGATCCACGCGGTCCACCATGGCCGCATACACCGCCATGCGCGCGTCCTCCCACTCCTGTCGCCCGGCGTCCTGCCACGGCGGGGCCTGGGCATCGCGCGGGGAAATGTCCCAACGCTTGTCGAGAATGCCCATGCCCTTGAGCTGCTCGTGCCGGGCCGTGCGCACCGCGTCCCAGCCCTTGCGGTACTTGCCACGGTACTTGGCGATGTCCTGCGGCAAGGCATGCAGCGGCCAGTGCGGCGCGTTGTAACACAGGTGCACGAAGAACGGCCGGCCCTGTGCCTTTGCCTCGCCCATGAACTCGATGGCCTTACTCGTGTAATGGTCGGTGGTGTAGAAGCTCTCGGGCAGTTGGATGACCTGTTCCTGCTCGACCAGGTGGATATTGAAGTAGCTGCCGCCGCCGGCGGGGTTGCCGTAGAAGCGCTCAAAGCCGCGCCGCGTGGGCATGGGATGAGTCGGGTCGTCGAAGCGCCACTGGGCGGCGTCGTGGTCGCTGCGCGGCCAGTCGCCGCCGGTGTGCCACTTGCCGCAGTAGCCGGTGTAGTACCCCGCCGGGCGCAGCACCTCGGCGAGGGTGACGCAGTCGTCGCGCAGGTAGCCCTGGTAGCTGCGGTGCCCGCGGTTCTGCACCATGTGGCCGATGCCCGCCTGGTGCGGATACAGCCCGGTCAGCAGCGACGCCCGGCTGGGGCAGCAGCGGGCGCAGTTGTACATGCCGCTCATGCGCAGGCCCCCGGCAGCCAGGCGATCGAGATTTGGCGTGGCGATCTCGGCCCCGAAGCAGCCCAGGTCGGAGTAGCCCATGTCGTCCACGAGGATGAGCAGGATGTTGGGCTTGGCGGCTTGTGCAGGCGTCTGGGCGGCGCGCGCCGGTCGAGGTGCCGTCAGGGACGAGTCGCCGCCGGCCGTCGCCGCCGCGCCCAGGGTCGCCATGGTCTGCATGAGGAAACTCCGTCGGTTGATGGGCATGAGGAAACTCCCTGGGAGCATGAGCGATCAGGATACCCGCTGACGCGACATGGGGCCGCCAAGCCGGGCCGTCAACATCTTGATCAAGAGCCTTGTCTGCGCTTGCGTTCATTGTCGCGGCCATCCGCGCTTGCATTGCTCTCGCCTTCCTGTGACGCCGCAAAGAATTTACCGGTCTCTTGAGAATTCTTTTGAACCGGCGTTTGCCGGCCTCGTATGAAATCAGCCACTTCATTCCACTACAGGGATACTTCCATGCGGCAATGGCTCAGTGAACTGGACCGGGTGCTTCGCGGCAAGGCCACCACGCTTCCGGCACTTAAGGACGGCACGATCGACATCTCGCCCGGCGGACTGACCGTCGTGCTCATCGTGCTGGCGGCGATCTACGGCACGTGCATGGGCTTCTACGGCCTATTCAGCGTGCCCGATTGGGAGGGCTGGAAGCAGATGGCGGCCAGCACCGTCAAGATGCCGGCCCTTTTCCTGCTGACCCTGATCGTCACCTTCCCCTCTCTCTATGTCTTTAACGCGCTGGTCGGTTCGCAGTTGACGTTGCGAGCCCTGGGCCGGCTGATGGTCGCGGCCATGGCCGTGCTATTGGCGGTGCTGGCGTCGTTCGGACCGATCGTCGCCTTCTTCTCGGTCACCACCACCAGCCACCCGTTCATCCTGCTGCTCAATGTGGCCTGCTGCGCTTTGGCGGGCGCGCTGGGCATGGGCTTCCTGCTTCAGACGCTGCACCGCATGAGCCTGGTGATGGAGGCCACGTTCCAGGAGCAACGCGCCAAGGCGAAGCCGGTGTCGCCGACGGCGCCGTTAGTTCCGTTGTCACCGGTGGCAGATGAGGCGGCGCCGCCCAGTGTCTCGATCGAGGCAACCGCATCCCCCGCGACGACCTGGCCGGGCGCGGGTGATGTCCCTGTCGCGGCTCCGGGGGCGGGGGCGGCGCCGGGGGCGGGGGCAGCTCCGGGGGGCGTGCCCCCTCTGCGGCACAGCCTCTCGGGCCAGCCCCTCCAGCCGCCGCTGAGCCTGCCGGCCGAGCAGAGCGCTCTGGATCGCATCCCCGGCTCGGTGTTCAGCCCGCACGTCAAGACCGTCTTCCAGTTCTGGGTGATCCTCTTTGCCCTCGTCGGCACGCAGATGAGCTGGGTGCTGCGGCCGTTCATCGGCAAGCCTGATGAGCCGTTCATCCTCTTTAGTCCGCGCGAGTCCAATTTCTTCCAGGCGGTGCTCAAGGCCCTGGGCCAGTTGCTCGGTTGGGACAGTTGAACGCTGCCATGAACCTTGCGACCCGTTCATCCCTGCGGCGATTCTTCCTGGGCGCCGACGCGCTGCTGCGGCCCACAGCGCCAACGACTTCGCCTACGCCACACCACCCCATTCCACTCCGCCATCTCCTGGCCTACATCGTGCTATTTGCCATGATCTACGGTGCCTTCCTGGGCGCGTTCCCCGGTCTGCACGGCCCGCGCCCGCTCCAGATGCTCTACTCGGCGATCAAGCTGCCCATGCTCCTGCTGGTGAGTTTCGTCCTGACGCTGCCGGCGTTCTTCATCGTCAACACACTGCTGGGCCTGCGCAACGATTTTGCCCCCGCGGTGCGGGCGCTGATCGGCGCGCAAGCGGTGATGAGCCTGGTGCTGGCGGCGCTGGCGCCGCTGACGGCGGTCTGGTACTGCTCGGACACCAGTTACCACGCCGCCACGTTTTTCAACGGCGCCCTGTTCCTCATCGCCCTGACCGCCGGTGAGCTGCTCGTGCGCCGCCAGTACGGCCCGCTGATCCGCGCCAACCCCCGCCACAAGGTGATGCTCGTCGGCTGGTTCGTGGTCTACATCTTCGTGGCCATCCAACTGGCCTGGGTGCTGCGCCCCTTCATCGGCGACCCCGAACTCGAAACCCTGTTCTCCCGTCCCCACAAATTCGACAACGCCTATCTGGTGATCTGGGACATGATCGTGCGTGCCTTGCGGTGGTGAGGGCAGCGTCAGATCCCGGCGCGGCGTAGCTGCAAGACCAAACCGTTGATCCACCGATAGCACCGATCGACACCGAATGCTTGAAAGGAAATTCTGATTAACCACCAAGACACCAAGGACACCAAGAAGAAGGGAGGAAAGAGGTGTAAACACGAAGACACGAAGAAAGGCCGAAACGATGCCCGGCTGACCCACCTCTGATTTTCTGCTTTCTTTCTTCGTGCCTTCGTGTCTTCGTGTTCATCCTCTCTTCTTGGTGTCCTTGGTGTCTTGGTGGTTTAACTTGGTTTTTCAGAGCTGCGAAAGACGATCCGGACTGAAATTCGATGGGTTTCGCAGTTGCGGTGAAAGTTTTGTGACGAATTGTTCCGGTTGGGCTTGCTTGTTGCCGGCGAAGTAGTATAATAGTCGTTGAACCACCAATGTAGCGGTGTTCTAGAGCCGAAGAGGGGATTCGCCGCAGGCAATCGCAACGGTCGCCAGAGATGAGTGCAAATTGTGTTACGGCGCCGCCGGCATTTCCGGATTTCGTTCCGACCTTTTCCGCACTGGATGCAGTGACTCTCTGCCGCAGAATTGTTGGAATCGCAATTGGAGCTACTGACATTTTCATAAAACTGCTAATCAGCATGCAAACGATGTTCAATCCACGGATTACACGATCCGGACCCCACCGGCCGGGAATGTCACCCTGACACGCCACTGACATGGGGGGTGACATTCGCTAACCCCCGGCAGAACAAGGAGAAATCAAAAGATGACACGCGGGGGGAGGGGAGGGGGGGCTGACAGAGGTCCAGATATCCGGAATTGCCCCGCAGAAATTGCCCAAGGTCCAAAGTCCAAGGGTCCAAGGTCGAGAACCCACCACGGATGACACCGATGGCACGGATCAAGCAGGCGACGCAATTCCTTCTTACCCATCCGCGCCATCGCTGCCATCCGTGGTTAAACGAATTGGCGCCTGGTAGGAATTGCCGTCGGCGATGGCCGCCGCACTGGCGCAGCGGTTGGGATTGGCCGATAATTGGTCATATGATCGGGCACGGTCGCCCTTACACCAGGGGACGCGGTGGTCATGGGGAAGCGGTGCCGGTCCTGTCGGGACGATGCCTTTATGTTTGCCCGATATAACAAAACCAAGCACTTCATCGCTCCCACTACCCAATGGCGCGGGGTGGTTATGGGCCTGGGGCTGGCGGCCATGGGGATGGCGCTTTACCAACTGCTGTTGACGCTGGCTAACCGCGGGCCGATTCCCGGTTGCATCAGCCTGGGGTTGGTGGACTGCCAGGCGGTGTCGGAGAGTCCCTGGTCGTATTGGCTGTGGGTGCCGGTGGCGCTGCCCGGGGCGCTGGTGTATGGCGTGTTTGCGGTGCTGATCTGGCACACGCGGGCCGGCGCGCCGCCGCGGCGCGAGGGCCGGGTGTGGCGCTGGCTCATGGTGGTGGCGCTGCTGATGTTCGGCGCGGCCATGTGGTTCCTGGGACTGTCGGTCCTGTACATGGAACACCTGTGCTTCACCTGCCTGATGACCCATGGGTTGGCAACGGCGGCGGCGGCGGCGGCGGTCATGGGCGCCCCCCTGCGCCTTAAGCCCACACGCTCGCAGCGGCCCGATCCGGTGAAAATCCGCCTAAACGGCGGCATCGTCATCGCCCTGCTGGGCTCGGCGATGTTGCTGACTTTGGTGGGGGGCCAGGTCCTGATGCCCAGTGGACCCGAGAATGGGCGCCGCCTGGCGGCCAATGGTGGCTCGGCGGGATTGGACCCCGGCGACGTTGACCAGGAAGTGAGTGCCGCCGGTCTGCCGCGCGTCGATCCGGCCAACCCGGCGACGTTCATCGCCCCGGGCATCACCGCGGACCCCGCGTGGCAAGCGATGGATCCGGTGGCGGCGCGGGCGGCGCCCTCCACCAGCGGTGGCGCGGGCGGCAGTGGCGGGACCACGCGCCTGCCCGCCAACGGCCCTGCGTTGTCGGAGCCGGCGACTCAGCCGGCCGATCATGCCCTGGATGATGCCGATGACCGCTGGCCGCGCTTCCCCGCGCAAGGCCAGCGCAGCACCATGTCGCGTTATCTGGGCGGCCGGTTGTTCGTCGATCCCCGTCAATACCCGGCCATGGGGTCGGCCTCGGCGCCGACGCATCTGCTCTTCGTGCTCGACTATGGCGCCCCCGAGTCGCGGGCCATGGACGACCTGGTTCGGCGAATCATTCAGCGGTACGGGGCGCAGGTGTGCATCACGGTCATCGGCGTGCCGCGCCAGACCGGGGAGGACGCCACGCCGCTGGAACTGGCCGCCGCCACCCGCGCCACGCAACTGGCACGGCTGGCGTGGGCGGTGTGGAAGACCGATCCCCCCGAGCTGCGCTCGTTCCACAACTGGCTCTGGCGGCAGGAGGAGGTCGAGCCGACCTACGAGCAGGCGATGATGGCCGCCGGGGCCCTGGTGGACCAGGCCAAACTCAGCCAGGCGCTGTCCGACCCGGCCCTGGAGCCGGCCCTGCGCGAGCACGCGGAGATATTGGCGGCCTGTCCCGCCGGCGCGATGCCCAAGCTGGTCTTCGGCCACGCCGTGGCCCAAGGCATCCCCAAGTCACCCGAGGTGATGTTCAAATTCCTGGAAGAGCGGCTCTACCTTCGCCCGATGTCCACGGCGCCGTGACGTCATGCGATTCAGCGAACTTCCACAATCCGCTGCCCACTTTCCAAAGCTCGCACCAGATCATCAAATACTCGCTCAAAGGCCAGCGCGGCGTTTCGGCAGTTGCCCAGGCGAACCCACACCAATTGGCCGCTACTGCCCGGCCGGTTGGCCAGATACACGAAATCCTCGTCCTTGCTCACCAGCACCCGCCCCTCGCGGCCCGCGCGAGTCCACAACTCCGCATCACTGCTTTCTTCCAGCATCAGTCCCAACACATGAATACCGTCATGCCCCCGTCCGTGAAAATAGGTGGCCAGTGGCAACGGGAGCTGGTTGTCGATGAGAAACTTCATGCAGTTTTCAGCACGACATGATCGGTCTGCTGTGCCGCATACTGGATGGCGGCGAGGATGTCCTCGCGTTCCAGAAAGGCGTAGTCGCGAAGGATTTCGTCAAAGGACGCGCCGGAGCCAAGCAATTCCAATACATCGGTCACACGGAGCCGCTTGCCCCGAATGCATGGCTTGCCGCCGCATTTACCGGCTTCGATGGTGATGCGCGATAGAAAGTCTTGTGCCATGATCGCATTATATCGTGCAATCACCCCGACCTTCGCCTGCCGGAAGAAGCAGCGGGCCCGGCTCCCCCAGCGATCAGAGGCCCAGCACGTGGGCCATGGTGTAGCGGCCGGGGGTTCGGCCGGGGGCTGCCAGCCATTGGGCGGCGCGCAGGGCGCCGCGGGCAAAGACGTCGCGCGTGGTGGCGACGTGGCGCAGCTCGAGGCGTTCGCCCAGGGTGGCGAAGCTGGCGGTGTGTTCGCCCACAACGTCGCCCATGCGCAAGGCGTGCATGCCGATCTGGCCGCGCTGCCGCGGGGCGTCGTCGCCGTGCCGGCCGTGTACCAGGTCCTTGTCCAGGCTCTTGCCCGTCGCGTCACAGATGGCTTTGGCGATGCCCAGGGCCGTGCCCGAGGGCGCGTCCTTCTTGAAGCGGTGATGAGCCTCGGTGATCTCGATGTCGTAGTCGTCGCCGAGGCGCTTGGCGACCTGGGCCGCCAGGGCAAAGAGCAGGTTGACGCCCAGGCTCATGTTGGGCGCCTGGAGAATGGGGATGGAGCGTGCGGCCTGGTCGATTCGCTGCTGGTCGTCGGCGGTCAGGCCGGTGGTGCCGATGACCAGGGGCAGGTTGGCCTGGATGCAGGCGGCGATGGCGGCACGGGTGGCGGCGGGCACGGTGAAGTCGATCATCACCGCGGCGCCGGTGCCGGCGGGCAGGTGGTCGGTGATGGGCACACCCAGCGTTTGGACACCCGCGATGGCGCCGGCGTCCTTGCCCAGGTCGCTGCTGGCGGGGCCTTCCACCGCCGCGGTCACCGTCAGTTGCGGATCCTCGCACGCCAGGGCGATCAAGCGCCGTCCCATGCGGCCGGCGGCACCGTTGATCGCCAGGCGAATCGGGGTTTGGACGTTCATCGCGCTCATGCGGTGTTCCCTGGTGCGGATGGGTCGCATCGGCCGCAAGCGGTTCGGCTAAACCAGAGCCACATGCGAAATCCGAAATCCGAAATCCGAATTCACCTCTGGTAATAGTCATGCGTCGGCCGACCCGCCAGAATCTGCTCCTTGCCCCAATTCGCCACCGAGCGGAATTGCTCCGAGGCGATAAAGGCATCGAACGCCTGGCGGTCGCTCCAGTCCGAGACGATCAGGTATCGTGCCGGGTCCTGCACGTCACGATAGAGGTTGGTGCGCGTGTGGCCTGGCATTCCGCCCATGGCCTTGAGCACGGCGGCAAAGACGTCCTCGAACATCTTTTCCTTGCCGGGCAGCACCTGATAGTTCATGCCAATGGTCACCATCATCGCGGCTCCTGTGCGGTCACGCACGATAGCAGAGCGGGCGCGGTGCGGCCAACGGCGGCGAACTCTATTTCGCGGGCCGGCAAGCCGGGGCGGAGCCTATCCCGGGGGGGCCAAGCCCCGGATTTGCGGCGTCAAGGAATCCGGGCCTTGGCCAAGCCTCAGACCCGGCTTGGCGGCCGCCGGAAATCCGGACCTTGGCAGACTCAGGTCCGGCGTGGCAGCCCGACTTCAGCATCGGACTGGGCAGCGGCTATCATTTGACAGCCCGGTGCCTTACTCTAAAGTAACGCTCAGAATCATCCTCCGTTCCGCGGCCCATGCTTCGGGCGGCATCCCCCAGATTCCGGGCACACGCGGCCTATGGCAATCAGCTTTTTCAAGAAGAGCAAGGTGGCAGACGCGGCGGCGGGCCAGGCGCCCGAGTTCAAGCGCGATCAGCGCAAGGCGCGGTCCTGGTTTGATCGCGCCCGCGCCGTGGCCGACACCGGCCAGCACGACTACGCCATCGAGTGCTACATCAACGGTCTGAAGTTCGACCCTGACGCCATGGCGGCGCATGAAGGCCTGCGCGAGGTGGCGCTGAAGCGCAAGGTCAAGGGCGGCAAGTCGGCGGGACTTCAGGAACGTTTTCTCAGCGGCGGCAAATCGGCCCTGGAGAAAATGCTGCACAACGAAGCCGTCTGGTCCAAGGACGCCCTCAACGCACCGCTGATCCTGCCGGTGATGAAACAGGCGGTGGCGACGCAGAGCGAGCACCCGGACCTGAGCATGGAGGAAGTGGTGGACTGGCTGGGCGGGCTGCTGCTGGAGCAGGGGCAGTCGCAGAAGAAGCTGAGCAAAGCCAACTTCATCGAGGCGCGGGACTACCTGGCGGAGGTGGGCGACTACGAGCGCGCCATCGAGGCGTGCAAGCGGGCGGTGCAGGTGACGCCGGATGACGCGCCGCTGCTCCAGGACTTGAAGAACCTCGAGGCCGAGTGGTCGATGCAGAAGGCCAACTACGCCGGAGCGGCCCGCGACAGCGTGAAGGACACCGAGCATCAGAAGACCCTCGAGGACGAGCAGCGGCTGGTCAAGACCGAGTCGATCCTGGAGAACATGATCAAGACGCGGCGTGCCGAATATGAGGAGACGCCCGAGGATCCGTCCAAGCTCAGCCGGCTGATCGACGCGCTGTTGGAGTCCGGCACGCCCGAGGCGGTGGCCGAGGCGATGCGCGTGCTGCGCGAGGTCTGGGAGCAGACGGGTCAGTACCGGCACAAGGTGCGCATGGGCGACATTCAGATTCGCCAGTTCAAGCGGGAATTGCGCGAGTATGGCGCTCACCTCAAGGCCAACCCCAACGACGAGACGACTCGCCGCATCATGGCCGACACGGTGCGCAAGGAACTGGCCTTCGAGTTGGGGGAATACCAGGAGCGCGTCAAGAACTACCCCACGGACATGGGCTTCCGCTATCACTTGGGCGTGCGGCTGTACCTGACCAAGCAGTTCGACGAGGCGATCGCCGAGTTTCAGCAGGCGCGGGCCGACCCCAAGCATCGCGGCGCGTCGATGCTGTACCTGGGCAAGTGCTACAACGCCAAGGGCTGGTTCGACGAGGCGGTGGACGCGCTGCGTCAGGGCATCGCCAGCCGGGAGATCGTCGACGATCGCATCGGCTTGGACCTGCGCTATGACCTGATGGAGGCGCTGGAAAGCCTGGGCGAGAAGAATAAATCGCTGGTGCACGCCCGGGAAGCGCAGAAGATCGCCTCGGAAATCCTCCAGGCCAACATCAACTACCGCGACATCCGCCAGCGCATCGAGAAAATCCGCAAACTGGTGGATTCGTTGCAGGGATGATCGGCGACCGCGATTTTTCAACTCTCCCGTTCCGGTTTCTGAATTGGCGTGGCTTTGCCGCCGCGGCCATCGTTCGATTTGGGACAAGGACATCACTCCGCCATGGCCTGGAAACCAGAAACTCAAGACGCCCTGGCGGTGATCCCGGCGCGCTACGGCTCGACGCGCTTTCCCGGCAAGCCGCTGGCCAAGGACACCGGCAAGTACCTGATCCAGCACGTGGTGGAAAAGGCGGGTCAGGCGCTGCGGATCAAGCGCGTCGTCGTGGCGACCGATGACCAGCGCATCTTCGACGCCGTCAAGTCCTTCGGCGCCGAGGCCGTGATGACCCGCGCGGATCATCCCAACGGCACCAGCCGCATCGCCCAGGTGATCGCTTCCCCGGCGTTTGCGGGCTTTTCGATCATCGTCAACGTCCAGGGCGACGAGCCGGACATCGAGCCGCGGGTCATCGACGAACTGGTCGAGGGATTGACGGTGGACACCGAGGCGCCGATGGCGACGCTGGCCAGTCCGTTTGCCGACGATGAGGACCCGGCCGATCCCAATATCGTGAAGGTCGTCCTGGCGACGGTGAAAGGCCGGCATCGGGCGCTGTATTTCTCGCGCTCGTTGATTCCGTACGATCGTGACCGATCGACAGCGGATCTGGATCGCAAGCTCTACCTCAAGCATCCGGGCCTCTACGCCTACCGGCGCGACTTTTTGCCGCGCTATGTCGCCCTGCCGCCCACGCCACTGGAGCAGACTGAGCAACTCGAGCAACTCCGTGCCCTGGAGCACGGCCACGCCATCGCGCTGGTCAAGACGATGGTGCGCCACCACGGCATCGACACGCCCGAGCAATACGAGGCGTTCGTGCAGCGACATCGGCTACCAAGCCGGACCTGAGTCCGCGAAGGTCCGGATTTCCCACCGCCGCAGTGTTCTACAGCCGACTTTCCGAAATTCGCTGATATACTTCTTGCATGACCCGACTCATGGAACAGGCCATTGCCCGATTGCGAACGGTCCCCGATTCCCAGCAGGATCGGCTGGCAAAGTTTCTCCTGCACGAACTGGAAGAGGACGAGCGCTGGGTGCATTCCACGGCCCAGCACGAAGACAAGCTCAAGAGCCTGGTGGATAGCGTTCTGGCTGACGACGAGCAGGGGCGATGTGAGCCGCTGGACCGAAACTGATGAAGTGCGCGGATCGTTTGCCCCGAAGGGGCAACGGGATGTAGCCACGGGTGGAGCGATGCCGCTCGGGGTGTCGCGGAACCCGTGGAAAGATCGACATAAGCACGTTCCGCCCCGGCAGGGGCGGCAGGAACGTTGGAACCGCATACGCTCCCGTCGCCCCTCCGGGGCGAAAATGAGAAAAAGGCCTCCTTTCCACGGGTTCCGCCACGCTCAGAGCAGCGTGGCTCCACCCGTGGCTACAACCCTTGACCCCTTCCGGGGTCAAGAATCGGATCTTGCTCGCAACATTCACTTGCGTTGATTTGCGCCCACCGCGCTTCGAGATTACAATTCTTCCATGAACGACACGACTACCCTCGCTCCCGCGCCCGTCGGCGATATCGCCGTGGGCGACTGCATCGCCACCATGCAATCCTGGCCCGCCGCGTGTGTTGATCTGGTCTTTGCCGATCCGCCTTACAACATCGGCTTCAAGTACGACCAGTACGAGGACAAGCGCGACGACCACGATTACGTGCAGTGGACATGCGCCTGGATCGACGGCTGCGTGCGGCTGCTCAAGCCCACGGGCTCGCTGTTCGTGTTGATCGGCGACGAGTACGCCGCCGAGACGCGGGTGCACCTCAAGGCCCTGGAACGGCAGCGGAAGCTGGCGTTCCGCAACTGGGTGGTGTGGCACTACACGTTCGGGCAGAACTGCTCAACCAAGTTCAATCGCAGCCACGCGCATCTGTTCTATGCGGTGGGACCCGCGCTGCTGGACTGCAAATCGCACAAAGCCGAGGGACTGCCCTTCACCTTCAACCGCAGCGCGATCGAAGTGCCCAGCGCCCGGCAGACAACCTACGGCGACAAACGTGCCAACCCCACGGGCAAGCTGCCCGACGACACCTGGTACCTGCGTCCGCAGGAAGCCGACGAGCCCTTCTTCAGCCCCGATTGTGACTCGTGGTATGTCTCGCGGCTGTGCGGCACGTTCAAGGAGCGCGTCGGCTGGCATCCGTGCCAGTTGCCCGAGGCCCTGCTGGAGCGGATCGTCAAGCTCTCAAGCAACGAAGGGGACGTGGTGTTCGATCCGTTCGCGGGCAGCGGCACGACGCTGGCGGTGGCGGCGCGGCTGGGTCGGCGCTGGCTGGGCTGCGAACTGAGCGACGACTATGCCCGCCGGGCCAAGGAGCGAATCGAGCATGTGACCCAGACCGGCCAGGCGTTGACCACTTCCTATGCGGCCAAGGGCATCGAACTGGGCAATCCGAAGAAGAAGGCCGAGCCGCATCGCTCAGCGCATCTGTTTCAGTAGAGCGCGGCCTTGAGCCGCTTGCGGCTTCGCGCCGGCGCACGATCAACCGAACGCCCCCCGAGCAACCCGCCGCTGCGCGAAGCCGCAAGCGGTTACCGCATCACCGACAGGCTCAGCGTCTTTTCCAGATCCACCGCCGGTTGCGCGATCAAGTCGTAGCCGTCGCTGTCGGTGACGCGGCAGCGCAGCAATTCGCCCGGCGCCAGCTTCTGACGTGACACGATATAGGTGACGCTGTCGATCTGCGGCGCCTGCTGGTACGTGCGGCCGAGGTAGAGCTTGCCACGCGCGGGGATACGCAAGCGCGGCTCGCCGGTGTCGTGCGGCACCGCCGGCTCTTCCAGATCGCCGTGCCCCGCGGCCTTGTTGCTCAGCCGCACCGACTGCGCCGAATCGACCAACACCTCGATCTGGTGCGACTGCTGCGCCAGCGCCTGATTGCGGGCAAAAACCACCTCCTGCTGGGTCAACATCAGCTCCTCGATGCGTTCCTTGATGACCGCATCCGCCACCGCGTCACCACCGTCATACATCGTGCCCGCCGGGGTGCCTGGTTCAGGCGAGTAGGGAAACACGCCCATGGCGTCGAACGCAAAATCGCGGATGAAACTGACCAGCTCATCATGCTGCGCCTGTGTCTCGCCCGGATAGCCGCTGATGAAGGTCGTGCGAATCGCCATGCCCGGCACGCGCTTGCGCAGCTTGGCCAGCAGCTTCTCGATCAGCTTGCGCGAGGTGCGGCGGCGCATGGCTTCGAGCACCTGATCATTGATGTGTTGCAGGGGCATGTCGATGTACTTGACGACGTTGGGCAGTTGAGCGATCGCGTCGATCATGGCGTCGGTGAAGCACGACGGGTAGGCATACATGAGCCGCGCCCATCCGCCGCCGTGCTCGGTCAGGCAGCGGTCCAGCGCGTGCAGCATGCCGACGAGTCCCTGGCGCGGGCCGTCGTAGCTGATGTCGCCGCCGTAGCTGGTGGTGTCCTGGCCGATGAGATTGAGTTCAAAGGCGCCGTCGGCGAGCAGTTCGCGGGCCTCGGCCAGAATGGCGTCGAGTGGCTTGCTGCGCATCTTGCCGCGGATCGACGGGATCGTGCAGAACGCGCAGTTCTGGTTGCAGCCCTCGCTGATGCGCAGGTAGGCGTAGTGGCGGGGGGTGAGGCGCAGTCGGGCAGCGTCGGACTCGAAGTAGCCCGGGGCGCTCTTGGCATCCAGGCCGCGATCGCGCCGGGCCGTGGTCGCGTTGCCGGCGATGCTCGAGTAGATGGGCAGATCGACATGGCGGTCGTTGCGGCGTGCAGCCGCGGGGCCGCGCACCGCTTGCACGATGCGGTCGCGGTCGAACACCCCGATCATCGCGTCGATATCGGGGCACCACTCCAGGATGCGGGCGCGATGCCGCTGCACCAGGCACCCGGCAACGACGACCCGCCGGCACGCGCCGGACTGCTTAAGCTCGACCGCCCGCCGAATCTCATCGACCGACTCCTCCCGCGAGGCCTCCAGGAACCCGCAGGTGTTGATGACGATGGCGTCGGCCTGGGCCTGGTCGCTCACCGGCATCAGCCCGTCTTCCGCCAGCAGGCCCAGCATTTTCTCGCTGTCCACCAGGTTCTTGGGGCAGCCGAGGCTGACCAGGGCGACGGTCTGGATCGGGGGCTGGGGCATGGGGGCTTTGGGATTCGGACGGCGTCCGCGGGGTCCGGAATTTCCGGGGCGAGCCGATGGTCCTGGGGGTCTGGGCATAGTCCTTCATTGTAACCCATCTAGGACCCATGACTCGGGGATGCTGGCAAGTCTTTACTGAGCCCCCGGCATGCCCGTTGGGGGGGGTGGGCTTGCGGTGATGATCGCCTGGCTTTTCTTTTATGCCCTTTTCACCAAACACAACCGCCAGGCGGTTGGGCCTGGCGGTGTGAGACGGTGAGGTTATGCAAACGTGTCGGGCTGGTCCTATGCGGCCTTGACGCGGCGGCGGCGGCCGACGGTGCGCTGGTCGTTGGCCATGCGCTGCTCGGGGTGGGCGGCCATGAGCTTCACCAGTTCTTCGGGCTCGGCGGCCCAGAGGTCGGCGCCGATTTCTTCGGCCAAGCCCTGCGCCCGGTTGAAGATGCCCCCGCCCACCACGACCTGCATCGCGGGACAGATCGCCATTTCGTGAAGCTGGTCGATGAGTTGGCGGGTGAAGGGGACGATGGTCGGCGAGCCGCCGAAGATGCACATCACGTCGGCCTGCAAGTTGCTCAGTTGCGCGACGACCTCGTCGTTGGCGACGCCGCCGCCGGCGAAATAGATGTCGTAGCCGTCGGCCTCGATGATGTCGGCCGCCATCTGCGCCGCCAGTTCGTTGGTCTCATCAGGTCCACAGAGGATGAGCACCTTGCGGTCGCGGCGCGGGCCCTGCGTCAGGCGAAGCTGCATCTGATCGGCGAGCATGCGCAGCAGGCGCACGGCGTAGTGGTGCGCCATGTCGCTCAGGTTGTCGCCGCGGTGCAGATTCTCGACGTGTTCCATGGTGGGCCAGAAGAGTCGCGAGATGACCTTCTCGGCCGAGACGTCGGCGTGGAGGCATTCGTCCACCAGGGCTCGGCTGCCGGGGCGATCGCCACTGATCAGGGCGGTGAAGAAGCGTTCCAACAGAACTTCGCGTCGCATGCGTAGGTCTCCGATTGGGGGTCTGGGTTGCCCGCGATGCGTCGTGTACGTCCTTGCTGCCGCGACGCTCAAACAACCTGTTGGTCCGGGCCTTCCATGCCCTTGCCTTGGCCGGCGACATGCCGGGCAATGACAGGAGTTTCATCGACAGGCGGCCGCCGCGGAGCGTAGTGAATCGTGAGTCGAATTCGAGGTGGCCGATAACCGCGATCCATGCCGGCCGATCCCGGCCAAGCTCGAAGACGAGCATGGCCGGGCTTGGCTATGAGACGAGCATGGCCGGGCTTGGCTATGATCAGGCGAAGCGTGCATCCACTATGGGGTTCTTGCCATGAAACGTAACGTGATTGCCATCCTGCTAGCCGTGTTGAGTCTGTCGGTCGGCGGGTGCCAGACCAATCCCGCCACGGGGCGCTCCAACTTCAACGTGCTCACGGAATCGGAGGAGATCTCGATTGGTCAGGACGCGGCGCCGCAGTTCCTGGCGGAATATGGCGGCCCGATTCCTTCGCCGCAGGTGACCAACTACGTCAGCGCCCTGGGTCGGCGGCTGGCACAGCAGAGCGAACGGGCGGACCTGCCCTGGGAGTTTTTCGCGGTCGACTCGAGCGTGATTAACGCCTTTGCCCTGCCCGGCGGCAAGGTGTTCATCACCCGCGGGCTGATGGAGAAGATGAGCAGCGAGGCGGAACTGGCGGGCGTGCTGGGCCACGAGATCGGCCACGTCACCGCGCAGCACATCGGCCAGCAGATGAGTCGGCAGATGGCGATCCAGGCCGGTCTGGTGGCCATCGGTGTCGGAGCCCAGTATTCCAATAACGACTGGGTACAGGTGCTCGGCGCCGGCGCGGCCGTGGGCGGGCAGCTCTATTCGTTGTCGTTCAGTCGTGAGCAGGAGACCGAGGCCGACGTGCTGGGCGTGCGTTACATGACTCGGTTGGGTTACAACCCGGTGGGGCAGGTTCGCGTGATGGAGGTGCTTGGGGCAGCCGGCGGAGGAGGCGGGATCGAATTCCTCCAGACCCATCCTTATCCCGAGACCCGCATCGAGAACCTCAATCGCATCATCCAGCAGCAATACCCCGACCACAACGACACGAGCAAGTACAACTTCAGGGCGGATGAGTATCGCGCCAGTGCCCTTCAGCCGCTGAGCAAGCTGCCGCCGGCGAAGCATAAAGGGTAAAAGCCTCCACGCCGGGGCTGAGTCTGCAAAGCCCCGGATTTCCTGGAACACGCCGCGACGGGAATCCGGACCTTCGGACCCCGGAGGACCTCAGGTCCTGCTTGGACGCCCAGATCAGAAATCCGAAACTCATCGCCGACCGTACAATCCTCCGCTTGCCTGACTCCCGTTCACAATCTGTCGCCTGGTCGGATGACGCGCTGGGCAACCCGCACGCGGTGGCAGACAAGGCGGCGCGCGTCCGCTCGATGTTCAGCGCCATCGCGCCCAGCTACGACTTGAACAACCGCCTGCACTCGCTGTGGCAGGACCAGGCCTGGCGGCGTGCGGCAGTGCGCCAGGCGGCGCCCAAGGCCACGGACGTGGTCCTCGACGTAGCCTGCGGCACGGGCGATCTGGCGATGGCATTTCGCAAAGCCGGTGCCCAGCAAGTTCTCGGTGTCGATTTCACGTATGACATGCTGGCGATTGCGCGGCAGAAGGTCGCTGGGCGCAGGGTGGGGGTGATCCCCGGCAAGCCCCCAAGAGGGAGCATGCCGGGGCTTGACCCTGTCTTAAATCCGAAATCCGAAATTCGAAATCCGAGATTTCTTCGCTACGCCGCCGGCGACGCCCTGCGCCTGCCTCTGCCGGATGCTTGCGTGGACATCGTGTCGATCGCCTTTGGCATTCGCAATGTGGCGGACCCGGCGCGGGCGGTGGCGGAGTTTCGCCGGGTGTTGCGCCCCGGCGGCCGGCTGGTGATCCTGGAATTCAGCCTGCCAGGGAACTCCGTCCTGCGCGGGCTTTACCGGTTTTACTTCGAACGGGTCATGCCGCGGACGGCGTCGTGGATCGCCGGGGACCGCAGCGGGGCGTACCGGTATCTGCCGCGCAGCGTCAACACGTTCATTGATCGGACGACGATGACGGCGATGATGCAGAAGGCGGGATTTGCGGGGGTCACACTCAGGCCGCTGACGCTGGGAATTGCGGTGATCTATCGTGGCGTGCGGCCGTGAGGGAGGGGAGAAAGTGGAAGGTGGAAGGTGGAGAGTGGAGCGTGAAAAGCGCGGAACGCGGCAAAGCCGTGGCGCTTCGTAGACTACACCCTCCACTCTCCACCTTCCACTTTCCACCCCTGCCTGTTTTGCCAGTCGTGCCTGGGCAAGCTATATTTCCCAGCCGAAACGTGTCAGGGCCCATTCGACCGGCTCAGGGCAAGCCGACGTGAACCCAGATTTTGCCGCTACGGCGGCGATTGCACCAAGGAGTCCAGCATGGACGAGAGCGAAATCCAGGAAAAGGTCATTGCGATCGTTGCCGAGCAGATGGGCAAGGACAAAGCGGAAATCACCCGCGAGACCCACTTTGTCAACGATCTGAACGCCGACAGTCTCGACACGGTCGAGCTGGTGATGGAGTTTGAGGACGAGTTTGAAACCTCGATCCCCGACGAAGAGGCGGAGAAGATTCAGACCGTCGGCCAGGCGATTGACTACATCAAGCAGCATCTGGCCAATGCCAAGACCAAGGAATAAGGCTGGGCTTTCCCGCCGGGCCTGAGTCTTCCACGCTGGGCCTGCGTCCGCCAAGGCCCGGATTTCCGAAGGCCCGGATTTCCGGAATCCGGGCGATAGACTCAGCTCCGGCGCGCGGACGCGCGGCACCCTTCAATTAGGTTCATTCGCATCATGGATCAACGTCGCGTGGTTATCACCGGGCTGGGCTGGGTCACCAGTCTGGGACTCAGTGTCGAGCAGGTCTTTGCCGATCTGCTGGCCGGCAAGTCGGGCATTGGCGCCATCACGCGCTTCGATACCGGCGCTTACGCGACCAAGTTCGGCGGCGAGATCTCCGACTGGCAGGGGGCGCCGAACCTGGACAAGCGCGAGTCGCGGCGCATGGACCGCTTTGGCCAGTTTGCCATGAACGCCGCCATCGACGCGGTGCGTGACAGCGGCCTGGAGTTTGCCAAGGAAGACCCCTGGCGCAGCGGGTCGATCATCGGCACGGGTATCGGCGGCATCGAAGAGATGGCCGACGGACACAAGAAACTGCTGGAAAAGGGGCCCGACCGCGTTTCGCCCTTCATGGTTCCCAAGCTCATGTGCAACGCCGGGTCGGGGAACATCTCCATCTACTTCGGCATCAAGGGGCCGTGCATGGCGTGCGCCTCGGCGTGCGCCAGCGCCGCCCACGCCCTGGGCGACGCCGCCAACCTCATCCGCCATAACGTTGCGGATGTGATGATCGCCGGGGGCTCGGAAGCGGCCCTGACGCCCCTGGGCCTGGCGTGCTTCATCGCCTTGCGCGCCCTGTCACAGCGCAATGACGATCCGACGACCGCGTCGCGCCCGTTCGACAAGGACCGCGACGGCTTTATTTTGAGCGAAGGCGCCGGCGTGCTGGTGCTGGAAGAATATGAGCACGCGCGGCAGCGTGGGGCACGGATCTACGCCGAGTTCCTGGGCTACGGCCAGTCCGCCGACGGCACGCACATCACCGCGCCGGACGAGGAAGGCCGCGGTGCCGCCCACGCCATGGAACTGGCGCTCAAGGATGCCCATCTCAACACGACGGACGTGAAATACATCAACGCCCACGGCACCTCGACGCCGCTGGGCGACGCGGCCGAGACCCGCGCGGTCAAGCGCCTCTTTGGCGATGAGGCCCGCAAGATCCCCGTCAGCTCGACCAAGAGCATGACCGGCCACCTGCTGGGGGCCTCCGGCGGCGTCGAGGCGGTCATCGCCGCCAAGGTCGTCCAGACTAATCAGGTCCCGCCCACCATCAACTACCAGACGCCCGATCCGGATTGCGACCTGGACTTTGTGCCCAACACCGCCCGCGATCTGTCGGCCCACGGCGGCGTCACGGTGGCGATGTCCAACTCCTTCGGCTTCGGCGGGCACAACGTCTCGCTGGTGGTGGGCAAGCTTCGCTAGCCGCTTGCGGCTTGGCGCAAACCTTCCAAGCGACCCGATGCGCCCTGATTGTTGTTGAGTCAGCGCGAAGCTGCAAGCGGTGGACGGCCCATCTGCGCCGAACCTCCGCTATGATATGGCCGTAGTTATCGCTGCGGTGTTTCGCTCCACCCTTTGGAAAGGTTGCTGCCATGTTCGGTAACTTTGGTTGGCCGGAAATCCTCATTCTCGGTCTCCTGGGCCTGCTGATTTTCGGCAAGCGCTTGCCGGAGGTGGGCAAGAACCTGGGCAAGGGAATCGTCGAGTTCAAGAAGGGCCTCTCGGGCGTGAAGGATGATCTGGAAGTCGCCTCGGACACGCGCAGTGCGTCCCGGCCTGCTCCGCCTCCGCGGGCGCGGATTGAGGATCAGAATGCGGGGCGCGTCTCGCTGGATGAGGAGTTGCGCGCCACGCAGGACCGGCTTCGCGCGATTGAAGCTGAATTGCGGTCGTCCAAGCAGCAGAACGGGTAGGCCTGTCTCCATGCGACAGTCGAATCACCCATGAGAATGACCAACGACTGCTATACCGTTTTGATCAGCACCAGGAGCGGGACGGAGCGTTACTACCGTGACGAGGTCGGCTGGCTGAAGGTGAGCATGCGTGGCCGAATATTCCGCGCCACCGCCGAGCAAGTCCTCAATCACGTCCTGCCCGCCTTGGCTGGCGTCAAGCCAAACCTGACCATTAGAGCGGAACATCACGCCCCACTATGCCCGAAAGATCGAGCGGCCTGCTGACTCGGGGGCCATGGGCAGAGGGTTTCGGGGGGCTACGGGGATTCGGGGGCGCCGGGGATCCGGGGGCGCCGCCCGGATTTTCCTGATCGCGGATTGACATTTTCGGACACAATGCTATCTTGAGACTGGTTCTCAGTTGCAAGGTGTAAGTGAAACCGGCCAATCCAATATCATCCGCTGGTCCAGTCCAACCCGTGCCAGCATTGTCTGCGATATCGATGACCCCCGCGGGCGCTGACTTGGGCGAACCGGTGGCGTTGCCCCTGTTGAGGCCGGGCCTGTGCGCGACGATTCTGCGCATCGACGCCGCCGACGACGCCACGGCCAGTTTGATGGCGATGGGCGTCTGCGCGGGCCGCAAAGTAGAATTGGTGAAGGCTGGCGATCCCCTGATCCTGCGCGTGCTGGGATCACGCATCGGCGTGTCGGCGCGATTGGCCAAGAAAGTGGTGGTCGCGCCATGTACCGCCCCGGCGTGCCAGCCCCCGGTCCACTCCTCGAAACACGATTGAGGAAGAAGTAACACGGATGAACACGGATAGAGAAGAGAGAAGAGGGAACAAGGATGCACGGGATCAACATGATTGGAAAATGGCCCCGACGTCCCAAGCAATTGTATTGATGCTTTCCTGGCACTCATTCATCATGTTCATCATGTCCATCCCTGTTTCTTCTTCTGCTTATCCGTGTTCATCCGTGTTCAACCCTGTTTCTTCTTCAAGGTGCAACTGACGTGACTGCCACCGGATCGGCCTCGACCTTCAGCCTGCCGCAACACCCGGCCAACGATCCGGCGTCGCAGCCGCGCCGCGCCGCCGCCTGCATCGCCCTGGTGGGCAACCCCAACGCCGGCAAGACCACCCTGTTCAACCAGCTCACCGGCCTGCGCGCTAAAACCGCCAACTTCCCCGGCACCACCATCGAGCACCGCCACGGCCGGCTCAACCTGGGCGGTCGCACCGTCGAACTGCTCGACCTGCCCGGCCTCTACAGCCTCAACGCCTCGAACAACGAAGAACGCGTGGCACGCGACGCGATTCTGGGTCACGTGCCGGGACTGGATAAGCCCGATGCCTTGATCGTCCTTCAGGATGCGACCAATCTGGAGCGCAATCTGTTCCTGGCCAGCCAGGCCATGGAACTGGGCGTGCCGACGATCGTTGCCTTGAACATGATCGATCTGGCGGACAGGAACGGCACGAAGATCGACGTGCAGGCATTGTCGAAGGAACTGGGCTGCCCCGTGGTGGCGGTGGCGGCGCGCTCGGGCCGGGGCATTGAGCAACTGCGTCACGCCCTGGAGGTCATGCTCGATCCGTCCGCCACGCCGACCTTGCCGCTCCAGCCCTGCGCCGGCTGCACGGGCTGCCAGTTCGAGCACCGCTACAACTGGGCCGAGGGCGTGGGCTCGCGGGTCATCGGCTCACCCGCCATGACCCATGGCCGGCGCACCGAGGCCATCGACCGCATTCTCACCCATCCCGTCGTCGGCGTCGTCGCGTTTCTCACGGTCATGTTCGCCGTCTTCGCCATGATCTTCTGGGTCGCGCAGTACCCGATGGGCGCCATCGACACGCTCTTTGGCCAGGCCGGCGGGTGGGTCGCCGCCGTGCTCGACTGGATCAGTGTGCAACTGCCCGCCGGCGGCGTGCAGAACTTCGTCAACGGCGACCTGCGCTCCCTGCTCATCGAAGGCGTCATCGGTGGCGTCGGCGGCGTCCTGGTCTTCCTACCCCAGATCCTCATCCTCTTCTTCTTCCTATCACTCCTGGAAGACACCGGCTACCTCGCCCGCGCCGCCTTCGTCATGGACCGGCTCATGCGCTTCGTCGGCCTGCCCGGCAAGGCCTTTGTCCCCATGCTCTCGGCCCACGCCTGCGCCATCCCCGCCATCATGGCCACCCGCGTCATCGACGACCGCCGCGACCGCATGGTCACCATCCTGGTGTTGCCGCTGCTTACCTGCTCGGCACGCATCCCGGTCTACGCGATGGTGGTGGCGCTGCTCTTTGCCCATTCGCCCCTGCTGGCGGCCGCCATGTTCACCGGGGCCTACCTCCTGGGCATCGTCGCCACCATGGCCACCGCCTGGGTGTTCAAGCGCACCATTCTGCGCGGCGAGAGCAAGCCGCTGGTCATCGAATTGCCCAGTTACAAAATGCCCAGCATCCGCAACGCCCTGTGGACCATGGCCGACCGCGCCTGGATCTTCATCCACAAGGCCGGCACGGTGATCCTAGTGGCGTCAATCATCCTCTGGGCGCTGGCCAATTACCCCAAGTCGGCGCCGCCTGCCGGGGCCCTGGCCTTGCAGCAGCAGGCCCAGGCGCTGGAGGCCCAGGGCGATGACGCCGCCGCCGAACTGTCCCAGCAGGCCGACGACCTGATCAACGCCAGTTTGCTGTCCAACTCGATCGCGGGGCGCATCGGGCACATCATAGAGCCGGCGATCAAGCCGCTGGGCATGGACTGGCAGATGGGCATCGGCATCTTGAGTTCACTGGCGGCTCGCGAAGTGTTCGTGTCCACACTGGCGGTGGTCTATGGCGTAGGCGCCGACGCCGCCGACGAGCAGCCCGAACGGCTCTACGACACCATGCGCCAGTCCAAACGCTCCAACGGCCAACCCACCTTCACCACCGCCACCTGCATCAGCCTGCTGATCTTCTACGTGCTGGCCATGCAATGCCTGGCCACCACGGCCGTGGTCCGCCGCGAGACCGGCGGCTGGAAGTGGCCCCTCTTCCAGATCGCCTACATGACCGGCCTGGCGTACGTCTGCTCCCTCATCGCCTTCCAGACCCTGCACGCCCTGGGCGTGGCGTGACGCCGGCACCCCACATCCAGGTACGCGGCGCTGGAGGATCGAGCTTCGCGTCGCTTACTGGGCCTGGCCCAAACGTGAATCCAGGCGATTCTCCACCTCCGCGATCGCCGCCGCCTTCGCTTTGGCGGCCTGCTGACGCGCCGCTTCCGTCGCCAATCTGGATCGCTCCGACAGCTCCACGGCTATCTCCAGTTTGCCCTCCGCGGGCACGTTGGCGGGCCCAAAGTTCCAGGACTGGCCGTCGTGAGTCACCAGTGAGTCATACTGGCCGGCGAAGCCCCGTCCGCTAAACCGGCCCTGAGCGTCGGTCTGACCCGCCAGATTGGTCCACCATTGTTTGAAGTTTAGGTCCACGTAGACCTGGCCGTTGGGCTGGAGCGTCCAGTCAGGGTTGATGAAGCCGCGCGGCCGCTTGGCGCCCTTAACGTTGTGGAAGCCCCAGCGCGTGAAACTGGTGACCTTGGGATGGCTAAAGGCGATGGTCAGGAAATCACGCTCCCAGTCGGCCTGGAGTTGCTCATCGCTGATCACGTGATCAAACTCGGTGATGGAAATTTCCAGACCCAGCGCGGCGAACTGGTCGAACGTCTCGTAGGCGCGCTGCGCTCCCGGCACGCCCCAGCCGAAGTGGCTCTCCAGGCCCACACCGCTGATCGGCGCCTTGGCGTCCACCAGTATCCGGGCTAATTTCAGCAGGTTCTTACCGCGTCGCCCGTCGCCGCCGCCTTCATTGAGCACCAGCCGGGCACCGGGGTCGGCTTCATGCGCCGCCCTGAACCAGTCGATGATCACCTTTTCGCGCAGTCATACGCCTTCGCCTTAGTCGCAGCGCTCGATCCAAGGGGTGTGGCAGAGGCTCTGTAGGCGCTGCTCGTCAAGGTGGTTCCAGGATTCTCGACAGACGGTCCAGAGGTGGTCCTCGTCGACAAAGACGCGGTTGCTCAGGTAGTGGCTGCGCAGATAGCCCCACACACGCTCCATGCCGTTGAGCTCGGGGCTGTACGGCGGCAGGGGCAGCAGCGTGACATTATCGGGAATCTTCAGGGCCTTGGCGACGTGCCAGCCGGCGCCATCGAGCACGAGCACGACGTGCCGCGCCACGCCGACCTGCACGCTGATCATGGCCAGATGAGCGTTCATCAAGTCCGTGTCCACGCTGGGGGCAAGCAGCGCTGCCGACTCACCGGTGCGGGGGTTGACGGCACCCACGAGGTAGAGCCAAGTATCTCATACGGTCGGTTGTGCACAACTGGATGTTTGTGCATGAATATTTTCTGTTAATAACTGAAACTTCTCTTGCGATGGCTCATATTTTCGGATAGAGTAGTCTGCTTAGATGACGCGTTTCAAACCCACGAAGATCGAGCATACCCCTTGATTAACGCAAATAATGTAAATTACGTTAGTTATATGGTCTTACGGCGGGCACCCCGGATACTATTCGTGTGTCTTGCGCTGTTTGCGGGAATCGCATCCGGTTCGGACTGGACCGGTGTGGGCGGTGACGCGGGCATGACCAAGTACAGCGCCGACAATGTCGCAGGCCCGCTTGAACTGGGCTACGCCAAGCGGTTCTATAGCCCTTTCACCGGCTTCGCGGGTTTCTACCACTACAGCAGTCAGGTGCTGATCAAAGATGGTGCCGCCGCCGTGTTCAACAACGATGTCGCCAAGTCGTACCGAAACTGGAACGACGGGATGACCATGACATTGTTTGACTGGTCCAGCGGCGTCACCACGTCAAAGACCGACGCCCCCGGCGGAGACCAATGGGGGAACTTCTCCTTCCACATTGGCGAAAGCGTTCAGGAGGTCGATTCCCATCACAACACCGCCTCCATGGTGTGGGGCGATGACGGCCGGATCTATGCCCGTCGCGGGGGCGACCATTACGTCACTGCCGCTTACGATCCGGCCGCAGGCACGTGGACCAAGTTGACGAGGCTGCTGCATTCACCGTCGCCGGGGTTCTCCAGTTGGGGAGGCGACACCACCGCATTCCTCAACCGTTGGCAGGACCAGTTGGTCTATCGCCCCGGCGACACACGGAACTACACGCCCTACATCGGCACGGACATCTCCTCCACCGCCTGGGAGAACGGCACCCAGGGCGACTGGAAAACCGATATCGGGCCGTTTGTGGCGGATGCTGAGGCAAGGACTGGGATGCGCTACAGCGACTATCCCAAAATCAACCCCGACGGCATCGCCGTCGTCGCGGGACGAATCACCGTCGCCGGTGTCAACAAGACGGCCATCCAAGCCACCAGCCTGGCGACCGGCGAGAAGCTGTGGTCCGCGCAGTACAATGATTCGGACAGCCGAACATGGGGCTTTTACACCAGTCTGGCCGACTACTGGCGATACATCGCGACTGACAACGGCACGTTCGTGACCTACACCGACGCCCCCACGCGGACACTGCGGGCCCTGAACATCACTACCGGCGTCTCGAAGTGGACCAAGGATATCGGTTCGGATCATCCCGCGCTGGCTAGCCATGGCAACTTCGTTTACATCATCGGTGATACGCAGCAGATGAAGGTGAACGAGCAGACCGGCGAGGTCGTCTGGTCTCACAACAATCCGTTCCAGGGCGATTATGGTTACAAGAATGGCCTGGACGTGATCTATCGTCCCATGGCTCTGACTGACGATACGATCTGGTTCATCGATGGTTCGGAAATCAGCGGCACCCATCACAACCTGGTGGGCATGCGGACCAGCGACGGCCAGATCATTCAGATCATCGATCTGGCCGCCATGGTGACCGAGCGAACAACGATCATCCCAATCTTTGGGGCGGTGGAGCACATCGCGGCGGTGAACGATCTGGTCGTGGCCGACGGCAAGCTGGGCGTGCTGCTGGGCATCCGAAGCTGGTATGACCCCAATGGCGGCTCGGATAACGCGTTGGTCTACCAGGACCTCTTTGTTTTTGATGTGGCTCAGGTTCCCGAGCCGGCCAGCCTGGCGCTGCTCTGTGGCGGCACGATCGGCCTGATGCTGCGGCGGCGAAAACAATCGTAGGGCAGGCAACCCAATTGCAGGAGTTAGACACACCATGAAGCGATGGCTGACCATGACGACATTACTGGCAATGACGAGTTCGACGGCGTGTGCGGCGGCTTTGCCCGAGCAGTTTGACGTTTGGGGCAAGCAGGCCAAGCCGAACAGTTTTTTGGTGGACGCTGATCACAATGGCCCCGGCGCCATCGAGGTGCAGGCGGAGGATGGCGAGAAGCAACAAGGCTTCGTGATCTTCGGCAAGCCCTGTTCGGTGGTGGTGAACGGGGATTATGAGCCGGCCTCGACGGATCGCCTGAGCCGATTGACCGCCAAGGACTGCCCCGGGGAATACGGCCCGATGAACCTGATCGTGTGGGCGCTGGAAAAAGGCGCGTTCACCGTCAGCGTCTCTGATCTGTCCAATGGCACCCACACCCTTGGCAGAGAGAATCTTGATGTGCGCTGTGCCCGCATGATCGTCGATAAGAAGGGGCGGGTCTTTCCGGCACAACTCGAAGCCTTCGACAAGGTCTCGCTGGCGCCCAATCGGTTCGGACAGTTCTGGATTACCTATTACATCCCCAAGGGCACGCCCGCCGGCCTGTATACCGGAACCGTGACGATCCAAGGCGAGAAGGGCGCGGCGAGCATACCAGTAGAACTGGAAGTCTATCCATTCACGCTGGCGCCCAGTTCGCGCAGCCTGTACATCTACGGTCAACAGCCGACACAGGAGCAGGACATGGACACGGTCCTGCGCCGGTATATCGACCAGCGTTGCCATGGGATGAACAATGCGCTGCTGACCTTGCCGGTCAGCGCGGACGGCGACATGACGGCCGAGCAAGTTCGCCCGTGGATCGCGATGTACAAGAAGGCGGGGTTCGATCAGCCCCAGGTGCATGTGCTGCTGTGGAACCGCATCATCAGCGCCTGGACGAGCCAGGACAAGTCCAAGGACATGGCGTGCGATTGGTTCCTGTATTATCCATTCAGCCGGGAACTGGACGACCGCTATGTCAAGACGGTCAGGATGATCGCCGGGCTGATGAAAGCCCAGGACCTGGAATTGATCATTTCGGTGGCTGACGAAGCCGGCAGCCATCCCTGGACCACCGAAGCCACCCAGCACTACCTCAAGCTGCTCAAGCAACAGGTGCCGGGCGTCAAGCGTGAGCTGACCGTCGGCGGCGGCTGGGCTATGGGTCGATCCGAGCATGAACTGTGGAAAGGCCTGATCCACAACTGGGCGACCAATCGCTGGTTCGATGACAAGATCAAGCAGGTTCTCAAGGATGACCCCAAGGCCGAAATCGAGATTTACAACATGGGCGGCGGCGGGTCAGGTTTTGGCGGGTTGGACGCTTCGCGGGCGGTGTACGGCTATTTTCTGTGGAAATCCAAGGCCGCCGGCGTTTCGCAGTGGGTCTACTGGCACCCGGCCACGCAAGGCAGTTCGTATGTCTGGCCCGCGGAGAATGGTCTACCGGTGCCCACCCTGCGCTGGGAACTGGTTCGCGAAGGAACCAAGGACCTGCGCTACCTCGAGAAGCTCGAAGCGGTGCTCAAAGCCAAGAACGGCCCGGACGCGGAGGTCGCCAAGGCCCTGCTGGCGGAGATCGACTCGACAATCGAACTGCGGCATCAGGATTACGATGTGATCGATGGCGGCCGGGTACCGACCCCGTCGGCCGGCACGTTCGACGCCTGGCGGCAGCGTGCTGCCCAAGCCATCATCAACCTCCAGAAGTAACCGCAGCAAGAACAGTTAGCGGAATAGTGTGCACATTTTTGTGCGTTCCATACGTGATTATATCTGCCGGGCCATAAGACACGTTTTTCGTCATTGTTGATGGTGAATGAAGGACGGTGTGGCGAGCGATGGAAGTGAATTCCCACTAGAAGTGTCCGTTTGTGCAGAGCAAATTTTGTGTTAGGAACAGAAATTTACTTGACTCCTTACGCTGGATGTGCATAGTAGAAGATTAGAGGATCGTGATTTCTTGATTGGAAGGATTCCATGGCAACAATCACCCGAGTGACTTTGAAGGAGATCGCTTCACGAGCGGATGTCTCGCATACCACCGTTTCGCGCGTGCTCAACGGCAATCAAAGCATTTCCCGGCCCACCCGCGATCGCGTGCTGACGGTGGCCAAGGAACTGGACTATCGCCCCAACCGGCGAAGTCAGACCCATGCGACCCATAAAATGGCTGATCGACCCCTGCGCGTCCAGTTGGTCTTCTGCCAGTTGCTTTGGCGCGTGGAAGACTCCCCGGCCGGCTATTTCATGCAGATCGTTCAGGGCTGCAATCAGGCGGCCCAGACCGACGGCAATATCGAATATCACTGGAGCTATTGGCAGCCCGACGAGGATCCGCAGAAGATCGTCGAAACGGTCCGCGCCGGCGGACGCAGCGGCGGAGTCATCCTGATCGGCCACTCCCGGCCGAGCCTGGTTCGCATGTTACAGGATGAAGGCGTGGCGGTGGTGCTGGCCGACCACGAGCATGCGGGCCTGGATGTGGATGCCGTCCTTCCGGATAACGTTGCCGGCGGCGTGCAGGCGGCACAGCACCTGATCGATCGCGGCTTCCGCCGCATCGGCTGGCTGGGCGGGCCGGATGAAATGGTCAACTGGACTCAGCGGTTGCTGGGCGTTCAGGTGGCGATGGCGCGGGCGGGTTTGACGATGCGCGAGGATGACCGGCGCAATTCCTGCGGGCAGGATCTGCGGGGCCTGCTGACCGAATCGATTGAAAAGACAATGGGGGACTGGCTGAGCGAAGGCGACATGCCCGAGGCGTTGATCCTGCCGTCGACGTGGCAGGCGGCGATCGTGCAGCGGGTGATGCTGGAACGGGGCCGGCGCTGCCCCGACGATCTGAGCATGGTCTCGTTCGACAATGATCTTTACGCGGCGATGTGTTCGACCCGGCCGACGCGGCTGGCGACCTTCCCCGAGCAGATCGGGGTACGGGCGGTGGAGCGGCTGTCGCAGATTCTGCGCCGGGAGGAGGGCGGGGGGCCGGCTTACAAGACGGTGATTCCGATGAAGTTGATCGAAGATCAATCGGTGGGCCAGCCGCCCAAACGGTGACCTTAAGCAGACGAGCATGTTTCGCCCCGTGTGGGGCGGAATGTGCAAAGCCCGGTGTAACACAAAGAGAAGGCATCTGATCGATCCAGACATTCAGGGAACATGAGCATTCTCCAAAGTGAGGAGGAAAACATGGCCCTGGCAACCCGAAGGAAAGGACGCTGAAAAATGAGTAAGTTAAACCGAAACGTAGTGTTGGCGGCAATCGTGGCGATGATGGTGATGCCCGCTGTGGCGTCGGCGGACTGGATCGAGACGTTCAGCACCACCGGCGGCGTTGGCTCGGGCGAGGTCGTGTCGGGCGTAGGCACTTACACGCCCGGCACGAACATGTACATGGCTCAAGCCACTGCGGCCTACGATACGACTGCCGGCGTGCTGAATCTGTGGCCTGGCAACCAGGGCACAACCGGCCCGGGCCCGGCAGCGACAAGGGCCATTGCGGTCAGCACGCAGAGCTACAGCGACGGCACAGCGGTGATCAAAACCGCGGGCACATCCGTCCCCTCCGCTGGTTCCGATGTCAACCGTGTACTCTGGGATTACCAGAATACCACCAACTTTTATTTTGTGAGCTACGGGGCCGCCTTTAACTACCCTGTCCTTGGGTCGCAGGAGCTCGTCATCGGCAGGTTCACGAATGGTGTGGCTAGTTTTCTCACCGGCGTCACCCTGACGGGCGAGAATTTCCAGACCGACCACGTCACGGTCACCATCAACCTCGATAGCACCAGCGGGAGCTGGGGCCTCAATGTCCTGGTGCAGGACTCGACTGAGACGACCACGGTGTATAGCAATAACTTCACCGTCACCGATGCCAGCGCTGCGACCTCCGGCCAGTTCGGCCTGGCGTATTGGTCCACCAACACGGTCGCCTACGGCAAGCTGGATTATGCCTCCTACACTGCCGTTCCCGTCCCCGAGCCGGCGTCAATGGCGCTGCTGGGGCTGGGCGGCCTGTGCATGATGGCGCGCCGTCGCAGGTAGTTTATGTCTGGTGCTGAATTGATCCCGGCTCCGGGATGGCCGGAGCCGGGTTGGACTTTGGAGCGTGCAGGATGCGACTCGAACTGAAAATCGTCTGGGCCGTTGTTCTGGTCATGGGCATGGGGTCGGCTGTTGCGCAGGCCGACTGGCAGGAAGAATTCACCGCCGGCAAGTTCCCCGACATCAAGACCGACGGCACGGGCGATTGGCTGGCCCTGCACAACAAGATCACCTCGTATCCCGGCAGTCTGGCCGGTAAGGAGACCGCGCGGCTCCAGTTCATGGGCAACCCCAACGGGCCGGCGCTCCTGGTCAACAACGCCATGACCGGCGCGGGGGCGTACACCGCCAAGGTGCTCTTGAACAAAGCCAAGGGCAGCGGCGTGGTCTTGGCTTTCCAGGACGAGAAGAATTACCTCCGCATGCTGTGGAACCAGGCGTGGGCGCAGGGGCAGAGCGAGGGTTTGAACCTCAACTGCGGCATCAGCATCGTCGAGGACGGCAAGAAGACGGACCTGAACATCGGCGTGAGATTCGATCCGCCGGTGACGGAGTTTGTGCCCTGCATCGAATCGACCATAAAGTGGGACCCGGCCGCCAAGAGCGTCCAAGTGACGCTCAAGTACACCGACCTGGAGGGCAAGGTGCTCTACGAAGGCAGCTTTAAGGGCGCCCACGAGAAGCTGGGCAAGTGGCAAACCGGTAAGTTCGGCGTGATCTCGCCGGTCAACGGCAACATCCTGCACGTGGATTCGCTGGGATTCACCGCCGCGGCGGCGGCGGACCAACCGGCCGGCGCTGACGCACCTGCGAAAGCTAAGGAGCTCCCCCAATGACGCGACGCATGACACACCACGACTACCCGACGGGCGCCGTCACGCAACGGCCGGCCTTTACCCTGATCGAACTATTGGTGGTCATTTCGATCGTGGCCCTGTTAATCGCGATTCTGCTGCCGGCGCTGGAAAAGGCGCGGGAGGCTGCCCGCCAGGTGCAGTGCATGTCGCAGTTCAAGAGTCACGCCCTAGCTTACCAAGTGTACGCCCAGGACAACAAAGACTACATCGTTTCAACGGTGTCCGTGGCCTGGTCCAACGATACGGATTGGTCGGAGTTCCGCTATGAGATGCTCAAGACCATGGGTAGCGAGAGCGGGATACCCTCGGATACGGTGGCGCCCGGCGCCAAAGACGTCCCCAAAGTGAAGCTGTTCGTCTGTCCCACCGCGCGCGTCAACACGGAGAGCTGGGTCTTTGGCTCGCAGTCGATCACACGTATTTTCACCAGCCGCAAGTGCGAGGTCACTTGGCCCCTGCCGGTGTCGCTGGAGCGGGAGCGTGCGGTCAATCTGCCCGGCAGCCCCGACGCCTTCGACTATCCCCGGCGAATGTCCACGCTGCCCTATCCGTCGCGAACCGTGGGCGAGACGGACACGGCGACCCGATGGGTCGAACACCTGAGTCCGCTGGCGGGCGCCGCCAATGTGAAGTACCGGCACGGCGGCGGCGAAACCCTGAATCTCATGCTGGTCGACGGGCACGTCGAGTCGTTCAATAGGAACGCCTGGGTTCCGAACGTGACCGGACGGCAGTATTTCACCAACATGTACGGAAACTGACCTGCTACTCGGGTTGGGTGCTCGAACCATCCCACCCCGCCGCCCTGACGGAACAACCCTCCTGCCCGCACCCCGCCAAATACCTCCATGCCGTTCTGGCCAGGAGAGATCCCCCAACGGACAGGGCCAGGCGGTCTTCTTTGGCCAGCCGTGAGGATCGTTGGAGCGATGTCGCCATGAAGGACGTCTACCTGATTCGCCATGGCCAGGCCCAGTCGGGGCCCTCGGGTATGGACCGGGATTTTTTCCTGACTGACCAAGGCCAGGGGCAAGCCCACGAGTTGGGTCAGCAACTGAGCAAGGCGGGGATCCTTGTGGATCGCATTTACGCCAGCCGTCTGACTCGCGCACGCCAGACCGCGCAGATCCTGGCCCAGCACGTGCCCGCGCCGCTAACCGTGCGGGACGATTTGATCGAACACGGCAGCGCGGTGTTTCTGCTGGAGATCGACCTTATCGAAGCCGCGCGTCGCCGACCGGCCGCCCTTGCCCCCGATGGCGCGCTGCGCGTCGAACCAGGCAGCGGCGCGGAGCTCAACTGGGATTACAGCGTCGGCGGCGAAACGCTCCGGGCCTTGCATGGGCGGGCGATCAAGGCCTTCCATGAGATTGAGCAGGCACACCACGGCTCACCGGATCGCATCGCCATCGTCGCCCATGGCTCCATTCTGTCGGCCATGCTCAGCGAGGTGCTGGGCCTGGCGCCCGCGACAGTCTGGCGATTCCAGTTCGCCTGCGCGGCGGTGTTCCACCTGCGGTACTGTGAGGAAGAAGGCCAGCGGACGCCGGTGCTCTGTATCCATGGCCCCGGGGGGGCGTTTCCGCAAACCAATGATCGCAGCGAAAAAATTCAGACGCCCGCGGCCGGGCAGGGAAATGCGTGAATCATGTCCGAGCGTAAGGTAGCCCGCCTGCAACTGGAAGTGAAGGACCACGCCGGTCGACCGTCGCCCTTTCGCGCGGAGTTGATTCGCGCCGGCAAGGTGATCCAGCGCCGATGGAGCGACAGCGGGTCGTGCGTGATCGACACTGATGCGGGATCGGCCAGCGTGCTGGTGCGGCGGGGCCTGGACCATGATGCCGTCGCCGCCGATCTGAATCTGGATACAGGAACGACGGTTCACACGGTGACGTTGCGCAGGCGGTTCGATGCTGCGGCGCTGGGCTGGTATGCCGGCGAAGCGCACATGCACGTATTGCACGGGAAGAACGACCCGCCCAGCAGCATAGCCGATGGTGGACGCATGGCCGCCGCCGACGGCCTGGACTACCTCCTGCTGGCATATTACTGGGATGACACATTCGGCTGGTTGCCGGAAGCCGAACTCGACCGCCGCTGCCGACAGGCCAGCAGGCCCGGCGTGACCATCGGCTGGAACGTCGAGACTCCCAAGTGCTACATGAACAAGGACGACGGGGGGCGCAGCGGCAACCTGCACTGTTACGGCCACGGCTGGACGCTGGGGCTCAAGGACATCAGCAAAGGGCCGGCGTTCTTCCACGCCGGGCCGGCGTATCAGGTCATCCAGGAAGTGCACCGCCAGGGCGGGATCGTCGGCTGTGCCCATCCGGTGCGTTCGTCCTTCGCCTACGGTGGCAACTTCGTGTCCAACTGGGCGTCGGAGCTGCCCTTTGATTTCGTGGCCGGCGTGGGCTACGACGCCATCGACGTCCTCAACGACTCGCCCCTCTTGTTCTTCCAGAGTGAGAACCTGTGGTACACGCTGCTGAACATGGGCTACCGCGTTGCCGCCACGGGTAACACCGATGGCGCGCTGGGCGCCACCGCCGCGGTGGGGCGGTATCGCACCTACACGAAGATTGACGGCGCCTTTTCCTGGGATGCGGTGGCGCGGGGCGTGCGTGCCGGCAGGACGGTGGCCACCTCCGGGCCGATGGCGCTATTCCAGGTCGATGGGCAGGACGTCGGCGCGGAGCTGCCCGCCGACGGCAAGCGGCGCCGTGCCACGATCCAAGCGTGGTCGGGCCCGTTGCCGGGTGAGACGATCCAAGCGGTGCAACTGGTGCGCAACGGCCAGATCGTTCGTGCCTGGGACCTGGCGCTGGAAAAGCCTCGTGAATGGAACACCTCGCTGGAGATTGGCGAGGACCGGTTCGCCTGGTACAGCGTGCGTGTGATCTCGGCCAGTGGTGATCCGCATTCGGTTTGGCTCTGGGGCGAGCACTTGTATGAGCTAGCGGTCACCAGCGCCGTGTACTTCCTTCCCCAGGGCTTTGAGCGCCCCCAGCCGGCGCAGGCGCGGGTCTGGGTGCAGGCGCTGGACCCGGCGGGAGATCCCATCGCCGCCGAGGTGGCGGTCCATGACAACGCAGCGCTAGTCGCACGGCACGCCCTCGGGCGCGCCGGCGCCGAGCTAGTCATGCCCGCCACCGCATCCGTGGTGATTGCGGCCCAGGGTTTTGAGCCGCAGCAGCGCGTGCTCTTTGTCGATTGTCCGGAGCTGTTCAACTACAGCCGCAATATCGGCATGGTCTGGCCGAGTTTCTACTCGCCCGAGACCTACGACGAACTACGCAGGCGGCTGGATCACCTGAAGCTGACCGTGACTTTGCAGCGTCAAGCATGAACACCCCACAAGGAAGACCCATGAATACGACGAGTGTGCCGCCGATCCGCGGGCTGCTGATCCATATGAGTCATTATGACCCGGTATGGTTCGCCAACAAGAAGAACGAGAAACCGTTCGACCTGCGCGTGGGCCTGGAAGTCATCGACGCCATGGCCCAGGTGCGGCTGAACATGCTGGTCATCGCGTTCAGCGATGGGGTGAAGTACCGCAGGCATCCCGAGCTTGCCCGGCCTTACTCGGCGCCCATGAGCACCGTGCGCGCCCTGGTCAGACGAGCGGCCAAACATGGCATCGAGGTCGTCCCCAAACTCAATTTCTCGCAAAGCGGCTTTCACCATCACAACGAATGGTTCCGTCCACACCACCAGCTTTTCGACTCGCCCGACTACTGGCGGATGGGCTTCGAGGTGATCGATGAGATCATCGCCAATGTCAAGCCTCCGCGTTTCTTCCATATCGGCATGGACGAAGACCACGACCGTTCCTACGACCAGTATGTCCAGGCGATCCTGACCTTACACAAGGGTCTGGCCAAGCGCCAGCTCCGCACGGTGATCTGGAATGACTCGGCCAACCTCTGGCCCTGCGGCATGATTCACGCGGAAAAGTCGATGCTCGCGGAAAAGAAGCTGCCCAAGAGCGTCGTGCAGGTCGTCTGGGACTACGCCCAGACTAAGCCCAAGGTCATCGGTCGCGTGGCCAGGAAGGGCTTTGAATTGTGGGTCGCGCCCAGCCCGAACATCCCCGGCATGATGATGGAAGCCCGCCGCATGATGAAGCCGGTTGGCGCCAAGGGCATCCTGCTCACGCGCTGGCAACCGATGACCCAGGCCACCCGCGACGGCTGGCTGAATATGCTCGCCAGCGCCGGCCCACTGTGCAGCGTCGAGGTGTAGCGGTCCCCTAACGACCCCAGGAGTGCGGCCTGCACTTGATCAGGAAAGACGCCATGCGCAAGCCCAATATCGTCCTGATCTGCGTTGATCAGATGCGTTACGACTGCCTGTCGATCGCGGGGCATCCGGCCGTCGAGACGCCGCACTTGGACGCCCTGGCGCACGGTGGGACACGATTCACGCAGGCTCACACCGCGGTGGCCAGTTGCATCGCTTCCCGCGTGGCGCTGATGACGGGGCTGTCGCAGCGGACGCACGGACGCGTGGGCTACCAGGACGGCGTGGAGACCAACTATCCCGTCACGCTGGCGGGGGAACTGTCGCGCGGCGGATACCAGACGGTCAACATCGGCAAGCTGCACGTCCACCCGCAGCGCAATCCGATCGGCTTTGAAAAGTCCGTGCTCCACGACGGCGTGGTCCACTACTACGGCGCCGACTATCAGAGCGACTACGAAAGCTGGGTGCGCGACACATACGGCCCCGACGCCGACGGCCTGCTGGGCCACGGCATCACCGCCAATTCATGGGTGGCACGCCCCTGGCACCTGGAGGAGACCGCCCACCCCAGTTACTGGATCACCACGAAAGCCGCAGAGTTTCTCCAGTCCGGCCGGGATGATCGCCCGTTCTTCTTGAATCTGTCGTTCGTCGCCCCGCACCCGCCCTTGGTGCCGCCGCAGTGCTTCTTTGATCAATACCTGCGACAGGACCTGCCCGCCCCGCCGGTGGGCGACTGGCTTCATAAGTTGCCGCTGGACCCCCAAGCGCAACGATGGACCCACGACACCATCTGCGGCATCCTCGACCCGCGCGCCCAGCATCGCGCCCAAGCTGGCTACTACGGTCTGATCACCCAGATCGACCACCAGGTCAGCCGCTTCATCGAGCACCTCATGCGGCAGGGACTGGACCACGACACGCTGATCATGTTCGTCTCGGATCATGGCGAGTTGCTGGGCGACCATCACCTGTTCCGTAAGACCTTGCCATATGCGGGCAGCGCTCGCATTCCACTGATTCTTCGCTTGCCTCCGGTGTGGCGGGAGGATGCGGCGCGCACCTGCGATGCCGTCGTCGAACTGCGCGACCTGATGCCCACGCTTCTGGATGCCGCCGGCTTGCCCATTCCCGCATGCGTGGAAGGGGCCAGCCTGCTGCCCTTGGTCCGAGGCCAGAAGCGTGACCTGCGTCCGTACCTGCACGGCGAACACTCCGGTGGCGCGTTGTCCAACCATTACATCGTGGACGGCCGGTACAAGTACATCTGGTACAGCCAACTGGGAGTCGAGCAACTCTTTGACACGCGGGAGGATCCGCAGGAACTGCACGACATGGTCGAGCATGCGTCGCAGGCTGAACACCTGGAGCGCCTGCGCGGGCATCTGGTGCGCGAACTGATCGACCGCGAGGAAGGCTACAGCGACGGCCAGCGGCTGATTCCCGGCCGGCCGGCGAAGAGCGTTCTTACCACGGCCGGCACGGGCGCGCCGCCGCCACGACCGGCACGCCCATAGGAGAGGGGAGATCACGCATGATCGATGATTCGATCCTGTTATTACCCATGCCTCAGACGATGACGCACTGCCAGGGGCATGTCGGGGTGGACATGCCCGCAGCGGCGCTGGCGCAGGTGGGGCATATCGATGCGGCCGCAGTCGCACAGTCTCAGGGCTATCGCCTGACTATCGACGGGGATGTCACGTTGGTGGCGCACGATGCGGCAGGGCTGTTCTACGGGCGAAAGACGCTGGGGCAGTTGATCGCGCAGTTCGGCGCCAAGCTGCCCAGAGTGCGCATCGAGGACTGGCCGGACTATCCCCGCCGTGGGGTGATGCTGGATGTCTCCCGCGACAAGGTGCCGACACTCGCCACGCTCAGGCGGCTGGTGGACAAGCTCGCCGACTGGAAGATCAACCAGCTTCAGTTGTACACCGAGCACACGTTCGCCTTTGCGGGTCATGAGGCGGCGTGGCGCGACGCCAGCCCGATCACCCCGGCGGAGATGCGCCACCTGGATGATTACTGCCGGCAGCGGTTCGTGGAACTGGTGCCGAACCAGAACTCGTTTGGCCACATGGGACGCTGGTTGAAATTACCGGAGTACCGACATCTGGCCGAGACGTCCAGGCCCTGGCGTGATCCGTGGGGCACGATCTGGGACGAGCCGATGAGCCTGTGCCCGACTGACCCGGCTTGTCTGAACTTCCTGGCGGGGCTGTACGATCAGCTTCTGCCGTGCTTCTCCAGTCGGATGTTCAGCGTCGGTTGCGATGAGACGTGGGACGTGGGCGAAGGACGGAGCAAACATGCGTGCGAGCAGCGTGGAGCCGGGCAGGTTTACCTCGACTTCCTGCTGAAGATTTATGAACTGGTCAAGCAGCGTAACCGCACGATGATGTTCTGGGGCGACATTGTCCTCAAGCACCCGCAACTGATTCGGCAATTGCCCAAGGATGTGGTGGCGCTGGTCTGGGGTTACTGCGCCGATTATCCTTTCGATGAAAAGACAGCGATGTTCGAGGCGGCGGGGGTGCCGTTCTACGTCTGCCCCGGCACGTCGATGGGCAATGCCATCGCTGGCCAGATCGACAATGCCCTGGTGAACATCACCAGCGCGGCGACGGCGGGCCTCAAGCACGGCGCGATCGGCCTGCTGAACACCGAGTGGGGTGACAACGGCCACTGGCAGCCGCTTGCCCCGGCCTATTTGCCGATGGCATGGGGAGCGGCGATGAGTTGGGCCCCGACGGCCAACCGCGCGCTGGACCTCTGTGCCGCGATGGATCTGCACTGTTTCGCAGACCAGGCGGGGGTCACGGCGCGCGTCATCCACAACCTGGGCCTGGCCTGCCGGAAAACGAAGTTACCGTTACTCAACCAGATCAGGCACGACCATCCGCTGGTCGGTTACGACGAGCCGCTGCCGCATGGACTGACCAGTGGGACCTTGGAAGAAGGTCGGGCGTGGATCAAACAGGCGGTAGCGCCGCTGGCCGATGCGCGAATGCGAATCGACGAGTCGGCGCTGATCATCGATGAACTGCGCTATGCCGCGCTCATGCTCGAGCATGCGTGTCAGCTTAGCTTGGCACGGCTGAGGCACGACGGCGTGACGGCCGAGGCGCTGCCGGCTGCAACACGCAAGACGCTGGCCGAGCATCTGGGCAGCGTCCTGGAAGCGCACCGCGCCGTGTGGCTGGCGCGCAACCGCGAAGGCGGATGGATCGACAGCGTGCGGCCGCTGCATCAATTGGCCCTGGCGTATGGCGGGCAAGCCGCGACGTAGGGCCGGTTACTGGTATCGGGGCAGGAAGGCGGCCTCGGCGTCGAACATCTCCAGCGCCATCTGGCGAATCTGGCCGGGTGTGCAGACTGCCGCGGTATACGGGTCGAGCATCAGGGCATGAATCGCCGCCTCTTTGCTGCGCTGGATGACCGCGGTGGCGGCCAGGTCGAACATGGCCATGTTCGAGGCGCAAAGGTGCGCCATTTGCGCCGGCAGCGCGCCGTAACGGGTCGGATGGATGCCGTTGCGATCGATCATGCAGGCCACTTCCACGCAACCGTCGCCGGGCAGGTTGGTGATCAGCTTGCCGCTTTCACCACCGCCCGGAACGCTGTTCATCACATTGCCGTGGATGCGAAACGGCTGATTCTTCTCGCGGGCCTCGATGATCCACGATCCGTATTCCCACGACCGTTCCAGCTTGACCGATTCTTCGCCACTGACCTGCCGCAGGCGATGCGCATCGGCGTCCCGGCGCCAGCGCGGCCAGTTGCTGGCGTAGTACCGCGAGCCGCCGTCGTACTCCGGAAGCAGCAGCTTGCGGCCCTCGGCGGACTTGCGGTAGTAGGGCAGGTACTCCGAGAGGTGCCCCGATGATTCAGTGATGAACGCCCCGAAATGGACGCACATGTCTTTGCGGACCATGTCCTTGAATTTCGCCGGCGCAGCGCTGTCGCGCTGATCGTGCTGACCCGCGCCGCCCTGGCGTTCCGCGATGAGCTGGGCCACCTCACCGGAGAACTTCCTGTGGAGCACGCTCTGGTAGAGATCGCGCCCCTGGTGCTTGAGCGTCGTAAACCAGGACAGGTGGTTGATGCCGGCACACTCCCACTCCATTTCTTCATAGGGGACCCCGGCGTACTGGGCCAGCAGATGGCTGGTGCCCTGCACGCTGTGGCACAGGCCCACCACGGGAATCTGCGGCATGGCGCGGCCGGCGGCCAGGCACATGATGCTCATGGGATTGGTGTAGTTGAGCATGATCGCCTGCGGGCACAGGTCGCTCATGTCATGCAGGATGTCCAGGAACACCGGCACGGTACGCAAGGCCTTGAACAGGCCCCCGGGGCCGATGGTATCGCCGATGCACTGATCAACGCCATAGGTCAGTGGGATGTCGTTGTCCCACTTCACGCAGTCCACGCCGCTGACTTCGACGCAGCAAACCACATAGTCCGAACCGGCGAGCACCGAGCGGCGATCAGTCGAACTGCGCACGGTCCAGCCATCGGACCGGCCGGTTTGCGCAATGACATTCTCGATCACCTGGTGCATGGTAGCCAGTCGGTCGCCGTCGATATCCACCAGGCGCAGTTCGCCGCGATCAGCGCCGCCGATCATCAGCAAATCCCGGCAGAGCGTGGGGCAGAAACCCGACCCGGCGCCCATGAAGGTGATATGGATCGGCCGGGTGATGCTGCCGTCCAACCCGCGCGGTGATTCCGCGGCTTTGGTGTGCTCGACGTGCCCCTTGCTGGCAATTGCCTGTGTCATGTCATGTCCTTCTGATGAAGCCGGCGGACAGTCGACACGCCCACCGATTGCCGCAATTCCTGGCCGGCCCATCGGGAGAGTCAAAATCCGATAATGTCCGTATATTGCGAAGAATACAGCGCATTGGTACCCGGAACAACTCGCGGACTTTTGCGGGCGCCTGACGGTGCCTAGGCAGCCATCTTTGAGCCATGAACTACGTCGACATACAGGTCAATGGTTACGCGGCGGTGAGCTTCAACCGGGATCGGCGCTGACTGACGAGCAGAAGCAGTACGTGGTCACGCGGTTGCAGGCTGGTGGCGTGCGGGCGATCCTGCCCACGGTGGTGACCGGCGACCTTCAGGCGATGGTGGCGCGGTTGTCGTCGCTGCGCAAGTTGATCGACCAGTCTGAGGTGACCCGGAAACTGATGCCGGTCTTTCACATCGAAGGCCCCTGCATCTCGCCGGAGGACGGCTACCGTGGGGCGCACAGCGCGCAGTATGTCAGGCCGCACAGTCGCCAGGTGATCGAGCCGCTGCTCGAAGCCGCCGGTGGCCCCGGGCGCGTGGCCATGGTCACCCCGCACCCGAATGCGACCAAGGCCATGCCGTCACCCGCTGGCTGACCGAACTGGGCATCATCGTCTGCGCCGGCCACACCGATGCCTTGCGCCAGGTGCTCCATGAAGCACGCCAGGCGGGACTGAGCTTCTACACGCACGTGGGCAACGGCTCGGCCGAGCTGATGGACCGGCACCGTGACTGGAATTGCTAACGGAGAGGGTGGGATTCGAACCCACGTTGACCCAATGGGCCAAACTGGTTTTCGAGACCAGCTCCTTCAGCCGCTCGGACACCTCTCCCAAGGCGAGCCGGATCGTGTCGATCCAGTGGTCTTATTTTCGCGGGGGTCGGCGCCGATGTCAACCACGCGGCCGGCTGCCCCACTTCAGCGGGGCTGTAGACGGCCCTACCGCTCCAGCACCTCCGCAAACGTCCCGCATAATCGCGCCTGACCCATGTCCTCTGCCAGCGCCGCCCGGCCCGCTTGCCCCATGCGAGTCAATTGGTCCGGCTCGGTAGCAGCGATCTGCCGCAACAGATCCACCAGCGCCTCGACCTGCCCATGCTCACCCTGCCAGCCGATGCGGTGCTGATCGAGCAAGTCGCTGACGTGCGATGGCCGCGGGCCGACATACAGCACCGGCCGCGCCACCGCCATGGCGCCGTAGATCTTGCACGGGTGAATGATGCCCACCATGTTGTCGCCCAGGGTCACCAGGTGCACATCCGCCGCTGAGAGCGAATACTTGAGCTGGTGCAACGGCTGATACGGCAGGCAGGTGATGTTGGCCGGCCGATGTTGCGCGATGACTTGCTCGACCTCGCGCTTGCCCAGGCCCCCGCCGATGAAGGCAAAGTGCAGACGCGGCTCATCGCGCAGGAGCAGGGCGGCCTGCACAATGGTGGTCAGCGGCGAGGCGATGCTCATATTCCCGCTGTACATGAAGACGAACTTGCCCTGCCAACCCTGCGCTTGGCGGAAAGGGTTGTCCCCATGCGCAACCGGCGATAGATGTTCCTCGTGGGCCCAGGGTGGCAGCACCGTCATTCGCCTGCGCATGATGCCCTTGGCGGACAGACGCTGGGCCATGAAGCGATCCAGCACGACCACATCGTCCGCCGCCGCCAGCAATCGGCGGTTAAGCCAGTCAAACGCCCGCACCGGCAGCGACCCGTGCTTGACCTTACCCAGCGCCACCGCCTGGTCCGGGTTCAAGTCCATCAGCCAGAACTTGATCGGTGTGCGCCGCAGCGCGTGAATCGCCAAGGCCGCGATCGAAGCAAACGGCGGCGAGGTGCTGACCAGGATCGCCCCCAGCCGCCGCGTGAACAGCCCGCGCATGATGCATTGCAGCAGAAACAGCATCTGCCCCAGCAGGCGCAACAGGATCGTGCGTTTGCCGAATGAGGAAAACGGCAGCCGTACGATCTCGACACCATCGCGCCGTTCGCGTCGCGGGTACTTGCGTGTCGGGTCCTCATACCCTCGTCCCGAGGTCAGCACGACCACGCGATGCCCCCGCCGCGCCATCTCCGCCGCGGCATCGTGCATCTGCTGCCCCACCGCCGCGGGGTCAGGCACATAAACCTGGCTGATCACCAGCAACGTCTGATCGGGTCGCACCCGCACAGTGTCCGGTGTCCAATGCCTAAAGTCCAATGGCGTCGGACCGGCGGGACCGACGATCCCTGCCGGGGCATTGGACGTTGGACTTTGGACCTTGGACAAAGATCATGGCCGCCGTTCCAGTTCCTGCTTCACCGGGCCAAGAAGCGCCTCGGCGATAAGTCGCTGTCCCTCGGCATTGGGATGAATCTTATCGCGATAGGGGTGCCGGCCGGACCGCACGGCCTGGCCGAACACCCCCGCCAGATCGATCCGACGCACGCCCGCTGCTTCGACCTCCCGTGCGATAATCGCAAACCCAGGCAAGCGTGAACCGTCCAATTCCGTACGGTCAGGGTATTGCACCACGATCACTGTCGCGCCGCTTTCATGAACCAAAGCGATCATCGCGCGCAAGGCGGCCATCGCTTCTTTCACCTTCTCTGGATCAGCTTCGTCAGGCTCCGCCGCGGGTTGACGCGGGGCAACCTTGCTGCCGCCCAAACGCGGCATATAGCGCGGCAGATACCGCGTCACGCCCTCTTGGAGCGCCAGCCACGGCGCCCGGTCCGGAAAGTCGGGGCTGACACCGACGATCGGCTCGAACGTCGGCACGTCCGCCGCGTCCCCACTGTTAAGCACTATCACCACCACATCGGCGTCGAAAAGTCCGTGCTTTTTCACATACGCCAGTTGATTCGCCGGCCCCCAACTCCCCGTCGAAATGTTGCCCACCACCACCAGCCGCTTCAGTTCCGCCGCCAGCTCATGCCGCAGCAGTTCGGTCGCCAGTTGAGCCTGATCCGTCTGATTCCCCCCATTGATCACGCTGTCGCCGATCACCAGCACACGCAATTCCTCTGGCGAACTCTTCTTGGCCGGAAAATCCTCGCTGCGCATCGACCAGCGGTTGTAGACGATATGGTTGCCAAACCTCCAGCAATCCTGGTTCGGCTTGAACAGGTACTCGATTTGCGGATCCGCCATGGACAGCGGCGGATCGCCCAGGCCCAGGTAATACCGTGCCCAAAGCTCGCCGACCAGCAGCATCACCAGCACGATGATGCCCAGCACCGCCCCCCATCGCCGCCACCGCTGGCCGCGACGCACCACAACGTTCACTTGCACGGCCTGGGTCATGGTTGCTCCAGCACGACGGCGCAGACTGCGTGCCATGCTACTCGTTTTGAGGTCGCAGCCAAAGCAGAATCAGCCGCGGATGAACGCGGTTGTCCGCCGACGGGAAAGGCAGAAGCAGCATTGATCCGCCGATGGCGTGGGTGGGCGCAGATAGCCGTCAGAGTTCTGGGTTGGGAATCTGCGTCAATCTGCGGATGCACGATGTCCTGGTTCTGTGCTGGGGTTCACGCCGGATGATCCGCGCCGGGCTTACGCCGACTTGAGCAACGGCATCTGCTTCAGGGCCATGGGCGAAGCCTCCAGCGCTCGACTCACATCGTATTTGCCCTGCGCCGAAGGCAGCATTCGGCCGGTGTTGACATGCTCGAGGTACCGGTCGCGCAGCTCGCGGGCCGCGGCCACGTATTGCGGATCGTTCTTCTGCCGCGGTTGGCGCGGGCGTTTGGGTTTCGGCTTGGCCGCTTGGGCCTCGTCCGGCAACGCAAGGGCATCGGCGCGGTCCAAGTAGCGCACACCGCTGGCGGTGATGATCGCGGCTTTGCCTGCCGGCACACCGCCCAGATGTTTCGACTTGCTGCGGGCAATGGCGGCGACCTGCGCTCGCGTCATCTTCGGCCCCCCCCAAGCCTCAGCCTCCGGCCGCGTCCGCACCGGCGCGCCGCCCGGCAGCAGTTTGGGCAGCGCCGGCTCTGGCGGGGCATCCGCCACCCCCGGCAGCACCACCGGCTTGGCGTCGCGCCAATGCGTGCCCGGCGGGATCGGCAGCACCAGCCGATCCTCCGCCACCGCGCCCGCACTCGTCTGCGCGGGAAACCAATACGGCGTGCGGTCATCATCCTCGCGCACCCGCCGCTGCCAGAAGATGTGGATGCGCTGCTTGCTCCGCGACCCGGTGCGGAACGCCAGGGGAACAAAGCCGATTGACTCCCAGAAATAGTTGGCCTGGATGTCCTGGGCGCACCAGCACGAGAACAGCCTGCACCCATACGCGGCCCGCTCGAACACGGCTTTGATGAGCGACGCCCCGACCAGGTGCCGTTGCCGCAGCGGCAGCACGTTGAGCTGATACACGATGCCCACATCGTCGCGCTTCATGTATTGATCGCGGGAAATGCAGTAGCCCATCTGAACCCCCTCTCCCCCGGGGAGAGGGCTGGGGTGAGGGGACATCGGAGTATCACCATTGTTCACGCACGCGCCATCAGCAGGCGCCTCGGCGATCAGCACATGCCCGGCGGCGATGTTCGCTTCGAGCTGTTTGGTGGGCGACCAGCCGACCATGTGCGAGTGCATCTTCTGGAGCTGATCGATGAACGGCAGGTCGGCGGCCACGGCGACGCGCACACGGATCGGCAGGCGCGGCGTCGGCGCCACCGCGATCGAAACCCCGCGAGGCCGATCCGGGGCTTGCACGGGTGAACTTGCATGGATGGTGTCCGACATGACAGACCTCCCACAAAGAATGATGCGATGGGAGGGTGCCGGGCCGGCGCAAGTCCG
>JBBDMX010000096.1:0-19481 GCA_040878035.1 Phycisphaeraceae bacterium | reverse complement strand
CACGAGCCGTGAGTGAAGCCCACCGCCCTGCGGGGCGCAAGTCCGCCGGCCCGGTCCCCCTGGAACGCCCCGGAATCCCCCGAATCCCCGGATCCCCCGGATGCCCGCGAGGCAAGTCCGGGGCTTTCCCCGGACGGTCACCACGTCAACCGATGGTGGCTTCTGTCCCCGTGACGTAACCGCCCGCGGCGTTGCGGATCGCCGGGTCGCGGAACGGAATGCTCAGCATCAACGCGCCCTCGATGACGGCGCTGAACGTGATATCCACCACGTTCGGCGCGGTCTGCACGGCGCTGACCGGCGTGGCGACGGGATGAGCCGCCGAGGTGATCCCGGGCGTCCCTTCGAGCGTGACCGCCTGGTCAAACGTCAGCGTCAGCACCGATCCGGTCACCGCGCCGCCCGTGATGTAGATCGGCGTCGTCGGCTGCGGTTGATTCACCGCCAGGTTTCTCCGCCTGCTGCGACGATGGGAAACATTTCTTGCTAAGACTGCCATGATGTTGCTCCTTTTCCAGTTGTGAAAGATTCATAACCACAAAGACACAAAGAACACGAAGAACGTTCACGGATTGCACTGATGAGCACCAGTTTGCCGCGATACAGCGCACACTGGCCTTGCCGCAAAATCCGCGTCAATCTGCGCAATCTGCGGATAATCCGAGCGTCTTGTGAATTACGCGGCGATGCGCATGCTCACCGGCAGCGACCACGGCCCGACCTCGCCGCGGCGGGAGGCCCAGCGGGCGAAGTAGGTCGCCACCTTGCCGTCGTCCTGGGGCGCAAAGGCCACGCCCACCGGGTTCCTGGTGAACTTGCCGTAGAACTGCGCCGCGTCTTCGTCCACCGTCGGCGCATCGCCGATGGCGATGAACAACTGCAACTCCGAAGCGCCGAACGGCTTGGACTTGGAGTCGGGCGTGCTCGTGTCCGAGTAACGCACCGTCTGCGCCCCGGGCGTCGCGGCGATCACGTTCAAGAGCGGCGACGACTGCGGACAGGGGATCGGCTCCCGGCTGGGATTCACCGGCCGCACGCCAATGGCGATCTTGGCCGCATCGCTGATGCCGCCGTTGTTCTTGATCACCACCGCGTACTGCCGGCAGATCTGCTCGGCGGCGTTGCGGGCCGTGTCCTTGACGTTGACCGTCACCGGCGTACGCGTCTGCGGGTCCACCGCCGTGGCCAGGGCCGCGGCAAAGGCGCCCACTGCATTGCTGATCGCCGTGGCGTCCGCGGCGGCCAGCATGTACGTCGAGGGGCTGGCGGCAATGCCCCCGGCGAAGGCCTGCATCCACTGAAGCGACGCGGCGTCCTGACCTGGAATGTACGACTGAGCCATGACTGATACTCCTTGCTTCCCCGGGCACCGGCGTAGGGCAAAGACGTGCCCGGAAGTTGAATGTGGCGCTTCGAAAAGTCCAGAGGTCCCGGATCTTGAGAGGGGCCCCCGGAATCCCCGGATGCCCCCCGGATCCCCCGATCAGGCCCGGCCCCCCGGCCCCCGGCTTTCCCCAGGAACCCCTCAGAATCGCCGGAACCTCCGGAATCCCGAAGCGCCTGTTGTTTTTCACAGGCCCTTGCCATTACCCGATATCGGCAAGGCCCGGCGTGACTTTAGCGTCCGCGGAAATATTTTTTTCCGCGCCTGAAACAGCGACAAATCAGCCGCGGATGAACGCGGAGAAACGCGGATGGGAGCAGCAAGACGACAGAAGGAGGCTATCCGCGGATTGCGCAGATGTGCGCAGATGAAAGAAGGGATTCGGTACTCCAAGTCTGTGGAAATCGGGGTCATCTGCGGATCAACTGCCTTGGAGTCTGCGCGGCTAGCTGCGCGGATGATGGAAGGGCGCGACCGGGACCGATATACTTGGTCCCACGGATATGTCGATCGTGCGTACTTCCCAGCTCCCCGCATCGCCGAACTCGACCGCTGTCGATCATCAATCTCCACCTGTGGTTGAGTTTGGCAGCAAGTTCACCTGTTTGGCTCCCTAGATGTAAGACACACCGCCTGCTTGGCAGACTCCGCGATGGCTCAACTGTTACCTCCAATCTTGGTGACCGGGGCGATGAGATCAGGCAAGACCACTGTCGCCAGACTGATCAGTCAGAACTGCGACCTCACGCACTGGGAGGAACCGAACGCTCTTTGGCGCATGGGGCATGCCTACCGTAGACATGACTTGGCGACTGAGGCAGATGCTCGTCCATGGGTCATCTGGCGGGTGCGACGTGCGCTGGTCGATTATCAGCGTGCCCATGGCAACCGCCGACTGGTCATGTGTAGCCCATTAGTGGCGATGAAGCTGCCGATGGTGCTGCGCATCCTGCCCGAAGCAAGAATTCTGCACATGGTGCGCGACGGTCGTTCCGCCATTCAGGACATGCTGGGGCTGCACACGTTAGAGTCCAAGTATTACCACTTTGCGGACACCGGGGCTCGCAAGCGCATGCGGGCACAGTTGCGCCTTACCCCGTGGCACGAATTGCCGGCCCGCATACCTGGTGTGCTCTCGGGCCTGACGCGGCGATACTTTGGGCGGCGTCCGCCGCGTTGGATCGGCATTCGCTATCCCGGCTGGCGCAGGGACTTGGACAACTTATCGCCCGTGCAGGTCGCCGGCAAACAATGGGCAATCACAGTTCAGACTTGCATCTCAGGCCTGACGCAGGTGCCTTGCAGCAGGTGGGTCCAGGTGCGGATAGAGGACCTCAACGCCGAGCCACTCCCATGGTTCGCCAAGATTGCCCATGCGCTGGATCTTCCAATGAGTCAAGCCGCCATTGTCGGCCTGGCCGATAGCGTGCACAGACTTCCGATGGCCGCGAAAACCCTAGATCGGCCCGTCGTAGAGATTGACGGCGCCCTACCGATCCTTCAGCCCGTCTTGCACACGCTCGGGTATCTCTAGCGAATGTCCATCACCTTGGAATCTTTGGTCTCGTCTATCACGTCGATCGCGCGGCCTCAATGAGGAGGTAGACACCGCCTGGACAAATCGCACTCGAGTTGGTGCTTCCAACAAAATCGCGGCTTCGACGCGACGAGGGGACGATCAGCGCCCCCATTCGCGCGAGCCAAGCCAACGGGCATAACAGACGGTGTTTCGCACGCACGTCCACGGGCTCCAACCGAGTGATATGCAAACCTGCAGACTGGAGGATATTGGCCACCTGTGGGAACAACAAGTGCATTCGCACATGTGCTTCGGGGGCTTCAATTGTCTGGCGGACTGACCCTTCATTCGTCGAGGTCTCTAGCGATCCGCAGAAGAAGAACCGCACACGACGATCAATGGACGCAAAATTCGGGATGTTAAGGTATATCACGCCTCCGGGGCGAACAATGCGGGCAAACTCGCGTATCGCGCCACCGGGGTTGAACAGGCGGTGCAATGCATTAACACACACGACCACGTCGAAACTAGCGTCCGGAAATGGTAGCTGGCGGTTAAGATCGGCTTGCGTAAAGGGTAGGTCTTTGGCCTGGAAATTGCCCGGATCGATATCGACGCAATGAACGTCCCAGCCGTGCTCTTTCAGGAGAAGTGCCAGCGCCCCTTCGCCGGCGGCGGCGTCCAAAATTCTACCCGGCTGCCGCCGGCGGAGCATATTACGGAGGACATCCTGCGACCGCGCGGTTCCAATAATCTTCACGTCCTGAGACTTCATGAGGCAGCATCCCTACGGCAAGAATCGGCAATCATGCAAATATACATCGATTCATGGTCACCCGCTAGGCAATATAATCTCCAATGGTCGGTTTGCTTGGTTCCCCGACAGTCGTTGCGACCACCCAGATAGGACAGTGAGGCAGGAAGATGCAGCATTCGACAGCACCAACGGAGAGTCGGGAGTTGCGGGATGTTCGGGCTTCGTGCTCGCTGGCGATTTTTCAGCGACTGGACCAGTGTGCCGCCTACCCCTACAGCCGCTCCGAATACATCCGGCGCTTCCTCTGGGGTTGGGTGCAAATGCTGCTGATTCGTCCCAGTCCACGGCGAGCCCACGGCTGGCGGTGCTTCTGGCTGAGGTTGTTCGGGGCCAGGATGGCAACCACCGCCGGCACCAAAGCCTCGACACGGATCATGCATCCCTGGCTGCTGTCGATGGGCGACCACAGCATGCTTTCCGAGAACGTCACCGTGTACAATCTTGGCGCGGTGACGATAGGCAGCCATACGGTGGTGTCGCAGGACGTGTATATCTGTGCCGGGACACACGACTACACGAAGTCTGACCTGCCACTTCAACGATGCCCGATCGGCGTTGGACATGGTGTGTGGATTTGTGCAGGGGCCTTCATCGGCCCAAATGTGGCTATCGGCGATAACGCAGTGGTTGGCGCGCGAGCGGTGGTGGTCAAGAATGTGCCGGCGGGCATGGTTGTAGCCGGTAACCCGGCCCGCATCATCAAGCCGCGTCTGGCCGTCACGTGACCTGTAGTGCCATCAGCGTTGGAGAGAATCGTGTCCGTAACCGCCGTCGCCGTCCGCGAATCCCCTGTCGCCGCTATCGTCACGATCGGGCACGATCTGCCCAGCGTGCTGGTTCTGACCAAGGACGAGGAGATCAACATTGCCGCTTGCCTGGAGACCTTGAGCTTCAGCGACGACGTGGTGGTGCTCGATAGCTACTCCACGGACCGCACGGTGGAGATCGCCCGGAGCTTTCCCAACGTGCGCGTGGTGCAGCGCCACTTTGACACCTGGTCCAAGCACAGCAACTGGGCACTCGACAATATTCAGTTCAAGCATCGCTGGGTTTACTACTCCGATGCCGACGAGCGCATCACGCCGGAGCTTCGTGACGAACTGATCCGCGTGGCCAACGATCCCCAGCAGCCGCACGTGGCCTACCGAGTGCGCTACCAGAACATGTTCATGGGCAGATGGCTCCGCTACGGGGGCATCTACCCCGTGTGGATCATCCGTTATTTTCAGCCGCCGCATATTCGCTACGAAGATCGGCAAGTCAACGCCCATCCGGTCATCGACGGTTCGCTGGGTGATCTGCACGAGCACTTCATCCACTTCAGCTTCAACAAGGGGCTACAGCCTTGGCTGGGAAAACACAACTCCTACTCGGCAATGGAGGCTCAAGAAGGCGTGCGTGTCAGGGAGCACTCGCTGTGGGCCCAGTGCCAGGACATCCTGCACGGCAATCCTGGCCGGCGGCGTCGAGCCCTGAAGAACCTGAGTTTCTTTCTGCCCAACCGGGGAGTGGTGCGTTTCCTCTACATGTACGTTCTCAAGGCCGGCTTTCTGGATGGCCGGGCTGGCTTTCAATACGCGGCGATGATCTCCATGTACGAGTACTGGATCGCCCTGAAGATGCGTGAATACATGGCCCAATGGCCCGCACGTACCAAGATGGCGGCTCAGGCTCTACTCCAGGAGTCAGAGCCATGACGTTGCCGCTGATTGAGATTCTCATTCCTACCCATAATGAGTCGGTGAACATCACCGAAGCGGTCAGTAATGCCCGGCAACTTGGGGCCGTCTTTGTGCTCGACTCGTTGAGCACCGATGGAACCCAGGAACTCGCGCGACAGGCCGGCGCCACGGTCGTGGACCATGCCTGGGAAGGCTACGCCCGCCAGAAAAACTGGGGCCTGGACAACCTGCCTTTTCAGGGCAGATGGGTGTTCATTCTGGATGCGGACGAGCGAATCACGCCGGCTCTTCGCCGCGAATGCCTGGCGATCGCGCAACGGCCCGACGCCGCGGCCGGCTACTTCGTCAATCGCCTCATGCTCTTCATGGGCCGGCCGATCCGCCACGGCGGGCTTTACCCTTCCTGGAACATGCGCTTCTTCCAGCGCGGCAAGTGCCGCTATGAGGACCGGTCGGTCCACGAACACATGCTCTGCGACGGCCCGACGGCCTACCTCAGGCACCAGATGCTGCACGTGCGGCTGGAGACCATCTCACAGTACATCGCCAAGCACATCCGCTATGCCGACCTGGAGAGCGACGAGTGGGTGAAGATGCGTACCGGCCACAGCCAGGGCGCCGAGGCGGCCCGGCTCTTCCGCGACATGCTGCGCGTGCGGCAGTGGCTCCGCCGCAAAATCTGGCCGCGCCTGCCCTGGCGGCCCTTGTGGCGATTCCTCTACATGTACATCGCGCGGATGGGCTTTCTCGACGGCCGGGCCGGCTGGGACCTGGCCATGCTCATGGCCAGCTACGAGTACATGATCAGCCTGCTGTACCGGCAGAAGTTGCAGTTGGCACGAATGGCCGGGAAAGCACAGGGGGTACGGAAGAAACCTGAGACGGGCTGATCGCAGGTACCGTTTTCCTATGGCGACACGAACGACGACGAGCCGCCCGACTATAATTTTCGCTCGGTCCACCGCTCATTTTCCCGATGGTTAGGAAGCACGCTGCGGTCCGTCAGGCAGCTTATTCAGGAGTGTTCGTATCGTCTGGTTCGCCTTATTCGCGGTGGTGATCGTCGGTGGCGGCGTACTTGCCTTGTTTCGCCCGGGCGTGGCGATCGGGGTGCTGCTTTGCACCTATGGGCTGGAACAAGCGCTCCAGGCCCATAGCGCGTGGTTCGGCGTTCACCAGACAGCCGTCAACTACGCCACCGCGCTCTTGGTTCTGTTCACGGCAGCAGCCCTGTTCGTGCGCGGGCGCCTGCGGGCGGTGCGCTATCCCCCGGTCGGATGGCTTGTCCTGGGCCTGTTGGCCTGGGCTGCGGCATCCACCTTGTGGAGCGTCGATCGCACGGAGACGATCGCCCAGATCGTTCGTTTCGCCCCTTATCTCGGCGCATTTTGTGTGCTGATGCCCCTTTGCATGGTGAATATGCGTGATGTTCGCGACGCCTTCTGGACGGTGCTTCTCCTGGGCGCGGCGCTGTTGGCGCTTATGAGTCGTGCAGAGTGGCAGGGGCGCAGCGTGATCCTGGAGTTGGGGCCGGGAGGCGAGGGAGGTAATCCCCTGGCGATTGCGTCGCTGGCGGGTCAGGTCGCCATCATCGTCGTTCTGATGAATTATGCGGGCGTCGCGCGGGTGTGGCAGGTGATGCGCTGGTTTCTCCTGGCCTTGGCGCTTTACATTGGCGTGCGGAGCGGATCGCGGGGGCAGGTGCTGGCCATGATCGTCTGTATCGCGGTCTTCTTGCCGTTCTCGCGGCGACTCAAGCGTCTGAGCGGCTGGTTCGGAGCCATGACGGCGATGGCGGTGTTTGGAACCGTGGCCTACTGGATCATGACGCAGTTTGCCACGGACGGCCGATGGGACATTGCCAGCATGCAGGAGGCCTATGCCGGGGGGCGCATGGATATGGTCGGACAGGTGTTGGCGGCATGGGCCAATGCCGGGCCCGCCCGTTGGGTGATGGGCCTGGGCAGTTCGGCATCCTTCAAGCTAGTTGGCTACTATCCGCATTTCGTGCCGGGAGAGATTCTGGCCGAGCTGGGGCTGGTGGGTTTCACCCTTTACCTGGCGATCCTGGTCCTGACCGCCAGGGCGCTGTGGCAGCTCTATCAGCGTTGCCGGGACTTCAACGAAGCACGTGGTCTAGTCGTGACCCTGGCCGGGCTGGTGATCTTCGAACTGATCTTGACCTGCAAGCAAGGCTCGATGCTCGGCTCGCCGGTCTTCTTTGGCCTGTTGATTCTCGTCAGCAGAATCGATCGCCAAGTTGTCGGACAAGCAGTCAGCCCGGTGCGGTCAGCCTCGAGCATTGAGCGGGTGCCTGCGGGATTCGCAAGCCCGAATAGTTTGTACGCTGGCAATGCGGGGCCTTTTGAGGAGCGTGCCCCGTGAAAGACCTTGGCTCTTGTGCTTCCTTGCGGGTTGCGGTCAGCTACAACTTCTTCCCGCATTACCGGCGGCCTGTCTTCGAGGCGCTTCACCGCCACGGCCGTCACAAGTACGTCCTCTATGGCGACACGGTGGACGTCGAAAACGTCGGGATCGAACCGTGGGTCCCCACGGACATCCCCTTCGTCAAAGCGCCCTGCCACTGGATTCGCTGGCCCGTGCTGGTGCAATGGAAAAACCTCTCACTGGCGCTGAGCCGACGCTTTGACGCAATCATCTTCATGGGCAGCATGTATTGGCCGACCACCTGGGTGGGGGCCGTACTTGCCCGACTGACGGGTAAGCGCGTACTGTTCTGGACCCATGGTTGGATCCGCCCCGAAAGCGGATTCAAGGGCTTCCTGCGCCGCAGCTTCTACCACTTGGCGCATGGGTTGCTGGTCTACGGGCACGTCGCCAAGATCATTGGCATCAACTCGGGATTCGACCACCGCAAAATCCATGTCATCTACAACAGCCTGGACTATGACAAGCATCTGGAGGTTCGCCAAAGCCTGACTGAAGCCGACGTGATGCAAACTCGGCAGGAGTTGTTTGGCGATTGTGCCCGCCCGATGCTTATCTGCACAACGCGCCTCACAGCGGTGCGGCGGCTGGACCTGCTGCTGGACGCCATGGCCCTGCTGAAGAAACAGGACCACGAAGCCGATCTGCTGCTCGTGGGCGACGGGCCGGAGCGTCCCCGCCTGGAGGAGCAGGCCAAACGCCTGGGTTTGCGCGTGCATTTTTATGGGGCCTGCTACGACGAGACGGTGCTCGGCCGTCTCATCTGGGCCTCCAATCTTTGCGTGGCGCCGGGCAAGGTCGGCCTGTCGGCCATGCACGCGCTCACGTTCGGCGTGCCGGTCATCACCCATGACGACGCCGATAACCAGATGCCTGAGTGGGAAGCCATTCTCCCGGGCGTCAACGGCGGTCTTTTCAAACTCGGCGATACGGCCGACATCGCGAATCAGATCAATCGCTGGACTCAATCCCCCCTGCCACAACCCGCGATGCGCCGGCGGTGTTGCCACATCATCGATCTTCTCTGGAACCCTCGGGTACAGCAACAGATCATCGAACGTGCGATCAATGGGCATCCGGCTAATGACTTGTTCGCTCCCAGCCTGCGCTAGTCCAATCCGAGATTTTCACCAGGCACAGTGGCCGATCGCACATCCTCGTTACGACGTGACGACTACCGTGTGCACAATCGCGAGTTGCGGCGTTGCAATTGCCATCTCCCTCGGGGAATTCGCTATTTCCCCCGAGCAATACGCGAGTTCCTTGAAGCAACTCGCGAGTTCCCCCTTGGACTTGGCGATTTGAGCCGGGGAACTCGCGAATTCAACGCTCCAATTCGCGAGTTGACCGGAGGAAATAGCGATCTGACCGCCGGAAATAGCGATTGCAACGCGGCAATTTACAAGAGTGCGCGCCGGCCGATTTCGTCCAACCTCCGCCTGCAACGGCTGTTAGAATGCCGTCGCGCGAATTCGAGCGATGACCACACCAGCCCCCAAACCCATCCGCGTATTGCTCTGGTCCCCCAAAGGGTCGGGGCTGCACTACGGCGGGCCCGGCATGACCGCTTACCGCCTTTATGCGGCGGCTGGCCCGGACCGATTCCGCCTGGTCCTGGCCCATGGCCACCCCTCGCAGGAACAGTATCCGCTTTTCGCCCAGCAGCACCTGATCGCCAAGTCAAGCATGGGGGCGCTGGATCAGCTCCGGTTCGTCATGGTGGCCCGAAGGTGGGTGGCCCGCCACGCCGGCGAATTCGATGTCTTCCATGGCCTGCAAGGCTTTGCCATGACGGTTGAACCGGCGTTGGTGGCCGAGAAACGGGACCTGCCGGCGGTCATCAAGCTCGCCGCTCATCGTTCCGACTTGGCCGACAAGCCCGGTTGGCGCTCACGTCTGGGATTCTCCCGCCGGCGCCGCCAGAAGGTCCAGCGACTTTCGGCCATCATCGCCATCAGCCGGGCCATCGTTGACGAGCTTCGCGAGTACGGCATCCCGGAGTCGAAGATCGCCTGGATTCCCAATGGGGTGGATATTGAGCAGTTTCGCCCGGTTGCCGATGCCGCCGAACGCCGGGCGCTGCGCGAGCAACTGGGCTGGCGCGACCTGCCCACGCTGCTCTTTGCCGGCGGCATCAACCGCCGCAAGAGCCCCCACCTGCTGGTCGAGGCCATCGGCCTGCTCAAGCAACGCGGTCTCGAGTGCCAACTTGTCCTGGCAGGCCCGGAGAACGATCCGCCTTATACCGCCCAGATCAACGACATCCGCCGCAACATGGGCATCGACGCGCTGGTGCACTGGCAGGGCTTTACCACCGATATGGCCCCGCTCTACCGTGCCGCCGATGTCTTTGCCCTCCCATCGCTCAATGAGGGTATGCCCAACGCCCTGATGGAAGCCATGGCCAGCGGTTTGCCCTCCATTGCCACACCCATTTCGGGAACGACCGACCTGATCGACGACGATGTGCATGGACGGCTTGTGCCGCGCGATGCGGCGCTCATCGCCGACGCTCTGGCGGCCTACGTTTCGGACCCGCAAGTCGCAGCCCGACACGGCCAGGCGTCTCGCCAAAAAGTCGTCGACCGCTTCAGCACCGCCGCCGTCCTCGATGCACACGAACGGCTCTTCCGCCGCATCATGGCCGGCGGCCCGGCGGCGGAGTGAAACGCGGCTCGCCAGGCTGTTTCGACACCACGTTCTGAACCGTCTGGCCTACGACGCTGGCGAATGCGTCGAACGAGTAATGCTGTTGCACCAGTGCTCTGCCGCGTGACGCCAGTGCGTCGCGGTAGGCCGGCTGGTCCATCAGCCTAAGGCACGCTCCGACCATATCGTCCGGCTTGTCCGCCACCAGTAGCGCCTCGGCATCCCTCAGCACATGCTCGTAGCCGCGCAACGCATAGGTACTTACCACGCACGTCCGACCATACATCAGCGACTCGAGAACCTTGATCTTCGTCCCGCCGCCCGTGAACAGCGGCACGACCGAAAACGAACTGTCGGCATAGGCGGGACGCACATCGGAAACAGCGCCCACAACCTCGACGCCGGCCTGCGCCGACCAGTTGTTACGCAACGATTCGCTCAATCCTCGTCCAACAATGCTCAGGCGGGCACCCGACCGCGCCTGCCGTATCCCCGGCCATATCTGCGCCAGAAAGAAGCTCAGGCCGTCGATATTTGGCGGATGATTCAACGACCCTACCATCGTGATCCGCTGCGGATCGGCACCGGGCGGGCAGGCCGAGACAAGCTGGCCCTGGGGCTGATATGGAATGTTGGGCAGCAAGGAAACCGACGGATGGTCGATCTCGGCCCGATCATGCGGATTCGCTACCCACAGGTGGCGAGCTTGCCGCAGCAACGGGGGCAACAACCGACTGGTCTGACGAAGGTGATGACGCAGCAGCAGCCGCGCCGCGACGTTGGGCCGCTCCCACGCCAGCCGCCGGGCATACACCTGCGGCGGATAGCCATCGATGTCGATAATCGTCGGCCGATGCCGCCAAGGCGCCGACCACAGCCCGGGCCAGATGTACCGCGACACCACCAGGTCATAGGGCTTGGCGGCCAGTATAGACGCCAGGTAATCCGCCATCGCGGGATTCGGCGACATCGTCTGCCTCATCGAACCCAGGTGATATGCCAGCCGATCCACCATCCCCGGCGCCAGCGGGCGCGCCACCCGCCACCATCCCCTGCGCCCCCGCGGCGGCGGCGCCATCTGCCCCACCAGCCCATAGCCCTGCCTCAGCCGCTCCAGCGCCCCCTCACCCATCCCCGCCTCATCACGAAACAGCAACAGGTCCGTCTCGCCCACACGCTGCAAGGCACGGTAAATCATGTCCGTGCGCTGACGGTCGCCGCTGGTGGGAGGTGTGGGCGAACTGCCGGTAATCAGAAGGATTCGCATATCATGCTCGCGCACCCCACCCCAATCGACTCCAAGCGGCGCCGGCAATGCGCAAGAACTGCTGCTGCTCCCATCTTTCCATGCCCACCATCCAGATCAACGGCAGCGCGATCGCGTTGTAGGCCACCACCACCGCCAGTATACGCCAGGGTCCGTCCAGCGCCAGCCGCAGGATCGTCGCCGCGGCGCCGGCCGGGACCGCCACCATCAGCACGCGCCAGAGTACGCCCCTCATCCACACCGACGGCGGCAACTCGATTCGCCGACCAATCAGGCGCACCTGCAGGACCAGTTGAACCAGCACCAACACCACCGTCGCTCCCGGCACGGCCCACGGCCCCAGATTCAGCACATAGACCGCAAAAACCGCCAGGGCCAGCGACGTGGCGGCCAGCAGCAAAGTAATGCGTGTAAACCAGCCGATGTCCCCCGTCGCCTGCAACGCCGTGCCGTAGCCAAAGCCCATGGCGCCCAGCAGCACCCAGATCAGGGCAACACGGGTGAGCACCACCGCATGCTCGGGCACCTGGCCCAGCCATAGGTGCAGGATTGCCGGCGTTTCCAGCCAGAGAGGCACAAACAGCAGCCCCAGTATCAGCGCGATGTACTTGCCGGTGACAATCACCAACTGATGCACATGCCGCCGGCTGCCTTTGGCTTCCAGGGAGACAATCGCCGGCTGCACCGCCCGGATGATCGCACCGCTGAGATTGCCCGCATACGCCACCAACTGCGCGGCGATGGCATAGCCGGCGTTCACGGCCGGGCCGAATCGCAGATTGATCAGCAGCACCGCCCCTTGCTGACGCAACGACCACGCCAGGCTGCCGAATAGCGACCACCCGGCAAAGCTCATCAGCCCCTTCATGTCCGGCCAGGAGACCGCCGATCGCCTGGGCCGGCTCCCGGGATATCGCCACAGGCTCCACATCACCGTGATAATCGACAAGGCGATCTGCGCCAGCAGATTCAGCACGGCGTAGCTGGCCATTCGGTCCCAAGGCACGACAAACAGACCCAGGATCACCGCCAGGCGCAGAATCGAGCCCAGCACGTCCAAGATACTGCTGAAGAACAGTTCCTGGTGGGCGGCGAACATGCCGCGGAACGGCGTGAGCACGACCGTCGTCGCCAGGGCCGCCAGCGTCATCTGGTAGACCCACCAGGCGGCGCCGGCACGGTCCGGGGGAATGGTCAAGACCTGCAAGACCACCGGCGTCAGCGCGACACCAATCGCCCACAGCGCCAGCCCGCACGCCGCGAATACCACCAGCGCCGAACTGAAGGTCCGTGAAAGGCCTTGCCGGTCGCCACGACCGATGTCATAGGCCAGGTGTCGCTGTGTGCTGGCGGTCAACGCCGCCGTCACCACCGTCAGCAGTGCCCCAGTGGCACCCAGCGTGCTGACTAAGCCGAAATCCACCTGGCCCAACGCCGTTAGGAACAGGCGTGTGGTGACCAAGCCGATGCCCACCGTGAGGGCCATGCGGCCAAAGGTCGCCCCGGTGTTCAGAATCAGCCGAGTCGATTGGCGCAAACGCCGGGCCTCCAATGAGCATGCGACCTGCTCGGGTGGACTCACATGATAGTTGATTGGCTTTGCACGTCACTTGTGCTGGCGCTTGAGAAGATGGTCGAGCGTATCGTGGACAATGCGTTCAAACTCGGAGTAGGAGAACCACCGCGCGACGTTGGCGGCACCGCGTTCCGCCATAGCCTGGCATCGGAGCGGATCACCAAGCATCTGGATCGCGCGGCCAGCCAAGTCCGCATCGCTCTCGGCCACCATAACCGCTTCATTCGCCGGCAATGCCTGCGCGAACCCGACATGACTGTGGCGAGTCGCCAGGCATGCTCTGCCGAAACGATAAGACTCCAGCACCTTGATCTTGGTACCTCCACCTTCAAACAGCGGGGCCACAGTGAACAGGCACGACGCGTATGCCTCACGCAAATCGTCGACAAAGCCCACCGGTTCAACTCCCGGCACCTGAGCCCAACGCCGACGTTGATTCTGACTCATTCCCCCACCCACGACACGAAACCGCGTCTCCGGCCGCGCGGCAAAAATCTGCGGCCAAACCCTCTCCACAAACCGGTCGATCCCACGTGCATTAGGAGCGAATGACAGCGTTCCCACGAACAGGATCGTCTGATTGTCCTTCGTGAAGGGGCAAATGCTGACTGTCGGTTCACCCCGCTTGACAAACGGGATATTGGGTAAGATTGAGGCCGACGGGTGCGGCATCCGTTTTTGATCGGCCTCATTGGTATACCACACATGAGTCGCCGCTCTCAAAAGCGACGGTATCAATTGGCGCAACTGGTGCGCCTGCCGATTCATGATGATCCGGCTCAACCATGTCTGGTCGGGCAGATTGGCACGCGTTTCATACACGCGATAATCCAAGTCGTCTACGTCCACGACCACGGGTGAGAAGTTCAGCGCTCCGGATTTCACTGTCGGGCGCAGGTACCGCCCAACGATCACATCGTATGGCCGCGTCGCCGTGCGTTGGCGTATCCACTCCAAGGGGGCGGCATCGGGGCGATAATCAGCTTGCCGGCGGCCCAGGTTGTGCGCCATTTTGTCCACTAGCGGCGCACGGAGTGGCCGAAACCATCGCCAGGGCCGTTGCATTCCCGCAGTCGACAGCTCGAAGCCTGCTACTAGACCGAAATCCTCTTCCATCGTCCGGCGTACCTCCGGATCCAATCGTGCCGGACCGCGCAACAGCATCATTTCGACATCGCCGTAAGACTGCAGAGCCCGTAGCAGCAAGTTCGTCCGCTGGCAGCCACCGTGCGTGGTTGGCACCGGTGGCGAAAATGTGACGAAGAGGATTCGTGGATTGGTTTCCATCAATTTGCAGGAAACGCCGACGCATCGGCAAGACGTGATTGGACGTACGAACGTTCCTGTTCTGTAAAGAGGCTCTCAAACTTGGAGGCAACAGCAAAAACTCCGCCGGCCTGCACGTTGCTTTTCCATTTCTCCTCGGGGCGAATCAATTTGGCGGCCACCTCGCTTTGCCGCTTCGCGAGGTCAGGTTCCATGGTGATACCAAGAAAGTCGAAGATTCGCTCCAGCTCGACGTCTGTTTGCTGCACCACACTCTCATATCGAACAAAACAATGGTACTTCGTGCCGATATACCGCCGACTCACTTCCACTGAATGATTATATTCAGCGATACAACCATCGATAGTGGTTGGGCCGTGCCAGGCACCGCCGTATTTTCGAGATGCATCTATCAGTGACGCAACCGACGCCGAACCCTCGCGCAGAAGATGGATAAATCTGCAGTTTGCCACGGTTCGGGTGATCAGCGGAATCTGATCGAGATGCTTCGGTGATTTCTCGATCCAACAATCCTTGTCCCCGCGGCGAGCAAGCGTGTCAAGTATCGCCACAAATGCGCGGATGTACTGCGTCTTGAGCACTGCATACCGGGGCACCATGGGCAGTAGATCGTCGGCGTCCATCTCACCGAGAAATCGGATCATTCGCGCCCGAGCAGCGCGAGTCCCAATCACCTTGAGCTTCCTGAAAAGGGGCTTAGAGGGCTCGAGGCGTCGAAAGAATTGGGTCTCAGGGAACGAAATCACCTTGGAATGGGCGGCGAGCAGTGATTGGAGTAAGGTCGTGCCGGAGCGCGGACACCCGACGATGAATGCTCGCACGAGATCATTGCTATGGTGATTCATGATCAGCGAGTGATCCGCCGCTGCCGACAGTGCTGGCCCACCAATATCCCGTCGGTACAGCTGCTTCTGAGTTAATTATTGCTCGGCAGCGTGCCGTTCTGTGAGCCGCTCATGGACCGTTGCAGGCGTATCTTCCGGCCGGCGGCCTTTCCGGGCCAGGGCGAATAGAACATCCTTGGCGCGCTGGTAGCGGTTTCGCATCAGCCACTTCAGGAGGGCTTTGCTGATCCGACCTTGTGGGGCGGACTTGTAGAACAGCGTGTAAGTATCCATGGCAATCGATTGGTAGCCGTATTTCACTGCAATGTATGACATGGCCCTCCGTGAATAGAAGAACACGTGCCGCCCAGTATTGGGCGCCAGATAAGGCCACTTATCGTCGTCGTCGTTGTAGAGGGTGGTCGACAGAAGATAAAGATGTGGCTTGCGGGCGAACCCCGCTGCTATCTCGCTCGCAGGATCGGCCAGATGTTCCCAAACCTCAAATGCGGTGATCATTGATACAGGGCACGTCCCATCGTCATCGAAGCCGATCGCGTATGTGTTGTCGGTATATTTGTCTGCCAACAGGGCATTAATGCCGGTGTCGCGCAGCAGCCTGACCAAGAGACCGTCGCCTCCTCCCCAGTCCACGAGTCTCCCATCCTTAGGCAGGGAAAACAGACGCCAAAGAAAGAAGATGATAGTTCTCGCCCACAGGGCCCGCTTTGCGGTGCCTAGATCCAATGGGCGAGTCGCATTCGCATATGCCTCATTCAGCCAGTGCGGCTCCTCTGACTGTAGGGATTGGCAGTTAGTGCATTCAAAGTACCAGACCCGATGTTTGCCCAGAACTGTCAGCGCAAACTTGGCTTGGGCCTCGCTGCGGCACAGACGACATGGGGTAGACGACGGCATTTCAACTACTAGGATACCATACCAACAGTTTGCTCGTCCATCAGCCCTTGATTTCCGTCAATAGTAACCTTCCGGTGCGTCCGCCCATGTTTGCATGGTCGGCAATGGCGTCGCAGTCGGGGTGGCAGGGGTGGCGCCAACTTTCCTGCTGACCGTAGCGGCGTGTCCGTCGGCAAACGCCACGTTCGCCTTCAGGGGCTCTGAATCGCTGTGCCACCTGTGCCGATCATCAGTTGACACGCGATTATCAAGCAAAACGATATCCGCAAGAAGTGCCTTACGGGATCCATTCAAGACTTCGCTCGCACGATGACCGCCCATCATCCAGACCCCTTTGAAACCCCAGGTATTGCTCAGTTGAGCAATAGATCTGGAGAAGAAGAAGTACGATGTTCCCCACGAATCAGATGCCTTGGTGTAAGCACCAATTGTCCCGTTCAGGTTATCACCCTCGTCGAGCGGACAAGTAGCTATCTTCTCTCCCGATGAGGTAGAAAGATAGGCATTCAGGACACGATCATCCGGCGCCGTATTGGCTGGTGCGCTGGCTTGTTGCCCCTGCGTTCCAGAGAGATTGAATCGGTCAATCTCAACGCTATGGTATGTTCCTGCCGGATATGTCTCCCGGTTGTCACTCAAGTAGAACGAAGTCGCATTTCCATGCGATTTGACGTTGGTCAGGCACTGTGTATTTCGTGCCGAATCGCGTGCCGCCCCCAGCGCCGGCAGGAGGATGCCGATGAGCAGGGCGATGATGGAGATGACGACCAGGAGTTCGATGAGGGTGAAGCCCCGCCGGGGTCCTGAGTCCTGAGTCCTGAGTCCTGAGGCCTGACTCCGGACTCCTGACTCCTGGCTCCTGTGTCCTGTTTCCTGACTGGGGGGCTGGGTGGTGGTGAACATTCTCGGGGACTCCTTGACAAGAGGTCTTATCGGGCGAGCGGGGCGGTGGATTCACCGCAGAGGGGCGCAAAGTTCGCCGAGGCGATAAAGGGTATTCATAAAGCCGTGGCGATGCCTGCGATCCAATTAACCTGCCTGGCCGATTTTCAGCAGCACTTTCTTATACGCCTGGGGTTGCGTTACGGTTTCCGATTGTCGGCACGATTCACCACCCAGAGCACGAAGAGCAGGCAGCCTGGGGCCCCTGGGCTTCTTTAGTGGACTGCGATTCTCCGCTACCTGCGTGTCCTCTGTGGTGAAGTGTTCCTGCGGTTCAACGATGCAGCCTGTGGCGTCATTGCCTGCCCTGGGGCTGACATGTGGGCTCAAAAACCCCGATCTGCGGTTGACATTGCCGCGCCGGCACGTCCTGGGGCTTCCGGGGGCTCCGGGGGCTGGCGAGGCGTATCCCTTTCCAAGTCAGATGCACCTGTAGGTTACGTCATGCGGGGGGCAAGTTCAAGGGAAAAAGCAAGATTTATTGGAAGTGCGAAGTGCGAAGTGCGAAGGGCGGAAAAGGGGCAGAAGGAGTCGGGGTCGGGGTCGGAGGGGGGATTTGGCCGACCCGGGGCGGCGCGAGTGCAAAGCCACTCGCTCTGCCCCGGCTTGAATTCTGTCTCCTGCTCTCCTGTCTCCTGTTCTCCTGTTAGGATGTCGGCATGGTGAAAGTCCGTGAAGTTGGGGTGTTTGTGGCCAACATGCGGACGCGGATGCCGTTTCGGTATGGCATTGCGGCGATGACGGTGGTGCCGCATGTGTTTGTGCGGGTGGCGGTTGAGGTTGATGGCCGGCAGAGCCGGGGTATTCCGGGGGTGGCGGCGGATCATTTGCCGCCTAAGTGGTTTACCAAGGACCCGGGGACGACGTATGAGGCGGATGTGGCGGAGATGCTGGGGGTGATCGATGAGGCGGCGGCGCTGGCGGTGGGGGTGGGGGAAGCCGAGTCGGTGTTTGACTGGTGGCGGGGGGTTTATGGGGGGATGATGGGGGAGGAAAGTGGGGTGGAGAATGGAAAGTGGAGAGTGGAGGGGGGTTCCCGCGCTAAGCCGCAAGCGGCTGGTGCTAAGCCGCAAGCGGCCCCCGGAAGAAGGGCTAAGCCGCAAGCGGCGCTTTTGCGGGGGTTTGGGGTGAGTTTGGTGGAGCGGGCGGTGATGGATGCGTTTTGCCGGGCGATGGGGGTGCCGTTTGGGCAGGCGTTGCGGGAGAATTTGCTGGGGATGCGGCTGGGGGAGATTCATCCGGAGCTGGCTGGGTATGAGCCGGCGGGGTTGCTGCCGGCCGCGGCGCTGCGGTCGATCACTGTGCGGCACACGGTGGGGCTGGGCGATCCACTGACGCCCGGCGATGTCACGCCGGCGGAGCGGGTGGAGGATGGTTTGCCGCAGTCGCTGGAGGAGGCGATCAAGGCCTACGGGCTGACGCATTTCAAGATCAAGCTCTGCGGCGACCCCAAGCGCGACCTGGAGCGGCTGACCCGCATCGCCAAGGTGATCGTGAGCGATACGCGGGAGTTCGCCTTCACGCTGGACGGGAACGAGCAGTATCACCAGGTGGCGCCGTTCCGGGAGTTGTGGGAGACGCTGGCGGGTGATGAGCTGCTCAAGCCGTTTTTGAAGCGGATGATCGTGGTGGAGCAGCCGCTGCACCGGGATATGGCGTTGTCGGAGCAGGCGGAGATCTTGCTGAGGGACTGGAAGGACCGGCCGCCGATCATCATTGATGAGAGCGATGCGGAGTTGGGGAGCCTGCGGCGGGCGATCGAGTGCGGGTACGTGGGCACGAGCTACAAGAGCTGCAAGGGCGTGTTCAAGGGGGTCGCCAATGCGTGTTTGATCGAGTTCATGAATCGGCTGCGGGGGGATGACGATGTGGAGGCCAAGCGGCAGGGGTTTGTGATGACGGGTGAGGATTTGTGCAATGTCGGGCCGGTGGCGTTGTTGCAGGATTTAGCGGTGGCGGCGAACCTGGGGATCGAGCACGTGGAGCGGAACGGGCACCATTATTTTGCGGGGCTGTCGATGCTGCCCCCGGAGGTGCAGGAACTGGTGCTGGGGGCGCATGGGGATTTGTATCAGCGGGTGGATCCGGGGGTGGAGCGGGGGATGGAGCGGGGGATGGAGCGGGGGGTGGAGCGAGAGGAGGGGCAGAGGTCGCTGGTGACGGTGAAG
>JBBDMX010000095.1:0-67157 GCA_040878035.1 Phycisphaeraceae bacterium | reverse complement strand
GGCGAGAGTTAGCGAATGTCAGCCCCCACGTCAGTCGCGTGTCACCCTGACATTCAGGACAAACCGCTCCGCCAGTTGTAATCCACGTTTTGAACATCGCTTACATCGCACATCGCAAGATTATGTCAATGTCAGGGCCTGACAGTAATATAGGTTAGCTGCACTACAGTCTCACTCTCCACTCCTCCACCCTCCACCTTGCGCTCTGCACCCTGCACTCTGCACCGGCCCCTCCGCCCACCCTCCATTCTCCATTCTCCACTCTCCACCCACTCCCTCCGCCGGCTGACCGGCAGAGTAAGGCAAGTTAAATGACAATTATACCACCACCACCAGGAAAGGCAAGTCAAAGTTGACAGCATGGGCCGCGGATGGACACGGATGAACGTGGATGAACAGGAATCCGGCCCCGCCGGGCGGTTTATCCGCAGATGGCCGCAGATTGACGCAGATGGGTACTATGACGCGCCGACTTGGAACTCCGCGGGAGTCGGCATAATCTGCGGATCAGAGCGAAGGCATGAAGCAGGGCGGCCCGTCCTCCGCCCCCCGGACGACCACACGCACCGATTACGTGGAAGCCCACGCGCGGCGTAGGTTGATAGACGTACCTGTCCCGTTTGCCGGCCTCGTTTGCCTGCCAATAAGTAATGTCCCGTTTGCCGTTCCCGGCATGAAAAGTCTATGCTTCGCTTGTGGTCGCCTGGTCGCCCCCATTCTTCCCAGCCGCCACGGGTGGCCGGCCCAGAACGTACCAACGTTCCAGTAGCTTGAATACCTGATCCTGGGTATCGCTGTCGCCACTGCGGCTGTCTGCCAGTTCCTTGAGGCGTGCGGCGGCGGCGGCGTGGCGGTGGTTTACGGCGTCCAGCAGTTTCATCGTGTCTTCGTTGCTGCGCGGGGTGCAGACGCTCCCGGTCACGCCCAGTTCGGCCATGCGGGCGATGAGTTCGGCCTGGCCGCGCGAGGCGCAGACGGTGTGCTTTCGGCGGGACTTGCCGAAGTAGACCGTCTCGGCGTCGAACATTCCGCTGGCGTCCACATGCACGGGACGTTCGGCGGGAATCTCGATTTCCTCGCACTCGCCCTTGGCATGGGCCTTGACCCACTCGGCAAGAGGCGTCAGGTCGACCAAGTCCAAGGCGTCCCAGGCGTCGGCGGCGTGGTCGGTGACGGAAAACTTGCCTGCGCTCCCGCCGCGGCGGTCCTCCATCTTCTGAATCTCGGTCACACGGATATCGCGGAAGTGGAGGGTGACGGCCTCGTAAAGGCGGTCAATGAGGGCGGAGCGCTCGGCGGCGTCGGCGACGCCCAGGAGTTCAAAGACCGCGTCGTCGAGTTCGCGGCGGTCGGGCTGGGTGAGCTCGTGGGGGAGCGTCGACGGGCGCGAGGCCAGTTCGAGGGCTCGGTCGTAGGAGTGGCAGTCCTTGAGGGCCTCCTCGACCATGGGACCGATCTCGCGCTTGCACATGCTCTTGAAGGCGTCGGACAGGCGGCCTGCGAGCGAGTCGGAAAGGTTGCGAGGGTCGGGCACGTCGATCAAGTTGACGTCCATCACGCCGGTTTTCAAGTTGCCCTCGGTGCCGGTGAACCGCCCGTAGAACGCCTTGAACAGCCCGAGCACGGTTGAGTTGAGTACCGCGACCAAGGCGCGTTTTTCCTTCTTGTTCAGCGTTCCCGATGTTAAAGCGAAAAAATTCTGATTGCAGATGAGGCTTTCAGGATTGCCGGGGATGATGTGACGGTATTGTTGTGCCATGGGCCAAAAGGCGAAGCCCGGATCAACTGACGTTGTCAGGTCGTACCACGGTTCGCGACCCGCGCACATGATCCGCTGCGGTACGGGCACGGCCTTGCTCTTCTTACTGGCGTAGGTCGCCTGCTCGCCGTACTTGATGTAGCGGTAAGCGTGCGTACCTTTGATCGCGGCAAGTGGGGCGGGGACCAGCACGACGACCCGGTCGAGATCGCTGAGGCGCACCACAGGGCGGTCCACCTTCATGAGACTGTGGACTTCCGGTGCGATGAACTTCGGCTCGATGGGGTGCCGTGTGCCCGCACCGTCCTCGATCACGCGGAGCGCCCCCGAGGCCACCTCGGCCCGGGGCACGCCCACATCCTTGCGGAACTCCTTGGGGTCCGCGAACTTGGTCAGCGCCCAATCAGTCACGTCCTTGGGCATGAAGAAGGCGTCGCAGCCGCTGGTGATTCCGCGCCGAATCTCCACGACTTCCCCCAGGGGCACAAAACGCGAGCGGTACTTCTCCATAATCTCGAAGTACAGATCGGGAGCCCGCAGATACCGGCCCCACTTGCCCGCCGCGTAGTCGTGCTCCCCGCCGTTGGTGTGCTTGCTCAGGTGTCCGCCGTTGGCAATTTTCCCGTTGTCTTCTTCCTCTTCATCGTCGTCGGGCTCTTCGATCAAAGCGTTGACCAAGACTGCGCCGGATTTCACGCCCTCATCCCACAGGTCGCCTTGGCGCCTGACCAAGAGCCGCCAATTGGGGTTATGCTCGCTGGTGGTCCGCTGTTCGATGTAGTCCCGAATATGGTCGACCGCTTTTTGCCGGACCCATTCGCTGTTCTCGGCGTCGGTGCCCACGCCGCCGGTAGCGGTCACGCCGATGATCTCCGCCAGCGGTTTCTCAAACCGGACGAAACGCACGGGGTTGTCCATGCGCTCGGGCTGGCTAGCGCAACGCTGGAGGATGGTGATGCAGGTCTTGACGCGGGCATCGGGGAACCAGCGCTCGGTGGAACTCTCCAGAATGGCGACGATCTTGAAGTGTTTCAGTATCCAGCGCTGGAGGTCAAAGCCGTAGTCCACATCCAGCCATTGGGCGGAGGTGAGGAACCCGAACCACGCGCCTTCCTTCAAGAGCTGGGCCGCGTGCGGCCAGAAGTAGCAGTGCAGGTCGGCACGCCCGGAGAACTCGGTGCCCTTGAAGGCCGCGCTCATCAGGGCGGCGAGCTTCGGCTTCTCCTTCTTGTCGATCTTTCGCTGTTCGACGTAGGGAGGATTCCCAACGACCGCATCGAGCGTGGGCAGTGAAATGGGAACCTTCTTGCCCGTGGCGTGCTCGGGTATTTCGCAGAACGGCTTGCCGGGCTGGTAGTGAAAGAAGTCGCGGCGCTCGATGCGCGGGTAGTTGGCTTCGTCGTTAATCTCGCGGGCGGCGAGGTTGAGGGTGGCCAGGTGCGCGGGGTAGAGTGAGATATCGCAGCCAAACAGATCGCCCAGCATGGCCGTGTGAGCCCGGTGGCGGTCCAGCGCCCGTTTGCGGTAATACGCCCGCACCAGGAACGAACCCGAGCCGCAGGCCGGATCGAGCACCTTGGCGTCGGCCGCGCGGATGCAGAAGGAATTGATGAGGTCCACGGCGTCGGAGCCAGTGAAGTGCTGGCCGAAGCGGTGCCGTTCCTCGGGGCTGATGAGTTTCTGGAAGATCAGGCCCACCACGTCGGCGGGCACGTCGCGGAAGTCCACGCTCTCGATACCGCGCAGGAAGGCCCGCCAGGCATCGACCGCGCCGTCAGGCGCGAAGGCCAGGTCGTTGGCCCAGTCGTGTTCGTCGGGGAACAGGAGGCTTTCGTAGTCACCGCTGCGGTCGGCCGCCTTGCGGAATAGTTGGCTCAGTCGCCGACGGGCTTGCTCAGCGGTCTTGACGCTGGGCCCCAGTTCGAGCTTGGGCAGTTCCGGAAAGCGGGCGCGGAGTGCCTTGTAGAAAATGAAGCGGTTGGTCCAGATGTACGCCAGCGTGCGGGCCGCGTTGTCCACGGCCTTGCGCCAGGAGTCGGGATCGTTTCGCGCGAAAGGCCGATCTTGCGCGACCATCCACGCCTGAAGGTGGCCATCGAAGGGCGACTTGGGCACGGCCTGGTCGTGCATGAAGCAGCGCAGCAGCGAGACCGGCCAGTCCAAGTGGCTTTCCAGCGAACGCAAGAAGACTTCGTCAGGCGGCAGCGCCCAGTCGCGTCGCTGGCCAGACACGATATCGGCCAGATCGCGGATTAGATCGGGGAGGAAGCGTTTCTCGATATGGTCGAGCGATTCGGGGCGGGCGACTTCCCGGGGCGAAGCCAAGTCGAGTCGCAGGGGCCAGACCTTGACGCGCCGCTCCAGAAGAGGCTTTTGCCACTGGGAGCGATCCCAGAGCACGAACGTATTGACATCCCAAGTAAAGAAGTACTGGACGTTGGCTTGCTCGGCCTTGTCGTGGGCGTTCTTGACTTCATCGCTGTCGAACGCGCCGACGCCGCCGGGGAGCTTCACTTCGCCAGTCAATACGAGCTTGCCGTGCTGGCCATAGAAGCGGAGGTCCTTCCGAGCCCGCTTGCTCCGGCTGCTGCCCATCCCTTCAACGCGGGCTTCGATAAAGGGCGATTTCCCGCCCAATGTGGGGAAGATGGCATTGGCGGCTGAGGCCATCTTGGCGCAGAAGTCGACTTCGTTAATGGTCTCGGTTGCGGGCACGCTCATGAAGCATTGAGGATAGTCAAATTCACGTTAACCTGCCGACGTCGCGGCCCCGGCGTATCCAACCTTCCTCCCGTTACCCTGTCCACTCCGTCCTCTGCATCCTCGGCGGTGAAGCCGATACCAAACCTGATTCCGCGTGGGCACGCGTCGGTCTCGGTCTTGCGTCTCTGGTTCGCGTGGCGGCTTTTCCGCCTCTACAATCGCCTGAGCCATGGACGCAGTTTTTGATGAACGGCGGTATCTGATTCCCTTTCGGGCCACGCTGTTGCCGCAGATTTTCACCGATGTGCTGGTGATCGGCGGGGGTGTCGCCGGCCTGCGTGCGGCGGTGGCGGCGGCGGAGCATTCCGAGGTCATCGTGGCGCTTAAGGGCGATCTGAAGGCCTCCAATACCTACTGGGCCCAGGGCGGCGTGGCCACGGCCGTGTCCAAGGACGACTCCTTCGATTCCCATGTGCAGGACACGCTGGTCGCCGGCGCCGGCCTTTGCGATGAGCCGATTGTGCGGCTGGTGGTGGAGGAAGGTCCGCGGCGCATCGACGAGTTGATCGCGTGGGGCATGCAGTTTGACCATGCGGCGGGCCAAGAGCCCGGCAGCATTCGTGCCGACAAGCTGGCGCTGGGGCGCGAGGGCGGGCACTCGCACCATCGCATTTTGCACGCCGACGGCGACGCCACGGGCAAGGAGCTGGCGGTGACGCTGGATCGGCGGGCGCGGCAGAGCGAGCGCATCCGCATTTTTCAGCAATGCTTCGTGCTGGATTTGATCACGCTGGAGGGCGTGCCGTCGCGCTGCATCGGCGCGGTGACGCATCACCCCAAGCACGGGTTACAGGTGATCTGGGCCGGCGCGGTGATTCTCGCCAGCGGCGGGGCGGGTCAGGTGTACCGCGAGTCGACCAATCCGCCGGCGGCCACCGCGGACGGCCTGGCGATGGCGTACCGTGCCGGGGCCGTCCTGGGCGACGTGGCTTTCATGCAGTTTCACCCGACCACGCTCTACATCGCCGGCGCCAGCCGATCGCTCATCACCGAGGCGGTGCGCGGCGAAGGCGCCCACCTGCTGGACCGCAACGGCTACCGCTTCATGCCCGACTACCACGAGCTGGCGGAACTGGCGCCGCGCGACATCGTCACCCGCGCCATCATCGCCCAGGTCGCCCGTACCAATTTCACCCACGTCTATCTGGACGCCCGGCCCATCGGCGGCTTCACCCAGCGCTTCCCCGCCATCTCCGCCCTGCTCAAGAAATTCGACATCGACCCGGGCGTTGATCTGATTCCCATCCACCCCTCGGCCCACTACATGGTCGGCGGCGTGCGCACCGATGAATGCGGGCGTACCAATATTCACGGCCTCTACGCCTGCGGCGAGGCGGCGTCCACCGGCCTCCACGGCGCCAACCGACTGGCCAGCAACAGCCTGCTCGAGGGCCTGGTCTTTGGCGAAATCGCCGGCCGCGCCTGCCAGGAAGTCGTTACCGGCGAGCATCGCACGCCCGTCAAGGTCGTATCCGACATTCGCCTGTCCGACCGCTCGGAACTGGACCTGGAGGACGTGCGCTCGAGCCTGCGCAGCGTGATGTGGCGGCACGTGGGCATCGAGCGCGACGGCAACCGCCTGGAGGAGGTCGCCGAGATGTTCGATTTCTGGGCGCGCTACACGCTGGACAAGATTTTCGACGACCGCGGCGGGTGGGAAGTGCAGAACCTGCTGCTGGCCGGGGCGCTGATGGTGCGCTCGGCGCAATGGCGCAAGGAAAGCCGGGGCACGCACTACCGCGTGGACTATCCGACGCCGCTGGAGGAGTACCGCCTGCACGACCTGTGGCAGCGTGGGCAGAGCCAGGCCATCACCGCCCCGGTGCGCGAAGGCGCCGCGGCGCCGTCTTCGACTTAAAGCCCATGCTTCCAATTGGGGGACCCCGTGGAGCAGACTTACAACGGTGGTGATCGCCGCCCCATCGCCTCGCGCCAGGCGGGCTGGTCCAAGGCGTCGGCACGCTGGCTGGCGCGCCGGGACGTGTCGCCCAACGCCATCTCCATCGCCGGCATGATCGCCTGCATCCTGGGCGGAGCGGCCCTGGCGGCCACGCCCTATGTGGACGACTGCCGCGCCGCGGCCTTTTTCCGGACCAGAACGCATGGATGAACTCACCCGCCAGCGCCTCTTGGGCTTTCGCCACGCCTTCGACGATCCGTTGGTCGGCATCATCGTCGGCCTGATCGTCGCCCTCTTACTGCTGTCGCTGGCGGCCATCGTCCTGCTGGCGCAATCGGACAAGATCAGTCCCACGCTCAAGCGCGAGCTGGCCGGGCGCATGATCTCATGGTTCGTCATCGTGCCCGCCATCGTCGTGCCCATTCTCTTGGGCGCCGCCTGGTTCATGGCAGTGATCCTGGCGTTGAGCCTTTTGTCCTATCGCGAGTTTGCCCGGGCAGTGGGCCTGTTCCGCGAGAAGGTCATGAGCCTCATGGTCGTGCTGGGCATTTTGGTCATCACCTTCGCCGTGGTCGATCACTGGTACCACTTCTTCGTGGCCATCCCGCCGCTGTGGCTGGCGATCATCGCACTGGTGGCGATTCTGGCGGATCGGCCCAAGGGCTACGTGCAGCGCGTCGGCCTGGCGGTGCTGGCGTTCCTCTTCTTTGCCGTCTGCCTGGGTCATCTGGCGTACCTGGCCAACGACACCCACTACCGCGCCCTGGTCCTACTGCTCCTGCTGGCGGTGCAGTTCAACGACGTGGCGGCTTACGTCACCGGCAAGTCCCTCGGCGGCCCCAAACTCGCACCCCACACCAGCCCCAACAAAACCATCGCCGGCTCCGTCGGCGCGATCGTCCTTACCACGCCGCTGGTTTTCATCCTGGGCGCCTGGGCGTTTCCCGGCGACAGCCCCATGCAGCACCCGATTCATCGCCTGATCCTGGGCCTGATCATCAGCGTCAGCGGCCAGGCCGGCGACCTGATGGTCTCCTCGATCAAGCGCGATGTGGGCATCAAGGACATGGGCAACCTGATCCCCGGTCACGGCGGCATCCTCGACCGCACCAACAGCCTGCTCCTGGCATCGCCGGCGGTGTTCCACTACATCGGCTACTACCAGGGCGTGGGACTGGATCAGCCCACACGCATCATCACGGGGTAAAGGGGGAAGATTGAAACACGGATGAACACGGATGAACGCGGATTGATCGGAATGACGCGGAAGCAGGGATGGACAAGACAAACATGATTTCGAATTTCTTGGTTTTGATTTCCAGTTGATTCATCATGTGCATCATGTCTATCCCTGTTCCTTTTTGCTTTCCCCATCCGTGTTCATCCGTGTTCATCCCTGTTACTGCTTGAATGGACGCCATGGACGACTGGAAGCTTCAACCCGCGCAGGATCTTGGATTGCCGCCCGGCGAGCGGGCGCGCAGCCTGCGGCGCGAGTCGGGGTTGGTCGAGACGTGCACGCATCTTCTGTGGCGGCGGCTGGTCTACACATATCTGCGCGTGTACCACCGCCTGCGCGTCGAGCATCCCGAGCGCTTGCCCGCCGAGCCGCCGTTTGTGCTGGTGGCCAACCACACCAGTCACTTGGATGCCCTGGTGCTGGCGGCGCCGCTGTCGCGGCGGCTGGCGGACCGGGTGTTTCCCATCGCCGCCGGGGACGTGTTTTTCGAGACCACGCCCATGGCCATTTTCGCCGCGTCGATGATCAACGCCTTGCCCATGTGGCGCAAGAGTTGCGGGCCGCATGCGCTTAAGCAATTGAGGGAGCGTCTGGTGGGCGAACCGTGCGGCTACATCCTGTTCCCCGAGGGCGGGCGCAGCCGGGACGGGCAGATCAAGACGTTCAAGGCGGGCCTGGGCATGATCGTGGCGGGCACCAGCGTGCCGGTGGTGCCGTGTTACCTGGAGGGCTGCCTGGCGGCGTTGCACCCCGAGTCCATGTGGCCGCGCCTGGGCACGCGGATCACCCTGCGCATCGGCCAGCCCATGACCTTCGCGGACCAGCCCGACGATCGCGAGGGCTGGCAGGAGGTGACCAGGCGGTTGCAGGCGGCGGTGACGGGGCTGGGGCGGGGAGGGGAGGGATCCTGACATGAGTCCGGATATCCGATTTTCGCGCGATTGTTGGATATGGAAACGGAGGTGAGCCGTGGAAGAAGCCATGCGCGATGCGCGAATGGGAGCTTGGGGGCGCACGATCCCACCCGCCGGAGCGGGTGGGCTTTCGATGTGAGCTCGATTTGCAGCGATTGCTCTTTAGAGCACGAAGCGCGACAGGTCCTGGTCCTTGACGATCGATGCCACGCGCTGGGCGACGAACTGGGCGGTGATCGTCACGGACGTTTCATGACGCTGCACCATTTCGGGAGCATCGAAATTCACGTCCTCGAACACCTTCTCGATGATGGTCATCAGCCGGCGGGCGCCGATGTTCTCCATCGAGGCGTTGGCCTGGGCGGCGTAGTCCGCCAGGGCCTCGATCGCGCCGTCGGCAAACGTCACCGTCAAACCCTCCACCCCCAGCAACTGCTCCTGCTGGCGGGTCAGGGCGTTCTTCGGCTCGGTGAGGATGCGCACGAAATCATCGCGCGTCAGCGGCGACAGTTCGACGCGGATGGGGAAGCGACCCTGAAGCTCGGGCATCAGGTCGCTCACCGCCGAGCTGTGAAACGCCCCGGCGGCGATAAAGAGGATGTGATCGCTGTGCACGACGCCGTACCGCGTGGTCACCGCCGATCCTTCGACGATGGGCAACAGGTCGCGCTGCACGCCCTGACGCGACACATCCGGCCCGCGCCCGCCGCCGCTCCCATCACCCGACGGCGACGCCACCTTGTCGATCTCGTCCAGGAAGATCATCCCCGACTCCTGCGTGCGGGTGATGGCCTCGGCCACGATCTTGTCGCGGTCGAGCAGTTTGTCGGTCTCCTGCTCGACCAGCAGCCGCTTGGCCTCACTGACCTTCACGCGGCGGCGTTTGCTCTGCTCGGGCATCAGGCGTTCGAGCACGTTGGACATTTCCGGGTCCATCTGGTCCATGCCCATGCCGGCGAACATGATGCCGGCCTGCGGCTTGCTGGTGATGGTCAGTTCGACTTCGCGGTCGTCGAGCTTGCCGGCGGTGAGCTGGTCGCGCAGGCGCTGGCGGACGCGCTGACGGGCTTCATCCGACTCGTCGGTGGCGACGTAGCCTGCGTGGCCAACTCCGCCCTCGGAGCCGGGGGCGGAAGTCTCGTCGTCGTTGGCATGAGCCGCCACCGTGCGGCTCGACGCCGGCGCCGGCAGCAGCAGATCCATCAGCCGATCCGTCGCCAGTTCGTCGGCGCGCTGGGCGACTTTCTCGGCCTGCTCGGTGCGCACCATACTGATGGCGTTATCCAGGAGGTCGCGGATCATGGATTCAACATCCCGGCCATGGTAGCCCACCTCGGTGTACTTACTGGCCTCGACCTTGACGAAGGGTGCGCCGGTGAGGGTGGCCAGCCGGCGAGCTATTTCCGTCTTGCCCACGCCGGTGGGCCCGATCATAATGATGTTTTTGGGGTACACCTCGTTGGCCATCGGTCCCTGAAGGTTGCGGCGGCGCCAGCGATTGCGGATGGCGACGGCGACGGCCCGTTTGGCGTCCGCCTGGCCGATGATGTACTTGTCCAACTCGGCGACGATCTGTTTGGGGGTCAGGTTCTGCATGGGCGTATGGTATGGCGATTTCGGATTTCGGATTGCGGATTTCGGATTTCCAGGCCCGGATTACAGAATCGGTTTGGCCGGCGATTGGTTGGTCAGCGCCTGCACCAGAGCCGGCGTATCGTTGCGCGGGTCGATGTCGATGGTGATGAGGCGGGCCGGGGCGCCCGGTTGGAGGCTGGCCCAGGCGCGGGGGAAGCGCAAGGCGCTCATGCCGTGGGTGGTGGCCATGCGCAGGAGGGTCATTGGGTCGGTGCGGTCGCGCTGGTGGAGGCGGCGCATGGCGGCAAGGATGCTCAGGGGTTGTGCGGCATCGGGGTGTTGGCAGAGGATCGAATCGGTGCCCAGGCAGACGTTGACGCCGGCGGCGAGCATGTCGCGGTAGCGATGCGGGTAGCCGCCTGGCAGGCCGAAGTATTCGCTGGCGATGGGGCAGTAGGCGACCGACACGTGGTGGTACGCCAGGGCGTTGATGTCGTGGTCATCAACGCAGTTGGCATGGGCGACGAGCCAGCCGCCGCGGCGAAACTCGGGCGAGAGATGCTCGACCGAGCCGACGCCATTGGGGACGATGGCATCGTCCCAGCGGTCGAGCCGGCGAAGCAGATCGGTGAACGGCCCGGTGGCGTCGCGGATGAACTGGTTCTCCATGGGCGTCTCGGCCAAGTGCGAGCTGATGGGCATGTGCCGTTCGGCGGCGTAGCGGCCGATGGCGTTGTAGAGCGCCAGACCCGTCGAGTAAGGGGCGTGCGGCTGGAGGCCCAGGTGCAACGTGGGGCCCAGGTGGGCTGCGGCCGGGTGATGGTGGAGCAGGTCGAGGCCGCGGGTGAGTCGGATAAAGCCGTCGAGTTGGCGGCGACCCAGGCCGAAGACTTCGAGGTAGCTTACGCCGGGGATGGCGGGGGGGTTGGGAGTGGTGGGATGAGTCCCCGGCAAGCCCCCCGAGCGGGGCATGCCGGGGCTTGGGCGGGGCATGCCGGGGCTTGCGCGGGGCAGGTCGGGGCTTGGTTGGGGCATGCCGGGGCTTGGGCAGGCTTCGAGTCGGGCAATGACCGCGTGGGTGGAGTTGGCGATGTCACCGATCCAGCCGACGCCGGCGTCGTGGGACAGGGCCAGCCCGCGGTGGACGGCGGCGGCGATGGCGGCCGGTTCGGTGGGCCGGTGGGAGACGACATATTTGAGCCAGTCGAGAAAGTCGCCCCCATAGGGTTGGGCGCCCAGCGATGTCAGGTCGAGGTGGGCGTGGGCATTGACCATGGCGGGCAGGACCAGCGCGTGAGGCAAATCGATGACATGGGGATCGGCGTAGGCTGCGGCGCGGATATTTTCCGGGCGATCGCAGGCGACGATGCGGCCGGATTGGATGACGAGGGTGGCGGGGCGGAGGCTGATCCCCAGGGCGTCAATGGCGGCGGCGGCTTGGATGATGGTGGTGGCGGGGCGCGTCATCGATGTTCTTTGCAGGGGCGGCGGCGGGTCGGTCGATGCAAATCTATCGGCCACCGGGAGCGGGTCGGCGTTGCTTTTCTCCGCCTATACGATAGCTTGTGCAGTTACGGGCCGAGTCTCGCATGCCCATGCGCGGCTCCGGGCTTACGATGGATCGCAAGCCGTCGCGCACGCTTAGAGGATTTCCCCGATCAGGAAAGGACAACCATGAAGACGTTCGCCAAGATGATGTTCTGTGTGTCGGTGGCCTTGCTGGCCGTCGGCTGCGTTTCGCAGGGTCAGTATGACACCCTCCAGACGGCCTATCGCCAGCAGAAGAGCCAGAACGAAGACCTGCGCTTCAAGCTGGAGGAGGCACAGTCACGGATCGATGCGCTGCGCCGGGCGGGGACCAGCAGCGGCGACGCGGACATGGATGCCCGGCTCGCCCAGGCGCTGGAAGACAAGAGCAAGCTGGAGCGTGCGCTGGCGGACATGGAAGCGCGGCTGCGTGCCGCCGGCACGAACATCGACATGCCGGCGTTACCCGCCGATGTGGATGCGGCCCTGCGCGAGCTGGCGGAACAGAATCCTGAACTGATGAGCTACGACTCGCGGCGCGGGCGCATCGTGCTGTCGAGCGACCTGACGTTCGACCTGGGCAGCGCCACGCTGAACCCGGCGGTGTCGTCGGCGCTGGCACGGCTGGCGCAGGTGATCAACTCGCCGTCGGTGGCGCGCTTCGAGGCGATGATCGTCGGACATACGGACAATGTGCCCATCGGCAAGCCCGAGACGCGCGCCAAGTTCCCCACCAACTGGCACCTGTCGGTAGGCCGGGCGATTTCCGTGATGGACGGTTTGCGGAAGTATGGCGTGGCGGCGAACCGGTTCATGGTGGGCGGGTATGGCGAGTTTCGGCCGGTAGTGCCCAACGGCGCCAAGGGCGCCCAGGCCAATCGCCGGGTGGATATTTACCTGGTGGCCAACACCTCGACGGCCGTGGAGTCGGGTTCTGGGGCCGAGGCGCCGGTGGGCCCGACCAATGGCGGGGTGACGGCCCCGCCGGTGCGGTCCGATGAGCCGCCGGCAATGTTCAAGTGAAATGGATCGATCCCGGCCAGGAAGAGATCCCGGCCAAGCTCAAAGACGAGCATGGCCGGGCTTGGACGAGCATGACCGGGCTTGACGGAACCATTCGGCTGACTGAGAATGTGATGATCGGGATTGATTCAACGTTCACCCCCCCCAAGACGAGACGTGACATGAGCAATGTAATGCGGTTTGGAATGGCGACGATGGTGGTTGGCGCGGCGTTGCTGGCGGGCTGTGGTTCCAAGGACCGCATCACCGCCGAAGGCGTTCGCGCGAACATGAGCCCGGAGCTCCAGTCGGTGGGCGACACGGCTCAACAGCGTAAGAACCGCCAGGCGCGGGCGGTGGACACCACGCTGCGGGCCATTCACGACGACTGGGACTACTTCTGGCTGATCGATCGGCCCACGAACCTGAGCCGGTATCCGATTCCGCGGCGCTAAGCCCGGAAACGGACCAGGCTGTGACCATCGGGTGTTGAGAACCATAGAAGCGTCGGCGGATTTCCGCCGGCGTTTCTTTCGTATTACACAATATGGATGTACGAACTCCACATCTTATGTGCCTGTTATTGTTAACTTTGTTGGGCTTCGTGTCGATAAGGTAGAGGGGAACAACTGACTGAAAGGATGGCTGGTTCCGATTGTCGGGGGGGGGCCGCGGGGGTCCGTTGATCTGGGCCAAGATTGCCCAAACGAAAGGACGAGCTGCAATGGTTGCAAATGATCCGAGGGCGTTACTGGCCGTGCTGGCCAAGTTGGAGAACCTGCGCGACCCGGCGCGATGTCAGGGCTTGCGGCAGTACCAGCGCTGGGTGGTGCGCGGTGACGCGACGTTACATCAGGCGGTGGATGCCGGCGGCATCGATCGCCGGCCCCTGGCGATCCAGTTGCGCGACGTGAGCTGGGGCGGCCTGGGCTTCGTCTGTGACCGCCCGCTGCATGCCAAGAGCGTTTGGCGCATCCATTTCCTGCACCAGGGCATGACCATCGGCCATCAGTGCATGGTGGTGCGGCATTGCCGCTTGGTGCGGGACAACCTGTATCTGCTGGGCGGGCAGTTCTGCATCGAGGCGGGCCTGCTGTCGCTATTGGGCGGCGATCCGACGGCGGAAATCGACGGCCGGCAGGTGGAAGCCAACCCGGGTTCGGCGTTCCTGGCGCCGGGCGAAGTGGCGTGAGGGATTTCTGATTTCTAATTTCTAATTTGATCGCGCCGCTTGCGGCTTCGCGCGGGCGCACGAGCCGCCGAGACGCTCCGCCTCACACCGTTGCGCGAAGCCGCAAGCGGCTAGCCAAAATCAGAGATCAGAAATAATCCTGTAGCGCCCGCACGTCCCAATCTTCCTTCGCCAGCGCAGCCATGGACAGGACCACAGCCGCGGCGCCAGTCGTTGTCGTCACGATGGGAACGTTGAAGCGCACCGCCATGGCGCGGAGCTTGCCCTCATCGGTGTTGAGGCCCTTGCGGTTGGGCGTGTTGATGATCAGGGCCAGTTCGTGGTTCTTGATCATGTCCAGCGCGTGTGGCCGGCCTTCACTGATCTTGCGGACGCGCTGGGTTTCGACGCCGCGCGACTTGAGGTATTCGTGCGTGCCGCCGGTGGTCAGCACGGTAAAGCCATAGCTCAGGAGCTTGCGGGCGATGTCCAGCACGTGGGGCTTGTCGCTGTCGCGGACGGAGAGGAAGACCTGGCCGCGCGTAGGCAGCATGTTGCCGGCGGCGATCTGGCTCTTGGCAAAGGCCATGGGGAAGCTCGAGTCGATGCCCATGACCTCGCCGGTGGAGCGCATCTCCGGGCCCAGGATGATGTCCACGCCGGGGAACTTGCTGAAGGGGAAGACTGATTCCTTGACCGAGGTGTGTCGGGGCGTGACCTCGCGGGTACTGAGCTGGGCCAGCGACTTGCCGGCCATGACCTTGGCGGCGATGCGTGCCCAGGGCACGCCGGTGGCCTTGCTCACGAAGGGCACGGTGCGCGAGGCGCGGGGGTTGACCTCCAGCACATAGATCTCGTGGTTGGCGCCGGTGCGTGAATCGGGCCGCTTGATGGCGTACTGGATGTTCATCAGCCCACGAACCTGCAAGGCTTCGGCTAGTTTGCGTGATTGCACTTTGAGCTGCTCGATGACCGGCGCGGGCAGCGAGAAGGGGGGAATCGCGCAGGCGCTGTCCCCGCTGTGGATGCCCGCTTCCTCGATGTGCTCCATGACGCCGCAGATCAGCGCCAAGTTCGAAGTGCCAAGTGCGAAGTGCGAAGTGGCCAAGTTCGAAGTACGAAGTGCGAAGTCCGAAGTGCCGGAAGCGCCCGCCTCTGAACTTCGCACTTGGTCCTTCGTACTTCGTACTTCCTGTGAACTTCGCACTTGGTCCTTCGCACTTCGTACTTCCGCATAGTCCGCGATCACGTCCACGTCGCATTCGATCGCCTCGCTGAGGAACTTGTCGATGAGGATCGGCTGGTCCGCCAGGTCCGAGGCGCCCAGGGCGATGGCGGTGTAGTGGCGAAGCTGCTGATCGTCGAAGACGGTCTCCATGGCCCGGCCGCCCAGCACGAAGCTGGGGCGCACCAGCACGGGGTAGCCGATCTTGTTGGCCACTTGAATCGCCTGTTCGACGTTCATGGCGATGCCGCCGCCGGGTTGGCGGATGTTCAGACGGCGCAGCAGGTCGGTGAAGCGTTCGCGGTTGGACGCCAGGTCGATCGACTCGACGCTGGTGCCGATGATGGGTACGCCCGCGGTTTCCAGGCCGTGCGCCAGGTTCAGCGGCGTCTGCCCGCCGAACTGCACGATCATGCCGTGGACCAGGCCCGAATCAGTTTCACCGTTGAGCCGGTCGTAAATGTTCAGCACATCCTCCAGCGTCAACGGCTCGAAAAAGAGCAGGTCGCTGGTGTCGTAGTCGGTTGAAACCGTCTCCGGATTGGAGTTGATCATCACCGACTCAAAGCCCAGTTCGTCAGCCGCAAACGCCGCCTGGACGCAGCAGTAGTCGAACTCGATGCCCTGGCCGATGCGGTTGGGCCCGCCGCCGAGGATGATGATCTTCTTCTTGTTGCTGACGCGGATTTCGTCGTCGGCAGCCGCTTGCGGCTTCGCGCCGGCCGTCGAAATAATCGGCGCTTCATATGTGCTGTAGTAATACGGCGTCGTCGCCTCGAACTCCGCGGCACAGGTGTCCACCAGCTTGTACACCGGCACAATATCCAGCGACTTGCGGTGCTCGCGCACGTCCAGAATCGTCGGCGCACTGATCTTGCCCAGGTACAGGTTGGCAAGCTGGGCATCGCTGTAGCCCAACTGCTTGGCCTCGAAAAGTACCGCGCGCGGCAGGTCCTCTAGCCGCTCATATGAAATCAGCACCTGCTCAAAATCGACCAGTTGCTTGAACTGATCCAGGAACCAGCGGTCGATGCGAGTCAGGTCGTAAATCTTGTCGATCGACCAGCCCATCTTGAAAGCGTAACGAATGTAATACAGCCGGCCCTGCGACGGGACGCTGAGCTTGCGCGTGAGCTTTTCCGCGCTGATGGGCCAGTCGGCATCGAGCAGTTGCTCGACGTGGCCGGCGTAGTGACGGACGCCGCGATCGACGGCCTGGGCGGCGGCGCGGTCGGGATTGGCGGCCGTGCGCACCACCGACCCGTGGCCGGCGCCCAGTCCCTGAATAATGATGTCCAACTGCTGCCGCGCCTTGGCGCTCAACTGCGGATGCAGCGCGGCATCCTCGTACAACAGGGCCGCGGCCTGAATCTCCGAGCAGAGCCGACCGTCGGCACCCCCGGCATTGAGCGACCCGGCCTTGCGGATCGCCGCCAGCGCCTGGGGATGCTCGCGCTTGAGCAGGTCGATGGTGGCGCGCAGGGCGTTGAGCCACTTGTCGTTGGCGTCCAGCCCCAGGCCGAAACGCTTGACCTCCATCGAGCGGATGCCCTTCTGGAGGCTTTCCTTGAACGTCCTGCCGATCGACATCGCTTCGCCCACGCTCTTCATCTGCGTGGTCAGCGTCTCGTCGGCTTCGGGGAATTTCTCGAAGGTCCAGCGCGGGATCTTGGTTACCACGTAATCGATGGTCGGCTCAAAGCACGCGACGGTCTTGCCGGTGATGTCGTTGGGCAGCTCCCAGAGCGTGTAACCGACGGCCAGTTTGGCGGCGATCTTGGCGATGGCGAATCCGGTGGCCTTGGACGCCAGCGCCGAAGAGCGGCTGACGCGCGGATTCATCTCCACCACCACCATCTCGCCGTTATCCGGATCAATGGCGAACTGGATGTTGCACCCGCCGGTCTCGACGCCGATGGCGCGGATGATCGCCTGCGCCGCGTCGCGCATGCGCTGATATTCCTTGTCGGTCAGCGTCTGTGCCGGGGCGACGGTGATCGAGTCGCCGGTGTGCACGCCCATGGGATCGACGTTCTCGATGGAGCAGATGATCACGACGTTGTCGTCGCGGTCGCGCATCACTTCGAGCTCGAATTCCTTCCAGCCGATGACCGACTGGTCGATCTGCACCTGGCTGGTCATGGAGGCGTCGAGTCCGCGGCGGACGATTTCCTCGAATTCCTCGCGGTTGTAGGCGATGCCGCCGCCGGTGCCTCCCAGGGTGAAGGCGGGGCGGATGATGGCGGGCAGGCCGGTGCGCTCGACCACCTGCCAGGCCTCGTCCATGGTGGTGGCGATGCCCGCCGCCGGGAGCTTTAGGCCGATCGACTCGCAGATTTCCTTAAACGCCTTGCGGTCCTCGGCGCGGTAGATGACCTGGCGGGTGGCGCCGATCATCTCCACGCCGAACTTGGTGAGCACGCCGCTGTCGTAGAGCTTGCAGGCGCAGTTGAGCGCGGTCTGGCCGCCCAGCGTGGGCAGCAGAGCATCGATGTGATACTTGCCCGCATTCTCCTTGGCGATGATCTTTTCCACCGCCTCGGGGGTGATCGGCTCGATGTAGGTGCGGTCGGCAAACTCCGGATCGGTCATGATCGTGGCGGGGTTGGAATTGATCAGGACGACCTGATAGCCCTCCTCGCGCAGGGCCTTGCACGCCTGGGTGCCGGAGTAGTCGAACTCGCAGCCCTGGCCGATGACGATCGGGCCTGAGCCGATGATGAGGATGGTTTTGATGTCGGTGCGTTTGGGCATAGGAACGGTCGGCGCAGCGGTAACCTTGGGGCGTTGGCAGCCCCGCTAAAAGCGGGGCCGGCCGTGGGCGTGGGCTTACGCTAAATTTGCGAGATGGTACAGGGAATTGTGAGATTTGGCGATTGGGTGATTTTCCCCAATCGCTAAATTGTCAAATCACCAGATCGCCCAATCATCAATCGCCATCAATGACCGCGACGGTGGTATCGGCCCAGGCCATGGCGTCGCGGTAGGCCTCGGCCATGCGTGAGTCGACGATGCCCAGCATGCGGCCCAGGAGGCAGGCGCGCTTCCAGTCGCCGCGCTCGCACGCCAGGGACGCCAGGTAGAGCTTGCCCAGGCGGCTGTTGCCGCCCAGGAGCGTGTTTTTGATCTCCGCCGCCACCGGCAGGTCGCGCAGGGCGTCCACCATCGGCCGATCCATCATCGCATCCAACGCCGAGAGCAGGCCCAGCAGGAACAGGTCCAGGTCGTTGACCCAGTGCATATCCGGCGCCAGCAGTTCGCAGAAACGTGCCCGCACCAGGCTGGTGCGCGCCAGTTCCGTGGGCTTGTCCTGATTCAGGCAGGCGATCACCGCCAGCGCGCCCCATTGCTTGAGTTTCTTTTCGCCCAGGAGAGACAGGGCCTGCTTAATAGAGCCGACCTTGACCGGCAGGCCGACGGCCGCGGAGTTGATGTAGCGCAGCAGCTTGATCGACAGCGACACCTCGAGCTTCAGGATCTGCTCCAGGGCGTCGTAATCGACCACCGCCTGGGTAAGCTGCTGCATGAACTGGAGGTAGACGGGTTTGGCGCCCGAGAGCGGCCGGGTGGACAGGACCTCGGGCTTGCAGAAGAAATAGCCCTGGAAATACTGGCATCCCAACTGCTTCATCTTCTCGAATACTTCGTAGGTCTCCACCTTTTCCGCCAGGAAGATGAGGTTGGGGCGATGGTGTTGGTTGATGATCTCGCGGCAGTCGGCGGGGCTGGTCGCCATCACATCGAGCTTGACGACGTCCGCCAGTTTCAACAGCGGTTCGTACTGCGGTGAAAAGACAAAGTCATCCAGGGCGATTTTGTAGCCGGCCTCCTTGAGCTTGACGCAGGCGTCGATCAGCGTCTGGTCCACCGCCATATCTTCCAGCAGCTCGATGACGACGTGCTCGCACGGCAGAATGGCATAGGACTCGGCGATGATCAGGTCTTTGGTGAAGTTGAAGTAGCCGATGTGGCCATCCACCAGCGCGCGCAAGCCGATCAGGTTAAGGCTGGTATCGACTGTGCGTGCCGTAGCGGCGTTGCCATCGACAAAAGTGGCGGCGTTGTTCTTGTCACCCCGGTAGAGCAGTTCATAGGCCACGACCTTGCGATGCTCATCAAAGATCGGCTGGCGGCCTACAAACAGGGAGGGCAACTGGGGGGCTGGTTTGGCAGCGGGAGCGACCGAGCCATCAATCCCCGCTTGCGCAGCCGTGTCGCTGCTGGTTGCACGTTGATCCCGGGTGCCTCTGTCGTCGGTCGCGGTAGCCATGGTGGGTCCCATCAAGTCGCTGGCGGTGTGTCACGAATACTACAGGCGCTGCGGCACAGGCTTGCCAGTTCCTTCAAGTCCTGCGCCACTTCCACGTTCACCCGCTGGGCCAGGCTGTCGTATAGATCTCGCGCTGCGGCGCTGATCTGGGGAAATCCGTAGCCCCCGGCTGAGGCGCGCAGATCCAGGCAGAGCTTCTGCACGATCGCCCAGTTTTCCTGGTCCTTGGCCAGATCAGCCAACTGCGCCACATGGTGATCCAGCCGTTCCAGGAATCCCAGAATCAGAGGGCGCATCGGCACGTTGGCCCAGTGCTGGCTGGTCAGAGCCTCCTGGGCGGGATTGTTGTGCACCAGGGCGAGGTTTGCCGCCAGGCATTTGAGCAGGTCCTCAAAGTCATAGGGCTTGTCGAGCACTGCGGTGGCGCCGCTGGTGATCGCCTGGACGCGGGCCTCGTCGGAAGCGTCGGCATTGAGGACGATGATCGGCTTGGTGAATCCGGCGGCGCGCAGGGCGCCGACCAGTTCGGCGCCGCTGATGCCCAGCAGCGTGCTGGAGGTCATGATCGTTTCCAAGGGGTGCGACTCGTTAAGCTCCAGTGCGTCCAGGCCGTCGGCCGCGGTGATAATCCCGACGCCGCGGCTCTGGAAGTGGAACTTGACCAGGTCGCGCTCGTCGGCGGAGTCTTCCACATAGAGCAATCGGCCGTCCAGCGCGGTCCAGACCGGGTCCGCCGGCGGCGGCTCGGGAGTGGTGCTCTTGACAAAAGTATTGAGAGCCAGCGGTTGATCGAAGTGCACGCCCACTTCGTGCACCCAGCCGCAGACGTGCCGGCACCAGACGACCGCCGCCGCCACCAGCATCGCCTGCCGTTTGATCGTGGGCAGGACCAGTTCGCACCGGCTGCCCACATGCACGAAGCTGCCATGCAGATAGCTCATGCCGCCGCTGCTGAGGTTGCGTGGCTGGATGAGGCAGTTGGAGGTCGTGCCGCCGGGGTGGACCAGCCGGCAGATGACACCGCTGATCGGCTCGTAGACCACGCGATCGGTGCGCCGGCCCTCGGAACCGGCGCTGCTGGCTTTGGTGTTAAGCCGGGCCAGTAATTCCTTGCGCGCCGACTCAGACAGTCGCAGCGTATCAATCCCCTGTTGACCCGGGCTTTTCATAGGAGGCGCTTTCCTGGGCTGGCTTTCTCCAGAAATTATCGACTCGCCGGGGGGGCTACATTAGTGCTTCGGCGTGTCTGACAGCAGGTTGGGGCGGCGTTGCCCCCGACGCCAATCCGGGGGCAAATCCGGGGGCAACTTCGGGGCGAATCCGGGGGCAATAGGCGTGTATAAAGAGAAGTGGCGGCGCGGCTGCGACCTCACTCGTGTACATCGATGACCTGGGCCTGGAGCGTCGCCAGATCGACCAGCGCCACCGTGCAGCGGTCGGTCACCCAGCCGCAGCATTCGCCGGGGTTGAGCAGGAGTTTCCCGTCCCTGGTTTCATTGACGATGCGGTGGGTGTGTCCGGTGATCACCAGGTCGGCCGGGGCGATGTCCTGGGGCTTGAGCCAGTCGATGAAGTGGTGCATGACGATGGTTCGCCCGCCGAGGCGCACGGTCAGCGGGCCCTCCACGAGATTGGGCACAATGGCCTTGAGGCCTTTGCGTTCGCCGTCGTTGTTGCCATAGACACAGTGCAGCGGCAGGCCCATCATTCCGGGAGCGTCGGGTGCGATGAGCTTGGCGGCAAAGGGCGCCACGTAGTCGCCGGCGTGAAACAGGGCATCAACCTTGAGCCGCTGGAAAAGCTGCACCGCCCGGCGAAAGGTCGGCAGTCGGTCGTGCGTGTCGCTGATGACGCCGATTTTCATAATCGTGCCCCTCGGTGGTTGAATCGCACCGACATCTTAACCTGCGTGGCCGTTTCTGCTCTGTCGCGCTGGGGGCGCGGGTGTCCGAGCCCCGGCTCTCCAGCGAGCTCGAACCCCGGAACCGCCGCCAGACTTGGCACGTAGAATGGGCGTCAATGACTGTTCGAGCGTTATTCATCCTGATCCTGACCATCGGCGGCGCTACGGCGCACGCGGCCGAGCGTGAATTGCCGACGCTCCCGCCGGAGACAATCGCCTTCTGTCGGGTCGATCCCACGGGCCTGGAATCGGGTGGCGCCTGGCTGCTGCCCATGATGCAGTTGCTCGATGCCGCCGGGGTCGTGCGGCTCCAGGAGCAGCCGATCGCCGATGGTTTGTTGCTGGCGACGCTGGTCGGTTCGCGGCCGCACACCATCGCGCTGCTGGACATCAAGGGCGCTCGCCATCAGCCGCGCGAAATCGAGCTGGAGCGAATCCAGGCGGTGATCGCCGTGGATGCTCCGGGACAGTTTGTCCAGATGCGTCAGGCGCTGGAGACGACGCTGGGCCATTATGGCAGCCCCGAGCGGCGCGAACAGTCGGCAATCGCGCTGCCCGGGCAGCGCCAGGCGGTGCGCTATCGACATGGCGACTGGCCCGCGTGGATGAGCCTGGAGTGGACCGCCGATGCCCAGCGGTTCTACTTCGGCCTGGGCACGGGCAGCCTGGAACGCTGGTTCACCGATGCCCGGCCCGTGGACGATGAGCCGCGCCTTGCCGCCCATCGCCAGGCCCTTGCGGCGCCGGCCGGGCAACGCCGGATGATCGAACTGTTTATCGACATGGCGCAGATGCGCCAGGCGCTGCCCACGTTGTTTCGCACGGGACGGACCACGCCGGTGCTTCGCCTGCTGGGACTGGAGCAGGCCAGTCAGATTGCCCTGCACGGCCGGTGGGCCGATCGCTTCCTGGTGATGGATCTGACCACCCTCACTGGTCATCGTCTGGACCGGCAATCGCTGACGCTCGACCACTGGCCTGGCGACGCGGGGTTACCCCAGCCGGAGGCCAAGTTCCTCCTGGCGGCGCCGTTGGACTGGCCCAAAACCATCAACCTCATCATGCAACTGGTCTGGCTCGGCCACGAAGTGCCCGACCGCGATGACTATGAGCAGGAGCTTAAGACCTATTTCCAGGCGACCGGCGTCGAGTTAGGCAAGCACCTGCGGCACTATCGGCCATACCTGCTGGTGAGCAATTACCCGTCGCCCTGGGTGCCGGTGCCCGGCGCCGCGACGGTGTATGCCCCGCTCAAGTCCGACGCCGATCGCGGCGCGGCGGCCCGTGAGTTTGTCGGGCTGATGAAACCGGTGATCAAGACCGGCCAGAACTACAGCATCACCGATGTGGCGGTGACCTATGACCCGGCAAGCAAGGTTTATTATCTGGACTCGCCGCTGCGCCGCGTCTTTAAGGCCCCGGCATGGGGCTGGGCGGTGCCTAAGGATGCGTCACCGGTCCTGATCGTCAGTTACAGCCCGCCGGCGGTGCTGGCGAACCGGCAAGTACTGCAACCTTAACGACCACGCCGACGCTCAGTCCGCCAAGCGTCTGGAATTCGTGGTCCTGTATTTCCAATTCTGCTTTTTTCCATTCATCGCAACGGGCGCGCCTGCCCATCGTGCTGCATCATCCCGCCCAGGATCATCATGCCTTCGATCGCTCCCCAGATCCAGATCAGGGCGACCACGCTCATGGCGCTGATCAGTGCAGTGATGAGTTGCGACCCGGTGGCAAGGCCCAAGGCGACGACGATGACAATGCTGGCGGCGCTGAGGCTCAGTTGGAACAGGCCGATGGTGACAAAGCCAAGATAGAAGCGATGCACGCCCAGCCAGCCCAGCAGCAGGGCGTAGATGCCGGCCAGGAGTCGCGATTTGACCGGGGCGCCATGGGTTGGCCAGGCGGCAGCCTCGCGGTCTGGGTCACGCCGTTGCTCGGCACGCTGATCGGGGTGTTCCTGCGTGCCGACGAGCGGATCATTGGTGGCGTCAGGGTGATAGGTCGGATGCGTGGAGGACATACTGCACCTCCGTTCGAATCGTTCTACGACACGGTAGGCGCGCTGATGCCCGAAAGAAACCTTTGCGCCGGTCCTGAGTTTGCAAAGGTCCAGATCCGGGCCTTCGCAAGGGCCCGCGTGGAGAAGACATTCACGCAAGAATGTGAATGCAAGCGAAAATGTGAACACAAAAAGGGCCGGTCGCACAAGGTCAGGTGGTTGCGATGTCATTTTCGCAGCCAGACGGCCCTACATGACCGGCCAAAAGATTCAGCCACTTTTTCTTGCAGGTCGGTACTTTCGACGCTCGGTTTCGACAAGTCGAATGAGTTCGAGTGTCCACGTCCCTGTTGGACTGAATCTATCTACATTGTCCACTTTGCCATTGGATGGTCAAGTGTTTTTCGCCGGTTGACGAAAAATCACAGACAATCACCTGGATGTTGCGGCCGACGGTTGGCGTGTGCACTCGCACAGTACCCCGTCCATACCACCTCTCAGAAGCAGCCCGTATCATGCACGCATGGGACGGCTGGGCGAGCTATCAGTGGCGGACTATCGCCGGCGCATCGCGCGCGAAGGGCTGGTCGTGCGCATCGGGCCGTTTCATGTGCGCTTGCGCGTGCGGTTGGCACAGCATCACGACCAGTTGCGCCTGCTTTATGCGGATTACCCGCTGGTCGAAGGCGAGGCGATACTGGATTTCGACGTGATGCTGGCCCGGGAGCGGGCGTGGTGGGGCCGGCTCACGCCCGGGGCGCGGCCGGGGGCGGCATTGGCGGCCCTGTGGGTTGATGGGGCGCGGCAGTTTGAGCCGTTCGACCCGTCCATCGCCGTGCCCATGCTCGAATGGTGCCTCAACTGGTGCACCTTTCGTCTGCCCAACCAATACCTGATCCTGCACTCGGCGGTGGTGGCCAAGGACGACCGTGCGGCCATCCTGCCGGGCATTCCGGGCGCGGGCAAGAGCACGCTGTGTGCGGCCCTGGTGCATCATGGCTGGCGGTTGCTGTCGGATGAGGTGGCGCTGATTTCGCCGCAGACAGGCATGATCACCGCGGCGCCGCTGCCGATCAGTCTGAAAGAGGGATCGATCCAGGTGATTCGCCGGTACTGTCCGGCTGCCGTGATCGGGCAGGCATCGCCCGGCACGCGCAAGGGCACGGTAGCGCACGTGGCGCCGCCACGCGACAGCCTCGACCAGGTGCATCAGCCCGCGGCGCCGGCGTGGATCATCTGCCCGCGCTACCAAGCGGGGTCCGCGGTGACCTTGCGGCCGCTGTCGCGCGCCCAGATGCTGTTGACTATTGCGCACGACGCCTTTAACTACAGCCTGCTGGGTGAGGCGGGCTTTGCCACGCTGACACGCACCGTGGAGGCTTGCGATTGCCAAGCCCTGGTGTACAGCGACCTGGACGAGGCGCTGGCGACGTTCGACGCGCTGGCGCATGTGGCCTCTCACGCGCCCGCGGCCGCTTTTTTGGACTGCGTTGGCAACGACACTGCTTTAGCTTGCGGCGGAGCCGCTTTCGCTCGGCGAAAAGCCAAAGCGGTGTCGCAGCCACCGCAGTCCAAAGAGGTGCTGCTCCCGCGGGTGCTGGCGGAGCCGGCGCGCATGGCCGAGCTATCACCGTCACAGTGGATCGCGCTGTTGCGGCACGCGCGGCTGGGCCGGCTGGTGGCGCGCCTGGGCTGGCTGGCGCGGCAGCAGGGCCTGTGGGATCGTCTGCCCGCCAAGGTGCGCGACTGGTTCACCGCCGAGCAGGCGGTCGCGGCGCAGCACGAGCGGATCGTGCGCTGGGAAGTCAACCGCGTCGCCCGCGCGCTGCGGGATGTGGATTCGCCGGTAGTGCTGCTCAAGGGCGCCGCCTATGTGATGGGCGACTTGGCGACGGCGCGAGGCAGGCTGGTGTCGGATGTGGACATCATGGTGCCGCGGGATCGGCTCGAGACGGTGGAGGCGGCGCTCCAGCACGCCGGGTGGGAGCCGATGAAGCTCGACCCGTACGACCAGCGCTATTACCGCGCGTGGATGCACGAGTTGCCGCCGATGCTGCACCGGCAGCGGCAGTCGGTGATCGACGTGCATCACACCATTCTGCCGGTGACCGGTCGTCTGCGGCCGGACCCGGCCAAGCTCTTCGCGGATGCGACGCCCATCGCCGGTCATGATGGACGGTTCGCCATCCTCTCGCCGCCGGACATGGTGCTCCATGCCGCAGCCCACATGTTCCAGGACGGCGAGTTGGACGGCTCGATTCGCGACCTGGCGGACATTCACAGCCTGCTCACCGAGTTCGGCGTCGAGGCGGGCTTCTGGGAACGGCTGGTGGCGCGGGCGCGCGAACTGACACTGGAGCGGCCGCTGTATTACGCGCTGCGCAATGCCCGAGGCGTCCTGGGCACGGCCGTGCCGCCTGGCGCGACGCAGGCAAGCAAGTCCTTTGCACCGTTGGCACCGGTTCCGCGGATGATGGACGCGCTGATCGCGCGGGCGATTCTGCCGCCACTGCCCGGCCGGCACGATGCCTTGGGCCGCGCCGCCCGCATGGCGTTATATATCCGCTCGCACTGGCTCAAAATGCCCCCCAAGCTGCTGGCGCAACACCTCTACCACAAGGCGGCCCGGCGGTTCAAACGCGAGGAAGAGAAACCCGCCCTGGCCTCCCCCCATCCGAGGTAGAGGGTTGGGCACAACTCAGGACTCCCGGCGGTTCGGAACTGGCGCGGCGCGGCAACCCATACGCACGGCCGGTCGCGCTTATAACCATCTGAAATCACGATGGTTCTAGTCTGGGCACCGGTTTGGGCGTGGTGGCTTACCCCGGCGGGGTTTCGCTAACTTAGGGCGGGGTGCCCATTTTTTGCGCATTTTGAGCCTTTGGGGCTTGCGTTATCCAGCCTTTGATGTATTATCAACTCGCCTGAATCATTTAATGGCGTGTCAGAGTAAATTACATGTCCACAGCGATGTCAGATCCACGCAGAGTCCGGCGGGCTACGGTCAAGCAGGACCGCATCGTCAGGGCCTTGCGCCAGCAGATCGTTTCAGGCCAACTCAAGCCGCACAGTCAGTTGCCCAACCAGGCGGAACTGGTTCGCCGATTCCAAGTCAGCTCCGTGACCATTCAGAAATCGCTGGAAAGGCTGGCACGGGATGGGTTTGTGGTCAGTCACCCACGGCAGGGCGTGTATGTGGGCGCTCATCCGCCTCATCTGGTGGACTACTGCCTGATCTTCCCGCACGACACCGCCAAGATGGCGCATATCAACCGCTTCCTGTTCAGTCTGAGCCAGATTGCCGCGGGGCTGTCGGCCGAGAGCCAGCGGCGTACCAGCATTTACGTGGGCATCGAGTCGCCCACCGATACGCCACCCTACCGCCAGTTGGTCAACCAGGTGGAGCGCCAGTGTGCCGCGGGCATCATTTTCCTGAGCCGGCCGCAGGCCTTCGTGGGGACGCCCCTGCTGGCGGACGACGGCATTCCGCGCGTGGCGATCATGGCCGAGCCGACCATCCCCGGCGTGGTGGCGGTGCAGATCGACGGATTCATCGGCGAGGCGATGGACTGGCTCAAGGAGCAGGGCCGCCGCCGCATCAGCATGATCTGCACGCCGCAGATGCCCGAGGAAGAGGTGCATTCCTGGATGCAGTCGGCCCAAGTACGCGGCATGGCGCTGCCGCGGCACTGCGTGCTGGCGGCGCCGATGGATGCCCCGCACTGGGCTCAGCACGCCGTGCGCGCCCTGATGGAACTGCCCCCGGCCCAGCGTCCCGATGGCCTGGTCATCGCCAACGATAATCTTGTGCCGCAAGCCACCGCCGGGCTGCTGTCCGGCGGCATCAACGTCCCACGCGACTGTAGCGTCGTGGCGCACGGGAACTTCCCCTGGGCCACCGATTCCCTGGTCCCCGCGCGACGCTTTGGACCCGATACCCGCCGAGTGCTGGCGGCCTGCCTGGAAGTGATCGACGCCACCCGCCGCGGCCAAGACGTGCCCGAGCGGATCGTCGTGCCGGTGACCAGTGACGTGCTCTTTGCCGCCCAGGACGCGGCTGATACGCCGTTCCGGTTCCATTCATCGGTATCGGCAGGGCACACCGGCAATGGGGGCAGCGGTGGTAGCGGGGGATCCGGGGCATCCGGGGTATCCGGGGTTTCCGGGTCTTCGGGTGGCACGCGCCGTTGATGCCTCGAAACCCTTGGCCACGCTGCTTTTGGACCTGGAGGAGTCTGGTGAATCTCAACATAACCCCATCGGCTGACTTGGCCCAACACTCGCCGCAGTTCCGGCGTCAGCGTACGCCATGCACAGGCACGAGTCTGGCCGCGAATAAAGATGCATCGTCCTGTCGGGTCCAAACACTCGGCACGTCCTGTCTCAGAGTCCCTGTAAGTGGAGCGTTCGCGATGAATCAGCCAATCTCACCAGCGTCAATCAGCCTAAGGGCAACCCCTTACCAGTCCGTGATCCAAACAAAGGAGGTCATCATGTCGAACACGCGCAGCAAACAGCAACAATTCGGTCGCACGAGCCGGGCCATGGCCTGTGCCGCGGTCCTGGCCGTCATGGGCGGCGCTTGTGGGTCAGCCGCCCACGCCGCCAGCGCGATTTGGAAAACCGCTGGCTTTACCGATGGGGACTGGGCCACTGCGACCAACTGGGTGGGTGAGGCGGCGCCAGGCGTGACCGGCACCGGCGGCACCAACACGGACGTGGCCACCTTTAACGGCGCCAGCAACACGACCGTCACAGTCGATACTCAGCGCAGTATCGGCAGCATCCTCTTCGATACGGCGGATGCGGGAGCCTTCACGCTCCAGACCGGCACGCTGTACGTCGTCAACGGCGGGAACATCACCATCGCCGACACGGTGGTCAACGCGCAGACCATCACCAGCCCGATCATCTTCACCAATGCCACCAGTTCGAAGACTTACGCGTTCACGAATAACAGCGTGGAAAGCGGCGTGAGTCTGAATATCGATGGCGATATCACTGGAAGAAACAATGCAACACTGACCCTCACGATCGGCGGCGCCGGGAACGGCCAGATCAGCGGCGACATCGGCAAGACGGGCTCGGGAAATGTCGCCATCACCAAGACCGGCGCGGGCGCCTGGACGTTGTCCGGAACGAACACGCACGGCGGCACGACGACGCTCAGCGAAGGCCAGTTGAACCTTAACAGCGCCTCGGCGCTGGGCACCGGCGAGTTCCGTATCGGCACCGGCACGACGATCGACAACACCAGCGGCAGCGCCATCACGATGGCCAACGCCAATAGCATTACTATCACCGGCACCGGCTTTACCTTCAAAGGCACGAATTCGCTCACCTTTGCGGGTACTCCCGGCACCGCCACCGGCGCGGTTGCGATCTCAGTCACTGCCAAGACCATTACGCTCGAGCAATCACTCACTTTCAACGGCGAACTGCGCGGCACGAACGACGGCTCGGTCATCCGCACCATCATCGCCAACGGCGCGGGACACACGCTCACGTTCGGCGGCTTCGGCATCAACACCGGCGGCAGCGGCGGGCGCACCGGCGAAATCGGCGGCGACGCGTTCGTCACGTTCACTGGCGACGTACGAAATGGCGGCGGCGGCACCCAGGCGCTCAAGTACAGCGGCACCAGCGTGTTGACTCTACTCGCTGACAATACCTACACCGGCGGCACCACCATCAACGCCGGCGGCACACTTCAGATCGGCAACGGCGGGACGACCGGGAGTTTCGCCAACAGCACCACCAACGGCATCACCAACAACGGCACTCTCATCGTCAACCGATCGACGGATAGTAGTCTGGTGAAAATCATCAGCGGCTCAGGTGTTGTGACCAAGATGGGCGCCGGCGCGCTGACGTTGACCCGCGTGAATACGTATGGGGGAGCCACCAACATCACCGGCGGCACGCTGGTGCTGTCCGACACTGCGTCGATCCTCAACAGCTCGGCCATCAACCTCGGCGCGGGCGCGACGCTGGACACGGTCGCCAAGGCCTCCTTCTCCATGGATAACGATCAGCCGTTCACCTTCACCTTGAATCCGGCCGGCGCCGGGTCGGCGGGCCTGCTGCTGGCCGACGGCCTGAACATCACCAACGCCGTGGTGACCTTTAACGCCCTGGGCGCGCTCAACGACAGCGTCTATGTCATCGCCAGCTATAACTCACTGACGGGCACGCAATTCGCATCGATCAGCGGTCAGCCCGGCAGCCACAGCATCGAATACGCCTATAACGGCAATCAGATCGCCCTGGTAGCCATCCCCGAACCCGCGTCGCTCGTCCTGTTGGCGATCGGCGGCCTGCTTATATGCGGCCGTCGGCATGCCGGCCGTAATACAGCCGGTGTCTGAGTCCATTGTCAAGGTCACCCTAAAATGAGGATGAAAACCATGAAAAGCAGAAACTTGATCGCCACAGGGCTGGGTTTACTTGCGATGGCTCTAGGGGCCATCGACGCGCAGGCCGACGTGATCGTGGCGCAGTATACCTTTGCCGGTGACAGCATCAGTCCGACGACCACCGACTTGGGCGTCAGCGGCAGCACGGTTACTTCGGGCAATCCCACCGCGCCACTGAGCTCAGCCTTCTCGGGCACCTCCGACAACTGGTTCATGCGGGATAGCAGTGGTGGCAGCGGCGACGTGAGCACCTTCCCCGATTCGGAAGCTGCGGCGGGGACCGCCAATATGTTCTTCACCTTCACGCTTACGCCGTCGTCCGCGGTGAACCTCACGGAACTGACGGTTTCGGTGGGCGGCACCCAGTCTCCTGGGGCGACCTACACCGGCGCGGCGTTCCTGGCCGACGCATCGGGCAATCGCATCGGCGACGTCACCACCTATGCCGTGGGCAGCAATACCAGCGCGACCACTTACCAGGGCACTCTGACGGTCGACCTGTCCGCGCTGCCCGCCTATCAGAATGTGAACTCGCCGGTCACTTTCCGCGTGTATGGCTACATCGACTCGGGCCGTGACGTGACCTCGGGAGCGCCCAATCCCAGCCAGCAGATTCTGCGTTTTGACAACATCACCGTGATGGGCAACGACCTGATCCCCGAGCCGGCGTCGCTGGCGCTGCTGGGCGTGGGCGCCGTGCTGATCATCGGGGCCGGGGGGCGCCGGGGCAAGAGCGCGCGGCCGTAGCCGCGGGCCGATCTTGACCTAGGATTGGGTGAGAAGCATTGGATGGTGACCTATGCCTGACGCTCTCAAACTCAAGTGGCCCCGCCGCGTGGTGCATCCAGCGTCTCGTGCCGGCGCGTATCCACTGGTGGGGTTGCCCCCCGTGCCTGTGGCGTGCCGTGTCGAACTGGGCGAGCGTAAGTCCCAGGGATTTACCCTGGTCGAAATGCTGGTGGTGATCTCGATCATCGCCCTGCTGGTGGCGTTGCTGCTGCCGGCCATCGGTGCGGCGCGCGAGGCGGCACGGATCGCCATCTGTGCCAGCAATCAGCGGCAGATTCAGGTGGGCACGCTGGCCTACGCTTCCGACTTCAGGGGCTGGTTTCCCCTGTTCGGCTACGGCGGGGGCATGCACTTCTCGCGCTCCGGGACCGGCAGTTGGTGGACGTCGCCGGCGAGCAAGAATACGGTCACCTTCGCGCCCTCCGGCGTCACCGAGGGTACGGGCTGGACGAAGAAGGCGGGCCATGGCAATGGTCTGAACTCCGGCCAGTATCTAAGCAGTTGGAAGGTCACCAGTTGTCCCAACATGGTGGTCAAGACCGCCCCGCGGATCAACTATCCCACCTTCAACGGGAACGGCAGGGATAACTCGGATCCCCCCAACAGCGTGCCCCATTTCAACGCGCGCTACGCCGGCAATGCCCGTGATCCGGCGGATGATGTGATCCTGAGCGACTATGCCAGGTGGTTCGACGGCCAGTGGATGATGACGCCCACCTGGGGAACCAGCCCGACGGCCCTCGCGGCTACGGCGCATACCCGCGGCATCAACACGCTGTATTGCGACGGTCGTGTTAAGTTCACGCGCTTTGCCGCCATCGATAGCACCGCCGGCATCGACATGGAACTGGATGACAACGGCAGCAAGATCGCCGCCGGGGGCAATTAGACTTCGGTTTTGAAGCCGCGGCACCTTCGCTGCGCGGATTGGGCTCAGGATTGGGGCATACTGCATGCCCACCAAAGTGGGCATGCCTTAGTCATTTGGCCGGCGCCACGAACTTCCACTGGCCCCACAACTGAGGCGTGAGCATCGCTTCACCGGGCACATCCGCGGTCAGGCCCGCGGCGGGGTTGTGCCAGTAGGTGCGGCCGACGGTCTGGCCCGCTACGCCTTGCAACAGGCCCACGTCGCCGCGCAGCGTCAGGCCGGGTTTGGCGTTAATCCGGGGGTCCAGTGCAAGCACTTTCAGCGGCACCGCCAACTCGTAGATCCAGTAATCATCCGGCCAGTTGGGCGGCGCCGGCAGCTTCAGCACCGCCATCGCCAGGCGAATCTGCTCGCTCACATCATCCACGCGGTCGATCGTGACGGTTCGCCAGGGCGAGCGGAACTCGACAGGCTGTTGCGTCCCCGGCACGACAGGGCGATAGAGCATCGCCAGGGGCGTCTGCGCGCCCTGCTTATCGCCGAGTAACGTCGCGACCAGCCGCAGGTCGCCTTGCGCGGGCGTCGTGCGTTTGGGATCGGCCTTGGGATCGGTGGCCAGCATCAGGTCGAGGCATCCGCCGGTCTTAAAGAGCATTTCCTTCGACTCGCCGGAGTTGACGATCGGCGCTTGCGGGCCGACTTTCTTGATGCGCCAGACGACGTAGAGGTTCGCGTCGTCGGTGCGCAGAGCGATGCGCGTGTCCGAGCCGATCGTCGCCCACGTCGCGTCCTTCCAGTCGTCGATCTTGCCGTCGATGGTGATGGGCATGTCGGTGACCAGCACCTGGATCGGCTCGTCGGCTTTCTTCTCGTCCTTCTTCTGGTCAGCGCGGAGGAGGTAGGCCTCGCACTGGCGGACGACGTCGGCGGTGACCTGGAGCGACTGCGCCGGCAGCCGGCGGACGGTGTCCATGCCATCCACGCGGACGATGCCGATGTAGCTGCCGCCGGCAGAGAGGTAGATCGTGCCGTCGGGCATCTGCGCCACGGAGGGCCAGAAGCTTTCCTGATTGTTGGAGGCGTCGTTGAGCTTCATGCCGCGGGTGGCAGGCAGGGGCCAGCGGCCGGGGCTGATGCGTTCGTCCTTGAAGAGGGTGCCCAGGAAGAAGCCATCGGCGGTCATGGCGTAGAGGCAGCCCATGTTGCCGTTGACCAGCCAGACATCGCCGGCGTCGCCGGCGGTCGGGCGCACGGGCGGGCCGATCAAGCGGATGGCGGCGACCATGTCGCCCGGGCCGCGCGGCTTGGGCGCGTGATGCGAGGAGTGCAGCGACGGCCAGGGATTGGGGTAAGTCCAGCGCAAGGCACCGTCGCGATAGCCCTTCATCGGGCCGTCGTTGCAGACCACCCAGCCATCGCTGGTGGGCAGGAGCGTCAGGCCGCCGCTGCCGTTCTCGTTGCGCTTGGGCGGCGTGGGCAGCAGTTGCTCGACGGTCGTCGCGTCAAAGACGGGCACGCCTTCGGCTGTGAAGCTGCGCGGGGCGATGCGCGTGCCATCACCATCGGTGAAGCGCATCGACAAGTCGCCGGTGGCCTGCTTCCACGGGAGGCTGGGGTGAAAGGTCAGCTCGCCCGCATTGATGGCGCCGTTCAAATTCAGGTCCGACCAGGCAAAGAGGCGATCGGACTTAGTCGGGTCGCCCACGCCTTGGGGGATTAGCGCCTTGATAGCCGGCTCGTGCAGGGCCTTCCATTGCTTGGCGCCGCCGACCAGCGCGACGGGCACGCACGTGCCATCCTCGCGCCACAGCCAAACGCCGGCATAGCGCGGGCCGTTGGTCGGACTCGTGTTGTACACGTTGGTCATGTACTTGCGGCCGGCGACATACATCGGCAGCATCGGCGCTTCGCCGGGCAGGCGGATCGCATCGCGGCCCAGGTCGGCGTAAACGTCCATGATCTGCTCGGCGCCGCTGGCCCAGTCGATCTTCAGGGACATGCCCCGGCCGCGCGTGGCGTAGTAGGCGATGGTGCGGTCGCGCGGGTCGAGCTGTCCGCCGCCGCCGTAGGAGGGCGGGCCTTCGTAGCTCTTGAGAAGCTTGCCGTCGAGCGACCAGACGCTGATGCGCTTGGGAATGTGGCTGCCTTCGCAGACCCAGAGCTGGTTCAGATTGTCGATGGCGCAGGCGACGGGCAACTGGATCTTGAGCGGATCGTAGCGGCCGAGTTGCTGGCCCTGGTTGGCCTTGCCGATGGCGCCCAGCAGTTTGCCCGGGGCACCCCCGGGGGCGAAGTGCTTGATCTGATTGCTCGAACCCCGGTCGCAGACATACAGGCTGCCGTCGTCGGCGAGCAGGAATTTCTGCGCATCTTCCAGGTGTTGGGCGACGATCGTTTCCGGCGCGGGCAGTTTCGCGGGATCGGTCAGCGTGCCAAACAGAACGTAGCGCACGATCGACGTCGCCAGCGCGCAGAGCAGGCGTCCCTCTTTATCAAACGCCAGCCCGCGCGGCGAAGGCACATCGTCGAGCGTGCCGATGATTTTGCCCGCCTTGGCGTCGATGAAGAGCAGGCGGTTCATCTGGGGCAGGCTGAGGACCAGGAGGCCGTTGTGCGCCGCCAGCCCGGCGATGCGTGCATCCTCGGCAGTGGGGACGAGGTAGTCCACGACTTTCTGGTCGACGCGGCCGCCCTCGGTGAAGTTGCGATAGATGCGCAGCTCGCCTTGCATGGTGCCGGGGGCGCCTGGCGGGGGAGGGGCGCCGGGAGCGCCGGACTTGGCGGCCTTGAACCCGCAGGCCGAGTAGTAGTCGAGGTTGGCTTCGCGGTTGGGGCCGTGGTCTTTGGCCAGGGCCTGGGCGCCGGTCCAGGTGCCGCCGATCCAGCGTTTGCCGTGGATCTTGCTGCCGTCGGGGCGGACCCACATGACGCCCTGTCCCCACTCGGCGACCGGGGCGACGGCGACGAGCTGCGGCTCCTTGCTGATGCGCGAGCCCTGGGGCATGAACATCACGTCGGCGGGGGTCGAGTGATCCGCCAGCCAGCCGCCGGTGTTGCGGTTGTTCTTGATGCTGTCCCAGGCGGGTTGGCCGGGGTTGTAGAGGGCGGTTTCGTAGATCAGGTCGATGCTGTCGCGGGTGAGGATGCGTGCCTGGTAGGTGGCGGGGCTGACGACTCGGCCGGCGCCGCTGCGCAGGTTGCGGCGATCGGCGCCGTCCAGGCCATCCCACCAGACGGTGTGCTCGCCGGCGTCAAAGGGCGTCTCCGCCAGCAGGTTGCGGACGCGCACGCCCTGGTCGTCGTCGATAACGATGGTGACGTAGCGGGGGGAATCGAGCGTGAAGCGGATGGGGATGGGGGGGTGGGGGTCAGGGGAATCTTGTGCGCGAGATGCCGGTGAAAGCAGTAGTAGCAGGCAGGTGACGATCAGAGCCGCGCGGCGTAAGCCCGCGGTCCAAATACCGCAGAACCCGGGGCGGCGCAAAGCCTCTGCCCCGGCTTGACTATCGGTTTGGTTCATGGCGTCTGCTCGCGGTGACGATTTGGCTCACTTCTCCCTGATCGCCACCGGCGCCGGCTCGTTGGGGAACCAGCGGCTCTCGTAGCCCTTGGCATCGACGGCGGTGACGAAGTAGAACGTCTCGGGGCCACCGGCGGGATCGATGAACTGCGTGCCTTTGACCAACTCCTTGCCTTGCGGGCCGTAGGGCGAGTTGAGGAACGTCAGGGCATCGCCTTCGGATGCTGCTGAATAGATGCGGTAGCCCACGGCGCCCGGCACGGCCTGCCAAGTCACCTCGACGCCGCCAGTCCCGCGACCGGAGGCCTCCATGTTCACACCCTGGGGCAGCGGCGGTAGTTTGGGCGCCTCGTACGTTTCCAGGCGCTGATTCTGAAGCACCGCCAGCGGGTGGAAGTAATTCATGAGCGTCGCCCAGTTTTGCCCACGCGACGCCCGCTTGTTCACGAAATACACCGCGTCAGTCAGGCCGACCGGTCCGCTGGCGATGCCTTGTGGCACACCGCGGAACATGCCCGCCAGGGGCAGTGCGTCCCAGGCTTCCCAGCGGTGGTCATGCCACTGCGTGCGGAAGAAATTGGCGCGATCCCACGAGAAGCCCTTCTCGGGGTCGAGGGGGGCGTGCTGCTGGTCCGCCAGCACATCCACAGCGTCGAAATACCGACCGTAGACCGCCGGATGGAGCATCAGGTCCTCGTTGTCATTGAGTTCGATGACCCGCATCCACATGTCGCTGATGGCCTGGTAGAGCGAGTCGGACTGCTCCTGATTGCGTATATCGCCGGAGTAGCAGCGTTGACCGCGGCCATAGATGGCGATGACGCCGGGGGACCGCAAGACGTCCCGATAGAACGTGACGAGTTCCTGGCCGGCGGAGTCGCCGGCGGCCTTGCCGCCATGGATGCCGAACATGGCCGCGCCGATCTGCATGTTCAGCGCGTTACTGAAGGCGCGGATCATGGGGAAGCCGTTCTTGTACAGCCCGCCGTTGGTGAGTTTGGATGCTTGTCCGACCGCCAGGCATATCTGGTCCAGACGTTGGCCCGGGGACACATAGGCGGCAAAGGTGGGGATGTTCCCCATGCCGTAGCCGACGGGATAGGGTTCGACGCGTCCGGCCACGTCCTTGTCACTACCCTGGGGCCGATCCAGCGGGTATGTCTTGCCTTCCGCCAGTTGCTGCTTGACCCAGCCAGGAGTCCAGGCCTCGACCGTGATGTCGCTGGGCTTGGGCTTGGGGTTGGGATTGGTCGGTGGGGTCTTGGGGGGTGCGGGATTGGCCACGCGCTGCACGGTGGACTTCCACTTGTCATTGCCCGCCAGGTAGTGGATCCCCGCGTCCTGATACCAGCCCCGGCCCCAGTACTTGATCTCCCAGAATCGCTTGGCGACCTCGGCGCATTGCGCCACCATGTCGGCGGCGGTGATCGCCGGTTCATCCACGATGGCGGTGAGCGTCTGTTGGTTGGCGCATGCCAGTTCCCAGAGCTTTTCCGGGTCGATGGTGGGACTGAGCACGAAATTGGCCTGGTACCACCAGGCGCGGATGGTGCTGCTGTTGCTGGCGCCGTCGCGGCGACGGTTGCCCGGCCCCATGAGGACCAGTTCACCCTTGTCGTGTATGTAGACGCCCTGGCCGCCCATGGCGGTATAGGGCACATTCATGAAGCTGAAACCGGACTTGTCGCTCACGGCGGCGTAGATGCGGAAATTGTGCACGTTGCGGGTGAGCTTGCGCAGGCCCCCGCCGACGCTGACGACTTTGGGCGGCTCGGCGTCGTTGCCGAACTTGGCGTAGCCCCAGAGCGGATTGGGCCAGTTGGCGCTAACCGTGTCGCCGGTTTGCGGGTCCTGGGCGAAGGTGCGGAGCGTCGAGGTGATCGTGCTGCCCTGGCGGGGGATCAGGTAGGTGGTCTCAAGTGTATCGGGCACGCCGGGCGGGCCGACTTTCAGACGCAGCTTGGCGAACAGCGGGCCGGTAGCGTACTTGAGTTCACGCACCTCGAAGCTGTCGGGATTCTGGTAGGTGATCTCGTGCTCGTGCACCGTCTTGAGTTTGGCGTCCTGGCGGAAGAGTTTGACCCGCGGCGCCAGCACAACATCGGTGGCGGCGACTTGGGCGAAAGGCGTCTTGATCAGCGTGATGCCGCCGGCGGTCTTGCCCTGGGTGACGAAGGTGATGGCCAGTTCGTCGCCGGCGAGAGTGACTTTGCCGTCGGCTTCGGTCGCCTTGAGGGCGGGCAGCTTGGCGCCGGGGTTCTGGCCCGGCAACACGATGAACTGCCGCCGTTGCCAGGGCTCCAAGTCCGTGTAGAAATAGATGTGCATCCGGCTGATGCCGCTGTCTTGAGGGGCGCGGCGGATGTCGTCGGCTTGATAGGCGATGGGCTTGGCCTTGGCCGTATCGGCTGCGTCGTAGATCACCAGGCTGTTGGGATCCTTGCATTCGCCGTCATGGAAGAACAGGGGCACGCGCACCAGTTCCTGCTTGCGTGCGACGCCGACGCGATCCTCAACTGTGAGGATACGCATCGGGCTGCCCGGCGCCGCCGCCTGCTGGGCGATGGCAGGTGCGTACTCGGCCGGGGGCGCGTCGAACACCGTGACATCGAGGGCCGCCAACCCCGCCTTGGCGGCGACCAGACTGGCCAACAGGGCAACAGCGATAAGGCCCACGCGGAATTGCTTGACGGCTGGAGTAGTTCTTAGCATGGGTCTAACCTCCCGCAGTGAGAATTGAGTTGGTTTACGGACGTTGCCATGATATCATGTCGTAATTCAATTAGCAATCATCTAAAGTAACTCACACCTAAGGTTTGCCCATGAAGTCACTTGCGACTACGCAACGTCATGGTACGTCCCGCTTCTTGCAGGTTATCGGTGCTGTGGCATGCATTGCGGTGACACTCTCGGCCATTGCGACCGAAACTGAGCACCAAGGCTTTACGCTGCCCAAGGGGCCGGGGTCGGTAAAAATCGACGCGGCAGCCAGTGACTGGGATCTGACCCAAGGCGTCTTCGCCTGCTCGGATGTCGAAGCCTTTCGCGACCAGTACAGCCTGTGGTACTACGGCATGTGGGACCAGGAAAACCTCTACATCCTGGCACGCTGGATCGATGCCACACCCCTGAACAACCCGGGCAGCACGGCAGGCGACGCCGGCTTCAAGGGCGACTGCCTCCAGTTCCGTACCATTGCCGGCCAAGGCGAAGGCGAGCGCGTCGCCCATTTCACTTGCTGGCGGGGCAGCAACGGCAAGGACCTGGTTGAAATCACCTACGGCCGGGACTTCAAGGGCGGCAGCGTGCGCGACGCCGCCAAGTCCGGCGCCCAGCAAGCCTTTGCCGTGACCGAGGACGGCAAGGGCTACTTCCAGGAAATCGCCATCCCCTGGAAGCTAATCACCACCGACGGCAAGCCACCGATCCCGGGGGCGGGTGCGGCCCGGGAAACTGGCGGCCTGCGCATGACCGTGGAAGCCAACTTCACCGCGCCCTCCGGCAGGCACTCGGTCAAGGACCTGTTCATGCCCGGCGTCCAGCCTGACCGCATCTTCACCTTCCGCGCCTATCCCGTCTGGAGCCCGGTCCAGCTCACAGACCAGCGAACCGATGAGCCTCGGCCGGTGCGCCTGTCGGACGGCCGAACGTTTCCGGTGCGGATCGAGGACGGCTGGTCCAAGGTGGACTGGACCGGCCTGAGCCGCCCGGGGGCCGATGAGCCGATCGGCTTTAAGGCCATCACCTATACCACGCCCGGCGAAGGCTATGTGTCCATGGTCATTCGCGACGAGCAGGGGTCGGTCGTGCGGCAGCTTCTGACCCAGGCCCCCGCCAAGGCAGGCGAACAGCGCGTCATGTGGGACGGCCTGGGCACCGGCACCCCCGGGACAGTCAACAAGCCGGGCGATCCGGTCGCGCCGGGCAAGTACACCTGGGACGCGATCCACCTACCGGGGGCGGGCGTGGCGCTGGTGTTGCGTGGCTGGGCGTGTACCGGCGCCGACGGGCCGTGGGATGGGCACAGCAGTAAGGGCGGATGGGGTGGCGATCACGGCGAGGCCTGCACGGTCGATGCCGATGAACTGGGCGTCTACCTGGGCTGGTCGGGCGCCGAGGCGGGCAAGGCCGTGGTGGCCGTGGATCACGACGGCAACGTGCGCTGGCGCCAGACCCACGGCGGCATGGGTGGCGCCGACAGCCTGGCCGTCCTCGACGGCATCGTTTACATCATCGACCACGGCAACGTGCTCTACCGCCTGGACCACGCCACCGGCGTCTACAGTCCCTGGCAGGGACGGCCCACGGCGGACATGGACATCATCAAGCCCATGACGGTCGGAGAGGTCGCGCCCAAAGCCGCCACCGTCGTCGCCGCGGCCCCCGCCCCCGGAAGCGCCGGCAAGGTCTTCCTGGCGTATCCCGACATCAACACGGTGGCGGTGCTCGACGCGGCGACCGGCGCGGTGCAGCAGCGCTGGCCCATCGACAGCCCGGTGGATATGAAGGCCTGGCGGGGGAACCTTTACGTTCTGACCGGCAAGGGGGCGGTTCTGCGCATCGATGCGGCGACGGGACAAAGTCACACGATTATTGAACAGGTTGCCGATGGGCGGGCCCTGGCGCTCGCTGACGACGGCACGATCTACGTGGGGGTGCGCGGCCAGGATCAGCAGGTCAAGGTATTTCAGAAAGTACGAGGTGCGAAGGACGAAGTAGGAAGTGAGAAACTTCACACTTCCGACTTCGTACTTCGTACTTCCATTGGCCGCAAGGGGGGCCGCGCGGCACTGGGGCCGTGGACCCCCGACGGCATCCATCAGGTTAATGGCCTGGGCCTGGATCGGCAAGGCCGGCTCTGGGTCATGGAAGGCGGCAAGACGCCCCCGCGCGTGAGCCTGTGGGACGTCAAGGAAGGCAAACTCCTGCGCGAGTTCTTCGGCCCGACCCACTACGGCGCCAGCGGCGGCGCCGTCTGCCCCACCGACCCCGCGATCGTCGTGGGCGAAGGCTGCGAGTGGCGAATCGACCCCGCCACCGGCAAGGCCCGCATCACCGGCATCTTCGAGCGCGCCCTGGCCGGCTCCGCTCGCTTCAGCATCGCTAACGGCGGGCGCGTCTACCTGACCACGTTCAGGCACCGTAAGGCCGACGGCGGCGGCTCTGATTTTGCCGTCTTTGAACGGCTGGGCGAAGGAAGCTACATCCGCAGGGCTCACTACGACGCCAAGCAACTGCGGCTGTGGTCGGATCTTAACGGCGATAGCCAGGAGCAGCCCCAGGAAGTGCAGACGGCCCCGGCGTATCTGACCTTCAACGGCTACTACTGCTGGTCGCATGGCATGGCGGACGACATGAGCGTCTTTGGCCAGATCAAGGCGCCCAAGGGCGTCGGGGATATTGTGCTGCCGATCCTGGGCTTCAGCGAGGCCGGGGCGCCGATCTGGGATGTCACGGCCATCGTCAATCTGCCCGTGCCGGCCGACAGCGGGTTCCCCTATCCTTCGCATGATGGCAAGCTTATATTGGTGATGGGCGGCAAGGCGTTTGGCGAGCGATGGGCGTGCGTCGAAGCCGACACCGGCCGTGTGCGCTGGACGTATCCCAACCCCTTCCAGGGCGTGCACGGCTCCCACCGCGCTCCGCCGGCGGCGCCCGGCCTGATCCGCGGCGCCTTTGGCGTCATCGGCGCCGGCCGGCTGCCCCAGCCCCTGGGGCGATACTGGGTCATCAACACCAACAAGGGCGAATGGCACATCCTCAGCGAGCACGGCTATTACCTCACCAGCCTCTTCCAGGGCGACCTGCTCAAAGTTCACTGGCCGGAGAACCCCGGCAACGGAACCCGCATCAATGACGTGCCCCCGGGCTCGGGCGAAGAGGACTTCGGCGGCGCGGCCACCCAGACGCCCGATGGCCGCATCTTCCTTCAGACGGGCAAGGCCTCCCTGTGGAATGTCGAATTGCAGGGCATGGATCAGTTCCAGGCGATCGGCAGCGGGGCGCTGGAAATCAGCGCGGCGGATGTGCAGGAGGCCCGGCGTTACCAGGCGATGCAGCAGCAGGCGGGCCGAACGCCGCCGCGCGTCACCATCACCCGCGGCACGCCGACCTTCAGCGGTGATATCGAGACCGACTTCAAGGACAGCGCGGCCTTGAGTTTTGGGAGTTCGGCGCCCGTCACCGTCAGACTGGCGTGGGATGACCAGAACCTTTACTTGGGCTACCGCGTGAAAGACGCTTCGCCCTGGGTCAACGGCGCCGATGCCCCGCAGTATGGCTATGCCCGCGGCGATACGGTTGATTTGCAGCTCCAGACCGACCCGGCGGCGCCCGCCGGCCGCGCCGCGGCTGCCATGGGCGACCTGCGCCTCTCCATCGGTCAGTTCGCCGGTAAGCCGGTGGCGGTGATCTATCGCGAAGTGGCCGACGAGCCCAAGCCGATGACTTTCAGTTCGGGCGTCGTGAAGGATTTCCAAGTCGCGCGTGTGGACGTGCTGACCGACCTGCCGACCAAGGTGGTCACGGACAAGGACGGCTGGACGCTCGAGGCCGCGGTGCCGCTGGCGGCACTGGGACTCAAGGGCGGCCAGACCCTGAAGCTGCGCGGCGACTTCGGCGTCACCCTGGGCAACGCCGCCGGCGTCCGCACCGCCTTGCGCTCCTACTGGAGCAACCAGAACACCGGCCTGGTCAGCGACGAAGTGTTCGAGTTGAAGCTAACTCCCGCCGCCTGGGGCGAGGTAAACTTCCAGCCGTGAGAAGAGGTAACACGGATGAACACGGATGAACACGGATAAAGCAGAAAGAGGGAACAGGATGGACATGATGGACAGGATGGGTTGGTCTGACATAGCCGCTTGCGGCTTCGCGCAGGTCCACAATCGCTGATGTTCGCCAAACCTGTTCTATCTTCAGCTAATTGATCCTGTCCATCATGCTCCATCATGTCCATCCTGTTCCTTCTTCGGTGTCCCCCATCCGCGTTCATCCCTGTTACCTCCTATGGCTAATCGGCATCTCAAACCGAATCGTGTCCTCCTGATGGCCCTCCTCCTGTCGCTGCTGGGCGGTTGCGCCGGCGCGCCGGCGGGGGGGACGAGCTTTGCAGGCTTTGATCAGCGTGCCCGCGCCGGCGAGGCGCTCAACGTGGTCTTCTTCGGCGGGTCGCTCACCTGGGGCGCCAACGCCAGCGATCCAAACGTGACCTCCTATCGGGGCCTGCTGGCGCAGCACCTGCGCCAAGCCTACCCGCTGGCGCGATGGCGATTCCACGATGCCGCCATCGGCGGCACCAACTCGCAATTGGCGGCCTTTCGCCTCGGGCGCGACGTGCTGGACCACCAGCCCGACCTGATCTTTCTTGATTTCACCGCCAACGACGACCTGCTGTGGACCGACGCGCAGAAACTCGCGGCCTTTGAGTCGCTCGTGCGACGAATCATCACCGAGGCACGCTGCCCGGTCGTCATGATGATCCTTCCCTTTCGCGATCACGTGGAGAAATATGAGGTCGAGGCGCTTAAGCGACGCGAGGCGCACCTTCGCATCGCGCAGGCGTACCACGTGCCCGTGGCCGATGCGGTGACGCTCGTGCGCGACGCGGTGCGGAACGGTGCCGATCCGGCGCGGCTCTGGCCGTTTGATCGCGTGCACCCAGGCGACGAGGGCTATGAGCTTTTCGCCCAGGCGGGTTGGGCGGCGATGCAGGGCGCCATCGCGGAGCAGCAGGTGTGCGCGGCCCCGCCGACAATGCTCCATGGTCAGGCGTACATGCACACGGCCCGCGTGCCCGTGGCGTCGCTGCCGCTGCCCGCGGGTTGGCAGACCGATCGCGTCAACGTCAACGGCGCGTTCTTCGACATGCTGCCTTCGCGCTGGCTCGACAGCATCGTCGTCGCCCGGCGCGGCGACGAGCCGCAGCCGCTGGAGTATCGCTTCCACGGCGGCATGGTCGCGGTGCTGGGCGAAAAGACCACGCGCAGCGGCAAGTTCCGCGCGATGATCGATGGCCAGTACGTGATGAGTCAGTCGGCCGACCAAGCGGCGCAACCCAAGCTCTTCGATGCTTCATCGATCCGCTTCGGCGGCAACGTCCTGCTCTTCGAGGTTCTGGCCACCGGCCTGGACCCCGCTGTGTCGCACACCGTGCGCATCGAACCGATCTACGACAGCGACAAGGCCCAGGAGCTGCGCCTCTCGGCGATCTGCGTGGCGGGTCCGGTCGCGGCTTCAAACGACGTGTTGGCGAAGTAGCCTCACCAAGGATTGAACTTACCGGTGTACCAGAGCGGCGAACTCCCAGTAGGCCCATATTTCGGCCCGCCGTCGTAGTAATCAGCCAGCAGATCGTCGCGGCTGACCATCGTGAGGTGCCCGTCGAGCCATCCGAACGGCAGGGTTCCTTCGTGGTTAGCCACCTTCGTATGCGTGCTGTAGTCCCAGTCTGCCACATTATTGACGGCGTAGACTTGCGCGTAGGAGAAATTTCCCTCGCTCACATGCCCATATACCGCGGTGTTGCTTGGCTGCTGCTTGTTCGACAAGGTGCGGCCCATCCATCTGGCTTGCTCGGCGGGCGAGTCTAGATCGGTGGCTTGCGGCACATAGCTGGTCCCGAAAGCATTCCAGCCTCGCCATACGGCCGCATAATTCGACAGGCGAGGAAAACTGGTGTTCAGGGGAAGCCCCATGGCCGGATATTGATAGGTCTCTTCCGGACAGAACATGATGCTGCGGCGGATGGGACCGCCATTCACCACATTTAGAACATAGTTGTACATTCGCCCCTCCGTCCCCACATTGCTTGCTTGAGGCGTTCGGTTCCCGATATGTTCAAAACCGATGTAAGCCGAGAGCACGACCGGGTGCAGGTATTCGTGCATGTCAAAGGCGGTCGAATAAGTCGCCAGAAGGGGTTGGTTTTCGCGGTTGTCGGCCAGGTAATTCGACAATGCCTGGTGCAAGGAGCGCATCTGCGTGCCGCACTGTGCCCGGCGGGCCGCCACCCGCGCCGCTCCCAGTGCCGGCAGCAACAGGGCGACGAGTAGAGCGATGATCGAGATCACCACCAGAAGCTCGATGAGCGTAAAGCCCGCGGATGGGAACGATCTGATCGAACGGTGCGGCGTGATGTGCTTCATCATCGGTGTACCTGCGTGGTAGGGGCGAGAAAGCCAGGGCATATGGGGCGGGGCAGGGCGAATACTCGGATCCAGGTGCATGGGTTGCCGATTCGGTGCAGCGAAAGATGATGCAGTCCACGCTCTGATTTCATTATAAAAAAATAAAATGAATCAGTCAATGGAAATGTTCCGGAAGTGACTAGGAAGGGCAGAATTCCTGCAGGTGGCTTTATGAGGGGGCAATTCGGCGGCCAGTGCTGCCAACCCGAAAGATTCACCGCAGAGGTCGCGGAGGACGCAGAGGAAGCAAATCATTTCAGAACAATAACTTCTGGCGCTACTGGCGAACTTCCAAATCTCCCAGGAAGCACACTGCGAAAATCAAGTCATTGTCAGTTTTGTTCATAAGCTCTTACTTCTTCTGAATCTCTGCGTCCTCTGCGTCCTCTGCGGGGAATAATCCGGGCTAATTGGGCGGCTGCCGACGCTGCCAGTCCCGCTGGCCACCGGGGGAATGGCAGCGACAACCTGATTCATTGAGTGTGCGCCAACCCAATCAGAGGTGCCTTTGGTCTTCAGTGGAGAACTTCGCCTGGCAGGCAGCGGCGGATAGGAGCCGTGCCCATAGCACAGCGGCATTGCAGAAGATGTACCCAGTCCAAGACCCCGGGCCCCCCCGGCCCCCCCCGGCCCCGCCCCGGACCCCGCCCCCCGGACCCCGCCGCCCGGACCCCGGACCCCGCCCACCGGACCGCGCGACTCGCCCGCACCAGCCCGACCTCCACACGGGCTTAAGTCAGGTCTTCCAGCAGCTTTTTGGCCTTGGTGGCGGTGGGCGTATCGGGGTAGGTCTGGATCAGTTCCTGAAGGTAGGCTGTGATGCTCTTCTTATTCGCCGGCTGGGCCTGGGCCATCATGGCGTTGAGGCGGTCAAAGTGTGGCCGGGCCGCCAGCTCCTTCTTGACCGTGGGGTTGTTGGCCAGCGGCCGGCGGGCGGCGTCGGCGGCCTTGCCCAGGTCCTCGCCCTTGAACGCCGCGGCAAGCTTCACGTACAGGTCATAGGCCTTGACCGGGTCGGTCTCGACCGCGGCGTCGGCCTCCTCTTTCCACGCCTGGCCCTCGGCCTGCACCGCGTCATAAAGCTTCTGCGCCGACTCGGCCACGTCCTTCTTGTGATTGGAGCGCCACTGCCGCAGGGCCGGCACCGCCTTCTCATACTGGCCCCACTCCAATAGCTCGATGATGGGATTCAACTGCTCGTGGTAGCCCTTCTCCTTGTACTTCCAGGTGACATCCTTGAGGGCCTTGTCGATCGCTTGCGGCGTCATGTCGTAGCCTGAAATCTTGCCGTCTGGTCCGATCACGCGGAACGCATAGATGTTGTTCATGGAGATCTTCACATCCAACCGCCGCTCCATGACGCTCAGCGGATCGATGAAGACCGGCATGACCAGCCCGGTCTTGCGGACGTAGGACGTGACGCTCTGCGCGCTATCACCGGCGCCCACCGCCAGGAAGACCACGGGCTTGTCCTTGTAGGCGGCGACCACCTCATTGCGCTGGGGAATCAGCCCGGCACAGCGGGGGCAGTTGCTTTCATAAAGAAACACGACCACGACCTTGCCGCGGAAGTTCTCCAGTTGATAGGTGCCGCCGTCGGAGAATTTGCCGGGCGGGAAGTCTTCAGCCTCCTCGCGCACGTTGCCGCGCCCCATGGCCTGCGGCGGCGCCGCGATCAAGAGCGCCGCCATGATACAGATGGCCGCCGCCAGCCAACGCTTGCCCAAAACGCTTGCCATGACAAAAGCCCCATCGTAAGTGGATTGCATCGCTCTGCGGATTGTACGGGCCGGTCGAGGCAAGGCAAAGGAAATCCAAGCTCATCGGGTTCTTGCGGTGGTGAGTTTCCGCGCGTTCGGGGCCGCGTGGCGTGATGCCCCGGATTGTCAGGCGCGTGATCCCGGGCGATAAAAGGACAATGATGTGGTAAGATAGCTCCCATCACTTGCTGCGGGCATGCCTGACTTTACCTGGATAAGGGATCCCTTTTGCGCCAGAGAACCCACCATGGCAGAAGAACCGCGATTTGTGTGCCCTTCCTGTAAAGCCAGTTTTCGCTGGCAAGTTGCCCCCGTCGGCCGCAAGGCAAAATGCCGCTGTGGCGCCCCGCTCACGGTGCCGGCGCTGCCGATGGCTATGAGCAAGGCCGGGGCGCAGTCCTCCGCGCCGGCGCAGCCCGCCAAGCCATCAAAGCAACCTGGAACGCTCGGGAAGGGCGATGCCCCTTTGACGGCGGAACTGTGTCCGTCCTGCGCCAAGCCACTCAAGGGCGGCGCTGTCTTGTGCATTGAATGCGGATTCAACATCAAGAAAGGTAAGGCGACGATCGTGACTAGGGGTCTTTCGGCGACAGAGACGGATGATGCCCAAGCAAAGCCGCGCGTCAGGCTGACCATTCCCAGGCCGCTGCTGATCTTGTTGCTTCTGGTTGGGATCGTCGCCCTGTTCTACGCGTTGGGTATCAGGCCGCTGGTGCAGAAGCGCACGCAATACAGCGCCCTGATGACCGAGCACACCAGCCGCATCGAGCAGTTTGCCAACCAAGTGGTCAGGTCGTCAAGACTGGTCGCCGCGGTCGTCCCGGTCGATCCGATCATCATCACGGAAATTCCCACGGAACTCCGCTTCGGTGGCGCGCTGCTCAACCAGGAGGGTCAGATCGTCGGCAAGGCAAACGTGATCTACGACCTGCAACAGAACAAGATCGCCGCCATTTGTTACGGCTCGGTGGCGCTGCGTGCGTGCGCCCGATGGGACGGCCAGCAGTTCGTTGACTTTCGCATGGACGGCAATGTTCAGGAAACCAAACTGGCCGACCTGGTGCCGCAGATAGATTGTGTGCCCCTGCCCGCGGGGCAACCCAGCCCCTGACCACAAAACGGGGGCAATTCCAGCGCATCCGGATCACGCGTAGGTAGTCAAGGGGGCAGGGATGCGCAGCGGGGGTTCTGCGCTTCTCGCCCGCGCCCCCGGAGCATCGCAGCGGATCGGCCTGATAGTGCGTAGGCAGAGAAAGCAAATGGATGCGCAGCGGGGGCTCTGAAAGAACTCCCAGGGTCGTGCCTATTGACATCCGCACCTTACTTAATTAAGTTACTTAAGTATGCCAGGCGTTCCCGCCCATCTTCGCCGACTCAACGTTCGCGCCGTCTTCGACCGCCTGCGCCAGACCGGCGGCGCCTGCCGCGCCGACCTGGCCAAAGCCACCGGCCTTAGCGTTCCGACCGTCGGCAAGGTCGCTGATGAACTGCTCGAGTCCGGCTATGTCGAGGAGATCGATGCCACGTCCCTATCCGAGCCGCAAGGCGTAGGCCTGCGGACGAACAACCGCGGGCTTACGCGGCGCGGCTCTGACTCGGCCCTGGGCCGGCCCGCCCGCATGCTCCGCCTCAATCGCCAAACCCATCGCCTCTTGGCGCTCCAGCTTGGCGTGCGCACCACGCGCCTGGCGGCGCTGCCCATCGCCGGTCCCGACGACGAGCGCTGGCCCCTCGAGTTCGCCACGCCGCGCTCCGCCGCCGCCTGGGCCCGCCGCCTGGCCGCCGCCGCCGCCGACCTCGACGTGACCGATCCCTGGGCCGTCGCCATCAGCGTCCCCGGCGTCGTCGATGAACCCGCCGGCCGCGTGCTGCTCTCGCCCAATCTGCATTGGACGCAGGAGGCCCAACTGGCCAGCATCGTGCGATCCGTGTGGGACGTGCCGGTCTGCCTGGTGCAGGAAATCCGCGCCCTGGCGCTGGGCCACATGGCCGCCAACCCCGCTTGCCGAGGCGCCGGCGATTTTCTGCTGGTGGACTTTGGCCAGGGCGTCGGTGCCGCGGCCGTGATCGATCACCAGCTCTACCAGTCGCCCCTGCCGCTCTCAGGTGAATTGGGCCACACACCTGTGCAAGGCAATACGCGTAAGTGCGGCTGTGGCGGCGCCGGTTGCATCGAAACCCTGCTGTCCCGGCAAGGGCTGCTCCAGAGCTATGTCGAGCATCACCGCGGGGCGATGAGCTCCTGGCAGGGCATGGCGGCGCATATCGCGGCCCACGGGATCGAGCGCTGGCTGGCGGGGGCCTTGGACGCCGCGGCGCTGATCATCGTCGCGGCGATGAACATGCTGGGCGTGCGCCAGGTGGTGATCACCGGGGCGCTGGCGGAACTGGGGCCGGGCGTGGTGCAGCGGCTGGGGCAGCGGATCGAGCGCTCGGCGATGTGGTCGCGCTTCGGGACGACCGTCTGCCAGAGCGCCCCGCGGCGCCGGGCGGCGGGATTGGTCGCCGCCGCGATTGATCGCGTGCTCTTACCGGTGGACGATGATGCAGTGCGTTTTCCGGTCCCTCTCCCTTCTGAGGGAGAGGTTAGGTGAGGGTGCTGGTATGGCGGAAATGCGACGAGAATCCACGACGTCCGTGCACGATGGCGCGACCACCCTCACCCCAACCCTCTCCCTCAGAAGGGAGAGGGGGCAAGAACGCCGGCTCAATATCGTCAGGAGTAGCGCCGGATGAATCAGTCATCGTCGATCATGTCCTGGGAACCGTTGCCGCGCATGGGCAAAGCTCTGCGCGCCAGTGGTCTGCTGAATAAGGCGCCTGTCGCGCTGGCGCGGGCCCCGGGGCGGTTGGATGTGATGGGAGGCATCGCCGATTACAGCGGCTCGCTGGTGTGCGAGATGCCACTGGCCATTGCCGCGGGTGTCGCGGTGCAGGCTCGTGAAGATGGCCGGTTCGTCGTGCACAGCGCGCAGGAGAAGGACACGGTCGCGGTTGACGCGGCCGGGCTTGGCGATGTCGATGCGGGCGGCGCTGGGGCGCTGCTGCACGACGATGATGCCTGGGCGCGTTATCTGGTGGGCTGTGCGTGGTGGCTGATGCACAATCACTCGCCGGCCTCGGCCAGGGCGGGCGCGACGATCTTCCTCGACAGCGATGTCCCCTCAGGCGGGGGCGTATCTTCCAGCGCCGCCATTGAGGTGGCGGCCATGACGGCGCTGGCGAAGTTGTGGGACGTGGCGCTGGAGCCGATGGCGCTGGCGGTGGCGTGCCAGGCGGTGGAGAACCGCGTGGTGGGGGCGCCCTGCGGCGTGATGGACCAGGTGACCGCGGCACTGGGGCAACAAGGCTCGATGCTGGAAATCCTCTGCCAGGTCGGCAACGACGGACAGCCCGCCCAGGTGCTGGGACAGGTGCAGGTGCCGGAAGGTTACATGCTCGCCGGCCTGTACAGCGGTGTGCGGCACGAGGTGCGCGGTGATCCCTACACCGACACCCGCGTCGCCGCCTTCATGGCCCAGAAGATTCTGTCAACCCACCAGTCACCCGATCCCACTTCCGGCCACCTGGCCAACGTCGATGCCGACCTCTACCGCGATCACCTGCGCACGCATTTGCCCGAGACGATCACCGGCCAGGCGTTCCTCAATCTGTTTGCTTCGACCAATGATCCGGTCACGACCGTGCAACCCGACCGGACCTACGCCGTGCGCTCCGCGGCGGACCATCACGTGCTGGAGATGTCGCGCGTGCGCACGTTTGTGGAGCTGCTGCGCGAGCAAGGCCCGCACGACATGGTCGAAAAGCACATGCAGGAGGCGGGCATGCGCATGTACGAGAGCCACACCAGCTACAGCAAGTGCGCCAATCTGGGTCACCCGCTGACGGATCGGCTGGTGGACATGGTGCAGGAGCGCGGGACCGAGCAGGGCTTTTACGGCGCCAAGATCACCGGCGGGGGCTGCGGCGGCACGGTAGCCATTCTCATGCGCGATGACGAGGACACCCGCGCCGCGGTGGCGGTGCTGGCGCACGACTATGAGGAGGAAACCGGGCGCAGCACGCTGTATTTCGAGGGCACCAGCCCCGGGGCGGCGGAACTGGGCGCTGTGGCCATCTCACCGAGGGAGCTGCCGTGAACGATGTCAACGAACCATCGGCGTGGATGCACCGGCTGGAAGAGCTGGGCGTGGCGGTGCGCCATCGGCTGATCGCGGCGCGCGATGGCGGGGAAGATATGGCCACGGCGGTGGCGCAGGAGGGCGGCGACACGATCTTCGCGATCGACCGTCATGTGGAGCCGGTGATCGAGGAACATATCGCGGCGTGGCCCGCGGCGTGCCGGCCGTTGGTGTTGGTGGCGGAGGGAATGGGAGAAAGTGGGCGCAGAGAGTTCGATGCTAAACCGCAAGCGAATCAAGGGGCCGGGTACAGACTGATCGTTGACCCGATCGACGGCACGCGGAACATCATGTACGACAAGCGCTCGGCGTGGTTCATCGCAGCAGTAGCGGAAGACCGCGGAGAGGCGACGAGCGTGGCCGATGCGTTGGCGTCGGTCATCGTGGAGTTGCCGACGAGCAAGGCGGGGTGGGCCGATGCGTTTGTGGCGGTGCGCGGGCAACAGGCCAGGGGTTATCGTGAGGAAACCCGGGGCGGCGCAAAGCCTCTGCCCCGGCTTGATCCCCCAATTCTCAAATCCGAAATCCGAAATCCGAAATCCGAAATTCCGATTGGTCCCAGCACCGCCGCGACGCTCCTCAACGGCTTTGCCCAGGTGTCCAACTTTTTCCCCGGCACCAAGGTGCTCGCCTCGGAGCTGATGGAGCGCATCGTGCACGCCACGCTGGGCGACGTCGCCCCGGGCAGTGCCGCGGTCTTCGACGATCAATACATCACCACCGCGGGGCAGATGGTGGAACTGATGATCGGCCACGACCGCTTCTGCTGCGACCTGCGTCCTCTTTTCTACCGCATTCTGGAAAAGCAGACGGGCAAGGCGATTCGCGGTTTGGAGTGTCATCCCTACGACCTGGCGGGCATGCTGGTAGCGCAACGGGCCGGGGTGATCCTCACCGACGGGCTGGGCGGTGATCTGCGGCCGCCGATGGACGTGCACACCGGCGTGCACTGGTGCGGCTACGCCAACGCCGCGCTGCGCCACGCAATCGAGCCGGTGATCCGGCAGTTCTTCGCCGAGCGAGGCATTCATTAGCCAGGGAGTCAGGTACCACCATGAGAAAAGTCCGCAAAGCCGTTATTACCGCCGCGGGTCGAGGCACGCGCCAGTATCCCGCCTCCAGTGCCGTGCAGAAGGAGATGTTTCCCCTGGTCGATGCCGACGGCCTGGCCAAGCCGATCATCCAGATCATCGGTGAGGAGGCCATCGCCGCCGGCGTCGAGGAGATCTGCATCGTCACCCAGCCCGGCGACGAGAAGCAGTACCGCGACTACTTCCGCCGCATGAGCGACGAGACGCTGCGTGCCTTTCGCGGCAAGGACTGGGCGATTCTCCAGAGCGAAAAGCTGGAGGAGTTTGGCGAACGGCTGCACTTTGTGGCGCAGCACAAGCCCGAGGGCTACGGCGATGCCGTGTATCAGGCCCGCGAATTTGTCGGCGATGAGCCGTTCCTGCTCATGCTGGGCGACCACATTTACATCAGCGCCAACGGCGACAACTGCGCCACGCAACTCATCCGCAAGTACCACGCAGCGGGGGTCGGCGGCGTCGAGGCGATGAGCGGCGTGCAACCCACGGCGGGCAAGCACCTGAGTCTGTTTGGCACGATCAAGGGCGAGCCGATCGACGCGGCAGAGGGCACGTACAAGGTCCAGGCGATTTACGAGAAGCCCAGCGAGCAATACGCCGGCGAGCACCTTCGTTCGGCGGGCCTGCCGCCGGGCTACTACCTGTGCCACTTCGGCCTGCACATCTTTCCCCCGGCCATCTTCGACGCCCTGCACCATCACATCAGCAATAATCTCCGCGAAAAAGGCGAAATCCAGCTCACCAGTTCGCAGGAATATATGCGCGAGCACCTGCTCAAAGACGGGGCCTACGGCGCGTGCACCATCGAAGGCCAGCGCTTCGACACGGGCATTCCCTATGGCCTGATGGAAACGCAGATCGCCCTGGCGCTGGCGGGCAAGCACCGCGGCGAAATCGTCGAAGCCATCGCAAGGTTACTGGCGGAGCAGCTTAAGAGCATTGCCAAGCGGTGAGCTTTGCTGTGTCGGAAACCCGGGGCGGCGCAGAGCCTCTGCCCCGGCTTGAGGCTCCCTCAAATCCGAAATCCGAAATCCGAAATCAAAAATTCTGCGCGCCCTCACGCGCTGCGCTGCTGCACCGGCGGCGATGTCGGCGATTCCTTCTTCTGGTCCGTCGGGTACTTCACTCGGCCGTGGTACATCACGCTCACGGTCTTGATCATGGATTCCTCGATATTGTGCAGTTCGCTCAGGGACAGGTTGCACTCGTTGAACTGCCCGTCGCGCAGGCGTTTTTGTGCCAGGTCGTGCACCAGTTGGCGGATGCGCGGCTGGGTGGGCTCGTCGAGCGTGCGCACCGAGGCCTCGACGCTGTCGCCGAGCATGAGGATGGCGGCCTCGCGGGTCCTGGGCAGCGGGCCGGGGTAACGGAACTCAAACTCGGTCGGCGCCGGCGTCTGCTGGGCATCGCTCTGCTTGCGGGCAGCGTGGTAGAAGTACTCGACCAGCGTGGTGCCGTGGTGCGACTCGATGAAATGCCGCAGCGGGCCGGGCAGGCGGTATTCACGCGCCATCTCCACGCCGTCCTTCACGTGGCCCACGATGATCAGCAGGCTCATCGCCGGCGAAAGCTTGCTGTGCCGGTTGAGCCCGTCGGTCGTGTTCTCGATGAAGTAGAGCGGCTTGTTGATCTTGCCAATGTCGTGGTAGAGGGCGCCGACCTTGCAGAGCAGGGAATTGGCGTCGATGGCGTCGGCGGCGGCTTCGGCGATGTCCGCCAGCCGCAGCGAGTGCTGATACGTGCCCGGCGCTTCCTGCGCCAGGCGGCGCAGCAGCGGGTGCGATGCGTCGGTCAGCTCCTTGAGAGTCATGGCGGTGGTGACTTTGAAGGCGCGTTCGATGGCGGGCAGGACGCCCTGGACGAAGAGGCCGGTGATCAGTCCCGCCGCCAGCGCCGAGATGGTGTCGAAACGGATGAGGTCGATCTGGAGGCTGGGGGTGAGAGGCTGCTGGGCGATGTTGACCAGCAGGGCGGTGGCACCCATGGCCAGGCCGGCCCACAGGCCGACCAGGACCAGCCGGGATCGTGTGCGCACCTCGTCGAGGCACGCCGCCGCGACGCCCACGCCCGCCAGCAGGATCAGCAAATGGCCCGGTGAAAGATTGAGGCTGATGGCCACCAGCAGCGCCATGACCAGCCCGGTGGCGACGGCGAAGCGCTGGTCGTAGGCGATCGCCAGCACGATCGCCGCCAGCAAGACGGGCACGGCGGTGGTGAAAATCACGAACGCCGGCTGAAGGTTGGTGAAGGTGACGGCGATCAACTGGCACAGCAGCAGCAGGCCGACCAGGGCGGCGCCGCGCGTGGGATTCTCCAGGATGCGCACGTTATAAGCGCTGATGTAGACCCAAAGGCCCACGGCGATCAGCGCGATGAGCCCCATGATGGCGATGCGCTGGAGCCACAGGCTCAGCGTGTTGACCGCCGCCTTGAAGGCAGTCTGCTCGGCACGCAGGTACTTCACATCCGTCTCGGACAGCAGCGTACCGGCGGGAATGATCACCTGGTTGGCATCGAACGTGCGCTTGACCTCCGGCTGGCTCTTCTGCGCCAATTCCTTGCGCCGCTCGGTTTCCTGGCTGTCCAGCAAATAGGTGGGCCGGGGATCGCGCATCACCACCGCCAGGATCGAGGGCTGAAGGTCGCGCGGAAAGCGCAGCTCCTCGACCAGCGCCGCCACGCGGTCGCGCAGGGCCGCCACCTCAGCGGGCACGGCGATGATGGCGTTGTCGTAGCGATCCAGTTCGCCGCGGGTCGGGTGCTTGATGATGATGTTGGGGGCGCGCTGCGTCTTGTCGCGCTCTTGCGCAGCCTGGGCGCTGTCCAGCGCCGCCAGACTCGCCAGGTCGATCATCAGGTTGGCCGTCAACACCTCCCAGGACGGCTGGGACGACGCCGCCGTGCCAAAGAGGCGCAGCTCCGCCAGGGCCCGGCCCTCGGGATCGAGCTGGTAGTCCTGGCGCACCTTGGGCGGGATCTGCTCAATGCTGGTGATGCTGCGGTCGCTGCCCAGGGCGATCAGAGCCTTGAGGTCCTTGCGCACGGACTCGAGGTAGACATCGTTGGGCACATAGACGGCGGGCTGAGCCCCGTAGGCGTCGGTCTTCTTGTTGTTGGTCTGGGCGTTGTTGACGGCCTCGAAGCGTACGCGCGCCACCACGGCACGGGGAACGGTCTGGCCCACCTCGAAGCGTGGCCCTTCCTGGCCGCGCATGCTGATGAGGCCGGCGACCAGCGTCAGGGCGACGATGTAGAAGGCAGCCCAGGCGCGCTCGGGCCGCCACCACAGCAGCCAGCGCGGTTGGCTGGGCCGCGGGGTGATGCGGCGGCGGAGTCGAGGTGAACGGAATAGTGCCAAGGGGAGTTCTTAGGGCGTCAGGAATCCACTCTTCACTTCTTACTTCTCACTTCTCACTTCCTACTTCTCATTATCGGCCGAATCATCGCCGGTGTCCGGCGGTTGGTCCAGGTCCGGCGCGCTGGCCGGGCGGCGCACGGGGGCGTAGGCCTGCACGATGCGTTGCACGAGGCTGTGGCGGACGATGTCGCTCTGGCCCAGGGCCATGAAGGCCACGCCGCGAACACGGCGCAGCCGCCGGGCCGCGTCGATCAACCCCGACTGACGCGGGTCGTCCAGGTCGATCTGCGTGGTGTCGCCGGTGACGACCATTTTGCTGCCGTGGCCCAGGCGGGTGAGGAACATGAGCATCTGCTGCCGCGTGGTGTTCTGCGCTTCGTCGAGGATGACCATCGAGTCGTTGAGCGTTCGCCCGCGCATGAACGCCAGGGGAATGATCTCGATCAGGTCCACGGCCATGAAGCGCTGGATCTGCTCGAAGTCCATCATGTCATGCAGGGCATCGAGCAGGGGGCGAAGGTAGGGATTGACCTTCTGCTGGAGATCGCCGGGGAGGAAGCCCAGGCGTTCGCCGGCCTCGACGGCGGGGCGGACCAGCACGAGCTTGCGCACCTGTCCGCGGCGGAGCATGGCGACGGCGGCGGCGACCGCCAGGTAGGTCTTGCCCGTGCCTGCCGGGCCGATGCAGAACGTCAGGTCATGGGACAGCACGGCGTCGAGGTAATCGCGCTGGCCGTCGGTCATGGGCTTGACGCGCCGGCCGCGGGCGTAAACCTCCAGGCCCGCGGCGAGATCGGGCATGCCCGCCTCGGCGGCCGGATCGTGCCGATGACCGACGTTGGCCAGCAGGTCCAGGAGTTGCTGGCGGTTGATCGGCTGCCGCCGGCGGGCGGCGCCGGCCAGTTCCTCAAGCACCTTGGCGGCATGGCCCACGGGCTGGCTGTCGCCGCTGATGCGCAGCATGCCGTTACGCGCCGTGAGGGTCACCCCCAGCGTCTCGCGGATGATCTTGAGATTTCGTTCCGCCGAACCGATCATGGCGAGGCGCTCCTCGCCGTGGGGCAGGCTGATGGTCAATTCCACTTGCGGTACACTCCGTAGGACAGGTTCATTTTAGCCGGTGTGAAGCAGGAACGACAGCATGGCGGACAAGACGGCCAGGCAGGCGGATCGGGCTTTTTGGAGTGCGGCGGCCTCGACGCCGCTTTGGCTCTTGCCGACACGAGCACGGCTCCGCCGCAAGCTAGAGCGGTGTCGAGGCCACCGCAGTCCAAAAGGGCCGCCCGGCGACCCGGGGCGGCGCCATGTTTTGCCCCGGCTTGTCTGGCTGCATGCGTGTGCCTTGGCATTATTTGGTTGTGCCAGCCTGCCTGCTCCGCCGCCGGCGTATCCGACGCAGGCCATCACCGCGGGCCAGTTGAGCGGGGGGCAGCAGGCGTGGTTCGACGCGTCGGCGAAGGTGGTGGGCGACTATATGCCGCTGGCGGTGAAGGAGATCAGTTGGGGCCTGCTGCGAGTGACGCGCAAGGTCGAGGTACAGGTGGACATGCCCGAGGCCATTATCACAGCCCTCTTGCCCGATGGGCGCGAGGCGGAAATCCATGCCCAGGCGGCCGACGACGGCAAGACCCTGGTGACCATCCGCGTCGGCGTGTCCGGTGCCGCGGAAGAGGAGCGGCAGTACCTGGCGCACCTGGCGTGGTTTGTTCGCCAGCGCCCCAAGCTTCGCCGCGGGATGACGTTCACGCTGCCGGAAGGAGGGAAGTAGAAAGCAGAAAGTAGAAAGCAGAAAGCAAAAAGTGTAAAGTTCAGAACGATACCAGACGCTTCGCGGACTCAGCGTCGGCGTAAGCGCCTTGCTTCCACTTCTTACTTTCTACTTCTCACTTTCCACTTTCCACTTTCCCCTTTCCCCTCACCTCCCGTCCCACCGCACGCCCCACTTGGCGGCTAGTTCCGCCTTGTTGGTCGGAATGACCTTGCGGCCCTCGTCGAGCGTACGTTCAAGCAAGCGGCCATTGGCGTCAGAGCGTGACACTTGCGCCGGCTGCTCTGGCGTGGGCCAGGAATGGATCGTCACCGTGCCGTCCTTGGCCACCTCGACGCGTTCGCGGCGGAAGGAGATCTTGGAGGCACTAGGCACATAGCCGTAGAAGCCGTATTCGCCTTCCTTGTTCCGCGGCAGCAGGGAACCGAGCATCTGGAGCTCGACCTGCGATAGGTAACCTTTGGTGGGGGCGTCCCACTCGCTCTTGTTGACGCCGGCGGGCCCTTCGCGACTGACGGTGACCTGCTTACCCGAGCGCAGCCCGGTCTCGGCCCAGGAAGTCTCGTTTCCCTTGGCGCCGGGGCGGTGCGCGGCGGGCGCCAGCGGCCGGACCGTCGTGCGGATCGACCATATCTCACGTGTGCGGTCATCGGAAACGAAAAAGTTGGACAGCGAGTCGTACGCCTGATCGCCGACCTCGATGCGCGCCCGCACCTCCACGGTCACGCCCTCCAAGTTGAGTTGCTTGTCGGCCTTCTGCGTGATCTGCATGTAGCCGATGTCGCGATTCTCGGCGACGATGCGGAACCACTGCTCGGGCACCAGTGCGGCCTTGACGTCCTTGATGGTCAGGGCCTTGTGCCATTCCTGGCCCGTCGCGATCAAGGCGGCGCGGCGCTCGTTGATCTTGGCGGGGTCCTCCACCGACAGGCTCTTGAAGACCGCCTCGAAAATGGGCTTGGCTTGCTTGTAGCGCTCCGATTTCACGTCCAGGCGCAGCATCACGACGGTGGTGGGGTCCAACTGCATGAAGCCCTCGCCCAGCACGTGCGCGGAGGCTTTGCGTTTGGCGTCGGCGGGAATGTCGAAGTAGAGCAACGCGCCGGGCCGACCCGCCGGCCGCGCCTCGGATTCCGCAATCAGCACCGCCATCGGCTCGGCGACCGCCAGTTGTCCCGTGGCGGCCTGCACCACCTGGTCGATGTTCACCTGGCTCTTACTCTTCTTGATGTACAGGCTGATGATGTAACCCCCGTCGCCGATGACGTGGACCACGGCATCGTCGGCGACCTCGCGGCGCAGCGTCGCGGTCAGGGGCAGGTTGAAACCCACGCCAAAGGTCTCGTCACGCCACACCTCACCCGAGAGCAGCGTCAGGTCGGGCTTGTCGGCGGTGGGTTTCGCCGCCGGGCGCGTTTCGGCCGCAAGACTCACCGGCGCCAGGGCCGCACCGGTGCCCCATGCGGCCGCGGCCAACAGGGCACAAAGAAACAGACGATAAGCTTGGCAATGACGTTTCATGGCTTTATGTATCGGCTTACGTGAGGCTGCCGATCCTTCTTTTGCGGGTGCTTTTGCTGGGGCATGGTCCGGCGAGTCGGCGGCGCAGCGCCTGGTGATCACTCCACGGCCACTTTCGCCAGAACCTGCTCCATCAATGCCGCATTGCGACCGGTGCTGTGCAGGCGGCCGGTGTACGGATCGACGAACGCCCAGTCTTGGACGACGATCGCCCAATAGCGGCTCTCGTCGGTGAGGATGGCGATGAGGTACTGCGGGATCATCGCCTGGCTGGTGGCGCGTCCCACGAAGGCGATCTGCACGCCCTTGAGCGGCCCGGCGTGGATCGGCCTGCGCGCTGCAACGCTCAGTTCCGTCGAATCGGCCGCCACGTCCAGGAGCACCGCGGCGGCGGCATCGGTGAGCGACGCCGCCTTGCCGGGCGCTAGCGCGCCCAGGGTCACCGTTTCGGGCGGGTCGTCGAGCAGGGTGAATTCCATCGCGTGGTCAAACACCTGGTGGTCGGCCTTCCGCGCCTTCCATGATCGGGGCACCTCGACGCTCAGCCCGCCGACGTCAACGCGATGACTCACGCTCAGCAGCGCCGCCCACGCCAGCGAGCCGATCATGAAGACCACCATGGCGGCGGCGATGACCGCGCGGCGCTTCGTCGGCGATTGGATAAGCGGTTTGGGCGGCATGTCCCCCAATCCTAAGCCCGCGCGGAGTGCGGGGCAATGGTCGAGTCTGTCCCGTGGTGGGTCTGGGTGCGTGACGCCTGGGGCGGGCTCGTTTGCAGGCCCCAAGGGCCGAACCTCCCTCAGCCCAGGGCAACGCCCTGGGTGACAGGGCGCGCAGGGGCTCAGCCCCAACGGGGCGCGATAGCTCGCCGGCGCCCCGCCATTCACGCGGCGATCAAGACCACGCGGCCTTTCAGGCCGCCGATCATCCGTCGGACCGATCAACCCAGGGCGTTGCCCTGGGCTGAGGAATGGCCGGCCCTTCGGGCCTACCAACTCTCCGCCACAGTCGGCACGGTCGGCGCGCTTGCTTGAGGCCCAAAGGCGGCCCTTTGGGCCTCAGACCCGGGAGCCAAGCCCCGCGTCCGGTGTCATGTACCCGCTTGGTTTGTGATGACGCCAAGCCGCGCGCGGTTTTTCAGTAGCGGTAGTGGTCGGACTTGTACGGGCCGTCCACCGGCACGCCGATGTAGTCGGCTTGCTTGGGCGTCAGTTTCGTGAGCTTCACGCCCAGGTTGTTCAGGTGCAGGCGGGCGACCTTTTCGTCCAGGTGCTTGGGTAGCACGTAGACCTGCTTCTGGTACTTGTCGCGATGGGTCGCCAACTCGATCTGGGCGATGGTCTGGTTGGTGAAGCTGTTGGACATCACAAAGGACGGGTGACCGGTGGCGCAGCCGAGGTTGAGCAAGCGGCCCTCGGCCAGGATCAGCACGCTGTGGCCACCCCCGGACGTATCCGCAAACGTCCACTTGTCGTACTGCGGCTTGATGTTGGTCTTGGTGACCCTGCCTTCCTTGCGCAGCTTGTTCAGGCCCGCCATGTCGATCTCGTTGTCGAAGTGGCCGATGTTGCCCACGATCGCGCCGTCCTTCATCTTGCTCATGTGCCCGGCGGTGATGATGTCCTTGTTGCCGGTCGTGGTGATGAAGATGTCGGCGTAGTCGAGGGCGTCCTCGAGGGTGAGCACCTGGTAGCCTTCCATCGCCGCCTGGAGCGCGCAGATTGGATCAATCTCGGTGACGATCACGCGGGCGCCCTGGCCCTTGAGCGACTGGGCGCAACCCTTGCCCACGTCACCGTAGCCGCAGACCACGGCAACCTTGCCGCTCATCATCACATCGGTGGCGCGGTTGAGGCCGTCGATGAGCGAGTGCCGACAGCCGTAGAGATTGTCGAACTTGCTCTTGGTGACGCTGTCGTTGACGTTGATGGCGGGGAAGAGCAGGGTGCCGGCCCGGTGCATCTCGTAGAGCCGATGCACGCCGGTGGTCGTCTCCTCGGTCACGCCTTTGCACTCGGCGGCGACCTTGTGCCAGTGCTGCGGGTCTTCCTTGAGCACGCGGCCCAGAACGGTGAGGATCACCTGCATCTCTTCCACATCGGTGCTGTCGGGCGCGGGGACCTTGCCCTTGTTCTCGCACTCAAAGCCCTTGTGGATCAGCAGCGTGGCGTCGCCGCCGTCGTCGACGATCTGCGTCGGGCCGTTGACCTTACCCGAGCCGTTGGAGAAATCCAGGGCGCGCTCGGTGCACCACCAGTATTCCTCCAGCGATTCACCCTTCCAGGCGAACACGGGCACGCCGGCGGGCTTGGCGGCCGAACCCTTGGGGCCCACGGCGATGGCGGCGGCGGCATGATCCTGCGTGCTGAAAATGTTGCACGAGCACCAGCGCACGGTCGCCCCCAGCTCGACGAGCGTCTCGATGAGCACGGCGGTCTGAATGGTCATGTGCAGCGAGCCGGTGATGCGCTGTCCCGCCAGCGGCTTGGCTGGGCCGTACTCGGCGCGGCACGCCATCAGCCCGGGCATCTCGCGCTCGGCCAGCTCCATTTCCTTGCGGCCCCAGTCCGCCAGCGCGGCGAAGGCCTTGGCGTCGGTCATCTGCGCGACCTTAAATTCAAGGCGGGCCGTGCGCTTGGGGACGGGCTTGCCGACAGGCTTGCTGACGGCCTTGGCAACGGGCTTGGGGACGGACTTGGTGGCGGTGGTCATCGGTCAAATCTCCGTGAGGTTTGATTCAGGGTTGCGGGTTCTACGGTTTGGTCGCTGTGGCCAGCAGCAGGGCAGGGCCTTTGGCTTGGGTGTCCGGCGGCAGGGGGGCGAGGGTCAGCGGCTTCAGGCCCGCGCTGTCGAGCAACTGATGCAGGCGATGCGGCTCAAAGCCGGGCATTTGCTGGCCCATCAGCCGGCGAAAGTCCTCGCGGTCGTGACGCAGCAGGTCGATGATCACCGCTTTGCCTCCCGGCTTGAGCACGCGGGCCGCCTCGGCCAGCACCGCGGCCACGTCGGTCACATAGGTCAGCACCAGCACGAGCATGACGGCGTCGCAGGCCTCATCGTCCAGGGGCAGCGCTTCGAGCGTGCCCTTGCGCAGCTCGACATTGCGTGCCTTGCCGATGCGCTTGCGGGCCGCGGCGAGCATGGCGGGGGACTGGTCCACGCCGATGACCTGTCGGACGTGGCCCGCCAGTTGCGCGGTCATGGCGCCGGTGCCGCAGCCTAAGTCGGCGACGACCCAGTGGCCCGGCAGAAGCGCCAGCAGGGCCTCGGCGGAAAAGTAGCGGCCATAAAGCTCGTCGCGCAGGCTGTCCCATTGGCCGGCGGCGGTGTCAAAAAAGGCGCGTGGATCCTTCTGCCGCCGCGCCAGCACCCGCTGGAGGCGAAGCTGGTCCTGCTCGATGGCGGACCAGTCGGCGGTCTGCTCCCGCGCCAGCACCCAGAGCTTGCGTGCCGCCGGCTCCAACTCGTCCAGCGTCATCTGGTACAGGTTGGTCGTGCCCTCGCGGCGGTTGCGCACCCAGCCCTGATCCGCCAGCACCTTGAGGTGCCGGCTCACCGTGGACTGGGGCATCTGCACCACGTCGCACAACTCGGCGACGCCCATTTCCTGCCGCTCCAACAGGCGCAAGAGGCGCAGCCGCGTCGCATCGGCGAGGCTGTCCATCCACCCCAGCAGGGCATCAGGTTGGGCGGTTTTAATCATCACTTAATCCGGATGGAATGGTAAACAGGAAACACGCTCCGGTCAACTTCCGCGGGCATTGCCTGCCGGCGCCGCGGGGCGTAAACTCTCCCTGGTTCCGGGCCTGCCCAGCCGGTTTGGCCTGCATGATGAAACACCGATTGAACTGCCTGCTGATCCTTGCAGCCGGGATCGCGCTGTTGGGAGGCTGCCAGATGTCGCGCCGCGTCGTGTACGACGGCTGGGGTCCCATGCGCGCCATGGCGGAGGAGAACCGGCCCCGCCGCGACCAGCGCGACGAGCCCGTGGAAACCGGCGAGGGTTACGCCATCCTCATCCAGCGTTACGAAGGCCAGAGCCGGTGGAACCAATCCACGGAACTGGTCCGCCGCCTGTCGCGCGAAGCGGGCATCAACGACACCTGGATCAAGGACACCGGCGTGACCACCGTGGTCCTGCGCGGGCGCTATCCGGCGCCCGATGTGGACCAGGCCGCGGCCGACCTGGCGCAGATCCGCAAGCTCAAGCTCGACGGCGTGCCCTCCTTCGCCACGGCGCAGCTGGTGCCCCTGGCCAATCCCACCGGCAAGGCCAACGCCATCAGCGAATGGGATGTCGCGCAATACGCCGGCATGTACACGCTCCAGATCGGCTTCTACGACGAGCACTATGGCAAGAACTTCCGCAAGGCCGCCGAAGAGCAGGTGCGCAAACTCCGCGGCGAGGGCGAGCAGGCTTACTACTACCACGGCCCCAATCGTTCGCTGGTGACGCTGGAGCTGTTCAGCGACGAGGACTTTGTCCTCCAAGGGCAGCAATGGGCCTACGGGCCACGCATTATCGAACTCCAAAAGCGCTATCCGCATAACCTGGGCGATGGCCGGAAAATCATCGACATGGTGGACGGCAAACCCCAGGAGCAGCGCAGTTTTCTTGTCGAAGTTCGCTGAGCGCGGGGCGGTGGACGCTCGCGACGACGGCGCGGTGGAAGCCGGCGATGGCCCGGACGCGGATCCCGGCCAAGCGAGAAGACTCGCATGGCCGGGCTTGCGCTGGCAAATAAACAATCGGAGATCTGAAATCAGAAATCAGAAATCAGAAATCAGAAATTCTCCTTACCCTCCCAACTGGCTCATCGCGCGGTTGCCGTGCTGCGAGTGCACCTCGGGCTTGAGGCTCACGCAGCGGCGCATCATGTCGATCAGTTCGCCAAGGCGCGGCGAGGGATCCAGGGCGGGCAGCACGCTGACTTCCCCGCCGTCGAACAGGCAACTGCGCAGCTCGCCGGTGGCGGTCAGGCGCAGGCGATTGCAGGTTTCGCAGAACGGCCGGCTCATGGCGCTGATGAAGCCCAGCCGGCCCGCGGCCCCCGCCAGGCAATACACCTCCGCCGGACCCACCCCCGCCTCGCTGCCGCGCGACACCGGCACCAGCTCGCCCAACTCCGCGGCGATGCAGCGTCGAATCACGGCATTATCCACCAGACGCTCGGCGGCCTCATCCAGCAGCCGGCTCTCCCCCAGCGGCATGTACTCGATGAAGCGCACCGTCCACGGCCGCGCCAGCGTCAGCCGGGCAAAGTTCGCCACCTCGTCGTCGTTGATGCCCGCCATGACCACCACGTTGATCTTGAGGCGAACAAAGCCGGCGTCCACCGCCGCATCGATCCCGCGGCGCAGTCGGTCCAGAGCGTCGCTGCCCATGCGGCCGCCCACGATCCGCGAAAAGCGCGCCGGCTGCATCGAATCCCAACTGATGGTCAGCCGGTCCAGCCCCGCGTCACGCAGCGCCGGCGCCAGCCGATCCAGCAGCATGCCGTTGGTGGTCATGGACAGGTCGACAGGATCCAGCGCCGCGATGCCGCGCACGATGTCCACGACGTCGGGGCGAATGGTCGGCTCACCGCCGGTGATCTTGAAGTGCGTGACGCCCGCCTGCCGGGCCGCGGCGGCCACGGCGATGAGCTGATCCGCCGAGAGCAGATCGTCCTGCGGCTCAAACGTCACGCCCTCTTCCGGCATGCAGTAGACGCAACGCAGATTGCAGCGGTCGGTGACGCTGATGCGCAGCAGCTTCACGGCCGCGAGGCTGCGCGGGCCCTGGGCGAATGCCGGCCGTTGCGGCTGGGTGTCGAAAATGGGCAAGGCGACGGTCATGGTCGTAATTATAGGGCCAAGGGAAGTGTGGAGGACGAAGTGCGAAGTGCGAAGTGCGAAGTCGCAAGTCGGAAGTCGTCACCCCGTTCGTACTTCGTCCGTCGAACTTCGTACTTCCTTCTTCCTGTGCTAAAGTGTTGCAGTCGAATGTACCAACTGACCTGTCCAAGTTGCCGCCATCTCACACGTGCTCCGTTTGTTCGGGTCGGGGCGGTGGTGACGTGCACCAACTGCGGCACGCGCTATCAGATCAAGCACGAGCATTTTGCCCGCCTGGCGCGCGACGGCGGGGGCGAGGTCGATGGCGTCGTCGAGGCTCTGCCCGACGACGAAGTGCATCGCTCGATGGAACAGGCGGGCCGGCCTGCGGGGCGATCCGACGACACCGCGCTGGCGGTGGCGACGCCTATCGAGGACGACGAGGTGGACCCCGCCGAATCGGACATCGAGGTGATGCCGTTGTCTGACGATCTGGACGGCGCGCTGGCGGACGACATGCCTGATCTGTCGTCGTCGGATGCGGGCTCGGCCATGCCCAGCCGCCGCGCCATGCCGCGCAGCCGGCCCGAGACGCCCGCCTCCACCCGCCTCTCGCCCGCAGCCCTGGCGCGACGACAGGCGGCACGACGCCAATTCCGCGCCATCACCTGGCTCGGAGCCCTCCTGGCCCTCATTGCCGGCCTCATCTTCCTGGGCCTGTGGTACTTCCAGCAACTCTGAGTCACGCCTCGGCCGCGCATCAATCCCCCAAGCCCGGCCATGCGAGTGCCAAACCCCCCAAGCCCGGCCATGCGAGTCCTCTGGCTTGGCCGGGATCCTTCCCCCCACGCAACCCCCAATTGTGCCCCCACCCTCATCGCCCGTAGAATCCGATCTCCACTGGGTCGGCAGTCGGCCCACTTGCCTTGACTTGCCATACCGGCCCGGCCCATGTTCCTGCCCATTCGCACCGATCGCCGACTCCAGCACAAGCCGTGGGTGAACTACGCGCTGATCGCCGCCAACGTCGCTGTCTTCGCCTTCACGCAGTCGCTCGATGCCCAGGCGTTGGAGCCGTACCTGCTCCAGCCCATGCAGCCGCGCACGTGGCACGGCCTGCCCTACCAGTTCATCACCAGCGTCTTCCTGCACGCCGACATGTGGCATGTGTTTGGCAACATGCTCTTCCTCTACGTCTTTGGCAACAGCGTCGAGGACCGCCTGGGCAAGGTCGGCTACCTGGCGTTCTACCTGGGCGCGGGCGTGATCGCGGGCATCGGCCACACGTTGATGGACCAGCACCCGGCCCTGGGCGCCAGCGGCGCCGTCTGTGCCGTCACCGGCGCCTACCTGGCGCTGTTTCCCTTGAGCAACGTGACGATCGTCTACTGGTTCATCTTCATCGGCGCGTTTGAAATCTCCAGCATGTACCTGATCATTTTCCAGATCGCCCAGGACCTGTTCTTCCAGCTCCAGGGCGCCGGCCGGGTGGCGTATGCGGCCCATCTGGCGGGATATGCCTACGGCTTTGCGATCGGCATGGCGTTGCTGGCCACGCGCCTGCTGGAGCGCGAGCCCTACGATCTCTTGTCGATGATCGAGCAGCGCCGGCGGCGGGCGCAGTTCGCCGCGCTGACCCGGCAGGGCTATCGGCCGTGGGAACATGGCGGCACGCCGGGCCAGGCCGGTGCGGGCACGGCCGTGGCGGCGGACAAGCCGTTGCCCGAGGCCAGCCGGCAGATCATGGAGCTGCGCGCCGCCGTCGCCGACGCCATCACCCAGCACGACATGCCCCGCGCCGCCGAGCTTTACGCACGACTCGTCGAGATCGACGGCAAGCAGGTCATGAGCCAGCAGCAGCAACTGGATCTGGCCAATCAGCTCACCGCCGATGGACGCTACGAGCTGGCGGCCCGCGCGTATGAGCTGTTCCTCAATGCCTACGCCCGTTACGCCCAGCGCGAGCAAGTCGAGCTGATCCTGGGCCTGCTTTATGCCCGCTACCTCAATCGCCGTCAGCGTGCACTGGAGTTGCTGACCTCGGCACTGCCGCGCTTGACCGATGTCGAGCAACTGGCGCTGGCCCGGCAGACGATCGGCGAGGTGAAGGGGTGACGGAGTGGAGGGTGGAGGATGGAGGGTGGACAGTGGAAAGTGGAGAGCTAGCCGGCAAGACGTGCAACACCTTCCACCTTCCACCCTCCACTCTCCACTCTCTCTCTTCCCCCTCCACCTTCTCCCATCTGCTAATCTACTACGCGCCATGGCGGATCGATTCACTATTGTCGGGTTGGGCGAAGCGCTCTTTGATGTCTTTCCAGACCGCGACCCCCCGGAGGTGCTGGGCGGCGCGCCGTTGAATGTGGCGGTACATGCCCATCAGTTGGCGCTGGGGCGCGGCGGGCGCGGCGTCGTGGTCAGCCGCATCGGTCAGGACAACCTCGGCCGGCAACTGCTCGAGGCCCTGGCGCAGCGCGGCATGACCACCGACTTCCTCCAGAGCGACCCGGACCGAAGCACTGGCCAGGTCTACGTGGACACCACCGATCCGCATGATCCGCAGTACGACATCGCCGCCCACGTGGCGTGGGACTGGCTCCAGTTCGACCCGGACGCCGAGTCGCTGGCGCGCGGCTGCCAGGCCGTGTGCTTTGGCACGCTGGCGCAGCGCGAGGCCCAGACGCGCAACGCCATCATGCGTTTCCTGGAAGTGGCCCAGCGTGCCATCCGGCTCTTTGATGTCAACCTGCGCCAGCACTATTACGACCACCGCATTCTGCGGCGAAGCTGCGAATACGCCACCGCGGCCAAGCTCAATCATCGCGAACTGGAGATCGTCAATCGCGAGTTGGGCATCGATGCGCCACCGTTGGACAGCGCGGAGGCCGTGGATCAGCAGGCCATGGCGCTGCTGCGGAAGTTCAAGCTGAAGCAGGTGTTCGTCACTCGAGGTGAACAGGGCATGACCGCCTACACCGCCAGCGGACCGATCGTCGGCGAGCCGGCGAACTATGCGCCTGTCCAGGGCGCCGACGGCGTGGGCGCGGGCGATGCCGCCAGCGCCGGCGTTCTGGTGGGTCTGCTCTTGCGATGGCCGCTGGAGCGCATCGTCACGCTGGCGAATCACGCCGGGGCATTCGTGCATGGCCAGCGCGGCGCCACGCCGGCGTTGCCGCAGTCGATCCTGGACATGGTCAAGTAGCGTGGTATGGGCGGCCGGCGCGAGCCGGCCGAGGCGCCAAGAGAGGAAATCTGGACCATCGCCGGTTGTCGGCCCCAGCGTGGCGGGTGCGTCTTGGATGCCGCCCAGCAGCAGCGCCAGCAGGATGAGCAGGTTGCGGACGAAGACCGCGGCGCTGGTTGGCACGGTCCGCGCGGCGGGTGACGACACGGACGAGGGTAATGGAGTTGATGGGGGTAGCGGAGTTGAGGGAGTTGAGGGAGTTGATGCAGGGGGCGTTGATTGGGGTGGGAGAGATGATGATGGAGCTAAAGCCGCGGGACCCGCCTCCGCGGGCGGGGGTTGCGGCACAGGCTCGGGGCGCGGCACGGGCTCAGCCGCGGCCGGTGCCGTGGCTTGACCCTCGTGACCCTCGTTGTCGCGCTCGTCGCCCCAGAGCGCATTCCCCTTG
>JBBDMX010000094.1:0-67471 GCA_040878035.1 Phycisphaeraceae bacterium | reverse complement strand
GCGCACGCAGCGCGACAGCGAGTGGGTGTTTCTGGCCGAGGTGGCGGTCAATGCGTCGCTGCCGGCGCCGACGGTGCGTCATGCCGCCCTGGGGAAGTCGGTGACGCTCGCCAACCCGCCCGTAAGGAAGGAAGCGTTGTTTACTTACGCCACACCTGGGCCGGCGTCGTTCCTCACTGACGGGTACCAGTGCAACATGCCCGACTGGCAGACCCCTGAATGGCTGGGCTTTGACAAAGACCTGAACGCCACGATTGACTTGGGCAGCGTCATCGATCTGCATCAGGTCGGCGCGACGTTCACGCAGCATGTCTACAACCGCATCCGCATTCCGCAGAGCATGGAAGTCTTTGCCTCTGACGACGGCAAGTCGTTCCGCAAGGTCGCCCAGGTGACGCATCCGCCCAGCAACCAGGGTGAGTTGACCGCGACGCTGTCGGCGCATCTCAAGGAAGTCAAGGGCCGATATGTCCGCGTTGTGGCCCCCTGTAGGGCCGGCTGGCTGTTCGTGGACGAGATCGTGGTGAACCGGCAAGCCGCGCCGTGATGCGCCAGGAGGTCGCCGTGCAGGAACATCTGAGATTACGGCTGCAAACCCGGCAAGAGGATCCCGGCCAGACAGTGCTGACGCCCGCGGATCTTCCCGCCGACCGGTTGGCAGTCGTCGTCGTGGACCTCTGGACCCAGCACTACTGCAAAGGCGCCACCGACTGGCCGGCGCTGATGATTCCGGGGTGGAACCAGTTTCTGGACGCCGGCCGCGCCTTGGGCATCCAGGTCGTGTTCGCGTCAGCGGGCGATGACCTGAAGCGCTGGGAAGGCAAGCCGCAGCGCAACGGCATCACGTCGCTGCCGCACGTGCCCCTGCCCTCGTCCAACGGCTTTCTGGCGGATCACGGCATGTTCGGTCCCTGGCCCAGCGGGTGCATGTGCCCGATCAAGCGGCGGGATCCCGCCACCGGCCAACCGATCATCGACTGCCGGCGTCAAGACCTGATGCAGAACCAGGATCCGCGCATCCTCGTGCGCAACGGCGACCTGTTCATTGCCGCCGGCCACTACCATCCGCCGGACCTTCCCTCGGCGATTGCGAGCTGGGGTCAACCTGCCCAGCAGGAACTCTGGAATCTCTGCCAGGCGCGGGGCATCACGCACCTGCTATACATCGGCGACGCCACGAACATGTGCGTCATCTGCCGCGAGTTCGGCATGATCCAGATGCGCCGACTTGGGCTGATCAGCATTCTGGTGCGCGACCTGACCAACGCCATGACCTATCACGGCTACGATCCGGACAAGGACGAACTCAACCCCGAACTCACGCCGGCGTACGGCACGTGCAAGGCCGTGGAATACGTCGAACGAGTGATCGGCCCTTCGATCGACAGCCAGGATCTTCTCACTCCGGCGTCGGCCATTGCAGGTTCGGGCGTACGGCGGCGCAACAACCGATTGCCCTTGGGTGAATTCAGCGGCGGGAAGGTTTCCACCTTCGTCGAGCCCGTGGCCGTCCCCGAGTATCAGTATGCCAGCGACGCAGCGTACGAAGCGTTCGACGATCTGAAATACGGGGTCCGGCTGCACTGGGGCCTCTATACGCTGCTGGAAATGGATGCCTCGTGGAAGCTCCTGTGCATGTCCAATCGCCAGCGGCAGGACTATCAGCAGCTTTACCGGCAGTTCAATCCGAGACACTTCGATGCCGACGCGTGGATGCGATTCTTTGCCGACAACGGCATGCGCATGTTCGCCATGACCACCAAGCACCACGACGGCTTCTCGCTGTATGACACGAAAACGCGCGTCAAACAGCGCGTCAACTGGATGGCCCCGGCCGGTCCGAGTATTGAGGATTGCGATCTTGCTTACAGCGTGATGGACTCGCCATGCAAGCGCGACATCATCAAGGAACTGTGCGATGCGGCCCGGCGAAAGAACATCGCGATCGACCTGTATTACTCGCATCCGGATTGGTACGACGCGGATTTCCGCAGCTATGGCTATGCGCCGATGCTGACGACCGAGGGCGAGCAGTTGTTCATCCCGGGTGAATGGCAGCGCATTCCTGAATTTCAGCGAGCCGCCACCAAAGATGAACCCGCGCAGGTCCTTGGCCCCAACCATACGCCCCAGCAGCGCGCCCGCATGCTCAAGCGCCATCGCGACCAGCTCAAGGAACTGCTCACCAACTATGGCCCCATTCAGATGGTGTGCCTGGATCTATGGATGGCCGGTGATCTCTGGCCTTACATGCGGCAGACGATGATCCAACTGCGCCATATTCAGCCCGACGTCATGTTTCGCGCCCGCGGCATCGGCAACTACGGCGATTACTTCACCAACGAGGGCTTCATCCCAGAGCACAGGCAAGACACGAACATGCCTTCGTTCGTGACCTACAGCCTGGCGTGGGGTTCGGCGTACGACCCCGTGGCCGAACACTATCACGACGCCAAGTGGCTGCTGGATGCGCTGATCGACACGGTCGCCAAGGGCGGTAATCTGATGGTTTGCATCGGCCCGGATAGAGACGGGCTGTTTCACCCTAAGGCGATCAAGGCGCTGGAAGAGGTAGGTGCCTGGCTGCGCGTCAACGGCGAGGCGATTTATACCACTCGTGCTCGCGACGGCTCGTTGTGGAAGGAGGGCAACGAGGTCCGTTTCACCCGTGCCAAGGACCGCCGCTACGTGTACGCGATCTGCCTGAAGTGGCCCGGGCAACAACTGATCCTCAGCACCGTGAGGCCGCGAGACGGCTCGACCATCCGCATGCTTGGCAGCGATTCGCCGCTGCCCTGGCGGAACATCGACGGCGGCGTGGCGATCGACCTTCCCGCCGCGCTCCAGGGGCCGCACGAGGGGCCGGGTGCATACGCGTGGGCGTTCAAGATCGAGGTCGGTGACGATGCCAACGAGTGCTGAGCATCTATGGTTGATCATCACACCAGCGGCGCGCTTCACCGGCGACCTGTTGCTCCAGGTCAGCGGGGCAGGTGTTGCGGACTCTTCTGCCGCCCGGCGCCGAGTACATCGGCCCGCCCCAGCAATGCGGGCTGGGCTGCTGCGACAGATCGACGGTCACCAGCATCAGTTTCATGCCCGGTCGCCTGTCAATGGCGATGATGTTGGTCGGGGCGTGGCGGCTGGGATCGGGCGGCGCTTCACCACCGGCGCGGTTGCCGGCGGTGTCCCACACGTCGTAGTCGCCACCCAGGCTGCTGGCGGCGATGACCACGCCGTTGTCTGCCGACCGCGCGTGAATGAGCTGCGTGTAGTAGCCCGCCGAGGGAAACAGGATCAACTCCGCGCCGCGCAGCGCCAGTAGTTGCGCCACCGCGGGGAACCAGCTCTCATAGCAGGTCATGATGCCGACTTTACCCAAGTCCGTGGTGAAGACCGACAGTTGGTCGCCGCAGGTCGCCCCGCCGTTGAGCTCCGGTTCGTAGAGCACGTTCTTATCGTGGATGCCGACGAGGTTGCCCAGGCGATCAAAGAGCGGCGCGCTGTTATAGACAAGGTCGCCGCGGCGCAGGTAGAGCGACCCGGCGACATACATGGCATACCGGCGGGCTTGGTCTGCCAGCAGGCGCACCGCGGCGCCGTCGAGTGTCGGGGCCTCCATGGGCTTGCTGTTCTGGTCGAACATCTCGGGCAAGAGGGCTACGTCGCAGCCGGCCTGACCCGCCGCCGTCAGCACCGCGGCCCAATGGTCGAGCCCCTGCGCGCCCTGGGTGACGGCGATCTTGACCAGCCTCTGCGAAATAGCCTGGCACGGCCGCAGGGAGACTCGGTCCCAGCATACGCGGCCGCTAGCGCTGTGGCGGAAGTACAACCGCACGGTCACCTGGCTGTCCTTGGCCGGGCCGCGAAAGCTCGCCGTGCCGACGATGCGACCATCCCGCCACCGGTAGCTGAACACGCCCTGGTTGAACTGCGCGCCGTCATCGGCCAGGCTGAACACGCCGTGAACCAGATGATGGTTCACATCGTCGAGCCCCTGGCTGTGGAATTCGACGCACAGGCGGTAGGTGGTGTTAGCACGCAGGGTCACTAAGGTCTGAATCCAGCCCATGCACGCGGGTCGTCCATTGCCCTGGGCTTGCAGGGCGCGGCGACCGTCGTCACTTTGCACCAGCGCGAACGTCGGCGCCAGCACCGGATTGGGCGCCATGACGGTCCAGCCGTCGGGCACGCCGCCGATGGCCCCCTGGTGAAAATCGCCGTTGGCGATCAGCTCGGGCCCAAGGGAGGTGCAGGCCGAGCCCGAGTCGTCAAGTGTGGCCTGGGTCATCGCATCGGCTCCTGGTTCAATCCGCGCGGGGCATCCTCACCCTTGCGCCGCAATCCGAAACGCCCAGGCGTGTGGGCATGGGCGCCGGGCCTCCTGCTGCAACCCGTCGGGCAGTTCCACGATCAGCCTATCGGCCTCCTGCCGCCACGTCAGCGGCTGGCTCACGCCCAACATCTGGATCACTGAACCGGGCCGGGCACGCACGCTCTGGAGTCGCAGGACCGAGCCGGGCCAGGTCCTGCAAATCGCATAGACGCAGCGGCCGTCCTTGCTGCGGGTGAAGCGGATCTCGTCCCCCTCGCGCCAAAGCGTTCCGTCGCGCGGTCGCGTGGCATAGATCGCTTCACCGTTAATTGCCAGCCAGCGCCCCGCTTCTTCAAGCGCCTCAATACCCCTTGGATGAAAATGGCCGTGCTCATCGGGGCCCAACGCGATCATCAGGTTGCCGCCTTTGGCCACCGTATCGATCAGGCCCGAGATGATCCACGCTCCGTCGCGATAGTTCGACGCCTCCGGATCGTAGGCGAAAATCTTCGCCAGGCGATGGACGACGAACCACGGCACACTGGTCGGCTCCTTGCCATCCGGAAAGTAATCTTCGGGGGTGTAGTAATCACCGTAGTTCCCGATGCCCCGAGCGCGGAACATCACATCCGGCTGGATCGACCGCAACTCGATCAGCAGGCGGCGCAATTCCGGCCAGATTTTGGGCCCGAGGCATTGATCAAAGCAGATCATGTCCACCTTGCCGTAACCGGTCAGCAACTCACGGAGTTGATCGCCATAGCGTTGCATCATCCGCGCCGTCTGCGCCGCGGTGGTGTTGGGAACGATGGTCTTGCGTGGCGGGTCGAGGAAGCCGGTGTTGTTGCCGTAAAGCTCCGGGTGCTCGAGAAACTCCTGCGGCTGCACCGGATGAAAGGCAAAGCCACGAAAATCGGCGTCGTACCAGTCGGGATGACTGAAATACAAATCAACCTTGATCCCCCGCCGTTGGGCTGCATCGCAAAGCTCCTTCACGATGTCGCGCCGCAAGGGGCTGTCCATCACGCTGTAGGCGATGTCACAATCCTCGATCTTCGGCCCGCCGGGCGCCGTCCAGTTGACCCGCTGCTTCACGCGCGTGCGCGTATCGAAGAGCGAAAAGCCGTCGTGGTGCTTGGTGGTCATCGCGAACATGCGCAGCCCATTGTCGGCAAAGAACCGCATCCATTGGTCGGCGTCGAAGTCCGTGGGATTGAACCGCTGATACAACTGCTGGTATTCCTGGCGCTGCTGGTCGCTCATCGACAGCACGAGCGGCCACGACGCTTCGGTGTGCCCGAGCGAGTAGAGACCCCAATGGATGCGGATGCCATACTTCAGGTCGCGAAAGGACTCGCAGGCCTCCGGCGAAGCGTGCTGATACTCCGCCACCGGATCGTCCTCGATGTAATAACGGACGATCTGGTACTGCTGCTCATTCTCCGGCAGTCGATGGGGCCCACGATCCGACACGACCTGCGTCATGGTGGCGCTCCTGGCCTGGGGTGTGACACGGGTTGATCAGGGCAACGGCACGAGCAACTCATCCAGCGGCAGCGATTTGTCCATGCCCGGGCCCTGGTACTGCGCCACGTTGGGGCCCTTGTGGCCGGTGGGGCCGATCACGGCGATGTCGTACTCGCCGGCGGTCAGGTGCAGCGTTTGGCTGGTCTTCTCCTTGCCGCGGTTGGAGGCCGCCGGCTTACCATCGACCGTCAGCGTCACGGTTTCGGGGAAGACCTGGAACTTGTAATCGCCGTCGGCCGGAATGCGGATCCGGCCCTGCATGACCAGGAGCCAACCCCACATGTGAACGCCCTCGTACGACGGTTGGAACGTCAGCCGGCCCAGGGGGAAGGTGTATTGCGCGGGCACGCCGAGCTTGGCGACTTCATCAAGGGTCGCGGGCAACGGCGTAGCCGCTGCTTTCGCCAGGGCATCATGCGGCGCCGCCGGCGTCCACCCCTCGCCACGAGCACCCGGCGCCAGGCTCAACACCGACCAGGCGCGGCAGGTCACCTTGGGCGTGATCGGGTGGTAGCGTCTCTCGGTGCCGTAGCCCACGGGCTGATTCCGCTCATCGAACAGCCGGGCATAGATCACCGTCGCCGCGGTGATTTGGAGGGGGCCGCTATAGACCGGGGAGGCGGCGTCGGGCAAGGCTGGCGGGTTGAAATAGTCCAGCGGCTCGATGCGGTAGCGAATCTTGCCGGGCTGCGCCGCGCTGAGTTTGATCGTCATCTTCTCGTGAAACACCAAGTCCTTGCCCGGACTCAGCAGCCCCTGTTCCTCGACCTTGACCGGGAAGACCAAGTCATCGAGGCGGCGATCGGTGGCGGCCCACATGGTGTCGCGCCAGGTGGCGAAGGGTTTGAAACTGGTGCGGCTGTTGTAGTTCCAGGCATTCTCCGCCAGCGACGCCATCAGGCGGCGCAGATCGTGGAAGTGCATGTAGTGCCAGTGCTGCCAGGTCAGCGTGTGAATGCCGGCGACCTTGTCGAGGTTTTCCGGCGCAATCTTCTTGGTCACCGCCAGGTCGAACTGGTATGCCGACTCGAAGCCCGAATAGAGCATCATGGTGTTGTACGGCGGCGGGTGGTAGGTGACCAGATGATTGGTCACCGAGCCGCTGTTGTGCGGCATCACGCGATGGCCCCGCGCCGCGATGGCGTTGTCGTTGCCGCTCCAGGGCATTTGCAACACGTTCATGGGCCCGCCCCGGCCATACACCAGCAGCGTCTTGCCACGCTTCTGCACCACGTCATTCATCTGCGTGATGAAGTAGTCCATCAGTTGCTGGTCCGGATGATCCTTCTCGAATTGGGCATACTCGGACATCTTCTTGAGGCGTGCATCGGCGACTTCATCGGCGCCGATGGAGATCAGGTCGCTGGAGGCAAACACGTCCATCACCTCGTTGAGCAGGGCCTTGCAGGCCTGGACCGTATCGTCGCGGGTGAAGTTGATGTAGCCGGAGTTGATGTACTTGCCCGACTCGGCGTCTTTGGTGCCGAAGATTTCCGGCAGGATGCGCGGGGCGTCGGAGTGACCGGGCATTTCGATTTCGGGAATGATCGAGACGCCGCGCGCGTCGGCGTAGGCGATCAGGTCCTTGAGCTCCTCCTTCGTGTAATGCTCGCGCCGACCGTCCTTCACCGTCGCCAACTGCGGATACAGCTCCGAGCCGAAGGTGAATCGGCCATGGTCGTTCATGTGGAACTGGATGTGGTTGATCTTGTAATAGCGGAACAGGTCGATCAGCTCGTAGAGGTTGACGATGGGATGCCACTTGCGGGCGATGTCGCATTCGGCGCTGCGGAGGGGGATGTCGCTGTCGTCGCTGATGTTGAGTTTGGGCCAGGAGAGCGTGCCGTTGTCAACCGCCGCCGCCTGCAAGAGCGTGGCGGTGCCCCAGGCCACGGCGCGGTAGTTGCCGCCGGTGACGGTCACGACAGAGTCGATGGTCAGGCGATAGGCTTCGCCCTTCATGGCCGGGTCGTAGCGCAGGACGATATCACCGGGGCGCGATGGGCCGGCACCGGGGGTGGCGGGGACCAAGCGGTGGCGGCTGATCCGCGCCAAATCGCCGATGACCACCTCGGCCAACGGCTTCAAATCCGGCGCTTCGTAGACGATTCGGCCGCCCTGCCCCAGCGTGAGTCGGCTACCGGGGGTCACCTCGACGCTCTTGGGCCAGGGCACCAGTGCCAGCGGGGGCCCGGCGGCATGGGTCATCGCGATGTCCATCCATACCGTCAGCAACAGGATAATCTTGAACGTGGTCCTGACCATGGGCACTTCCCTTGCGTTGGTGCGCGGCGATGACCGGTTTTGGTATGTGTATATTATTATCCTGATAAAGGCACCCCGTCAATCCGGCCGCGGCGCACCTGAAATAAGCAATACTGACGCTGCCCCCCTCGTTGGGGAGGCGTGCAAATGGGGACAAATCTGTGCTTATATGCCATGTGGCTCCTTGATGAAACATGGACGGGCACCGTGTGAATCGCCCCAAATCATCAAACATCACTAATTTGAGCAATTCTTATGTGGATCATCTTGACAGCGCGGTTTTTGACTGTACGATAAGTTTTGGCCGCCATGTTTAACCTCATCTGTCAGGCTTACAAGGAGAAGACATCATGCTGACTCGCACAGTTTCCATGGTTGCTTTGGTCGTCCTATTGGCGTGGTTACCGGCGGCCAATGCGGCCAATGTCGGCGTTGACACCAGCGACACCAACTATGCCTCGGGCTGGGTCACCGGCTCAGGCCCGACGGGCGCTTCGGAGCCCTTTGGCACCTGGACCGTCGTCACGGCTTCACCGAACTCGGATAAGAACGTCGTCGCAAGCACTACTACTGTGTCCGATACTTGGCTAAGGTCCGGTTCAATCGCGGCAACGGGAAACAACTTCACCCAGACCAATGACTTCACCCGCCCCTTCCAGGGCGGCGACCTTGCACCCGGGCAGACGTTTTCTTACAACTTCGGCTATCGGTGGAATAGCGGTGACGATACAGGGGCGAGCGCGGGTAGCTTTGTGCGCCTGATGGACGGCGCCACAACGGTGATTTCCATTGAACTGGCGGATATCATCAACACAAACAAAGAGCAGGGGCGGGTCAAGGTCACAACACCGGGCGGAGTGGACCTGACGGTCTACTCAGACTCCGGGACCACCGCCCCCAGCGTCTTCAAAGATTTCGCCGTCGCCATCACGTTGGGTACCGGGGCAAATGCCGGCAAGGCCATGGTGGTGATCGATGGTTGGGCTGACTCCACCGGCCAATTCACCAGCATGGGCACGCACTCCAGTAGCCTGTTCGCCACCTTCGATTCCGGCTGGTTTGCCTACACCGGCTCGCCCGACGGTATCGAGCTCAAGTCGCTGCTGTGGGCCAACAACGCGGCTCGTCAGCAGTACTACGACGACTTTGCCGTGTCCGGCGTGATCCCCGAGCCGGCCAGCCTGGTGCTGCTGGGCTTGGGCGGCTTGGCGATGGCTGGCCGCCGTCGCCGCTAGTACTGATCTGGTGCGGCCGCCGCTGATGTGGAAACGAAAACGATGAAGCACGTCTGCCTGGTCGCAATAATCATGGCCGTGGCGTTGACGGCAGCCTTGGAGTGTGCCAAGGCTGCCCAGGATGCGTCATCGCTGGCGGTCACCAACTTCCAGAGCGGCCAAACCCTGCGCTACCCGGTGGTGCTGCTCAAGGGCACTCTGGCGGATAAGACCGCCACGACGATCACCGTCACTGTCTCCGCCAACGCCGCCAGGCCAACCACGATCACCGGCCTGGCCCACGACGGGCGATTCAAGGTCCTGGTCGAGTTGCGCCCCGGCGACAATCGCCTGGTGCTGACCGCCGGCGCCCAACGGTTGCCTTTTAGCCTCCAGTACGTCCCGCAAACCAACCCCCACAAAGTGCGGGCCGTCTTCTTCACTGACAACACCGGCAACACCGACTACCAGTCGCCCCTGGCCGACGACAAGCAGGACTACCGCGGCAAGTTCGATACGGCACTGAAGCTGATGCAGTGCTTCACCGCCGAGTGGATGAACGAGCACGGCTACGGCCGGCGAACGTTCAACCTGGAAACCGATGATCAAGGCCGGGTCATCGTCCACGTGGTCAAGAGCGACAAGCCGGCCCAGGAGTTCTACCAGGGCGGCCTGCGCCTGTTCCATGAAGTGGCGACCACGACCCGGCGCCAGGCGCCTGATCCGCCCGATGGCAAGGCGGTCAACCTCATGCTCATCGCCTTCAGCAAGTTCAACACCGATACGCGCAAGAACATGGCCTACACGGCCCAGGGCGCGGGCCGCATGGCGTTATTCGGCGGGTCGTGCATGTATACCTGGCCCGACAGTTTGGCCGCGGCGCAGGCGGGGTTCATGGACGCCACCCCGATCGACGCCGACCGCAACGCCACGGACTCGGCCGGCCGCAATGTATTCTGGGCCAACACCGCCACCACCCAGGGCGCCGCCCTGCACGAGTTGGGCCATGCCTTCGGCTTGCCGCATTCGCTGGACGGCCGCGACATCATGACCCGCGGCTTTGACCACTACAACCGCTTTTTCACGCTCGTCGAACCGCCCTCGGCGCGGCGGGACACACCGCTCTTCTTCAGCGACGATCAAGTCGCCTGTTGGTCGCCCGAGTCGGCCGCGGCGCTGGCGCCCACGATCCATTTCGCCCTGGACAAGCCTGCCGAGTTCACCCCCCAGCCCTCGACCGCCACGCTCGATGCGGATAAACAGCAGATCATCATCCGCAATGCCAATGGCCTGGGATTTGCCGGCTACGAGCATCCGGGCAAGGCCAAAGACTTTGTACCCATTCCCAGCGACCAGCCGGCGCCCCTCCAACTGACGCTGCCGGTCAAGGACATCGACCCGGCGATGTGGGACGGCGACGGGCAGTTGCGGATTCTCGACGCCCAGGGACATATGACGGTGGTCAAGTTCAAGGCACTGCGCAGTGCATTACGACCGGATTAGGACCAACGCACCAAGCCACGAAGGTCGCATCATGGGCCAACACAAGCACCAAGTCGTCACCAGGAGGGGCACCGTGTTGCGTGCGCGGGCCGGTGGCGCCGGCGGATTTACGCTGGTGGAGCTGCTGGTCGTCATCGCCATCGTCGCGCTGTTGATCGCCATCCTGCTGCCGTCGATGGCCAAGGCCAAGGAGCTGGCCCGGCGAACGGTCTGTGCCACGCAATTGCGGCAAATGCACATGGCGTTCATGGTCTTCACCGCCGATCACAAAGACCATCTGCCGGGCGTCTACGGTGCAGTGGGCACGGAGAACTGGCAGAGAGACTGGCTCGACGGCGATCACGGCGAAGCCCTGACGAACTGGGACAAGGTCGTCACCGGCGGCACCATTTTCCAATACGTCAATCAAACCACCAAGCTCTATCGCTGTCCGGGCATCGGCCAGGCCCCGCTGGACTCGGGCCTGGCCAGCAACGGCAAGTACGACTATCAGGGCGTTCGCCTTTTTGGCGGCGCCCGCGTCGAGAGTATTCCCCTGACGATGTACAACGGCGTGGGCCGCTTCGCCACGGGCTTGTTGTTTGAATCACACTACTCCCGGGTCAACGCGGCCAACGGGTATCCGAATTTCAATGTTCCTTTCGGCATGAACTCCAGTTTTTTCGGGCGAATGAGCAGCATCGGCGTCAACCGCAATTTCATCGCCTTGTGGCATAGCGACGGCGGGCAGTACGCCGCCCTCGATGGCCATTTGGTCTACCTGAGCTGTCCACCCGGATTGGATAGTCCCAACTTCAATACCTGGCATTGGCGAGTCGAGTTGCCGCCGGGCAAGACCATCAACGGCAGTTCCACCCCGCCGCTCTACGGCGGCAATAGCCCGTGGAACGCCATGGCGGGGGATTAGGCGCTGGGGTTTCTTATTGCTTGGGCTGGAGTGGCCTTTGGTTAACCACCAAGACACCAAGAACACCAAGAAAAGGCAGAAAGAATTCAATTTTTCTTGGTCTTCTTGGTGTTCTTGGTGTCATGGTGGTTCAATCCGGTTTCCCTGGAAAGAATTCTCTTGACTTTGCCGACTTAGGCGGGTAACTTAATGAAAAGTCACTCGACTTCTTCTTGACGTCCCGCTCGGGAAAGGCCGCTCTAGTCAGCCACGTGGAAATGGGAGTCCGAACGTGCCGCAACGTGCCGCGAAACTGAGAACACCCCACCGGGCCACCTTGCGCGATGTGGCGCGGGTCGCCAACGTCTCGGTCCCGGTGGCCGGCGTGGTGCTCAACGGCGGGCCGGGGAACAACTCCCGCGCCAGCGCAGAAACCGCCAAGCGCATCCGTGCCGCCGCCCTGCGGCTCCAGTATCGCCCCAATCCCGCCGCCCGCCAACTCCGCGGCAAACGCACGCAGACCTTCGGCCTGCTGGTCACCTCCGCCGGCGACCCCCAACGCGGACTGCTGGTCCAGCAACTCGACATCGAGGCGGTCAAAATTGGCTGCCATACCCTCATCGGCAACACCATCGGCGGCCTCGCCCACGAGCCGGACCAGTTCGACTACTACACCGAAGAGCTGTCGCACCGCCACGTCGATGGCGTCCTGTGCGTCGTGCATCGCTGGTCGCCCGGCAATCGCCGTGAGCTGCTGGCCCGCCACCCCAACACCGTCTTCTATGAAGACCCCGGCGTACCCGGCGCCTCCTATGTCGCTCCCGATCGCCGCTACGGAGCGCGCCTGTCGGTCGAGCACCTGGCCAAGCGCGGCCGGCGCCGCATCGGCCTGGCCATGCTCGACCTGACCTGGGACTTCTACCACGAGCGCGTGGCGGGCCACGTCGAAGCCCTTGAGGAACTGAACCTGCCCGCCGACCTGGTGCATCTGGGCGACTGGCGAACACTGTGCCCCAACCTGGGTTCCAGCGGCGTGGTGGCAAGTTTCGACTACCTGGATGTCCTGGCGGAACAGGCCGTGGCCGACCTGGTGCATCGCCGGCACGCCGACGCGATCGTGGCGCATGACGACTACTGGGCCGCGACGCTGGTGCGCTGCCTGCTGCGCCAGGGCTTGTCCGTGCCCCGGGACGTGGCCGTGATGGGGTACGCAGACTATATGTTCGCGCCCTGGACCGAGCGGCCGCTGAGCACCATCAGGCCCAACTACTTTGAGGCGGCGTCGGTCATGGTGAGGATGGTGGAACGCATGATCACGCAGGGACCCTTGCCCCCGGATGATCGCACCGTGCGCATTACCCCGGAGCTGGTGGTGCGACAATCAACCTAGACTTCCGACGGCCCGTTCGAGGCTGTGACTTTTGGTGGCGGCTGACATCATGTTTCCGGCAATCCCAAGGAGGTGCCAGAACACGCAGCACAAGAGCATTTAAGCGTTCGGCATGGTATTTGCAGAGTTCTTTCGTGTTGCATGGCTTTGGTTTCGGGGGGATGACTAAACGTAAAGTATCCGATCAAACGATCCATTTCACTTTAAGGAGATGAGTATGAACAGCTTTCGCATCAGCGCGGCGATGATGGCGGCCATCGTAATGGTCCTGACGGCGGCCCCGGCCAAGGCGGCCCTTGATGTGTCTACGACCACGGGCACCAGCGGCACCTTTGCCGTGTCGGCGACCGACCTGATCGACCAGAGTCAGGCCACGTTCGGTTCGTCCAGTTTCACTGGCACCGACTCGTTTGGCACGGGTGTCGCCGGGCTCAATGATGGCATCATGTACGTCGTCAACGATGGTGATACAACCGGCTCATTGACTCCCACCGAGGGCAGCGTGGCCATCTTCAACCTCGACACGTCCACCAACATCGCGGGATACGACATCACCTCGATCGTGACCTACACCGCCCTGAGCGCGGGTGTGCGGGTCGGACAGAGCTATGACTTGGAGTATTCGGTCGTAGGCAGCGCCGCGTTCTTGGCGCTTACCTCCGTCTCTGTTGCCGACGGCACTGGCCAGGAAGTTCGCGTGACGATCTCAGATACCTTGGCGCTGCCTCTCGCCACCGGTGTTGATGCTTTGCGCTTCACGTTTCATGACGTGGCGCCATTCAACGAGCAGGTCTATCGCGAGTTTGATGTCGTCGGCAGCGCCAGCGTCATTCCCGAGCCCGCATCCCTGGGTCTGCTGGCGATCGGCGTCGGCACGATGTTCCTGGGCCGCCGGCGGCGTGCGTGATCACCGGGTGATTTCTCCCCGGCGTCCTGCGCCGTAGCTCGTGGCGTGGCGCAGGATGCCGGGCGATGCAGTCATGAACGTAGACAATTCCATTTCTAATCCGAAGGAGATGAGTATGAACAGCTTTCGTATCACTGCGGCGATGATGGTGGCGATCGCGACGTGGGTCCTGGTGGCTGGTCAGGCCCAAGCGGCTGTTCAGACAACCACGGCAACCGCAAACTCGTTTGGCTTCACGGTGTCGTCGACCGACCTGCTCAACCAGGGCCAGCAACTCGCTTCGTCGAGTTTTGTCGGGACTGACACCTGGGGTGGCGGCCCCGTCTCCAAACTCACTGACGGAGCAATGTATGGCGTCAACCAAGGCGACACCACCGGCTCCCTGAGCCCCCAGGAGGGCGATGTGGCCACGTTCTTCCTGGACACCACGACCAATACGGCGGGATATGACATCACCTCGCTTGTGACCTACACTGCATATGAAGCCGGCGTATTCGTCGCGCAGGGCTACGACGTGGCGTATCGGCAGGTCAACAGTGCCTTGTTCACCCCCCTCACGACTGTGAGTGTCGCCGATAATCAGGGCCAGGAAGTGAGGGTGACCATTGACGACTCAGGAGCCGGCTTCATCGCCACGGGCGTGGACGCCCTTCAGTTTACGTATCACGGCAACTTCTTCATCTATCGTGAATATGATCTGTTCGGCAGCGCCAGTGTCATCCCCGAGCCCGCATCGCTGGGTCTGCTGGCCATCGGCGTCGGCACGATGGTCCTGGGCCGCCGGCGGCGGGCGTGATTATCCGGCGATTTCCCGGGCATCCTGCGCCGCGGGGTTGGCGGCGCAGGATGCTGGGAGTGACGCCATGGACGCTCTGGACTCCACGGAGTGCCACGGCCGCAAGATGGATATAGGTGCACACGGTTCGAGCGGGAGAGGGCGATTCTGAAAGGAGTGCCACGATGAAGCCGATACGAGTCTTTTCGCCCATGAAGTTGCCCGCAGCGGCCCCGCGTCAATCCCGGGGATTTACGCTCGTCGAGCTATTGGTGGTGATCAGTATCATCGCGCTGTTGATCGCGATGCTCCTGCCCGCCTTGGGCAGAGCCAAGGACATGGTAAGAAAAACGCAGTGCGCCAGTAACGAACACTCACATTTGATCGGCTTTCTCAACTATGCGGCAGATCACAGGGGCCTCATGCCCAACACGGGCGGCGCCAATACGTCGGTCGATGGCTATCTCCAAAAGTCCATGGCGGTGTCACTGCTCCCGAACTATTTCAACATTGAACCGACCATGGTGGGGAGTGTTCCTACTTTTCCGTACAGCAAGAGCATCGGTCTGTTCTTCTGCCCGCAGTTCGCCCAGGATTTGACGGCGGCTGTGGCGGGTACCGCCTACGACGGCTTTACGGCCAAGGAATGGTGGGAACAAGTCGCGGGAACCGATCCCAGCAAGACTCACTATTACATCGGTTACAACCTGCATACCAATGCTTTCAATGCCTTGACCAGCCAATGGATCGTGAGGCGCATGGATGATAGCCCTGATCTCCCCGTGGTGGTTGACATTAACGAAACAACTTTCGGTACGGGTGGTTCGTGGGTCGGAGCCTGGTCGATCGCGCACCGCGATGCAAATGGTCAGCCCGAGGGGACAAACATTGGCCGGCTTGGTGGTGATGTCCGATGGGTGCCGTTCTCCCAGATGGAGATGCGTTGGATGGGAGACTGGAGCGTCTGGTGGTAAGCACAGGGGCGGTATAGAGCGGCGTCGGCCGTCTTACTTGAGGGAAGTATGTGCCTGCTTTGCTTCCGTGATTTTGTAGTTTCAAGTTGTTAAAGGTCCACACACCATGAAGTCCACTTCCGGATCCGGTTTATCGTTCTGCTGCCAGCCTGACAATGACCTGTATCGTCTGCTGGCCCCTCAAGGTGAGCTCTCGCGGCATGGCGGCATCCTTCCGGCGCTGATCGCGGCGCCCCAGGGGTCGGCGGTGCTGGTGCTGGCCGACGGCTACCCGGCGCAGCGGACGCCGCTGACCGCCGAGCATGTGCGCCTCGCCAACGAGAAGCGCCTGCGCCTCTACATCGAGTTCCCCGACTGGCTGCCCGGCACGCCCGTGGGCGAAGTTGCGCACACCGGGTGTGAACGCCAGGTCATCACCTCCGCTGTCTTTGGCGACGCCCTGCCGCCCATGAGCATCGTCATGGTGCAGGACTGCCACTACGTCCGCACCGCCGCCGAGCAGCCGCACATCGTCGTGGCGCGCGTCGCCGGGTTTGAGACAGCCGTGTACGGCCTGCCTAAGCAGGATGTGCATCCCATCCTCTTCGAGTTGCCGCAGGCCAACATGCTCGTCGCCACGACCAGGCTGAGCCAGTTCATCACGGGGCGCTACGGCCCGCAGGAGTCCTGGCGACAGATCTGGCAGATGGTGCTGCGCTGGCTATGCCCCGAGGCGCCGCCGGTCATGCCCGACTGGCAAGCGACGGTGCGGCCCACCTACGATCGCCGGCAGGCGCTGGCGCCCGACGCGCGTCTGGAGGCGGCACGCCGCGGCATCAACTGGTATGAACGCGCCCGCATGTTCCTCTATCCCGGATGGAAGGAAGGCGAAAGCCGCAATGGCGACGGGCGCGACGGCATTGCCGAATGCTTCGTCAGCGCGATTCGGCACGACGGCACGCAGCCGCATGGCCTGACCTTGCGCAACGATTGCACCGGCGAGTCCGCCATGGCGCTGGCCATGGGGCACTGGCTCGACGGCCGCGAGGAACACCGTCAATACGCCATCAACCTGCTCGACTGCGTCTATGAATACTCGGGCTTCCACGGGGGCAGCTCCGCCGATCCGGCCAGCCCGGCGTTCGGGCTTATGAAGTGGTCCTCGGGCAGCCGCGAAGTCTTCTTCGGCGACGACAACGCACGCTCGCTCCTGGGCGCCATGGCGGCGTCGGCCGCGCTGGATGACGACCGCTGGGATGAGCGGATGCTGCGCGCCCTGCTGGCCAACTTCCGCACCTCCGGCCCCAGTGGCCTCCAGGGCCACAACCTCTGGGAGCCGCTGCTGTCCAAACTCGGCTGGGAATACTACTGGCATAATGAACATCCCCGCTTCTCTCCGCACTTCGAGTCCTGGCTCCTGGCGTGCTTCCTCTGGCTATATGACAAGACGCACTTTGAGCCGCTGCTCGAACGTACGCGCCTGGGCATCGGGCGAATGATGGAGGCCTATCCCGGCAAGTGGCAATGGACCAACGGCATGCAGCAGGAGCGCGCCCGCATGCTGCTGCCCCTGGCCTGGCTGGTGCGCGTGGACGACACGCCGCAGCACCGCGACTGGCTGCACCGCATGGCCCGGGACATGCTGGCGGCCCAGGACGAATGCGGCGCCATCCGCGAGGAACTGGGGCCGGAGGGCCAAGGCACCTTCGGACCGCCGCCGAGCAACGAGAAGTTCGCCACCAACGAAGCACCCCTGATCCACAGCAATGGCGAGACGGTCGCCGACCTGCTCTACACGTGCAACTTCGCCATCCTGAGTCTGGTCGAGGCGGCGGCCGCCACCGGAGACGCCTATCTCAAGGAAGCCACCGACAAACTCGCCAACTTCCTGGTGCGCATCCAGATCAAGTCGCAGAAGCACGACGGCCTGGACGGGGGGTGGTTCCGCGGCTTTGATTACGGGCGCTGGGAGTATTGGGGATCCACCGCCGACGCGGGCTGGGGCGTGTGGTGCACCGAGACGGGCTGGACGCAGGCCTGGATCACGTCGATGCTTCTCCTGCACCAGCGCGGCACCAGCTTCTGGGACTTTACCGCCAAGAGCCGCATCGCCCGCCACATGGACAAGCTGCGTCCCCAGATGCTGCCCGACCATGTGCTCAAGGGCAACCACTGGCCCAGCGATGAGGTGGCGCGCGAGCGCGCCCGCCGCGTGCCTTTGCATTTCGAGGACCTGTGGACCTGCTACGTCGGGCGCAACCTGGAAACCACCATCGACTTAGGCGCCACCCGCGACCTGCGCCGCCTGGGCGCCGACTTCTATCATTCGGGCCACATCGGACTGGTGCTGCCCAAGCGCGTGGACTTCACCGTATCCGACGATGGCGAGCACTTCCGGGCCGCCGGGAGCGTCGAACCCAAGCTGGTCGCGGATCGCAACGGCATCGGCGTCTGCACGGTCATGACCGACAACCTGCGCACCAGCGCCCGCTACATTCGCCTGCATGCGATCAAGGATGAGAAGGCCAAGGCCGCCGACGGACCCGCCGAACAGAAGCCCGACGGCGTCGCCAACAAGGTATGGATCTTCACCGACGAACTGGTGGTCGATCAGGCCACTTGAATCAGCCACAGATGAACACAGATGGACACAGATGAATTGAACACGAAGGCACGAAGATACGAAGACACGAAGAAGAATTACCGATTGATTTCCAGTGTTCTTCCGTCCTCTTCGTGCCTTCGTGCCTTCGTGCCTTCGTGTTCATCCCCTCTTCTCCCATCTGTGTTTATCTGTGTCCATCTGTGGCTATTTCATTTCTCCACCGGCACCACGATGCCGCGCATGATCACCTTTTGGCACAGGGCAAAGGCGATGAGCGTGGGGATGGCGCCGATGAGCAACGAGGCGTAGATCATGCCCGTGCCGCTGCGCGATTGCAAGTCGTACATCCATACCATCAGCGTCCACATACGCTGGTCCTGACAGATGAGTAGCGCGAAGATGAAATCGGCGTACGCCAGGGTGAAGGCGTTGAGAGCGATCACCGCCAGGATGGGCTTGCTCAGGCTCATGGTGATCTGCCAGAAGATGCGGAACTCGCCGGCACCGTCCAGCGCGGCACTTTCGTAAAGCTCGGGGGGCAGCGAATCGAAGAACCCCTTGAGCAGGAAGATCGCGTAACCGCTGGCGATGCCCGACAGCACTGGACGCTGACCACGCTGCGGGACAAGCTAATCAAGATCGGATGCAAGTCAAGATCGGATGCAAGGTCGTCCATCACGCCTGGCAGGTGGTGTTGCAGTTGGTTGAGGTGGCGATCCCTCGCTCGCTGTTGGCGGCGATCCTGGGCCGCATCGAGCGGATGGCCGATCAAGGGGCCGAAAACGCTCAGCGGGACCCATGCCAGGCGCTATACTATGCAGAATCACTAGTGGCATGAATCGGCCCTTTGGGTGGGAGGACGGTTCGAGTCAAACGGAGCGACGGGCATGACTTGGCAACCCAGCGACGAACAGCAGCGGCAATACCAGCGCGACGGCTACTTCATCGTGCCGCACGCGATCGAACGGGACACCGCCATCGAGGTGCGCGGTGTGATCCGCGATCACATTCTCAAGCCTGAGCACGAAGTTGGCGGCAATCAGCGCGACCCGATGGACCCCATGGGCGACTCACCCGAGGCCCGGGCCGCGCGATTCCGCAAACTGGGCCAGCTCTGCGTGACGTCACCCTTGATCTGGCACACCATCCATGCCGGGCCATTGATGCCGCGCATCGCCCAGCACTTCCTGGGTGACGATCTGCTCCTGAAGTTCAACTCCTGCTTTCTCAAGCCCGCGCGCACCGGCAGCGCCACGCCTTGGCACCAGGACAACGGCCTGTGGCGCGACGGCGAGACCCAGCCCTTCAACTTCTGGATCGCCATCGATCCGGCGACCAAGGCCAACGGCTGCATGCAGTTCATCCCCGGCACGCATCGCGAGCCGATCGAAACACACGGGATGTATGAAGGCTCGATCCACGGCGAACTGCCGCGCCAAAGCGTCGCCGCGTGCCAGGCCAAGTACGGCCTGCATCACATCGAGCTGGCGCCGGGCGACGCCGTGTGCTGGCACTCGAGCCTTTACCACTACAGCCCGCCCAATACATCCGAGTGCGGCCGCATCGCCGTCGCCGGGGTCTATTCGACGCCGGCGCTGGCGGATCGCAACCTGCGATTCAAGCGGTATGAATGGGTTATGCGCGGCGGCGCCATCCTCGGTGTTTTTCCACCGCAAATGCACGAAGCGTCCGGCGAAGCGGCGCCGCTCCCGAAGTTTCCAGACTTTGAACCCACCGCGGTGGCCAGACGCACATGAACTCGCCGAGCCGGCATTGCGGACAATGCACTCGTGTCGATGACGCTGACTGTCGTGATGAAAGGGATGATCGCGGTGACGGCTAGGGTGATTCACTTTCCCCGGCGCGGGCACGCTGAACTGATCACGGACCCTATGCCCACCTGCGGCGCGGGGCAGATCCTGGTCAAGACCGAGTACTCGGGCGTATCCAACGGTACGGAGCGCAGCTTTCTCATGGGCGGGCCCTACGGAGGGTCGCGCTGGCCTTGCCGATGCGGCTACCAGACGGTCGGGCGCGTGGTCGAGCTGGGTGACGGCGTGACCGGCTATGCCGTGGGCGATCGCGTGTTTGGCGGGAACTTTCGGCACCACGGACAGTTCATGGTGTTCGATGTCGCTGATCTGGACAGCCCGACAAACCTCACGGTGGTTCTGCCGGATGGGATCGATCCGACGCATGCCGCCCTGTTCGGCGTCGCGGCGGTGTCACTGCACGATATACGGCGATGCGATGTTCGGCTGGGCGATCGCGTGCTGGTGGTTGGAGCGGGGCTGATCGGCCAGTTCGCTGCCCAGGCCGCTCGCGCCGCCGGTGCCGAGGTCACGCTCTGTAACCGTGGTGCCGGCCGGTTGGCCCTGGCGCGCCAATGTGGGGTGCGGCACCTTGTGGAGGTTCCCGACGAACCAGCATGGAAGCAACTGCGGGGGCAGCGGTTCGACGTCTGTCTCGAAGACTCTGGAGCCGATATCCTCGACCAGATCATCGGCAGGAGCCCGGGCGACCCAGGAGTGCTGCGCTATGGCGGCAAGCTTTTTCTCTGCGCCGGACGGTTTGATGTCACCTACCCCTGCCTGGCGGCACAGACGCAGGGGCTGGAGTTCCTGCACGCAACGCACTTCAAGCGCCGCGACCTGCTGGAACTGGTTCGCCTGACCGCCCACGGCCTGATCCGTATCGAGCCGTTGGTTCAGGACGTCGTTCTGGTCGACCGCGCGCCCCAAACCTATGCGCGGTTGCGGGATGAGCCGCAGTCGCTGATGGGGACGGTGTTCCAGTGGCCGTAAACCGGTCCGTGATCGCCGTTGAAGGAAGAGTGGCGACCCGTGTTCGAGCGCCGCGGTGACGTGAGGCTTGTGGGAATACCACGAGAATGGCTATGCGACCGTTGACCCACATCAAGATTCTCCTGCGGCTGCTAGCGTGTGGGATGTTCGTGGTCTACGCTCGCCCCCTGCGCGCCGACACCCCACTGTTTGGCGATCCGATGATCGTGCTCAAGTCCCCCAATGGCACCGGCAGCTCGGTCGCGGGCGACTTCAACAACGACGGCCGATCCGAGTTCGTCGCCTCCGTCCGCAGCAACTCGCTTCGCCTCTATCAGTGGAATCCCGACACGTCGAGCATGGTGGAGACCATCATCGCGCCCAATGACAAGAGCCTGGGCCACCGGAACCGGTTCGGCGGCGACCTGACCGTGGCGGACATGGATGGCGACGGCTTTCTCGATTTGGTCGTGCCCAACTCCAACAACAACCTCGGCCCGGGCTGCGTGTTCTGGTATCGCAACCCCGGCACCCTCACGCTCAACTGGGAACGCCACACCGTGACGACGTGGAGCGGCACGGGCACGCAGAACGCCGACAACTACGTCCGCCACATGTCTGAGATCAAAGTCGCCGACCTCAGCGGCAACGGACACCCGGACATCGTCACGCGCGATGTGCAATACGGCCTGTTCGTCATGCTCAACCACGGTGACGGCAGGTGGACCCGCCGACACATTCCCACCCACCCGCGCGAGGGGCTGGCCCTGGCTGACATCAACGGTGACGGCCGGCCCGACATCGTCATTAATGGCCTCTGGTTCGAGACCCCCGCCGGCAATCTGGCTACCGCCCAGTTCGTGCAGCACATCTATGCCGCCGATCAGTACCCCGCCGACAACAATCGCGGTTCGCAGGACAACTACGCCAAGAAGGTCAAGGTCGCCGACATGAACGGCGACGGCCGGATTGACATCATCGTCAGCAATGCCGAGCAACTAAGCGGAGCCACCACGGGCGGTCCCAAGGGCATCCGCATTTACCTGGCGCCGGAACATGCCACGGGCGCCTGGCAGGAAGTGCTGATTCAGGCGCCGCAGGTCAGGCTGGCGTCACTCTTCTCGTTGCACACGCTGGAAGTCGGGGACCTGGATCACGATGGCGACTTGGACATCCTCACGGCAGTCAGCAGCGTCGGCGTGGACAAGGCCCCGGGGCAAGTCTTTGCCTTGCTCAATAGCGGCAACGGTACGGCGTTCACCTTCCGCTCGATCCTGAAGGAATTCGCCTACAACAACGTCATCGCCGATGCTGACGGCGACGGCGACCTGGATCTGTTTGGCGGCACAGACTTTGGCGGGGGTCACGTCCGCTACTTCCAGAATCTCTCGCCCGTGCCCCAACCCCCCGCGAGGCCATAGCCGTGCCGCTTTTGCGCATCAATGCCATTCAACGATTCTGCCTGCACGATGGCCCGGGCATCCGCACCGTGGCGTTCCTTCAGGGCTGTCCGCTGCGCTGTTGGTGGTGCCACAATCCTGAAGCAAGACCAGCCACGTCGCCTGGCGCGCAGGAGTGGGATGTGCGGTCTCTGGTGGATCACGTGGCCCGCGATGCGCGATTCTGGAAGACCAGCGGCGGCGGGGTGACCGTCTCGGGCGGTGAACCGCTGATGCAGGGCCAGGCCGTCGCGGTCCTGCTCGAAGGGCTGGGACGCCTGGGCCACCACCGTTGCATCGAGACGGCCGGCCACGTCCCACTTCAGGCCGTGCAGCGCGTCAGCCCACATGTGGACCTGTGGCTGTGGGATCTGAAGTCTGTCGACGCCGATCGCTTCCGCGCCGGCACCGGCGGCGACGCCCGCCTGCCGCTGGCCAATCTGGTGTGGCTGTTGCGCCAGACGGCGACCCCCGTGCGCGTACGAGTTCCCATCATCGCTGGTTTCAGCGACGACGATGGCGCGATGGCGCAACTGGCCGACACGATCGCGGCGTTGCCGCGCCCCGTGTTCGTGGAACTGCTGCCCGGGCATGACCTGCGCAAGACCGCCCGGCCCACGGCGCGATCCGCCACGGTGACGACCCAGCGTGTGGCGGCGGCAGTTCAGGGCATGCGGGCCCGCGGTCTGTCGTTGATTGGAGCCGACGCATGAAGCAGCTGCTGCGAGACATTCAGGATCGCTTGTTCGGCGCCGCCGATACGGTGTGTCTCCAGCGCGCCGCCCTGGTCACCGAGGCGTGGCAACGGCACGCCGACGAGCCGGCGCCTCTTCGCCGGGCCCTGGCGCTGCGTCACGTCTTGGAGCACATGACCATCGATGTCACGACGAATCCGATCTTCGCCGGCAACACCTCCAGCGCCCCGCGCGCGTGGATGCTGCTGCCCGAGCACGGCCTGAACGTCGATGCGCAGGTCGCCATCGAGCACGAAGACCTGCGCGGCTTTCTGAATGACAAGGTGCCGGCACCCCTGCGCAGCTACTGGATCGATCTCGCCAGCCCCGGCGGCGCCGGGCACCTGGCGGTCGACCTGGACCTGATCGTCAACCGCGGTCTGCGCAGCGTGCTGGACCAGATCGATCGCCATGCTGATGCAGGTGATGCCGACCAGCAGACCTACCGGAAGGCCATGCGGATGGCGGTGGACGCCGTGATCGCCTGGTCGCATCGCTGCGCCGATGTGGCCGCGGCCACGGCCCAGGTGTGCGATGATCCCGTCGTCGCCCGGTGCCATCGTCGTGTCGCCGAAGCTTGCCGGCACGTGCCCGAACACCCGGCACGTAATCTGCTTGAAGGGCTTCAGGCGATCGCCCTGACGCACGTGGCGATGGCTCTGGAGGGGCAGCGCTTGTCGGTGTCCATCGGCCTGCCGGATCGTGCCCTGGCGTGCTTCGCCCCCGAGGCCGCTGCCGATCCCGACGCCGCTGCGGACCTGGTGGGCGCGTTCCTGCTGCGCCTGGCCGCTAACTCGTACCTTGGCAAAGGCTCCAAGACGCAGGCCATCACCATTGGCGGTGCTGATCATGAAGGTCGGGACTGCTGCAACGCGGTGACCATCGCATTTCTCGATGCCTTCGATCGCGTGCCCGTGGCCGACCCGCACCTGTTCCTCCGCTGGCACGATGCGCTGCACGGCCCGGTTCGCCAGCGGGCCCTGGCGATGCTTTCGCGCGGGCGAAGCATGCCCCTGCTGGTACACGATCGCCCGACCGTGTGCGGCTTTGTCGAAGCAGGCGTCGCGCCCGGCGATGCCAGCGACTACTGCGTCATCGGCTGCAATGAATTGGGCATTCCCGGCCGACTGTTCGATTCGGCCGTGTCGCTGGGCGGCGCCTACAACGATCTGGAACTGCTCAACCGCACGCTGCTGCAACTGCCCGATCCCGAGGCGATCGGCGACATGAGCGCGCTATTGGCGAAGCTGGCGCCGACCTACGAATCGCAAATCCGCGGCGGCCTGTCACACCGCGAGGCGACGCAACGGCAGATGGCTCAGACGATGCCAACACCGCTGACCACATCGCTCATGCGCGACAGCGCGGCACGCGGGCGCGACCTGATGGTGGCGATGCCCTATCGCGTACCGTGCATTTACACGCGCGGGTTGGCCAATGCCGCCAACGCCCTGGCGGCGATTCAGCATCTCGTGTTTACCGAGATGCGGGTGACATTGGGGCAGTTGATCGCCGCGATGCACCACAACCTTGACGAACCGTCGATCGGCCGACTGCTCGAAGCGGCCCCGAAATGGGGCAACGATGACGATGGCGCCGACCGATGGGCCACAGCGCTGGTTGCGTTGCGGCGACAAGTCCTGGACAAGCTGGCGGCCGAAGGTTTGCCGCGCCCGGTGGTTTGTCATGTCGTGCGCAGTCTGCACCATGTCGACGGCGCCCGGATCGGTGCTTCGCTCGACGGCCGCCACGCGGGCACACCCGTGGGCGACAGCCTGGGCGGAATCACCGGTACGATGCGTCAGGGTCCCACCGCCATGCTCGCCAGCGTGCTCAAGCTCGACGCCGCCCGCGACTTTGCCGGCGGCACCAACCTCAACCTCACGCTCCCGCCCGGGCAAGCCCAGCCAGCGATCCTGGAGGCACTGATCGAGGGCTTCTTCGGCGACGGCGGGCAGGAATTGCAGATCAGCGTGCTCGACGCTGCACAACTGCGCGAGGCGCAACGGCATCCCGAACGCTTTTGCGACCTTGTTATTCGCGTCGCCGGCCTCAACGCTCGATTCGTAGAACTATCCCGCATCGAGCAAGATGAACTGATCGCCCGCGCCGTGGCCGCCGCAGGGGACCTGTCCACCATCAGCATCCTGGCCTCCTGAAGCGGGTCGCTTGGTTAAGGGCTTCCCAGCTTCCTAAAGGCCAATGCGGTGGGCCCAGTTTACGCGCCGATTCCTACCCCAAAGTGGGCCCCGATTACATTGCCCCCGGTAGGGGCGCGCCGCGGGTCACCCAATCCGCACGAGCGTGTCAGACTTGCCCTGCGATTCGGTCGTCACCCGCGTGCTCAGGAACCAATGGATCAATTCGACGTGCGTCTGAGCGTGACGCGACAGGCCCGCGCAGCGGAACGAACCCGCGCCGGCCAAGGCCATAGGCAGCAGGAGTTGGTCCGTGAGGTACTCACCCACAGGAACACCGGCGGCAAGGTAGCGCCGGCACTGCTGCACCGCCTGCTCCGCGACGCCTTGGGCACTGCGATTGCGCTCGCCAAAGCCGGTGAATACTTCGGTGACGTGCTCCGACTCGACGGTCAACGTCAGGAGGTTCCCCGGGCCGACAGAGTGGTCGGCGCGCTCGACTCTCAGGCATTCACGCGGCCAGCCCAGGCGATCGGCGACCACCTTAAGCTCACGATCGCCGATGTGAGCCGGCAGATTGGCCAGGATCGCCCGAGCCTTCTGCGACTTGATCTGGCCACGCTCCAGCAGATCAAAGCCGGTGAGTTTGGTGGCCGGTTCGATCACGACGTGGAACCGCCCGCCGCCGGCCGGATAGAAGCCAGGGCGATCGAGCACGGCTGTGACGCGCGGCCCCATGCGATTGACCAGCGGCAGGAACGCATGGACGAGAAAATCAAACGGCGGGGCAAAGGGATTGTGCGTGCCCCCCTCGAGTGTCAGGTTGCTCGGCCCCCCGGAAGTGAGCAGGGCTGGCAACACGGTCTGTAGCACCAGCGTCGTGCTGCCGGCCGTGCCCACGCTGAACGTGTAATCGCCTGGGCGCACGGCGCCGGGTGCAAACCAAAGCGCCTGCGAGCCGATGGCATCGCCCTCGACCTTGGCTTCGCACACCGCCGCCGCGGCCTTCACGGCCGTCAGATGCTGCCGCATCAGCCCCGGCTTCTGCCGCCCCGCGCGAATCTTCTCGATGTGAAACGGCTGCCCGGTACAGATCGACATCGCCAGACTCGACCGCAGAATCTGCCCGCCGCCTTCACCGAATGAGCCGTCGATAGCTAGCATCTGCATTCCTTACGTTTTGTTGCGCCGTGCCAGTTCTGGGTCCGGACAGCCACGACCGAGCCATGAAGGTGGCGGCACTTTGCGTTGTGACATCATGCGCCAGAATTCATGACCACAACGAAGCTTCTGCACAAGAGAATCACCTCCTCCCATGATGATGTAGCTTGCACATGATGAGCGAGCAGTGATATCGATACTCCGGATGAGCTCGATTGCGCAGTAGACGGCGCGGTCGGTAACTCGATACTCAACACGCGACAGGGTTCTCTTGCCCGTTGCCGTCGAGAGATCGTTGTGACCCAAACGGCGGTTTCGGATTTGGCGGATGGTGGTCATACTCGATGACAAGACTTTGAGCGCTGCAAGTTGCCATCTTCTCTGGCGCGGTTTGAGCGAATAACCAACGGTTGTCAGTGCTCGTGAGATAGTCAGATTCGATTTGTCCGGATCGGTGAGACGACAGAGGGACATCCAAACACAATCACGAAAGCTTGCATCTACGTAAAGGAAAAAATTGTCCGCTGTAGAAGATAGGAACTCACGTCGAGCGCGCCCGCGTGCAAATAACTGTTTCCACATGGTCCATCGCGTGTGCATTTGAAACGCCTGAAGCTGGAGCGCCTCCAGTTGCTGGTGCAATTCCGGTGAACTCTTTGGCAACTTACTCATGTGTCGGGTACCTAATTGTTCGCCGCTTCAATCGTCCGCTGGACTCGCCGCATCCTTAATCACGAATCGCGCCTTGAGTCGCGCCACTTCGCTCGCTAATCCCGCCTCCTTCACCGAGCGCAGCACCTCGTTGAAGTCCTTGTACGCCGCCGGTGCTTCGTCGATGGGGTACTTGCGGCCGTTGTGCAGGATGTCGTCGGCTTCGAGTTCGGCGTCCACCGTCGCCTGATCCAGGGCACGCGCCGCGGCCTTGCGGCCCATGCAGCGGCCGGCGCCGTGGTTCACCGAGTAGCACGACTTGAGCGCGCCTTCATCGGCGACCATGACCACGCTGCCGTCACGCGGATTGCCCGGCAGCAGGATCGGATGACCGGTCTCGTAGAACGGCGTGTCACGCAGCGAGAAATGCCCGGCGGGAAACGCACGTGTCGCGCCCTTGCGATGCACCCACGCCGGGTGGCCATCGACCACCTCCGGCCGGGCAACGTTGTGGCTGATGAAGTACACCAGATCGCCCTTGACCCCTGGCAGGACCTGCTGGAATGCTTCGAGCACCAGGGCGTTGATCAGCAGATGGTTGACCGTGGCGAAGTTGGCGCCCAGGGCCAGGTCGTCCAGGTACGCATCGGCCTCGGGTGTGCCCAGCGGCGCGTAGACCAGCTCGCGGTCGTTCCCCGGAAGGGGAATGGACCAGTTGTCGAAGTGGGCCTGGAGGGCCTTGAACTGGTGCGAGGCCAGAATGTTGCCAAACCCGCGCGAGCCGCAGTGGGAGAGGAAGGCGACGTGGCCGTCGCGCAGGCCAAAGACTTCCGCGGCCTTGCGGGCGCGGTCGTTGTCGGCCACGGTGACGATCTCGCACTCGCCAAAGTGGTTACCCCCGCCGTAGGAGCCAAGCTGGCGCATTTTGTCGTCGAAGTTGCGCAGGACGGGGCCGGCGAGCATCTGGTCCAGGCGCGATTCGAGCGAATCGACCTTGCCGTCATGGCCAAAATGGAACGCATCCTCGCAGCGGCCGGCCCAGTGCTCGGGAATGCCTAGCGCGGCACAGACTTCCGGCGCCGCCCCGTGCGTGACGGCCAGTGTGCCGAGCTTGGAATCGACCTTGCGCGACTTCTTGGCCGAACGCTGGCCCTGGCCGGCACCGGTGGGCGTGCGCTCCAGGATGGCGTCGATCACCGCCCGGCGGGTCTGGCGATCGTTGACCGCGCCAGCCGGCGCATCGAGTTGCAGCAGCGACATCGAGCACTTGATGTCCACGCCGACGGGGCCGGGGTAAATATGCGTGGGCGAAACCAGCACACAGCCGACCGGCGCACCATAGCCGGCGTGGCCGTCGGGGTTGAGGATCAGTTCGGTCACGCCCGGCCCCGAACGGGCGTTGAGCGCCTGCTGAAGGCAGGTGGCGTCAAAGCCGGCGCGGATGGCGGGCGTGCCGATGACGGTGATGGGCTTGCCGGCGTCGTTGCGCTGGGGCAGGATGCCCGTGGCGGGGCCGGTTTCGATGATGGCGGGGCGCTGGTCGTTCATGTTGATCTGCCTGGCGTGAAGGACTGACGGGAGTGATACCAGAATATGGAAGCGACAAGGGGGTGAGAAACATTTCCGTTGCTCTACCGTTGAGCTACGCCGATCCATGGGACCGGCGGCGGGACTCGAACCCGCACCGACGAATCAATGTAGTTCCTCGGGCATTCGCTTCCAGGATTCACTGCTACGATTTGGCCCCATAGCTACGAGCGACAGGAACCTTAATAAACAAGCGTGACGACGAGAATTGGCGAAACGAACGCTCTACCATTTGAGCTACGGCCCCTGCATCGGGCAAAGGAGCCGGCGGGACTCGAACCCGCAACATGTAGTTTCGCCGGCATTCGTCACGTCCCGGAATCCATCGTGACACACTCCAAACAATACGGCGAGTGGGCGCCGCCGCGAAACGGCGCCCACCGGGTTGCTATGTGTCAGATCGAGACCGCCTCGATCTGCTGGACCCAGTAGCCCTGGGTCGTCTGGCCGGCGGCGACGGCGGCGATCAGGTCAAACACTTGGTCCGAGAAGCCGCCGACATTGAACACCTCGCCCGACTCAGCCGCCTGCGTCGAACCGTAGGGCTGGAGGTCGATGCAGATCATCCGGGCTCGCGGGTTATGCCGCTTGAAGCGTTCCCACTGCTTCATCGTGGCGGTGGGGCCGACGGCCGGCTGGCACGCCGTCTCGATCCACGACTGGTTATCCGACACATAGATCACCAGGTCGGCCTCAGCGTGTCGGGCGTTGAGTTCCGCCAGCGGCGCCGAGCAGTTGGTGCCGCCCGAAGGCAGCGACGCCAGCGTGGAGGCGTTGGTCATCACCGAATCGCGCGGGTTAAGTGACACGGGCACGACCCTGTCGGAGAACGGCAGGATCAGGGCGTCGCGATTCTGCCGCAATACCGCCGCCGCCACCAGCGCCGCCACCAGCGCCGCCACATCGATGCAGCGCACCGCCGTGGTCGAACCCTTGCGGAAGCCGGTCACCGGCGACTGCATCGAACCCGAGACGTCGGGAAAGACGCAGACCTTGCCCGTCACGGCCGGCACGTTGCTCACCGCGATTTCCATCGCGTCCTGCAACGCCTCGGTGATCGGCAGGGGTAACTGGTTCACGGCTGCCGTGTAGGCCGCCAGCAACTGGTACGGGAAAGCGCGGGCCTGGCGCACCAGTTGAGCATCGCGCAGCCGATCCGCCACGAGGCCAACCAAGTCGGCATCGTCGAATACGCCGTGGCGCTGGAACGTGTTGAGGTTCATGCGCGTCATCTGCCAGGGGGCATGACGAGCGATGGCCTTCCACTCCCATGCGGCCAGATCCAGTGCGGTCAGCATCTGAAACGGCACGCTGGTTGCACCTGCATTGCGCGGGGGAGGGGAGGGGGGCTGACATGTGTCCGGATATCCGATTTTGCGGGAGAAGAGGTCGCCAAGGTGTTGCGGCACGTGTTCCCGCCGGGGTAGCGTCCGGCGCAGCCGATGGCGTGCCCGGTGATCGGTACGTTCGACATCAGCAGCTGCTCAACGGCGATTTGCCCGGGATCCTGCATGCACCCGTGACACGCTTTGGCGATCGGGAGATTTGGCGATCGACGAGTTGAGACAAATCCTCACTTCGCCAAACCACCGCAATCGCCAGATCGCCGGGCGGCTATGATCCGACCATGTTACCGGTTCTGGAAATCGAATCGCGGATCGTCGAGGCGCTGCGGGAGGGGCGGCGGCTGGTGCTTACGGCGCCGACGGGGTCGGGCAAGACGACACAGGTGCCACCGATGTTGCTGCGCGGCGGACTGGTGGCGGACGGGCAGCGGATCGTCGTGCTCCAGCCGCGCCGCCTGGCGGCGCGGCTGGTGGCGGCACGGGTGGCGCACGAGTGCGGCGAGGCGTTGGGGCAGACCATCGGCTTTGTCACTCGCCATGAACGGCAAGTCAGCGCGGCATCACGCATCGTCTTCATGACCGAGGGCGTGTTCCTGCGCATGCTTCAGGGCGATCCGATGCTGCGGCGGATCGGGGCGGTGGTGCTCGATGAGTTTCACGAGCGGAGCATCGCAGCGGATATGGCGCTGGTGCTGGTGAAGCAGTTGCAGGAAGGGCATCGGCCGGACCTGCGGCTGGTGGTGATGTCGGCTACGCTCGATGCCGCGGCGGTGGCGGAGTATCTCCAGTGCACCGCCGTGGAGGCCGGCGGGCGGTTGCATGCGGTGGATGTGAGCTATCTAACGACGCGAGCGCAGAAGCCGATGTGGGAACTGGCGGCCGAGGCGGTGCGGGAGGTGGTGGAAGACGATGGCGTGCAACCAGGCCAAGCACCCTCACCCCTGCCCTTCCGGGAGTCTCCCTCGGAAGGGACAGGGGATAAGAACGCCACACTGGCCGTGGGGACGGCGCGGGACGTGCTGGTGTTCATGCCGGGCGCATATGAGATTCGACGGACGATCGAGGCGTGTCGGCGCAGCGCGGGCGCAGCGGGCGAATCGGTGGCGCTGTTCCCGTTGCACGGTTCTCTGCCCGCCGAGCAGCAGGACGCGGCGGTGGGATCTTGCGATCGACGCAAGGTGATCGTGGCGACCAACGTCGCCGAGACCTCGATCACCATCCCCGGCGTGGGCCACGTGATCGACAGCGGACTGGCGCGGGTGCATCGCTATGATGCGCGGCGTGGGATCAACGTGCTGCTGATCGAGCCGATCAGTCAGGCCTCGGCGACGCAGCGTGCCGGTCGCGCGGGGCGCACCGCGCCGGGCACGTGCCGGCGACTGTGGATGGAGATGGAGCAGCGTGGGCGAGCGGCGCACGATACGCCGGAGATTCTGCGCGTCGATCTGGCGGAGGCGATGCTGCATCTGCTGTCGATGGGCGTGGCGGATGTGCGGGCGTTTCCCTGGTATCAGCCGCCGCAGGCGATGGCGCTGGATCGCGCCACCGCGTTGCTGACCGCGCTGGGCGCGATCGACGCATCGGTCAGGATCACGGACGTGGGCCAGACAATGGCCACATTTCCGCTGCACCCGCGGTTGTCGCGCATGCTGCTGGCGGCAGCGCAGCGCGGCTGCCTTCGACGGGCCACGCTGTGGGCGGCGCTGATCAGCGAGCGCGACATCACGTCAGGGCCTGCCACGGCGCCATTGGCCGAGGCCGGCGACGCGCATGCCTCGGACCTGGCGGTGCTGGAGCGGTGCTTTGAGGCTGCCGCCCGGGCGCGATTCGCACCATCGGTGTGTGCGAATGCCGGCGTCAACTTGCACGCGGCACGGGATGTCGACCGCGCCCATCGGCAGTTCATCGAGTTGTGTCGCCGGCATGACCTGCCGCTGGATCAGCCGGGCGACACCGATGAGCTGATCAAGTGCCTGCTGGTGGCGTACCCGGATCATGTGGCGGTGCGGCGCAACCGCGAGAGTCTGGGCTGCGCCATGCCGGGCCAGAAGCGAGTCACACTGGACCGACAGAGCGTGGCGAAACAGGTCGGGCCGCTGTTGGCGCTGGATGTGCGCGAATTGGGCCGCTCCATGCCGCGCGCGCCCAATCGCGGCGACAGCGTGGAAACGGTGCTGTCGCTGGTCAGTGAGCTTGAAGCGAGTTGGCTGGCCGAGGCGCATCCGCAGCATGTACAGCGCGTGAAACAGACGGTGTGGAACGAGGCGACACAGCTTGTCGAGGAGCACGAAGAGCGGCGCTACATGGACGTGGCATTGGATCGGATCACGCGCTCGCAGGTCGATCCTGCCGCCGCCGCGGACTTGCTTGTCGAGCAGATCGCGGCGGGCAGGCTGCAACTGGAACGGTGGGATGAGAAGGTCGAGCAATGGATTGCGCGCACGCGGTTCGTAGCCCATCATTTTCCCCAGCGCCAGTTGATCACCTATGGCGACGATGACCGGCGAATCATTCTGCACGAGATCGTGTCGGGCGCGACGCAGTGGAGCCACGTGAAAGGCCGGCCGGTGCTCGACGCGGTGCGGAACGCGCTGTCATGGGAGGAGCAGCGGCAGGTGGAGGAACTGGCGGCGGCCGAAATCGCGCTGCCCGGCGGCTGGCGGATGAAAGTCGCATATCCGGCAGACCCGGCTGCCCCCGGCGCCCGGCCACGCGGACGCGCCAAGATCCAAGACCTCTACGGCCTGACCGATTCGCCACGCGTCGCCGCCGGCCGCGTGCCCGTACTGCTGGAAATCCTCGGCCCCAACTTCCGCCCCGTGCAGGTCACGGATGATCTGGCGCGATTCTGGTCGGTGCTGTATCCGACGCTGCGAAACGAACTGCGGCGAAGGTATCCGAGGCATGAGTGGCGGTGAGACGAGACCCGGGCCGGCGCAAAGCCTCTGGCCCGGCTTGGAAGGACCCGATCCGGATGGGCGGGCTGTATATATCACGCATTTGGAGCCGGGTTCCACCAGCACGGACCTTTGTCGCGGCGGGCTTCAACGGCTCGGTAGCGTATGTCCGCCACCACTTGCGGCGACAGCGGCCCCCCGGATGCAAAGTCGGCGGCGGCGGCGAAGGCGGCGTCTTGTTCGTTTGGGAACGACAGACCCAGGAGCGCTACATCCGGATCCAGCGTCAGCGTGTAGTGCAGGCACTCGCGCACGGTCAGCCGTGGCAGAGTCGCTTCCTCGGTGGCCACCCCCGGAGCCGACCCACCGCTGCTCATCTTGCCGCGCGGACGGTTCTTCAGAGGCTGGTTGTAGCCTGAGGTGTCGGCCACCAGCTTGCCGGCGCCGAAGGTCTTGAAGCAGACGGTGCCCACACCGTGCTCCTTCGCCAGCGGCAGCGTTTCGTTGACGTAACGCTCATCCACGAACGGCCCGATGGGGAACATCACGACGTCGCACAGACCCGATTCAATTGCCTCACGCAGCACGTCCGGATGATGACTGGAGATGCCGCGGAAGCGCGCTTTGCCGGCATCAACGCAGCTTTGCAGTTGGTCCATGCCACTTCCGGGGGCGGTGATGCGCTGCCAACCTTCGAGCGTGGACAGACCGTGAAACACGAACAGATCGACATGCTCGATGCCCATGTTCGCCAGACTGGCCTCCACTTGCGGCGTCACCGGCTGGTCGTGGTGATCGATCTTGTTGATGACGAACATGCGGTCGCGCATGCCCGATTCGCGCAGGGCCCGGCCGACGATCTGCTCGCTGTAGCCGCTCTCGTAGCTGGGAGCCGTGTCGATCAGGTTGAGCCCGGCGCCGATGGCGCGGCGCGCGGTGGCGACGCACTGTTCGATGGGCACTTGGCGGTCGGCCAGATCGCCGATGCCCAGTGGCGTGACACGGAAGCCCGTGCGGCCCAGTTCCCGGCGGGGTGAGAATGGCTGCGGCATATTGCACCTGTGCGTGAGTTGGCGTGTCGGGTATTCTACCCAGCATGTGAATCGATCCGAATCTTCGTATGGGGTCATTGGAAAAATCCAGTGGCCATCCCCGGCAAGCCCCGAACCCCGGAGACGGGGCATGCCGGGGGCTTAACGAAGCACTGATAGCACGGATGAAATGAGGTGGTGAGCGATGATCTACCGACGCTTCGGCCGAACCGAACTTCAGATGCCGGTGTTCTCCTGCGGGGGGATGCGCTATCAGCACAAGTGGCAGGATGTGCCGCTGGACCAGGTGCCGGAGGAGAATCAGCAGAATCTGGCGGCGACGATTCATCGTGCGGTCGAGGTGGGCGTCAACCACATCGAGACGGCGCGGGGCTACGGCTCGTCGGAGCGACAACTGGGGCTGGTGCTGCCGAAGCTGCCGCGGGAAAAGCTGATCGTGCAGACGAAGGTCGGGCCGCGGGAAGATGCCGATACTTTTGGCCGCGATGTGGAGGAATCACTCGAGCGCCTGCAACTGGACTATGTGGACCTGCTGGGCCTGCACGGCATCAACAATCACGAAACGCTCCAGCACACGATCCGTCCCGGCGGCTGCCTGGCCAAGGCCCGGCAACTTCAGAAACGCGCGCTGGTGCGGCACGTGGGCTTCTCCACCCACGCCAACCCACAGACGATCCTGCAAGCGATCCGCCACGAGCGCGACGGCGGCTTCGACTACGTCAACCTGCACTGGTACTACATCTACCAGCGCAACTGGCCGGCCGTCGAGGACGCGACGCGGCGCGACATGGGCGTGTTTATCATCAGCCCGTCGGACAAGGGCGGCATGCTGTACAAGCCATCGGACAAGCTCGTGGAGCTATGCCGGCCGCTGCACCCGATCGTATTCAACGACGTGTTCTGCCTGTCGCGTTCGGAGGTGCACACGCTGAGCGTGGGCGCCGCCCGACCGAGCGATTTCGACCGCCACTTAGAGGCGTTGCCGCTGCTGGGTCGCGCCGCCGAACTGCTGCCGCCGATCATCGCGCGCCTGGAAGCAGCCGTGCGCGAGAAGACTGGCTGGGAACTGGATCGGCCGTTCAAACTGGACCTGCCCGAATGGGAAGAGGCGCCGGGGCAGATCAACATCCAGATCATGCTCTGGCTGCGAAACCTGGCGCTGGCGTACGACATGACCGAGTACGGGCAGATGCGCTACAACCTGCTGGGCAACGGCGGACACTGGTTTCCGGGCTTCAGCGCCGAGAAGATCGACGAGGTGGATCTTTCACCTGTCGCGCAGCAGGCGGGGTTGGACGAGCGACTGGAGACGTTACTGCGCCAGACGCACAGCCTGCTGGCGAAGGATAAGGTCAAGCGGCTCAGCGCCGGGGAGTGATGCCACTTGCGGCTTCGCGCAGCGATGCGGAGGCGGTGCGACTGCTTGTGCGGTGGCGCGAAGACGCAAGCGGCTGGAAACCTACGCCTCCGCCAGTTCCTTGGCCTTGGCGATGGCCGCGGCGTAGTCCGGCTCCTTGGTCACTTCCTTCACCAGGTCGATGTAGCGGACCACACCTTGCTTATCGATGATGATCACGGCCCGCGCCAGCAGCCCCAGTTCCTTGATGCGCAGGCCCAGCGTCTTGCCCGCCGAGTGGTCCTTGTAATCCGACAGGGTGGTGACGTTGGTCGCGCCGGCGGCGCCGCACCAGCGCCGCTGGGCGAAGGGCAAGTCCATCGACAGCGACAGACACACCACGTCCGAACCCAGCTCCCCAACGTCCTTATTGAACCGCTTGGCTTCGATGTCGCACACCGGCGTGTCCAGCGACGGCATGGTTGCCAGGATGACCACCTTGCCGCGGTAGTCTGACAGCTTCTTGGCGGACATGTCCACCGCGGTGGCGGTGAAATCCGGCGCCGGCCTGTCCAGCTTGATCTCGTCACCCACCAGCGTCACGCCATTGCCCTTGAACGTCACCGCCCCACTTCGCTCGCTCATGTCGATCTCCTTGATCGTTGGTTGTCTCGAGTCAAACACGCAGTGTGATTGTAGCTGACAGGAAAAGAGGGTAACAGGGATGGACAGGATATACATGATGGGTGATCGTCAGATTCGGACTTCTGCCATCCTGTCCATCATGTCCATCCCTGTTCCTTCCTCCTCTTCATTATCCGTGTTCATCCGTGTTGCTTCATGATGGAAACCACCGGGCGCTGATAGCTGCTGCGGATCGTGCCAGCGGGGGTGACGCTGGATTTCCAGTCGCAGGGGTGCGCCGGCTCGCCCAAGTGGAAGTCGCAGGCGTAGAGTTCGTCAAGCTGCGCCAGCGTCTGTTGCGACAGGGGCGGCGCATCGGCGGCGGCGGCGAATTCCTCCACGTCGCGCAGCGTGAGCAGATTCGGCTCGACCGACACCAGGGCGGGGAAACTCGCCAGCCAGTTGAACGCCAGTTGCCGCAGTGACAGGCCATGCCGGCGGGCGACGGGCCGGAGGATTTCATTTTTCTTCAGGCCATAGATCAGCCAATTCTTGTCGCGAAACTTGCGGTGGTCGTGTGCCGGGAATGCGTGGTCCGGCGAGGTGAACTCCTCGTCGAGGATGCCCGAGTTGGTGGGCACACGGGCGATCACGCCGCCCCGGCCCCGCTGCTGGGCGATCTGGCAGAACTCGCGGCCGGGATCCTGCTCGTAGAGGTTGAACACCGTTTGCACCACCGCCGCATCGCGCTGGAGGAAGCTGGCGTATCCCTCCTCGCGCCAACCGATCGCCGGGCCCAGCGCCACGCCCCAGTAGCGAATCTTGCCTTCTTGCGCCAGCTTCTCCAACTCGGCGAACAGTTCGTCACGGAACTGCGGCAGCTTGAGATTGTGCGCCTGGTACAGATCGACGCAGTCGATGCCCAGCCGTTCGAGCGACTTTTCCAGGTCGTAGCGCAGGAACTTGGGCGAGAAGTCCTGCGGGCGTTCGCGGTGGCCGCCTTCTTCGCCCGGGTCGCTGTAGAAGTCGTAGCCGAACTTGGTGGAGATGACCAGGTTGTCGCGTCCGGCATAGCGGATCGTCTCACCCAGCAGCCGTTCGGCCCTACCGTTGCCGTACGCCGCCGCCGAGTCGAAGAACGTCACGCCCAGGTCATACGCCTGATTCTGAAGGGCGATGCCTTGCGCGTCGCTGAAGTCGCCCCACCAGTTGGTGCCAAAGACGAAATTGCCAAAGCCCAGCAGGCTCACGGACAAGTCGGTGCCGGCGATCGTGCGGTATTGCATAGGACGATGATACGCCGCTTCGACTAGCGATTGGAACTGGCTGGAGCGGAAATGCTGTGCTTGCGTTCCAGGCGTTCCATCTCCCCTCTAAAGGGCTCGCCGCCTAATCCGGGGTTGGTGAGACGCAGGCCCTTGACGGCGTCGACGATTCGCCCGGTGTCCTTGCCCGACTTGTCGCGAATCTGCATTGTCCGCATCCAGGCATTCCAGTAGTTGGGCGGATAGACGCCGGCGTCCGTGGGCTTGACGCCGTTGATCAATTTGGCATACAGCGGCAGGGCCTGCTCATACTGGTCCAAGGCGTAATACGCTTCGGCGAGATTGTGAATCACCTCAATCTCGTTGGGCGCCTGCTTGTAGAGCGGCTCGATGACCTTCAGTGCCTCGGCGGGTTTGCCGCTGAGGCGCAGCGACTTGGTGAACACCGCTTGCAGGGGCACCATCTGGGCCGCGGTGTAGTTCTGCCGCTTGCCGAAATCGACGAGCAGGCGGGCAAAGATTTCCGCGGCTTGCGAGCACTTGGTGATCTGGTCGTTGAGGTCCGCCTTGCGGCGGTCAAGCGTCTCGGTGGCCAGCTCCTGACGCAACTGGTCGATCTGTTGATCCAGGCGGGTGAGCACGTTGTTGATGACGGCCGCGGCGGAGGCCGGATAATTCTGCATCAACTGCGTCGCCAGGGCGGACGCTTCCTTGAGCTTGTTGGCGGCGACGAGGACGACGATGCGCAGCTCGGGCCCCTGCCGCGCCAGGTCCGGATCGGCCTGAAAGTCGTTCTCGAAATCGGCCAGCGGCTCCAGGGCCGCCTCGTAGTTACCGCGCTCCAGCGAAATCTGCCCCAGCACTAAACGGGCGTAGCCCTCGGCACTGCGCAGGGCCGCGGCCTGAATCTCATTCTCGAAAACATTGTTGTCCAGCAGCGTCCGCGTCTGCTCGCGCAGGCTCCGCGCCTGCGTCACGATCTGCTCCGCCAACTCGATCTTGTCCTTGCGCGGCGCCACCTCATAGAGCTTCATCATGCAGTAGACGATGTTGCGCTGCGCGTCGAAGTAGTTGGGGTGGCCGATGGGGACCTTCTTGTAGGTGTCGATCGCCTCCTGGTACTGGCCGCGGGTCTCCAGGAAGGTCATGCCGTAGTAGGCGTACTGGTTGTCGGCAACATGGCTGGTGGGCAGCCTGGCGACCAGGACCTTGTAGGCGGCTTCATATTTTTCGTGCACACCCACCGGCCGGGGCGCCATTTCGTCAAGCTGGCGCAGCAGGCGCATGGCCTCGCCCATGGCGGTCTCCGCCAGCGGCTGGTCGGGCATCTTGTCGGCCAGCTCCACCCAGATGTCCGTGGTCGCCAGCACAACCACCAAGTCCTCGGGGCCGGTGAAGAAGCGTGCCAGGCCCTTGTCGAACATCGCCTGGGCGCGCATGGGCGGCGCGGCGTCCGGCCGGGTCAGCACCAGGTCGAACAACTCCGTCGCCCGCGCAAGCTGGGGCGCCGCCTTATCCATCAGCGTCTGCTTCTGCGCATCCTCCTCGGGCAGCGGATAGGCTTCGGCGGCGAAGTTGCGGCCCTGCGCCAGCGCGCTCTCCGCCAGCGCCATCACTACCATGGTGGGCAGATCGGCGGGGCTGCCGGTGGCGCCCAGCGTCTCGGCCCAACGGCTGTAGAGCGTCTGCCGCAGGCCCTCGCGGGTCTGGTCATCCAGCGTCCGGTCCTCCAGCAGTTCCTCGTATGGTTTATAGGCCGCCGCCACCGCCGCGGCACGCTGGTCCGCGGGCAAGGCCGCGACCTTGCTCATCCGCAGATTGTGCATCAGGTCCGTCAGCAGCAGGCGATAACCGATATCGCCGACCACCCGCCCATGGGAGCGCAGACGATCCAGAACGGCCTGGAGATCGTTGGTGCGGTCGCGCTGGTTATTGATCCGCGCCAGCGCCATGAGCGAGAGCACTTCGTTGGGTTCATCCTTGCGTTCTCGGACGACCTTTTCGAGATTGGTCTGCGCATCGTCCAGCCGCTCCATCGCCAACTGCGCCCGGCCGGTGAACGACAGGGACTGGCGGGTCACGTCCTTGCGCATCTCATCACGGACGAACGGGTCCAGGTCCGTGACCACCAGAGCCAGCAGGCGAGCGCGCTCCTCCTTGGGTGTCTTCTTCTGGGTGACGGCAGGCACGGCTGCATTCTGGCCCAGCGTCTGAAAGTAGACGTTGCTGTCGGGCAGCAGGGCCGTGTAATAGGCCGCCATCGCCTTGAAGAAGGGCAGACGCTCCCGGCCGTAGGCGTTCTGGATGCGATCGAGCTGACCGGAATTCTCCAGCCGTTGCCGCAGTTCCAGGTTCTGCTGGAGTTCGTTGGGCAGGCGAAACAGGGCGGCATCGGCTTGCGCCATCGCCTCGTAAGCCTGGGGGATAAGGGCCTGCACGGCCTGGTTCTGGTCGCGTGTCGGCACGCCGAATTCGTAGAACTCCAGGGCCCGCGGCGCCACGAGGTTGATCTTGTCGAACAGCAGCGCCTCGGCCAGTTCCGTCAGCCACACGGAGCGCAATGGGTTGGACGCATTCTGTTCGATCAACTCGCGTTGGGCCTGGATCGCCTGATCGATGGCGGCGACGCGTTCCTGGGCCTGGCGCGCGGCTTCCTGGGCGTCGACGGCGTCGATGGGCCGACGCGACAGCAGCTTGTACTGGCTGATCTGAATCTTCTTGGCGTCGATCGGGTCGATGTCCGGCGACTGCGCCAGGTGCAGGAGCAACTCGCTCATGCCCTGGTTTTCCAGGCCCTCGATGAAGCGCTGGTTGTCGAGCCTGGGGCCTTGCGCCCACGCCGTCGACGCGGGCAGCATCGCCAGCAGGCCAATCATGGAAACGAGCATTCGACGCATATCTGTTGGACTCCATGCCCACTAAAAGCGGGCATGCCTCATTGCCTATTGCGCCGTGCCGAAGGCGACATTGCTGTACTTGGCGCTGACGGCGGAGTTAAAGCCGTTGACCACGTGCTGCCAGCGGACGGCGCCCTCGGGGCGGATGACGATCGGCTTATCAACAGGATAGGGTCCGTTGGGCACACGGTATTTGGTGAGCATCTGGGTCAGGCCGGAAAAGTTGCTCGGGGCATCGGTGAAGTCCCCCACACGGATGCGAAAGCCGGTCTGGCCCGCCGAGGAAATGTCGATGTACAGCGGCTGGTTGAGCGGGTCGGGCTCGGCGGCCACGCCCGTGCCGGTGGGCAGGTTGGCGGTGATGATCCCTTCGCCCAGAACGAACGCCGCGGTGATGATGAAATAGATGAGCAACTGGAACACCACGTCGATCATCGACGTGAGGTTGAGGCTCATGCTGCCGCCCTGCACGTCGCGACCTTTGCGGCGTGCCTGGTGATGAACGGTCTCGCTGGGCCCACCCATGCCCCCCGCCATGGCCGCCACTGCGCCCGCATCTGCTTCTAAAGGTCGTTCCATAGACAACTCCCGTTAGCCCAATCACCAGCGGTGCGGGCGGCAGCAATCAACCTATTCGCCCGCACCGTTGGTGCAGGGGCTAATGATGACCTTGTCATCCATGTTCATCAGTGGCCAATCAATCCGGCGACTGGCCGGGCAGGTAGGCCACGAGGTTGAGCTTGCTGATCTGCGCCGCAGTGATGGCCTGCATCACCGGGGCAATGTTCTCGTACATCGTGCCGCTGTCGGCACGCAAGAGCACTTCGACCTCGGGGTTCTGCGCTTTGGCTTTCTTGAGCGAGTCGGTGATGCCCGCCAAGTTGTCGATGTTGAAGTCCTCCGTGCCCACCCTCACCTTTTGTGCGTCCCCGGGAATTTTCAGCGGGTCGCTGGGGTCGCGCACCAGATTATCCGGCGGCTTTATGCTGACGATGATCTTGGGAATATCGCCCAGTTCGATGACCTTGGGATCATCCAGGTTGGGCACGCGCATCTCCACCAACTGGTCGGTGGCGATGTTGTTTACCAGCAGAAAGAAGATGATGAGCTGAAACGTGACGTCGATCATCGGCGTCATGTTCATCTCGGCTTTGGCCGGACCTCTCTTGGTGACTCGCGACATCAGCGGGCTCCGTACGGATTACAAGGCAGTTAGCCGCGGCAAAGGCTTCTTCGTTCAGGCGCGGGCGGTTTCGGGCTTGGGGGTGGCCATGGGACGGGCCTTGTCCTTGTCGCCCCCGGCCCCGGGTGCACCCGTGGCGGCGCCGGTGGAGGAGCCGGGCTTGGCGGGGGTGGTCTTAGCGCCGGGCTTGAACGGCTTGATCAGGTCCTCAGCCAGGAGCAGACCCTCAGTGGTGTACTCGTCGATCTTGTTGCGGATGGTGGAGTAGGCTGCCAGAGCGGGCATGGCGATGATGAGGCCCCAGAAGGTGGTGACCAGGGCGGTGGAGATACCGCCGGCCAGGGCCGCCGGATCGGGCCGGCCGCCGGCGGCAACCAGGCGGGCAAACGCCACGATGATGCCGTAAACCGTGCCGAACAGACCCAGCATGGGGGCAATGTTGCCCAGCACGTTGAGGTATTCGATGGGGCGCAGCACGCGCGTGGTTTCGTTGTCGCTGGTTTCCTCGATGGCACGCTCCATGGCGCCGTAGCCGTTGGCGGCTTCGTTCAAGCCCGCCGCCACCACCTGGCCCAGGTAGCTCGGATCGGCGTTGGCGTACTCGATCGCCTCGCGGTACTTCTTCTCGTTCATCAACTGGTTGAGCGTGTCAAAGGTCGGCGGCGGCAGAATGGCCGTGCGACGGTTCTTCATCGCCATGTGGATGATCAAGCCCACCGACAAGCCCGACAGCGCAATGAGCATCCAGATCATAAACACGCCCAGCCAATCCAGGAAGTCCATGCGCGGCTGAATCGGCGCAAAGAACATCTTGAACACGCTGGTCTCGGCACTTTGCTGCTGCTGCTGCGCCTGGGCCAGGACCGGGGACGTCATCAGCAACACGAAAACGGTGGTCAGAGCGAAGGTGAGTCCGGGGATGAATCGACGCATACGGGCTCCTTGAGGTGCGGGGCTGAGTGTCAGGGTTAGGGGTGGAGGGAGCGAATTTCAGATTTCGGATTTCGGATTTCGGATTTCGGATTTTTATAACCGCATCGACTTTGGTCCACGGCGGTCGTCAAGTTGGGTCACGGGGTAGTCGCCGGTTCTTCGCCGGCGATGATGCTGCGTTTGAGTTCCTGGACCTGGTTGATCAGGCCGGTGTCCTCGGGGTCGATCAGATTGGCGGCATCATTGTAAAGAGTCAGGGCGGTGTCGGTTCGTCCGATCTGCTGGTGGACGATGCCGGCGCCGAGCATGGCGGGACCGACGTAGCTGCCCCGCGGGCCAAAATGGACCACCACACGCATGAGAGACAGGCCGGCGTCTTTGAGCTGGGTCTCGCGGAGAGTGTCCTCCTGCGCCAGCGCCAGGGCAATCTGTAGCTGGGCAATGCCCTTTTGGTAGAGGCGCATCTGGGTCGTGCCGCTTTCAGCGGCCATGGCGCGGTCCGTGGTCGCAATGGCCTCGGCGTATTTCCCCTGCTTGAGCAGCTTGGCGACCGGATCGTTGGCGGGCATGACTTTGGGCAGCGCCAAGCCGCCGGCATCCTCAGCCGGTGCGCCGGCGACACCGTTTTCGCCACCGGGGGCACCGGGGGCGCCGGCGGCACCTTCAGGTTTGTAAGCCTCCGCCAGGGCTTCGCGAAAAGTGTTGGCCGCCTCTTGCGCCGGTCCTTTGAGCCGGGGCAGGGCCTCGTCAACCAGCTTCAGCGCCGCCTGATGGATTTGCTCGTTCTTGATCTGCGTCAGCGACGTGGTGGGTGCCTGCTGAAGATAGAAGGCATGGGGATTGGCCTGGAGGACGGTCACGTAGGCGCGGACCGCATCGACGGGCCGTTCCGCAAGATCCGCCGCCACCACCAGGCGATAATCCACCCACTGCCGCAGCCACTCCTGTCGGGCGTTGCCGCGCACCGCTGTCAGCAGGCGCATGGCCTCGCTCAGGTCCTTCTTTTCCTGGATCAGGTCTTCCGCCTTACCCAGATCGGGAAAGGCGCTGAGCTTGATACCCTGCACCTCTTCCAGGCCGCGGACGGCCTCCGTGCCGGCGCTATTGACATAGCTGAGCTTGCCGTCGTTGATGGACTGAACGACCTGGTCGTCGATCCAGAATCCGCCGAGCTTGACGGCATCGGCCCAGAGCGTGTCCGGACACGTCAGCCCGACCAGCGTAAGGCAGGCGACGAGGGCGAACAGGCGGTGCCGCGATTGTCGGGGGTTGCGGGCGCTCATGGGAGGTTTTCGATCTCCGAGCTATCGAGGAATTTGTACTGGCCCTCGAAGGTCTGGCTGATCTTCTTGAGCGTCTCCTGCGAGTCGTTATACAGGAATTGGATGGTGTTGATGCGCGTGGGCACGGCGCGGGCTTTCTTAATTTCCGCCAACAGCGTGGCCTGATCGATCTCGTACTGGCCCCGGCCGGTGATGTTGTCCGACAGCAAGTACATCACTTGTGGGCGATGCGCCAGCGCCATGCGGATGGCTTCCACGGGGTTGGTCACGCCCTGCGGACGCACTTCGTCCAGGGCGTTGCACACAGCCAGGCAGTTCTCAGGTGTCGCATCGAGCAGGCGCGTCGAGCCGATGCGCATGGCTTTGCCGCTCTGAAAGAAGATCACGACGAAGGACTGCTCGGGGCCAAGATCGTTGATGGATCGCTTGAGCTCGCGGACGACAAACGGAAGACTGTCAAGCAGGGAGCCCGAGCCGTCTATGACGTAGGCGATGCGTTTGGCCTGCTCGCCGCCCGGCGGCTTGGGTTCCACGAATACCCCTGCCTCGCCACTGGGGGCGAAATCCATCCGTGGCTGGTTGTTCCCCGCCGGCAGCCCGATACCGATGATGGGGATCGATTGGGTGGGCGTGGTCAAGTGGGACGCGGGCTGCCGGGTCGGCGTCAACACGCGTTGGGCCGAGTCGGTCGGTAGTTCCACAGCCTTGGTGTCGATCAGCGGCGTCGGCGTGGTGGATACCGTCGTCATCGTCACTTCATAGGTATCTACCGCCGGGCGCAGCGTCGACCACACGATGAACACCGCCAGCAGCACCAGGGCCGCGTGCAGCAGGATCGACACGCCCCAGGGCAGTACGCCAGCCAACGCGTCACGCACCTCATCGTGCGCCGACGGCTGCTGTTGATCAAGATCCACTTGCTTCGCGTTGCTGCTGTTGACCATGGCCTGGCTCCCGGTTAGTTAGCCCAAGCACCAACGGTGCGGGCGGTTGCTATCCAGCTATCCAGATGTTGCCCAAGCACCGCCCCCGGGGGTGGAGCTTGGGCTAACTCGTTCATCCACGTCTATCCACATTCATCCGCGGCTCATTCCCTTCGCACGATCTATTGAATACCCAGTTCATCCGCGCTGACGAACTTGTACACCCCGCCGGATTCCTTGCTGATCAGCTCCAGCGTCGGCTGCATGCCGTAGCTCTCCAGCGGATCCTTATAGAGGAACTGGATGGTGTTGATCTTGGTCCCGCCGGCGTTGGCCTTCTTGACCTCCGCCACCACCTCGGCCTGGCTCAACTCGTATTGCGCCCGGCCCGTCACGTTGTCCGACAGGATGTAGAGCAACTGCGGCTTGTAACGCAACGCCAGCTTGATCGCCTCGATCGGGCTGGTCCGGCCCTGCGGAACCACGTTGCCCGCCTTGGTGTCAATCCAGTTGAGCACGAATTCCTTGGTCTTGGCGTCGGCCTTCTTCAGGCCCGGGCGCGGCACCTCGATGGGTTTGCCGGCCTGGAAGAAGATCACCGTGAACGTCTGGGCGTCGGTCAGGTCGTTGACCGTGCGCTTCAACTCGCCGATGACAAACGGCAGGGTGTCGATGAGCGACCCGGAGGCGTCGATGAGGAAGGCGATGTGGCGGGCGTTGCCGCCGGCGCCGTAGAAGCTGGCGCCGAACGGGCCGGCGTCGCCCACGTTGCCGCCGAAGGGGTTGGCCTTGGCGCCGGCGCTGCCACCCGCCACGCCGATGAGCCGGCTGTCCAGCTTCACCTTCTGGTTGGTGATCGTGCTCTGCTCCTGCGTCTTGGTCAGCGATCGCTTGGCGCTGGACTGCTGCTGAATCTTCTGCTGCGTCTGCGTCAGTTGCGCTCCTGGATTCTCGCTCAGCCGCACTGACGGAATGATCGGCTGCTCTGCCTCAAGGTTCTTGATGGTGGACCAGACGATAAAAATCGCCAGGATGAACAGTCCCACGTGCAACAGGAAGGAAATGCCCCATGGCAGAATGTTCATCAGCACCGCGCGGACTTCCTTGCCCACGTCCGCATCGTCCTTCTCTTCTTCCTCCGGCAGCGGCTGGCCCGACACCGGATCGCCCGGCGGACGTTGGGCCCCCTGCTCACGCCGGGCCTGGAGGGCGGCCGAACCCGCGGGGGCTCCGGGGCTTCCGGGGCTTCCAGTTCCCGCGCTTCCCCCTGACGGTGGAGTCGGCGACGCGGCATCAGCGAAGCTGAAAAGAATCATGCAGGCAACTCCTGAAGCGAATTAGCGGGGAGTTCCGGGTGGGACTTCCGGGGACTGCGGTAAACCGGTGGGACGAACTTCAATCCAAGCTTTGGTTTGCCTTTACCTAATAATAGCAAGTGCCACAAGGATTAAAAGGGGGTTGCCCCAGGCGGCCCCGCTTTGGCGGGACTGGACCTACGCCCGGCAGGAACTCCCACTTCTGCCAACAGAGCCTCCAAGGCATCCAGGTGATGATCCATTGTCAGTTGCGGCCGCAGCGACTCCGCTGCGGCCGCCGCCCGGCGACGCTCGTGGGCATCCGCCAACTCCAGCATCGCCGCTGCCAGCGCCTCGGGCCCCGCTGGCCCAGCCACCACCCGTCCCGCCGGTGCATCCTTCTTACTCAACACCAGCGCCGCAGCCCCATCATCCGCCGTGGTGATCGCCGGCAAGCCGCTGCCCAGCGCCTCCACCACTGCCGCACCCAGTGGATCGACCGGTGGCGCCGTCACCAGCACATCCGCCGCGGCGTACAGGTCGTCGTGCTGATTGGTCGTGCCGATCATGCGCACATGCTCGCGAACACCCAGTTCGGCGGCCATCACCTGCCACGCATATTCGGCGGTGCCCGCCAGCATCAGCGTCACGTGCGTCCGTTGCCGGGCGACCTGGGCAAAGGCCGTCAACACGGCCGCGGCGCCATGCCGCGCCGGCTCGTCGGACAGGAACAGGTAGACCACCTCATCGGGCGCAACGCCAAAGCCATTGCGTACGCGCCGGCGGATCGCCGGCGCATCGACCCGCAGACGCCCCGCCGCCACCGCCACCGGCGGCAACATCACGACCTTCTCCGCCGGCAGCGCGTAATGCCGCCGCCATTGGGCCGCCATCTCCGCCGTCAGCGCCGCCACCTTGCCCAGCGCCGCATCGCCCGTCATCTGCCGCTCCAGTTCTGCCAGCGTGCGCCGATGCGGCCGGGCAGGGTCACGCGCGGTATGCAGAAAGTGGCCCAAGCGCGAGGCCCAGGTTTGCCGCGCTCGCGGCGGTGGCGCGGCGACCTGCGCCAACTGCTGGGCCAGCGCGCCCCGCCAGGGATGCACCACATCCGCGGCCACCACCGACACGAACGCCAGCGTCAGCAGCGGAGCGTCGCGTCCCGAAGCCTGCGCACGCAGGCTGGCGAACTGCGACTTCACCCACGCCGCATAGCGCTGTGGCCCGGGATAAGGTCGCGTGGCAGGCCGCGGCGCCAACCGGTAGTCCAGCCCCGTCGGCGGCGTGGTGTCCGGCGCTTGATAGCCCACCAGCAGCGTTACGCGATGGCCGCGTGCCGCCAGCCGACAGGCCGCGTGCATGGGCCACCGGCCGCTACCGGCTTCCCGCGGGTTCCAGCGTTCCAGGGCGATGGCGAGATTCATGCGCGGTAAATGGAACACGAAGACACGAAGACACGAAGAAGAAGGGAACGGGGATGAACATGATCTACCGGATGGGTTGCTGATTTGCTCTTGTTCGCCTTTATCTGGTCCATCATGTCTATTCCTGTTTTTTCTTCTTCGCGTCTTCGTGTCTTGGTGTTCATATATCGCCTGTCTACCCCAGGGTCGATATGGCCCGGCTCGTTTGGGCCGCTCCCTCCAGCAACGCCGACGCCTGCGCGTACACCATGTCCGGCTCGATCTGCGTCATGCAGCGATGGTCCAGCGGGCACTTCTTCTTCTGGCAGGGCCCGCAGAACACCTTGACCATCACCTGCCGCTCCTGGGCAAAGTCGATCACCGTCCAGGCCGGATCGGTCGGTCCGAACACCGTGACCACCGGCACGCCGAGCGCCGCGGCGATGTGCCGCGGCCCCGTGTCGTTGGTCACCAGCAGGCTGGCGCGGCGAATCACGCTCTTAAGCAGGGACAGATCGATACCCAGCGCCGGCAAGTCCAGCGCCGGCGTCTTCATCGCGGCGATCACCTTGTCCAGGATCAGCCGCTCCCGCGGCGAGCCGCTCACCGCCACCGCCACGTCGTGCTCCCGGGCACAACGATCCGCCACGGCCGCGAACCGCTCGGGATACCACATCTTGGCGTCACCGAAATTGGCGCCGGGATTGATGATCACCAGGCGACGCGACCCCTGCGGATCGAACCCGCCTTTGGCCAGAATCTGCTGGGCTTCGATGTCCTGACTGGAGCGCGTGAACAGTTCCGTCCGCAGGTCGGGGTCCATCGCCCCCAGGTAGCGGACCACGCCCAAGTAATAGTCCAGCGCCGGCACGGGCACGAAGCGCCCCTGCTCCCGCCGGGGCAGGAGCCGATCGGTCAGCAGCGTGCCCCGTCCGTCGCGGTCGTAACCGATGCGCCGTTTGACCCCCGCCATGCGCACCAACAGTGCCGAGCGAAAGCTGTTGGACAGCAGCACCGCGGTGTCGAAGTGTCCGGCCGACAGCCGCCCGGCCAGGGCGAAGATATTCTTGCGCCGCCCGTCGTTCATGCCCCGTCGCGGCGGGCGCACCGTGATCATGCGATCCACCCACGGGCAGCCGTCGAGGATCGGCCGCACCGTGCTTCGCGCCAGGGCAGTGATCCGCGCCGCCGGATAAAGCTGCCGTAACGCCCGCAAGGTGGGCGTCGCCATCACCGCGTCGCCGATCCACGATGGCATGACGACAAGCAATCGCTGCGCGGGCTGATGCTGCATGGGCGAGGGCATAGGTGTGAGTATAGCTGGAAGGACGAGGCATCAGGAATCGGCGCGGCAAACCCGAAAGCCCACCCGCTCCCGCGGGTGGGAGTCCCAGCCGCGGGAGCGGCTGGGCTTTCTGTCGTGCACAAATAAACCAAGGCATTGTGACAGCAAGACTTACGTAATGCCCGACCCCAATTTCGGATTTTCTCTTTTCGTTCATCGTGACTTCGTGTCTTTGTACTTCCCTCTTGCCCCTTCCTGAGGTCCCCTGATGCTTTGGTGGCCAGTACCGGATTCCCCCTTCACTCACACTTCCAGCAGCATGCGGGCCGGCTCTTCGATCGCTTCCTTCACGCGATGCAGGAAGGTCACGGCTTCGCGGCCATCGACGATACGGTGGTCGTAGGTCAGCGCCACATACATCATGGGGCGGATGACGACCTGACCGCCCGAGGCGATGGGTCGCTCCTGGATGGCGTGCATGCCCAGGACGCCTGACTGGGGCGGGTTGACGATGGGCGTCGACAGCAGCGAGCCGAACACACCGCCGTTGGTGATGGTGAACGTGCCGCCCTGGAGGTCTTCCAGGGTGATGCGGTTATTCTGGGCGCGCTGGCCAAAATCGTGGATCGCCGCTTCGATCTCGGCGAAGCTTAGGCGCTGCGCCGAGCGGATGACCGGCACGACCAGGCCGCGCTGGGTGCTCACGGCGATGCCGATGTCGTAGTAGTTGCGGTAGGCGATTTTTTCGCCGCCGCGGATTTCCGCGTTGAGCGCGGGAAAAAGCCGCAGGGCATCGACCACCGCCTTGACGAAGAAGGACATGAAGCCGAGCTTGATCTGGTAGCGCTTCTCGAACGCTTCCTTGTACTGAGCACGCAAGGCCATGACGCGGGACATATCGACTTCGTTGAAGGTGGTGAGCAAGGCGGCTTGGTGCTGAGCCTCGACCAGGCGCTGGGCGATGCGGCGGCGAATAGGGCTCATGTCCACGACTTCCTCTTGGCGGTCACCGTCGGGCGGCGCCCCCGCAAGCCGCGCCGACTCCCCAGCGGCGGCGCCGGCGGACTCGGCTGGCGCTTCGCGATCTTCAGCTTCACCTCCCACCGCGGCACGCTGCACGTCTTCCTTAAGGATGCGCCCCGCCGGGCCGGTGCCTTTGACCTCACCGGCGTCCAGACCCCGCTCCACCAGCTCCCGGCGAGCGGCAGGCATGACGTGCGGCAACTCCTCCACCCGCGCCGAAGGCCGGGGCCGAATCTCCTCAGGACCACCGGCGACCGCGGGCACCGCGCTCTTGGCCTTGCGGGCAGGCTCCTTCTCGTCCTCCTTGCCTTTCTCCTCCGCGGCGTCTTCCCTCTCACTGGCGGGCTTCTTCTTCTGAGCCTTGCCCTCGCCTTCCTCCAACATGGCGATGACCTGGCCCACCTTGGCCGTCTCGCCCTTCTTCTTCATGATCTTCGCCAGCGTGCCCGACGCCGGCGCCGGCAGCTCGACGGTCACCTTGTCGGTTTCCAGCTCCGCCAGCGTCTCGTCCTTTTCGACGGCATCGCCCTCCTCTTTGAGCCACTTGCCGATCGTGGCCTCAGTGATGGATTCGCCGACTTCGGGGATCTTCAGTTCGATGGACATGGGGTTTCTCACGATTTCGAATTTCGGATTTCGGATGTCGGATTTGAAGATGCTAAGCCGCAAGCGGCTGGGTTTCGCCAAATCCGAAATCCGAAATTCGAAATCCGAAATTCCTCACTTCCCGCCGAAGGCTTTGCTGATGATCTCGTCCTGCTCCAGTTTGTGGGCGCCGTGCGAGCCGGTGGCGGGGCTGGCGGATTCGGCGCGGGTGACGGCGTTCAGGGGCATGCGGTGGAACAAGTCGTTGCACGCCATGGTCGCCGCCAGGTAGGGCCAGGCGCCCATGTTGCGCGGCTCCTCCTGCACCCATACCGCCTGCGTGCCGTCACCATACGGCTCCAACGCCCCCCGCAGACTCTCATATGGAAACGGATAGAGCTGCTCGATGCGGATGATCGCCACGTCGTCGCGCTGGAGCTTCTCACGGTGCTCCAGCAACTCGTAGTAGATCTTGCCGGTACACAGGAGCACGCGGCGGATGGATTTGGCGATCTGGTGCTCCGGTGATTTGGCGATTTGGTCGTCGGGGATCACCCGGCCAAAAGCGCCCTGGGCGAAGTCGTCCAGCGGTGACACCACGCGCTCGTGGCGCAGCAGGCTCTTGGGCGTCAGCACCACCAGGGGCTTCCGTAGCGGGCGAATGACCTGGCGGCGCAGGACGTGGAAATACTGCGCCGGCGTGGTGGGGTACACGACCTGAATATTCTCCTCGGCCGACAGCACCAGCCAACGCTCCAGCCGCGCGCTGGAGTGCTCCGGCCCCTGGCCTTCAAAGCCGTGGGGCAGGAGCAGCGTGATGCCCGAGAGACGGTTCCACTTGTCCTGGGCGCTGGCGATGAACTGATCGATGATGACTTGGGCGGCATTCACGAAGTCGCCGAACTGAGCTTCCCAGAGGGTCAGGCCGTCGGGCGTGTCGAGGCTGTAACCGTACTCGAACCCGAGCACGCCGGTTTCGGTCAGCGGGCTGTTGGCTATTTCGATGCGTGCCTGGCCGGGCGCCAGGTGCATCAGGGGCATATAGATCCGGTCGTTCTCATGATCGTGGAGAATGGCGTGGCGCTGGCTGAACGTGCCGCGCTCGACGTCCTGGCCGGTCATGCGCACGGGAATACCCTGGGTGCTGATACTGCCCAGGGCCAGGGCCTCGGCGGCGGTCCAGTCAACGCCTTGCTTGCCCTGGGCCATGTCGCGGCGGGCCTGAAGAAACTTTTCCAGCTTGCGGTGCACGGCAAAGCCTTCGGGCACGACCGACAGGTCGCGCAGCATCGCCGTCAGGCGTTCCTTTGCGACGCCCGTGTCCACGTCGCCGACGCTGGCCTCCGAAGCGCCGCTGTAGTCGGCCCAGACGGCCTTGAATGGCTCCGCGGGCTTAGGCATAACCAAACCTTGCCTCACGTCCGCCAGCGCCGTCTCCAGTTGATGCGCACGGTCTTCGATGAATTGCTGCGCCTCGGTCGCGCTGACACCGCCCAGTTCCAGCAGGTGCTCCAGGTAGACATCGCGCACGGCCGGGCGGCTGCGGATGGCCTTATATAGATGCGGCTGGGTGAACGCCGGTTCGTCGCCTTCATTGTGCCCGCGCCGGCGAAAGCAGTACATGTCGATGATCACGTCGCGCCGAAAATGCTGACGGAAGTCCATCGCCAGGGTCACCACCTGCATCACCGCCTCGGGGTCTTCGCCGTTGACGTGGAAGATCGGGCTCTGGAGCATCTTGGCCACGTCCGTGCAATACGGCGTGCTGCGGCCCTGCGCCGGCGAGGTCGTGAAACCCAGTTGATTGTTCACCACCACGTGCAGCGTTCCGCCCGTGAAATAGGCGGGAAGCTGGCTCATGTTGAGGATTTCCTGGATCACGCCCTCGCCGGCAAAGGCGGCGTCGCCATGGATGAGCAGCGCCATCGACCTTTGGCGCTGGGCATCCTGCACGCGGTCCTGCTTGGCGCGGACGCGCCCCAGCGCCACGGGGTTGATGAACTCCAGGTGGCTGGGATTGAAGCACAACGACAGGTGGACCTGCTTGCCTGACTCGGTGGTCCAGTCGTGGCTGTAGCCCAGGTGGTACTTCACGTCGCCGCCGCCCATGTATTGCTGGGGATGCAGGCCCTCGAACTCGGCGAAGATGTCCGCCAGGGGCTTCTGCATGATGTTGGCCAGCACGTTAAGCCGGCCGCGGTGCGCCATGGCCAGCACCATCTGGCGAATGCCCTGGCCGCTAGCTTTTTCGATGGCCAGGTCCAAAAGCGGGATGAGCGTCTCGGCGCCCTCGAGGGAAAAGCTCTTGGCGCCGATGTACTTGCGCTGGATGAACTGCTCGAACATCGCGGCATCCGAGAGACGGTGCAGGATGCGGCGCTGCAACTCGCGGGAAAGCTGGATGTGGTTTTCCGTGCTCTCCATGCGCGACTGGAGCCACTGGCGCACTGACAGGTCGTCGATGTGCATGAACTGCACGCCGACGGATCGGCAGTAGGTGTTGCGCAGGCGCTGGAGGATTTGCCGCAACGTCTGCATCGTCCCGCCCGGCAGCGCGGGGGTCGAGAACGGGCGGTCCATGTCGGCCTCGGTCAGTCCGACGTGGGCCGGGTCCAGTTCGTCGGGCTGGGGCTGGGGCATGCCCAGGGGATCGAGCTTGGCGATCATGTGGCCGCGGACGCGGTAGTTGCGGATGAGTTGTTCCAGGCGATGCTGGCGGACGGCGGTCTGCGCCACCGCCAGATCGCCGGTCGCGACCGTAACCCCCCCAGCTCCGGATGCCAATCCAGGGCTGGTCCAGCCGTTGGCATGAAAGATCGAATGCGGGCGAAAGGTCGGCCCCAGGCGCAGACGGCCGTTGACGCCATGGTCCTTTTGCATGCGTTGGAAATAGTCATGCCAGTCTGGCGGCACCGACGCCGGATCGCGCAGGTAGTCGGCCAGAAGGGATTCGACAAAAGCGAGACTGAGGGTATTGGCCGGCGCATCCATGGTAAGAACATCGTAGCACCATCGGCGCTGGTCGAAAGAGAGAGTGGCCGCGGCTACCCAAACTCGTGGGCCGCACTATAAAAAGATATAAATGTATGCATTCCGAAGTTGTGGAAAAACCGCGGCGCGGCCACGTGCTGGTTGACATTTGCTATCATCCGCGCGCTGCCAACAGAGTGATCTGTTTTCGTGGGCACGTTGGTGAACTGGCGCGGCGGGGGGAGGGAGCCGCGCCGTTCACCAACGTGATGGCGGAGAAAATTCGCTCGCCTGTGTTTGGGGGCGAATGACGGCCTGCTACGATAGCTTCCATGAAGCGGCTCTTTACTCCATACACCAACACGATCGCCCGTGCGACCGCCTTGGGTGTGCCTCTGTTGGTGTTAATCGCCGGGGGCTTTGGCCGCATGTGGCTCGATTCGTCCTATGAGACGGGCGTGGGCGAGGCCATTGACCAGCCCGTGCCCTTCAGCCACGAGCATCACGTCGCGGGACTGGGGATTGACTGCCGCTTCTGCCATCTGTCGGCGGAAACCTCGAGCGTGGCGGGGGTGCCGGCGACGGAGGTTTGTATGACCTGCCATTCGCAGATCTGGACCAATGCCCAAATGCTCCAGCCGGTGCGCGACAGTTTTGAGAAAGGTCAACCCATTCAATGGGTGCGCGTTAACGACCTGCCGGATTTTGTCTACTTTGATCACAGCATCCACGTGGCCAAAGGTGTAGGCTGTGCCGAATGCCATGGCGAGGTGCACAGGATGCCCATGACGTGGAAGGCGCAGAACCTGCACATGACCTGGTGCCTGGACTGCCATCGTGATCCGGAGAAGCAGTTGCGGCCAAAGGACGTGGTTTTCAGCACCGACTGGTTCAGCGGTGCGCGTGCGAAGCTGGGTGCGGAAATCGCCAGGGAAAACAAGGTCAACACCAAGGGGTTGACCAATTGCTCGACGTGTCACCGATGAGTCAAGCGCAACTCGATCAATCTGTGGATCTGGAAGCCTTGCGTGCCAAGCTGGCGGGCAAGCAAGGTCGGCAGTATTGGCGCAGCCTGGAAGAGCTGGCGCAAACGCCGGAGTTTCGCGCGTATGTGGACAACGAATTTGCCGCCGGGGCGCCTGAGTGGGACGACCGCTTCAGCCGGCGATCGTTTTTGCAGATCATGGGCGCCTCGCTGGCGCTGGCGGGCCTGTCGGCCGGGTGCACGCGCCAGCCGGAAGAGAAGATCGTTCCTTATGTGAAGCAGCCTGAGTACGTGGTGCCGGGCAAGCCGATGTACTTCGCCACCAGCGATGTGCTGGCGGGTTACGGGCGCGGCTTGTTGGTGCAGAGCAACGACGGCCGGCCCACCAAGATCGACGGCAACCCCGATCACCCCGCCAGCCCAGGGCCATTTGCACCGCAGAAAGCCGGGATGACCTTCGGCGCCGCGGATATCTACGCCATCGCCTCGATCCTGGGCATGTACGACCCCGACCGCTCGCAGGCGGTCAAGTACCTGGGCGAATACAACACGTGGACGGCCTTCACCACCGTCATGTCCAACGCGGCCGAGAAAATTGGCACGCAGCAAGGCCAGGGCTTGTACCTGCTGACCGAGACCGTCACATCGCCGACGCTGATCGCGCAGATGCAGGCGCTGCTGGCCAAGTACCCCAAGGCGGTGTGGACCCAGCATGAGCCGGTGAACCGCGACCAGTCGCGGCAAGGTGCGATGCTGGCCTTTGGCGAGGATGCGCAGGCGGTCTATCACTTTGACCGGGCGGCACGGATCGTAGCGGTGGACAGCGATTTTGTGACCACCGGGCCGGCGTCAGTGCGGCAGGCGCATGATTTTGCCGCGGGCAGGCGGGTGCGCGCGGGGATCGCCGCCGGTGAAATGAATCGGCTTTACGCGGTCGAGTCCACGCTGACCAGCACGGGGGCGACGGCGGACCATCGCCTGGCGCTGTCGCCTGCGGAGATCGACCGCTTCGTGCGCCTGCTGGCAGCGAAGCTGGGCATCAGCGTCGGCCAGGTCGAGCCCGGCGCCGTGGACGCCGAGTTCGTCGAGGTCGTGGCCCAGGATTTGGCCGAGCACGCCGGCCGCGGGCTGGTCATCACCGGTGAGGGGCAGCCCGCACACGTGCACGCCCTGGTTCACGCCATCAACGAAAAGCTGGGCAACCACGGCCCCAATCGGCCCATCGAGTTCATCGAGCCGGTGGCCGCGTCGCTCGATCAGGGCCAGTCCTTGCGCGACCTTGTCAAGGCCATCGACCAGAACCTGGTGGAAACGCTGATCGTGCTGGGCGGCAACCCGGTCTACAACGCCCCGGCCGACCTGAGCTTCAAGGCCCACTACGAAAAAGTGCAGACACGGATTCACCTGGGCCTGTATGAGGATGAAACCGCGGCCTTGTCGCACTGGCATATCCCCCAGGCGCATCTGCTCGAATCATGGTCTGATGCACGCAGCGTGGACGGCACGGTGGGCATCATCCAGCCGCTCATCGCCCCGCTCTACAACGGCAAGACGGCGCACGACCTGTTGACGGTGCTGCTGGGCGAAGGCGGACGCAACGGCCAGCGGCTCGTGCAGGATTATTGGAAAACACAAATCAGCGGGGCGGAGTTCGAGAAGGCCTGGCGAAAGGCGCTGCACGACGGCGTGGTGCCAGGGACACAGCGGGCGGCAAAGGCGGTCACGGCCAAGGCTGCCGTCGACCTGCCGCGACTTAGCGCGGCACGCGCCGCCAACGATCAGGTGGACATCATCCTCCGCCCCGACCCCTCGGTCTGGGACGGCCGCTTTGCCAATAATGGCTGGCTCCAGGAACTGCCCCGACCTATCACCAAACTGACTTGGGACAACGCCCTGCTGGTCAGTCCCGCCACCGCGCGCGATTTAGGCGCGAAAAACGGCGACGTGCTGGACCTGACCAGCGGTGCTTACCGCCTCGCGGCGCCGGTGTTCATCACCCCCGGCCACGCCGACGGCTGCATGACGCTGCACCTAGGCTACGGCCGCATGCGCGCCGGCCACGTGGGCACCAACGTCGGCGCCAACGCTTACGCCCTGCGGCAGACCGATCAGCCCTGGGTCGTCCGCGACGTCAAGGTCGCCCACACCGGCCGCACGCACCAACTTGTCGATTCGCAGAAGCACCACAGCATGGAGAACCGCGACCTGGTGCGCGGCGGGACGCTCGACGAGTTCCTGCACAACCCTGCGTCCATCGCCAAGAGCCATCACGAAGACAACCTGCACCTGTCGCTCTACGAGCCCTACAAGTTCACCGGCACGCAGTGGGCCATGACCATCGACCTGACGGCGTGCATCGGCTGCAACGCCTGCACCATCGCCTGCCAGTCGGAGAACAACATCCCCGTGGTGGGCAAGGCCCAGGTGGCTGTGGGCCGGGAAATGCACTGGATCCGCGTCGATCACTACTACAGCAACGACGCCAACCACCCCGACCCCAACCAGCCCGAGTCGGAGTTCCAGCCCGTCACCTGCATGCACTGCGAGAACGCGCCGTGCGAGGTGGTCTGCCCCGTGGGCGCGACCCAGCACAGCGACGACGGCCTCAACGACATGGTCTACAACCGCTGCATCGGCACGCGGTACTGCTCCAACAACTGCCCGTACAAGGTGCGGCGGTTCAACTTCCTCGAATACCAGCGCCCGGTGGCCGAGTCGCTCCAGTTGATGCAGAACCCCAACGTCACGGTGCGGATGCGCGGCGTGATGGAAAAGTGCACCTACTGCGTGCAACGCATTAGCGCGGCCCGCATCGGCGCCAAGAAGCGCGGCATCACCGATCCGAGCATCAGCGCCGGCGGCGACGAGGACTACAACATCCTCGACGGCGAGGTCGTCACCGCCTGCCAGGCCGCCTGCCCGACGCAGGCGATCATCTTCGGCAACATGAACGACCCGTCCAGCCAGGTCGCGCAGAGCCGCCTGCCGCATCAGCCGCATAACTACGGCATGCTGACCGAACTCAACACCCGGCCACGCACGACGTATCTGGCGCGGGTCCGCAATGTGCATCCGAAACTGGCCGCGGCGACTCACGAAGAGCACTACTAAGAGCGCGGAGAGGACGCGCAGCGAAGACGCTGCGGCTACAAAAATCCGAAATCCGAAATCCAAAATTATGGAGATGCCCAAACGATCGCGGATGCAGGTGCTCAAGCACGGACACGACTTTGAGTCCGTGACGCATATCGTCAGCGCCTTTCCGCTGACCAAACGTCCGCCGCGCGGCTGGTTCCTGGCTTTCGGCGCCGCTTTCTCCCTGATGCTGGTGTTGATGTACTCCGTGGGCGTCCTGTTCCTCAAGGGCGTGGGCGTCTGGGGCATCAATATCCCGGTGGCGTGGGGCTTTGCCATCATCAACTTCGTGTGGTGGATCGGCATCGGCCACGCCGGCACGCTGATCTCGGCGATTCTCTTTCTCTTCCGCCAGGACTGGCGCACCAGCATCAACCGTTTCGCCGAGGCCATGACGCTATTCGCCGTGGCCTGCGCCGGGCTGTTTCCGCTCTTGCACCTGGGCCGGCCGCAAAAGTTCTATTACATCATGCCCTACCCCGACACGCTGGGCCTCTGGCCGCAGTGGCGCAGCCCGCTGGTCTGGGACGTCTTTGCCGTGTCCACCTACGGCACGATCTCACTGGTGTTCTGGTACGTCGGGTTGATCCCCGACGTGGCCACCATGCGCGACCGCGCCAGCAATCGCCTGGTCAAGACCATCTACGGCATCATGGCCATGGGCTGGCGCGGCAGCGCCCGGCACTGGCACCGCTATCAGACCGCCTACCTCCTGCTGGCGGGCCTGGCGACGCCCCTGGTTGTCTCGGTCCACACCGTCGTCTCCTTCGACTTTGCCGTGTCCAACCTGCCCGGCTGGCACACCACCATCTTCCCCCCCTACTTCGTCGCCGGCGCCGTCTACAGCGGCTTTGCCATGGTCATCACCCTGGTCCTGCCCGTCCGCGCCATCTTCGGGTTCAAGGACTTCATCACCGAAAAGCACATGAACAACATGGCCAAGGTCATGCTCGCCACCGGGCTGATCGTCGCCTATGGCTATATCATGGAATTGTTCATGGCCTGGTACAGCGCCAACCCCTATGAACAGGCAGTCTTCTTCCAGACTCGCTGGCAGGGGCCTTATGCCTGGTCGTACTGGTCGCTCATCGCCTGCAACATCATCATCCCGCAGTTGCTCTGGTTCCGCTGGGTGCGCCTCAATCCCTACGTGCTGTGGATCGTAGCGATCATTATCAACATCGGCATGTGGCTGGAGCGCTTCGTGATCGTGATCACCAGCCAGCACCGCGACTTTTTGCCCAGTTCGTGGGATTCGTACTGGCCGACGGTGTATGACTACACGCTGTTTCTGGGGACGCTGGGGCTGTTTTTCTCGCTGTTGTTCCTGTTCATTCGCGTGCTGCCGATGATTTCGATTTTCGAGCTGCGCGAGTTGGTGGCGCATCACACGCAGGAGGAGGCCTGGCACGGCGCCAACACCGGCGAGGTGCCGCCGGGCACGGGCGCGGCCCGAGGTGAGACCGAAACGTGAACCAGACACACGCTGACAATGCGCACGCCGGCGGGGACCAGGCCGTCACGCTCTACGGCCTGCTGGCGGAGTACCAGGACGCCGAGGCGCTGGTGGCCGCGGCGCGGCGCTGTCGTGAGGCCGGCTACACCGCCATGGACGCTTTTTCGCCCTATCCCATCGAGGCCCTTGATGAAGCCCTGGGCATCGGCCGCACGCGATTGCCTCTGTTCGTGGCGGTGGCGGCGGTGGTGGGCGGACTGGGCGGTTATTTCCTCCAATACTACACCGCGGTGATCGACTACCCCTGGATGATCGGCGGTAAGCCCCTGCACAGTTGGCCCATGTTCCTGCCCATCACCTTCGAGTGCACCATCCTGGTGGCGGGGCTGGCGGCGGCGGTCACCATGATCGCCCTCAACAAGCTGCCCGAACCGTACCACCCGCTCTTCAACGTGCCTGAGTTCGAACGTGCCTCGCAGGACCGGCTGTTCCTGTGCATCGAGGCCAGCGATCCAAAATTCGACGCGGTAAAGACCAGTGCGTTCCTCACGGAGCTTGGCGCCAGGGAGGTGACCCATGTCTATCCGTGAGCGGATCGGCCCCCTCTCCCCCGGGGAGAGGGCTGGGGTGAGGGGATCTATGCATGAGCGCGGCCAACAGATGCAACCGCGGTCAACGGAGGCTTTGTCGGCAAACAGCGCCTCGCTACTCCGTGGCTCCCCTCACCCGGCCTCGAAGACTCGGCCACCCTCTCCCCAAGGGAGAGGGGGCGCGGCCCGGTGGGCCGCCTTGCTTGTCGCGGCGCTGACATTGACCGCCTGCGACAACATGTCCGACCAGCCCAAGCTCCAATCGCAGGAGGGCAGCGCCTTCTTCGCCGACGGGCAGGCCGCGCGGCCGCTGGTGGCCGGCACCGTGGCGCGCGGCCACCTGGAAGAGGACACCGTCTATCACACCGGCCGCGTCGGCGACCAGTTCGTCGCCCAGGCGCCGGTCCAGGTCACCGCCGCCCTGCTCGACCGCGGCCAGGATCGCTTTGTCATTCACTGCACGCCCTGTCACGGGCAAGTCGGCGCGGGCGACGGCATGATCGTGCAGCGCGGCTTCCCCCAGCCGCCGACGTATCATCAGGACCGTTTGCGCCAGGCGCCCGACGGCCACCTGTTCGACGTGATCACGCACGGCTATGGGCGGATGTACGCTCTTGGCAACCGGATTGAGCCGGCGGATCGCTGGGCGATCGTCACCTACATTCGCGCCCTCCAGGCCAGCCAGAACGTACCGGCGAGCCAGTTGAGCGACGACGAACGCGCCAAGCTCGACGCCCCGCGGACGCAAAGCGGCCAGGAAGCGCAAGCGCACCCGGCCACGGAGCACAAATGATGAGCCTGCCGACGGGCAGACAATTCAAGCTGGTGCGCAGCCTGGCGGTCCTGGCGGCGGCGATCGGCGTCGCCGGCCTGGTCGCCGGCGCCGTGTTCGATATGCAGGTCTTCTACCAGTCGTACCTGATTGCCTTCATGTACTGGCTGGGGCTGCCCCTGGGCGCCTGCGGGTTGATGATGATCCACCGCATGTCCGGCGGCGAATGGGGCCGCGCCATCGCCGGCGTTTGCGAAGCATCCGCTCGCACCATGCCTCTTTTCATTCTCCTCTTTGTCCCCCTGATCTTCGCCACCACGGTGATCTATCCCTGGACGCAACTGGACAGCGCCGGCCACATGCCGCACGAACTGGAGTCCAAGGCGCCCTACCTGAACCTGCCGTTCTTCTACATCCGCGCGGCAATCTACTTCGCGGTGTGGACGATCGGCGCGCTGGTACTGGCGCGGGGCGGCGAGCGGCAGCGCGCCACGGGTGACACGGCCCTGGACAACCGCCTGCTGCGCCTGGCACCGCCCGGATTGATTGTCTACGTCTTCACCATGACATTCGCCGCCGTGGACTGGGTGATGTCGCTGGAGCCGCAGTGGTTTTCCACGATCTATGGCCTGGTGTTCATCGTGGGCCAGGGATTGGCGGCGCTGGCGCTGTCCATCGCCGTGCTCACCGGCATGATGACGTTCGTCACGCCCAGTTCGCCCCGCGAGGCCGCGACCCGCATCCCCCGCACCGTGCTGCACGACTTGTCCAAGCTGCTCTTTGCCTCGATTTCGCTCACCGCTTACATCGCGTTTTCGCAGTTCCTGATCATCTGGTATGCGAATCTGCCCGAGGAGACGCGCTGGTACTGGCCGCGCACGCACACTAACTGGAACAACGTGGCCATCGTGCTGATCGCCGGCTACTTCGCCGTGCCCTTTGTCGTGCTGCTGTCGCGGCAGAGCAAGCGTGCCCCGCGGATCATGTTCGTCATGAGCCTGTTCCTGCTGGTGATGCATTTTGTGGAGATTCTCTGGCTCATCGCCCCGGCGTTTCCCGACCGGCCGATGTGGGCCGGCGCCACCGACGTGGCGGCGTGGCTGGCCATCGGCGGCGTCTGGGTCCTCCTGTTCCTCCATCGTTTTGCCCGAAGTAAGCCGCAACCGGTGACCGACCCGCTCCACGCCCCGACGGGCAACGTGAGGGCAGCGCAACATGCGTGATCAACTGCTCCATGGCGTCAAACCGCAACCCTCGCGCGAGGAGGTGCGCCGCGGCTACGCCCACGAAACCACCAGCATCAAGGCGGTGGTGCTCTTCGGCGTGGGGCTGCTGGTGGCCATCGCGGTGGTACTGGGCGCCATGACGCTGCTGTTTAGTTACTTTGGCGCTCAGCCTCACGACGCCGAGCCGCCCAATCCCATGCGCCGTCTGGCGCGGGCGGCCCCGCCGGTGGGCCCACAATTGCAGGTGGCTGAGATCCAGGACATGAAACAACTGCGCCAGACGCAACTCGACCAGCTCGAGAACTACGGCTGGGTCGATCGTGAGAACGGCATCGTGCACGTACCGATCGACAAGGCCAAGGCGATGATCGTGCAACAGCGGGCGGCGAAGAATGCGAAGCAGGAGGAGCAGGGGAATACGCGATGATGCGAATTCGGCATATCCCGCGGGCGGCCTCCGGTCCCCTCTCCCTTCTGAGGGAGAGGGTTAGGGTGAGGGTGCACACGGATAACGTGCGCCCGTGTTGCGCCAACGCCGGCGACCGAGCAGCCCAGTGTTACTCCAACACTCAATCATCAGTAGAAACCCTCACCCCAGCCCTCTCCCTCAGAAGGGAGAGGGGGTTCGTCCCCGTCATTGCGCTGACGATCGTACTCATCGCCCACTCCCTCGCCTTGGCCCAGGTCCCCAAGCCGCCGCAGGGGTTGGAGGAGCGGCCCGAGGACCGCATCGCCTTTGAGCAGCGGCTGGGCGACACGCTGCCGCTGGACGCCACGTTCCTCGACGACACCGGCAAGCAGGTGCGCATTGGCGACTACCTGGGCGACAAGCCCGTCGTGCTGGCGATGGTCTACTACCGTTGCCCGATGCTCTGCATCATGACGATCAACGGGTTGCTCGACAGTCTGCGGCAACTGCCGATGGATGCGGGCAAGGAGTTCAACGTGGTGCTGGTGAGCATCGATCCGCGTGAGACGCCGAAGGTCGCCGCGGAGAAGAAGGAGTACATTCTCAAGAATTACGACCATCCCGGCGCCGCCAACGGCTGGCACCTGCTCACCGGCGAGGACGAACAGATTCGCCGCGTGGCGGATGCCGTGGGCTTTAAGTACGCCTACGACCAGCGTACCGAGCAGTTCGCCCATGCCGCCGGGGTGATCCTGGTGGCGCCCGACGGCCGGCTGTCGCGCTATTTCTATGGCGTGGACTTCCCCTCGCGCGACATGCGCCTCGGACTGGTCGAAGCCTCCAACAACACCATCGGCTCGGCCGTGGACCAGGTGCTGCTGCGCTGCTTCCACTACGACCCCAACACCGGCAAATATACCTTCCGCGTAATGGCCGTCATTCGCGTCGCCGGCGTGCTCACCGTGGCGCTGATGGCCGGGTCGATCGTGATCCTGGTTCGTAAGACCCGGAGACGTACCTGAATTTCGGATTTTGGATTTCGGATTTTTCCTTATGTGGGACTTTCCCCTATTCCCCAAGCAAGGCTCCTCGTTCGCCAGCCAGGTGGACGCGATTTATGCTGCGCTGTGGCTCACCTCCGGTTTCTTCATGGTGCTCATCGCCACCTTGCTGGTGGTGTTCGCCATTCGTTTCCACCATTCGCAGAAGCGTGACCGCAAGCTGGCCGAGCACAAGACGGCGCTGCTCGAGGCGGTGCTCATCGGCGGGCCCACGCTCATCGCCCTGGGCATTTTCTTCTGGGCCGCGGCCGTGTTCTTCCATACTCAGCAGGCGCCCGACGACGCCATGGAGGTCTATGTCGTCGCCAAGCAGTGGATGTGGAAGGTGCAGCACCCCGGCGGGCAGCGCGAGATCAACGCTCTGCACCTGCCCGTGGGCCGGGCCGTCAAGCTGACCATGACCTCGCAGGACGTGATCCACAGCTTTTACGTGCCGGCCTTCCGCGTCAAGCAGGACGTGCTGCCCGGGCGGTACACGACGCTGTGGTTCCAACCCACGGAGGTGGGCGAATACCACCTGTTCTGCGCCGAGTATTGCGGACTGGAGCATTCGCGGATGATCGGCAAGATCGTGGTGATGAGCCCCAGCGACTATGAGGCGTGGCTGGGTCCGGGCGGCGCCGGGCCGCTGGGCGAGGCGGGCACGCTGTCCAGCGCCGGCGGGCAGGTCTTTGCCCATCTGGCGTGTAACAACTGCCACGTCGCCGACTCGGCGCTGCGGGCGCCGCGACTCCAGGGCCTCTTTGGCAGCCAGGTGAAACTCGCCAGCGGCCAGACCGTCATCGCCGACGAAGGCTACATCCGCGAGTCGGTGCTCGACCCCAACGCCAAGATCGTCGCGGGCTATCCCTCGCCTTCATTGATGCCCACGTTCAAGAGCCAGATCAGCGAAGACCAGTTGATCGAGTTGATCGAGTACATCAAATTGCTCAGCGCCGCGGGCATGGTGGGCGACGAGCGCCAGCCGCCTGCCCCGGGCGTGGAGCTGACCCCAGCGCCCACACCCGCCAATCGGGAGGAATCCAACCAGCCGTGACGACACTGAATATCCCATTACCCAGGCGGCACGACTATCTGTCGGCGGGCAGCACGATCAAATCGTGGCTGCTGACGGTGGATCACAAGCGCATCGCGCTGTTGTACCTGGTCTCGATCACGCTGTTCTTCTTCGTCGGCGGCGCCGCCGCCACGCTCATCCGCGTCGAGTTGATGACCCCCCGCGGCGACGTGGTCTCCGCCGAGGCCTACAACCGCCTCTTCACCCTGCACGGCGCGGTGATGATCTTCTTCTTCCTCATCCCTTCCATCCCCGCCACCCTGGGCAACTTCCTCATCCCCCTCATGATCGGCGCCCGCGATCTGGCGTTTCCCAAGCTCAACCTGGCGAGCTGGTACTTCTTCATGGCCGGCGGAATCCTGGCCGTCGTCGCCATCCTCAAGGGCGGCGTGGACACCGGCTGGACCTTCTACACCCCCTACTCCTCCACCTACTCCAACTCCGCCGTCACCTGGATGGCCTGCGGCGCCCTGCTGGCCGGCTTCTCCTCCATCTTCACCGGCATCAACTTCATCGCCACCATCCACACCATGCGCGCCCCGGGCATGTCCTGGTTCCGGCTCCCCCTCTTCGTCTGGGCCCACTACGCCACCAGCCTCATCATGGTCCTGGGCACTCCCGTCGTCGCCATTACCCTGCTGCTGATGGTCGTCGAACGCACCTTCCGCAACACCTCCATGCAAATCGGCATCTTCGACCCGGCGATAGGCGGCGACCCGGTCCTCTTCCAGCACCTGTTCTGGTTCTACTCCCACCCGGCGGTCTACATCATGATCCTGCCGAGCATGGGTGTCGTCAGTGAGATCATCTCCTGCTTCTCGCGCAAGCCGGTGTTCGGCTACACGTTCGTCGCCGGCTCGTCCCTGGCGATCGCCGTGCTGGGCTTTCTGGTCTGGGGCCACCACATGTTCGTCAGCGGCCAGTCCATGTACGCCAGCATGGTTTTCTCCGTGCTCTCCTTCCTGGTCGCCGTGCCCTCGGCCATCAAGGTCTTCAACTGGACCGCCACGCTCTACAAGGGCCGCGTCACTTTCACCACGCCCCTGCTCTACGCCATCGGGTTCATCGGCCTGTTCACCATCGGCGGACTCACCGGCCTGTTCCTCGCCTCCCTGGCGATCGACGTCCACGTCCACGACACCTATTTCGTCGTCGCACACTTCCACTACATCATGGTCGGCGGCGCGGTCATGGGCTACCTGGGCGGCCTGCACTTCTGGTGGCCCAAAATCACCGGACGCATGTACCCCAAAACCTGGGGCATCTTCTCCGCCGTGCTCATCTTCGTCGGCTTCAACCTCACCTTCTTCCCCCAGTTCATCGTCGGCTACCTGGGCATGCCCCGCCGCTATCACGCCTACTCGCCCGAGTTCCAGGTGCTCAACGTCATGTCCACCGCCGGGGCCTCGATCCTGGGCGCCGGCTATCTCTTCCCCTTCACCTACCTGCTCTGGTCGCTCTTCCGCGGGCCCAAGGTCGGCGCCAATCCCTGGGGCGCCAAGGGCCTGGAATGGCAGACCGAATCGCCCCCCACCACGCATAATTTCGACGAGACCCCCATCGTCACCGAGCCGGCCTACAACTATGACCCCGAAATCGAAGACGACGCCTCAGGCGTGGTCGCCGGCGGGAGGACATCGCTGTGAGTGAGACGATAGGCAATCACACGTGGCCGTTCCGATCCCTCTCCCTTCTGAGGGAGAGGTTAGGTGAGGGTGATCTGATTGCAGGCAGGCGACGAGTATCGGCGGCGATTGGCTCACATGACCAATACCCTCACCCCAGCCCTCTCCCTCAGAAGGGAGAGGGGGCCAAGCAGGCCGGGAGGACCCGCCGTGAGTGACACCACGCTAACCCCCAACCACGACCCCGCCCTGGCGCACCACTTCAACGACCTCGAGCAGCAGCACGAGGCCGCCACCCTGGGCATGTGGGCGTTCCTGGCGCAGGAAGTGCTCTTCTTCGGCGGCGTCTTCACCGCCTATGCCGTCTACCGCCATCGCTTTCCCGAAGCCTTCCATGAGGCCAGCCAGCACTTGGACATCGTCCTGGGCACCATCAACACCACCGCCCTGCTCACCAGCAGTCTCACCATGGCTCTGGCGGTGCAGGCGGCCCAGTGGGGCAGGCAGAAAGCCACCTTCTGGTTCATCTTCCTCACCTTCCTCCTGGGCATGGTGTTCATGGGCATCAAGGTGGTCGAGTATTCCGACAAGTTCGCCCATCACCTGGTGCCCGGCCCCAACTTCAACGCCGGCACGCACAGCGCCGCGGTCGATCCGCATAACATCCAACTCTTCTTCTCCTTCTACTTCGTCATGACCGGCCTGCACGCCCTGCACATGATCATCGGCGTGGCCATCCTGCTCTGGATCATGCTCGGCGTCCCGCGCGGCAAGTGGATGGGGCCGCGCGCCACCTTCATCGAAATGACCGGCCTCTACTGGCACCTGGTCGACCTGGTGTGGATCTTCCTCTTCCCGCTTCTCTACCTGATCGGCCGATAGGAAATTGGCCACAGATGAACACGGATGGACACAGATGAAGAACGACAGAGAAATCAGAAAAGCAGGAAAGCCAGAAAGGCAGAGTAGACGGAAAGGGCCGTTTCCCCTTTTCTGCGTTTTCCGCTTTTCCGCTTTTCTGCATCTTCCCATCCGTGTTCATCTGTGTTCATCTGTGGCTGTTTTGAGATAGATCATGGCACACAAGGATCACACCAAAATCTACTTCCTGGTGTTCGCCGCCCTGATGGTGCTGCTGGTGCTCACCGTCTCGGTGGCGTACCTGCACTTAGGCGCCCTGGCACTGACGATCACGCTGCTGATCGCCGCGACCAAAGCCGCCATCGTCATGCTCTTTTTCATGCACGTGAAATACTCCAGCCCGATCTCGCGCATCTTCGCCCTGGCGGGCGTGGTCTGGCTGGGCATCATGCTGGCGCTGACCTTCAGCGACTTCCAGACCCGCGGTTGGCAAAGCCAGCCCCGGCCCCAGCCCACCGCCACTTCCGGGGGGCGCACCACCTCGGCCGACCCGGCGCAGCGGTGACCGGCGCACGGCACCTTTCATTCGCGCCACCAGGCGGTTGCCCACGGCAATTGCATATGGCCGCTCTGACCCCCTCTCCCTCCGGGGTCTGAGGGAGAGGGCTGGGGTGAGGGTGATCGGTACTGTTCATGGTTACGAAACGGCGATCTGGGCACGTCATCGCCATTTCAATCACCCTCACCTAACCTCTCCCTCAGAAGGGAGAGGGACCGGAAAAACCATATGCAATTGCCCTGGGCGGTTGCCGGCTTCACTTGCCAGAACACTAATCGCTTGGTTTCGGTTCGTGTGGTCTTGATGCCGGTCACCAAGCTCTGCAACCTGATTCGGGATAGGCTGCGGCATCATGTGGCGGCGCCAGCCGCTTTTGGACTGCGGTGGCCGCGACACCGCATTAGTTTGCGGGGGAGCCGTTTGTTGGGGGCGCCCAGGCGTTGACGGCCGCCAAAGACGTTTCGCGTCGAGCCAAAGCGGCGTCGCGGCCGCCGCACTCCAAAAAAACCTGTCGCCAGCCCTGGCGTGTCCCCGCCCCTGCCCATCCGCCGCAATACTGTCCGGGAAGTGGTCGGGTGTTCGGCGTTGGGGAGAGCGGCAGCTTG
>JBBDMX010000093.1:0-67833 GCA_040878035.1 Phycisphaeraceae bacterium | reverse complement strand
ACCCAAGGTACGCCGCCTTTTTCATTCCGTCATCCACAGGATTCGGTTATAGCTCTTGTCCGACTGGATGGCCGTGACTTCTATCTGGGCCGGCACGGCACTGACGAAAGCCAAACCGAGTACAGACGCCTAATTGCCGAGTGGTTGGAGACTGGCGGCGAAGGGGCATGATCCACCTTTTTTATTTCGCCGATCCTGGCGACAATCGGCGGTAGATCCGGCATCCTGCTTTTCGCGTTACAACACCGTCAATCTCATAGTTCAATGATGATTACCACCCGCGCCAATCGATGTGCTTATCCCCGTTTGTCTGCGGGAACATTCGCCGGCCTTGGGGCGTAAAAGGATGGGGTAGCCTGCGCAAAAAAGGCGGTACCAGCCGTGCGGCTGGCGGGTATGATACAGGAGCTTGGATTTGAGTCCTTCTCGACCGCACCTTTTGGACGATAAAGGTTTCATGCGTTTGATCCCACGGCGACAGGCATTTTGGGGCCTCCCGCACGGCAAGATCGCTCGGATCGCCGGGTGTAACTTGCTTGTCGCGATGATGCTTCCGCTACTGGTCGCGCCGCCCGCGGCCGTGCTGGCGCAGGGTGCTTCGCCGCGGCCGGAGATGATCACGCCCCAAACCGAAGCCGCCATCGCCAAGGGCATGTCCTACCTGGCGCGGACGCAATCGCACGACGGCTCGTGGGGGACCAGCGGCGGGTACGGGTCGTACCCCTGCGCGATGACGTCGCTGGCCGGGCTGTCCCTGCTGGCGGGGGGCAACACCTCGGTCGAGGGCCAGTACGCCAAGAACGTCCGCAAGGCGGTGGATTATGTGATGTCCTGCGCCAATCCCAACGGATTGATCTCGCGGATGGGCGAAGAGATGCGGCCGATGTACGGCCACGGCTTTGCCATGCTGTTTCTGGCGCAGGCGTATGGCATGGAGCGTGATCAGGCCCGGCGGGACAATATTCGCCGCATCCTGGAAAAAGCGGTCGAGTTGACCGGTCGCAGCCAGTCGGTGGCGGGGGGGTGGCTTTACACGCCGGACTCGGGCGGCGACGAGGGCTCGGTGACGGTGACGCAGATACAGGGCCTGCGTGCAGTGCGCAACGCGGGGATCAAGGTCCCTAAGACGATCATCGAGAAAGCCGCCAAGTACATTGAGAACAGCGCCAATCCGGACGGGGGCATTCGCTACACGGCTGGGGGCGGGGGGCCGAGCCGGCCGCCGATCACCGCCGCGGCAGTGGCGACGTTGTACAACGCCGGCGAGTACGAGAACCCAGTGGCGGAGAATTGCCTCAAGTACATCAAGAACCTGCTCCAGGCCGCCAACGGCTCGACCTCGGCGGTGTACTCGGGCCACGAGTTCTACTCGATGCTCTACACCGGGCAGGCCATGTACTTGAGCGGCGAGGAAAACTGGAAATACTTCTTCAACATCTGCCGCGACGACCTGGTCAAGCGGCAGACTGGCGACGGAAGCTGGAACGGCGACGGCGTGGGCACGACCTACGGCACGGCAATTGCTTTACTGACCCTCCAGTTGCCCTATAAGTACCTGCCAATCCTTCAGAGATAGAACACGGAGACACGAAGGAGTACAAGCCGAAGAAAAGGCCGCGGATGAAGGCGGATACATGACAAAGAGATCAGGACGGCTTGTTCAGGTCATAGCCATCCGAGCTTTCCTCTGGTCGTCCTCATCCCTGTTCCGCTTTTCTATCCGCGTCCATTCGCAGCTTCTTCTTCTCCTTCGTGTCTTCGTGCCTTCGTGTTCAGTATCCCTCCCAGAACTGGAAATCGAGACCCACCATGCCAGATGACAGCACTCCCGCGCAGCTCAACTCTGACGACCTCTCGCTGCTGCATACGCTCAAGTCCGCCTATGGCACCATCCGCGCGGAGATGGGCAAGGTGATTGTGGGGCAGGACCAGGTGATCCACCAGTTGCTGGTGGCGATTTTCTCGCAGGGTCACGTGTTGCTGGAGGGCGTGCCTGGGCTGGCCAAGACGTTGATGGTCAGCACGGTGGCGCGGTCGCTCAAGCTGTCGTTCAACCGCATCCAGTTCACCCCCGACCTGATGCCGTCGGACATCACCGGCACGGAAGTGATTCAGGAAGACAAGGCGACGGGGTCGCGGGCGTTCAAGTTCCTCAGCGGGCCGATCTTCGCCAACGTGATCCTGGCGGACGAGATCAACCGCACGCCGCCCAAAACGCAGGCGGCGCTGCTCGAGGCCATGCAGGAGCGGCAGGTGACCATCGGCGGGCAGCGCCATGGCCTGCCCCGGCCATTCTTCGTGCTGGCCACGCAAAATCCCATCGAGCAGGAAGGCACCTACCCGCTGCCCGAAGCGCAGCAGGATCGCTTCATGTTCAAGGTCTTCGTGCGCTATCCCTCTTTCGAGGAGGAGTATCGCATCGCCGAAACGACCACCGCGTCGTTCAATCCGAAAGTGGACGCGGTGCTCAGCGATGAGGAGATTCTGCGGCTTCAGGAGATCGTGCGGCGCGTGCCCACGCCGCCGCACGTGATCAATTATGCGCTGAAGCTGGTGCGGGCGACGCGGGTGCACGAGGGCGAGGCGCCGTCGTTCGTGAATGACTGGGTGAGTTGGGGCGCCGGGCCGCGCGGCGTGCAGTACCTGCTCTTGGGTGGCAAGGCGACCGCCGCGCTGGAGGGCCGGGCGTTCGTCACCACCGATGACGTTCGCCGCATTGCCCACCCGGTGCTGCGCCACCGCGTCATCACCAACTTCAACGCCGAGAGCGAAGGCATCATGCCCGACCAGGTCGTCGACCGCCTGCTGGAGACCATCAGTGACAAGGACACCGCCGGCGCGGTGGCGCCGGAGGTGGACAAGGCGTTTGCGAAGTAGAAATGGAACACGAAGACACGAAGACACGAAGATGAAGTAGAAGAAGAGGAGAGAGGGATGGACATGATGGACAGGATGAAAAAGGCGTGCAGTTGAAGGACAACCCGGATTGATCATGTTCATCATGTCCATCCCTGTTCCTTCTTCAACTTTCTTACTTCTTCTTCTTTCTTCTCTTCGTGTCTTCGTGCCTTCGTGTTCAACTTGATTGGATGAAGGAATGACTGACGGGCGGCGTTATCTCGACCCCAAGGTGCTGGCCAAGATCACCAGGCTGGACGTGCGCGCCCGGCTGGTGGTCGAGGGCTTCATCACCGGCTTGCACAAGTCGCCCTACCACGGATTTGCCGTCGAGTTCGCCACCCATCGCGAGTATGTGCCCGGCGACGAGATCAAGCACATTGACTGGAAGGTCTGGGCCCGCCAGGATCGCTTCTATATTAAGGAGTACGAGGAGGAGACCAACCTCAAGTGCACGATCATCCTCGACTGTAGCAAGTCGATGGACTACGGCAGCAACGACGACCCGGTGCACCACGGCATGGGCAAGTTCGAATACGCGGCGACGGCGGCGGCGTGCCTGGCGTTCCTGCTCCAGCACCAGCAGGACGCCGTGGGCCTGGTCGCCTTCGACAACGACATCCGCAAGAACCTGCCCGCCAGCTCGCACCCCTCGCACCTGAAGCTGATCCTGCACGAGCTGGAGCAGATCAAGCCGGACAAGCGCTCGGACATCGGCGATGTGTTCCACCGCCTGGCGGAACAGACGCGCAAGCGCGGCATGATCGTGCTGGTGTCGGACCTGTTCGTGGACTTAGACGTGCTGGCCGACGCGATGCGCCACTTCCGCCATCGTCGCCACGAAGTGGTCGTGCTGCATACGTTGCACGATCATGAGCTGACCTTCCCGTTCCAGGACAACACGATGTTCAGGGGCCTGGAAGTCGAGTCGGAGGTGCTGGCCGAGCCGCGGGCGCTGCGCAAGAGCTACCTGGAGGTGCTGGAGAATTTCACGCGCCGGGTGCGCAAGCTGTGCGCCGACCTGGGCATTGACTATGTGCCGATGAGCACCAAGGACCCGCTGGACGCGGCCCTGGCGGGCTACCTGGCCTTCCGCCAGCGCACGATGCGGAAGACCCGGCGATGATTGCATACAGATGAAGTAACACGGATGAACACGGATGAAAAAGTAGAAGAAGGAACAGGATGAACATGATGGACATGATCCACTGGGGTCGGGCTGCAAGACAACTGTGAGACTCATTGCATCATGTCCATCATGTTCATCATTGTTTCCTCTTCTATCCGTGTTCATCCGTGTTACCACTGCCCGCATGAGTAAGGATCTCGAGTGTTCGGAATTTCCTTCATCACGCCGTGGTTGCTGGCTGGTTCGGTACTGATTGCCGCGCCGATTCTGATCCATATTCTGTCCAAGCGCAAGTACCGGATCATCGCCTGGGCGGCCATGGATTTCCTGCTTGAGGCCGACCGGCGCAACCGCCGGCGCGTGCGCCTCGAGAGCCTGCTGCTCCTGCTATTGCGATGCCTGGCGATTCTGCTTATTGCGATGTTGGTGGCCCGGCCGGTCATTCCGCCCGCGGGTCTGATCGGCGCCGCCATGCCCACCGTGCCCATCGAGCGCATCGTGCTCTTGGACGATTCGCCCAGCATGGCGGCGGTGGCGGAGAACAAGACGGCGTTCGAGCAGGCCGCGGCCGGCCTGGTCGAATTCGTGCGCGAACTGTCGCGCCAACGGCAGAGCGACACCTTCACGCTGCGCCTCACCTCCCACCCCGAGCAGCCGCTGTTCAACGGCGAAAAGCTCGGCGGCGAACGCACGGCCGACATCATCCAGCGCCTGGAGCAACTCAAGCCCAGCGACCTGTCGGCACGATTGGACCAGGCGCTGGCGACGCTGGAAACCTCGCTGGAAGGAACCACCGGCAGACTGCACCGCATGATCTATGTGGTGAGCGACCTGCGGCAGGCGGACTGGCAGCCGTCGGCGATGACTGTTGCGGCAACGGACGAAACCGTGCCCACGGAACAGCCCCTGGAGCCCCGCATTGGCATGACGGGGCTAACGGCGCCGGATCAGCCCGGTCAGGCTAATACCGGGGGTGCGGGGCTCGCGCCGATGCTCAAACGCCTGGGCGCCAAATCCGAAGGCGTCTACATCGTTGATGCCGGCGGCGCTTCCGGGGGCGGCGGGGGCGCGGAAAACCTGGCCATCATCGACATCGCCCCGCTGGACAAAGCCCTGGCCAAAGGCGTCGAGTCGCGCTTCGAGGTCACCGTCGCAAACTACGGCCAAAGCGAGGTGGACGACCTGGATGTGACCTTCAAGGCCCAGGGCGCCCTGGAACTGCACGGGCGCATTCCCACCCTGCGTGCCGGCGGGGTGGCGTCGGTGCCGTTCACCTACACCTTCCGCCAGGTCGGCTCGGTGCCCATCGAGGCCCGCATGGGGCCCGATGCCCTGGAGGCCGACAACACCCGGCTCTATGCCGCCCGCGTTAACGAAGGCGTTCACGTGCTCCTGGTCGATGGCGATCCGTCGTCGGTGCGTGGCCGCAGCGAGACATTTTTCCTGGATTACGCGCTGTCCCCGCCGGGCGATGTGCCTTCGGGTTACGTGGTCGAGACGGTGGGCGAAGGTCAGTTCGAGGGTATGGCCCTGGATCGCTTCCAGGCGATTTTTGTGTGCAATCTCTACCGAATCTCCGAGGACCGGCTCAAGGCGCTACGGGCCTACGTCGCCGCCGGCGGCGGGCTGGTGTTCTGCCTGGGCGACCAGGTCGACGCCGAGGTCTACAACGGCCTGCTCTACGACGAGGGCCGGGGCCTGCTGCCCATCAAACTCACCCAGATCAAAGGCGACGATAGCCAGCGCGAATGGGTGAATCTGGGCCTGGAAGCCGCCAACCACCCCGCGCTGGAGGTGTTCGGCGGATCGAACAACCCGTTCTTCAAGACGATCAAGGTCTTCCGCTGGTGGGGCAGCGAAGCGCTAGAGCAGGAGAGCAGGCGAGCAGGCGAGCAGGGGAGTGAAGAAGGGATCCGAAATCCGCAATCCGAAATCCGAAATGCTGCTTCGGTCCTGATGCGTTACACCGACATCGACGCCTCGCCGGCGATCGTCGAGAAGAGCTATGGCGCGGGCCGGGTCATGGTCATCACCACGCCGACGGACGGCGCCTGGAACACCTGGCCCAACGATCCGAGCTACGTGGTGGCGATGCTCGAGACGACCAGGTATATCGCCCGCAAGGCCGGCGACCAGGGCACGCAGGCAGTGGCCACGCCCATCCACTTCGAGCTCGACTCCGCCAAATACGCCATGGAGGCGAAGATCACCGGGCCCGATGGGGAAACCTCCAGCTACGCCGCGACGCCCGCGCCCGATGGCAAGACGCTAGTCGTGCACAATCCCGACACCGATCATCGCGGCTTCTACAGCGTGGCGCTGACGAAGCACGGCGGGGAAGCCGAGACGTTGCTGTTTGCCGCCAACATCGATCCGGCTGAGGGCCAGCTTCAGCGCGCCAACACCGACGCCCTCCAGCAGCAACTGGGCGACGCCCGCGTGCAGATCATCCGCGGCAAGGCGTCGCTGACCCAGGCCACCGTGACCGCGGGTCTGGAAGTGTGGACCTGGATTCTCCTGGTGCTGGCAGGCGTGTTGTGCGTCGAGCAGTTGTTGGCGTGGGCGTTTGGAAGGAAGAGGTGACGGCGGTATGAAGTCGAAAGTGGAAAGTAAAAGGTTAAAGGTGAAGAGGCATGCCCGCGCAAGCAGGCATGGTAGTGTCCTTCACTTTCTACTTTTCACGTTCTGCTTTTCGCTTTCCACTTCCGCCCAGATGATCCAGATCGACCTCAATGACGGGAACATGAAGATCCAGGGCAGGATTGAAATCAAGGCGATGCAGATTGTCGGGGATGACGGCGCCGCCAGTACTGCCCCGCCGCAGGGCGCGTCGCTCAACACCGACAGCGAGGTGGACAGTCACCTTCGCCGGGCCGCCGAGTACATCGAGGAAGGCAAGCATCACGAGGCGATCCTGGTGATGCAGCACGTGATCGACACGGCGGGCCACGTGCTGACGACCAGGGATGGGCGGACCTATCAGCCGGTGACCGAGGCGGTGGAGCAGGCGCTGGCGCAGCTCAAGGATGCGCATCCGCAGGCATTTGCGGTCTATCGCGCGCAAGCCGACAGCGAGGCCAGGGCGCTGATGCTTCGGGATGGGTCCCCCGGATCCGCCAATGAAAAGGCGCTGGAGGAAGTGCTGCGCCGCTACTTCATCAGTGCCTGGGGCGATGACGCCGCCATGGCCCTGGGCGGGCTGATGATGGACCGCTACGACTTTGCCGGCGCCCGGCGGCTGTTCCGCAAGGTGCTGCTTGCGCATCCCGACCCCGATGTCGATCAGGTGCGGCTGCTCCTGTCGCTGGCGGTGGCGAGCGCCCAGTCGGGTGACCGCACCGGGGTGGCCGATGCGCTGGCGCGATTGGAGCGCCTGCTCAAAGCCCCGCATGCCCACGACGGGGGCGCGGGGCTGGGCCGGCAGGCGGCGTGGATCGAGCAGGTGCGCCGTGCCGTGGCCGCCGACGCCCGCCTGGCGCCGTCGGCGCCAGGGCCGCAACTGCCCGCGGCGCTGGACATCGCCGGGCAGGCGGCGCTGATGACCAGGCTCTGGGAGGTGCGCACGCCGCTGATCACCGCCCAGTCGATCCGCACGCGTGAAGCCCGGCTCAAAGGCGGCTTTGGCAATCAGCGGCCGCAGCGCCGCCCGGAATTGATCACCCGCTGGCGCGACCATGGTTGGTTCCCCACCGCGCAGGTGGTGACCGCCGACGGGCGCATCTGCCTCGTCGAGCGTGACCGCGTGGTCTGCTACGACGTGGACAGCGGCGAACTGCTCTGGGAGACGCCCGAGGCCGCCCTGGAACAGGCACAGTCGCGGCAGTCCGAACGCGCGGCGATGATGGTCATGCTCAACGGCAATCTGGGCTTACCCATGCCCACCACGCCCGAGGAGGTGGCGCTGTTTGGCGACCGCACGGCAACGGCGCTGACGTTGATCGACCAGACGCTATACCACCTTCGCCAGCCCGCGGGCAGTTGGGGTCTGGTGGGGCAGACAGGCCGGCGCATCGAAACCATGCAGTCCAACACGCTGATCGCGCGGGACCTGAGCACGGGCCAGTCGCGTTGGGAACGGCCCGCCGGCGACTTGGGGCCGGCGGCGGATCGGCCGGCGCGATGGCTCGCCACGCCGGTGCTCTGCGGCGACCGCCTGCTGGCGCCGCTGGAGCAGAACACCGGTCAGTACCTGGCAGCGCTGGATCGCGACAGCGGCCAGGTGATCTGGCGCACCTACCTTTGCTCGGCGGTGGTCGAGAGTGACCCCTGGACGCCACTGGCCGTCGCGGTGGACGGCAACGACGTGTTTGTGCTCACCGCCCAGGGCGTGGTCATGGCGCTGGACGGCGCCGACGGCGCGTTGCGCTGGGCGTCGCGCTACGAGCGTGGTCTGCCCGAAACCATGAGCGACTTCCATCCCGCCCTGATGCGCCGCCTGCGCTCCAACGCGGTGAGCGGCTGGGACGACAACACCATCCTGGTCCAGGGCGACCGGCTGATCGTGATGCCCGCCGACAGCTCGGCCCTGTTGTGCCTGGATCGCTCCACCGGCCAGGTCCGCTATCAGGCCGACAAGGGCTCGCACCGCTATGGCCTGGGTGTCATCGATCAACGCGTGGTCGTGGCCGGGCCCGATGGCGTGGCCTGCTATCGCGGCGATGACGCCACTGGCGCCTGGCAGCTCCTGTGGCGGGCGGATGTGGACGATTCACATGGTCGGGGCGTGCTGACGCAAGGCGCGGTGTACGTGCCCGAGCAGGACCATATCGTGTGCCTGGACCTGGCGACGGGGCGGCGCACCAGCGTACTTCACGCCGACACGCCGCGCGGCGACCCGGTGGGCAACCTGTTTTACGACGGCCAGCAGTTGCTGGTGCGCGGGCTGGATCAAACGTACATGCTGGTGGACAGCGCCGGGCGCATGCGGCAGTTGACAGCGCGCATTGCCCAAGCCCCGCATGCCGATCCCGGGGGTGCGGGGCCGGCGCGGCTGGAGCGCGCGGCCCTGTCGCTGCGACTGGGCGATATGGATGCCGCCATTACCGACTATCAGGCCGTACTGGCCAGCTTGGCGACGAGCGACAAGCGATACGATGCGACGCAAGGCCGGCTGCTGGACTGCTTGCTGCTGCGTGCCCGCGACGGCGGGGACGCGGCAGGGGGGATGCTGGACAGCGCTCAAAGCCTGGCGACGACGCAAGGGCAGAAGCTGCGCCTGGACCTGGCGCGTGCGGCCGCGGCCCAGGCGCGCGGCGATCTGCGCCAAGCCATCGACCTGTACACCGCCGTCGCCGTGGGAGGCCGCGACCTGATGGTGCCGACGGATGACGCGCCGCCAGCCTCGTCGAGCCCGGCCGCGGCATCGGGTCAAGCCTTGGCCTCAGCGCTGGCGGCCGAGGCGCTGGAGCAACTGGCATCCCGCCACGGCGCCTTGGTAGCCAATCTCCTTCAGGAGCGCGGGAAGCTGGCCTTGGAGCAAGCCATCGCCGCCGGTGGCGGTGTCGATGACTTGCTGGCGGTCAGCCGGGCATACCCCAATAGCGGCGCCTCATTGGAAGCGGCGGTACTGGCGGCCCGGCGGGCACGCGACGCCGGCCGATTCGACCAGGGCGAACTGATCCTCCAGGACGTGGCACGCTCGGCCTATCCGCCCCGCGCCGCGGCAGGACTGGTGGCGCTGGCACGTTATCACCAGGACCAGCGCTGGACGCGCCAGGCCGCCGACGACTGGCGCCTGCTGGCCCAGCGGTATCCCCAGTTGCCGGTGATGGCTGACGGCCGGGCGCTGCCCGCGGCGCAGATCGCCGAGCAGGCGCTGGTCACGCTTAAGGATTCCGGCAACGGCATCGCGCCGGTCAGTGATGTGATGACCGGCGCGCCTAACACGATGGCATGGAAGGAACAGAGCGCCGGCCTGACGTTCGTTGATCTGGCGGGCGATCCGCCCCCGGGGTCAGGCCCAGCATCCCAGTTCCTCACGCAGCACGTGGGCATCCTCGACGGGCAGCAGCGCTTGCTGACGGCCCGCAACGTGCACAGTGGCAAAGTCGCCTGGCAGGTGCGCCTGCCCAGGGTGCAGGGGGACAGCGATCTCTACGGCGGGGCATACCTCGACGGCGGCTCGGCGATGTACGCCGGCGGCGGCGTCCTGCGCGACGGCCACGTCGGACTGATCCTGGGCGACGGCCGAATGGTGGGCATCGACCTGAGCAACGGCATGCGCCGCTGGGAACTGGCGGACGAGCAAGACGACATGTCGCCGCTGCTGTTTGACGATGCGGAGCTTTCCAACAGCGGCGAGGGCCGGCCCGCGCGCCTCGACGTGGGCCTGGGACTGCTGGTGCGCCGCAGTGTGAACGAACAGACGCTGGTGGACCAGGTGGAGGCTTACGATCTGGCGACCGCCACGTCCGTCTGGCGCCGGCGTTTTGAGCATCGCGCGGTGTCCGGCGTGCGCATCGCCGCGGGTTACGTCAACCTGGTGATGGACGGCGGGCGATCACTGTTGATCTGCGACCCGCGCACGGGCGAGCGGCGCGGTGAGGTGTCGCTCGTCGGCCGGGTGGTCGCTGCGCCCTTGATCTGGCTGCCCGATGGCGTGATTTACTCGTCCAGCGCGGGCTACGTCTGCCGCAACATCCCCAGCGGCCTGGTGCGCTGGGTCCTGGAGCCCAAGTCACGCAACACCGACGCGGCCGTGCTGCTAAACGACAAGACGCTGGGGCTGCTCTGGCCGCAGGGCGGCGATTCATCGGTCTGGCTCATCGACGTGCGCAGCGGCGCCAAGCGGGTGTTGCCGCTGCCCGGCTCGCTCACCGGGCCGGTGAGCCTGGCCGGGGCGCCCGACGGCACACAGGTGTCGGTGCTGGGGATGAGGCGCGGCGGAGGCGTGAGCCTGGCGGTGCTCGATGTCGCCACCGGCGCGGTGCAGGCGGTACTGGACCTGGACCATCGCTCGGGCCGGCCGCCATCGCCGCAGTTGCTGACCCTGGGCGGGCCGATCGTGCCGGTGCTGGAGTATGATCAGCCTCAACAGGAGGGCAGGCGTGTGGCGGGAGTTCGTTGGCGGCTGGCGATCTACCGCAAGAGCGACGGCAAGAAGGTCGGCGACTTATCGCTGGGCGACGCCGCCGACGGTGAAGCCGGCGCGGCCCCGCTGGCGGTCGTGGGTACGCCGGTGATCCGCGACGGCGTGCTGCTAGTCGCCACCCAGCAGGGGCTGGTGGCGTTCACACACGACCCGGAGATAGGAACAGGCAAGTAACACCGATGAACACGGATGGGAAAAGGCAGAAGAAGGAACAGGGATAGACATGATGGACAGGATGAGGACTGATGGATTATGAATGAACAGCCAATACACTCAACACAATCTTCATCATGTATATCCTGTCCTTCCCTGTTTCTTCTTTTCTTATCCGTGTTCATCCGTGTTCCTCCCTGTTACCTCTTCTGCCTTGATATTCGGATAATCGGAGTTTCCCGTGCGTGATTTGTGGTTCAGATTGATCGGCCTCGATCCGGCGCGCGTCGCGCCCGATGCCGAGACCAGCCTGGTCTGGCTCAACGCGCCGCGCTCGTGGGGCGTGTTTGTCATGCTCGCGGTGCTGGCAGCGGTGGTGTGGGGCGTGTTCTGGCTCTATCGCCATGAGATCCAGACCTGCCCGCGCTGGGCACGCCTCTCCCTGGCGGCCATCCGGTCGGCGGTGCTGCTGGTGCTGGCAGCGGTGCTGCTCAATCCCGCCCTGGCGATCGCCCATCGCCGCGTCATTCAGCCCATCATCGTGCTGCTCATCGACGAGTCGTCCTCGATGTCCAACGCCGACCAGTACATCGACGACACCTCGGCCAGGCACACGGCCGCGGCGCTGGCACAGGAAGTGGACGCCTTGCGTCAGGGCCGGCCCAAGCGCACCGACGTGATGCGGCAATTGCTGGCGCGCGACGACGGCCGGCTGCTGCGCGAGCTGAGCCGGCACGGCATCGTCCGCGTGATGACCTTCGCCAGCAAGCCCGAGCCGGTGGAGACGATTCCGGCGGAAGGTGGAAATACGAAGTCCGAAGTACGAAGTCAGAATCAAATCCGACGGCCTCAACAGCGGCTCCTGCCGCTAAATCCGAAATCCGAAATCCAAGATCCCCAGGACGATCCCGTGCGCCGCGCCCTGGAAGAACTGGCCAAGATGCAGGCGACGGGGCAGACGACCAACCTGCACCGTGCCGTGCGCGAGTCACTCAAGGACGCCCTGCGCGGGCCGGTGGCGGCGGTGGTGCTGTTCACCGACGGGCAGAACACCGAAGGCGACGACCCGATGCAGGCCGCGGCCTTTGCCGCCGAGCATCACGTGTCCATCATGACCGTCGGCGTCGGCGACGCCCGCCGGCCGCCCAATGTCAGCGTGACCGCCGCCTGGCCCGATGAAAATGTGTGGCGCGACGATCCGTTCCAGATCGAAGTGGCCATCGGCACGCAAGGCGTGGAGGACCAGACCCTGCCGCTGGAGCTGGTCGAGCAGCCGCTATCGAACGCCGGCGAGGCGGGCTCTGAAACCGTCGTGGCCCGGCAGGATGTGGCGATCAGCGCCGCCCAGCCGTCGGTCAGCATCCCCCTCAAGCACACGCCCAAACGCTCGGGCAGGTTCCTCTACACGCTCCGCCTGGGCGCCGTGCCCAACGACGCCAACCCGCAGGACAACCGCACCGCCACGGCCCTGACCGTGCGCTCCGACCAGGCACGTGTCCTGCTCATCTCCGGCACCGCCTCGTGGGAATACCAGCTCCTGCGCAGTGTGCTCATGCGCGACAAGACCATCAACCTCTCCTGCTGGCTTCAGTCCATGGACCTGGACATGCCCCAGGACGGCAACACCGTCATTCACCGCTTGCCCGACAAGCCCGAGGAACTCTTCAAGTACGACGTGGTGGTGATGCTCGATCCCAATCCCAGCCCCAGCTACAACCCGCTGGAGTTGACGTCGCGCTGGCAGGAAGTGCTCCGCCGATTCGTGGGCGAGCACTCCGGCGGGCTGCTCTACATGGCGGGCCCGGCGTACTCGGCACGACTGCTCTCCTCCACGCAGTCGCAGGAACTGCGCTCGCTGTTGCCGGTGACTTTCAGCCAGATCGAGGCCCTGGACATCGAGGCCCTGGTGGGCAGCTACAACCGGCCCTGGTCGGTGCGGCCGACCGCGGAAATCGATCATGCCGTGACCCGCTTCGACACCGACCGCAACATCAACCGCGCCATCTGGGAGTCGCTGCCGGGCATCTACTGGAGCTTCCCGTCGCAACGCGCCAAGCCCGGCACGATGGTGCTGCTGGAACATCCCGACCCGGCATTGCGCGGCGCCGATGGTCCACGGCCGCTGCTGGTCGCCGGGCAGTACGCCTCCGGCCGCACCTTGTATATGGGATTCGCCGGCACCTGGCGCTGGCGCAGCGCCGGCCACGACAGCCAGTATTTCGACCGCTTCTGGGTGCAGGCGGTGCGCTACCTGATCGAAGGGCGGCGTATGGGCGGGCAGCGGCGGGGCCTGATCACCGCTGATCGCGATACGTTTGCGGTGGGCGAGCGGATCACCTTGACCGCCAAGCTCTTGGACGAGCGTTTCGAGCCGCTGGTGCGCGACACGATCACCGCCTCGCTCCAGGCCGGGCGCGATGTGCTCGTGCCGGTCGAGTTCTCGGCGGTGCCCGACAAGCCCGGCACGTACCAGGCGTCGATCATCGCCACGCAACTGGGGATGAACGTGGTGACGATCCTGCTGCCGGCGGAACTGCGCGGCCGATCGGAGCCTACCGCGGTGCGCTTCAATGTCGAACTGCCCCGCGTCGAGCACAACGACCCTACGCTCAACCGCACGCTTCTGACCCAGATCGCCAACCGCTCCGGCGGCCGCTATTTCGAGGTCGACCAGATCGCCGACTTGGCCGGCGCCATCCCCGACCGCCGACAGACCGACGTGTACCGCGAAAAGCCCATCGAGCTGTGGGACACCACGACTTTGCTGATCCTGCTGGCCACGCTGCTGACCGTGGAGTGGGCGATGCGAAAACGGTTCAAGTTGATGTAATCGACCGCCAAAAATCCGAAATCCGAAATCTAAAATTCGAAATTATCAATGTCTTCAGTCCCCGCCATCCCGCCCATCATCACCCGCCGCCTCTCGGCCCTGCGGCGATCGGTTCGCTTCTGGCTCCTGCTATGGGGCCTGGGGATCTGCTGCATCACCCTGGCGGCGTGCGTCTACGTCAGCCTGGGCCTGGACTATTACTGGCGCTGGGACCGATTCCAGCGCGGGATCATCCTGTTTGCCACGATTGCAGGCCTGGCGGTGCTGGTCTATCGCCAGTTGATTCGCCCGCTGCTGCGACCCTTGAGCGACGATGCCCTGGCGCTGCGGGTCGAGGCGGTGCATCCGGAACTGGGGCAGAGCCTGATCAGCGCCCTGCAGTTATCGCGGATGGGCGGTTTTGAGGCCCTGGGCGTGTCAGGCGTGCTGGTGGATGAGGCCATTCGCCAGGGCGCCGCCGGCGCCGACCGCGTGCGCTTCGCCGATGCACTTTCGGCCCTGTTCCGCAAGCAAGCCCTGGCGCGGCTGGGCATCGGCGTGGCGCTGCTCGCCTCGGTGCTGGCCTTCTTCACCATACCCGCCACCGCCGCCGCCATGCAGCTCTGGTATCAGCGCAACATTCTGCTCGGTGCGCAGAGGTGGCCGCAGCGCACCCACTTGCGTTTGACCAACGTCGAAGGGGCACGCGTGACGATCCCCCGCGGCGACGACTGGGAGCTGCTGGTCCAGGCCGACGGCGTTACGCCCGCGGCCGTCTACGTCGATATCGAGTCTCTCAGCGACGGCGACGATCGCACCGAGGAGATGACTCAGGTCGGCGGCGACGCCTTCCGCGCGACTTTTCGCGGCGTGCTTGAGCCGCTGCGCTTCCGCGTCTACGGCGGCGACGACGTGTCGCAATGGATCGAGTTGCACCTGGTCGATCGCCCGCGCATCACCGAGCTCAAACTGACGTATCACCCCCCCAAATACACCGGCCAGCCGGCGGCCCAACTTCCCACGGGCCAGGCTTCCTACGATGTGCTCAAGGGCGGCAGTATCGACATCGCCGCCACCGCCAACAAACCGCTGGCCAGCGCCAAGCTCATGCTCGGCGACGCCGCCATCGCCGACCTGACGTTGACGGGCCAAGGCGACCAGGCCATGGGTTTCATCGGCCAGATTCCCGCCGACAAGCTCGCCAGCGGCGCCTGGGGCATGATGCTGGTCGACGTCACGGGCCTGGAGGCGCGCCGGCCCCAGGGCTTCACCCTGCATGTCGCCGCCGACCGCAAGCCGCAGGTCCGCGCCAAGCTCCAGGGCATCTCCGCCTGGGTCACCAGCCGGGCTGTGGTGCCGATCAATCTGCGGCTGACCGATGATTTTGCCGTCGCCGCCGCCGACCGCGTCTATTACACCGTCGCCAAGGACACTCAGGAGCAGTCGCCGCCAGTCGCCGTGCCTCTGGCGGAACTGGGCGGCCCGTTTGGGCAGCGGGAGATGGCAGGCACCCACGTTTTCGACCTGGCGCCCCTGAATCTGATTGTGGGCACGCAGGTGGTTTTTGCCATCCAGGCCCGCGATAATGATGATGTCTCAGGCCCTAATGTGGGCGCGAGCCCCAATTTCCCCCTGATGGTGGTCACCGAGGAGGAGTTGCGGGCTGAATTGCTTCGCCGTGAGCAGGAACAGCGGCAGGAGTTCGAGCGTCTGATCAAGGACCAGGAAGAATTGCTGACGGACGTGCGCGCGGTGATGGTCACCGTGCAGGGCAAGGCCCAACTGGAGGATGCCGACCGCACCCTCCTGCTCAAGACCGAGAAGCGTCAGCGGCTGGTGGCGGATCGGGCGATGACGATCGCCGGGCACTTTACCTCGATCCTGGAGGAAGTGGTGAACAACAAGCTGGAGGAGGAGAGCGGGCCGGCACAACAGCGATTGCGGGACAGCATCATCCAGCCCATGCGTGACTTGGCGCGTCTGCGCGTGCCTCCGCCGGCAGACCTGATCGAACTGGCGCGCACGCCCACTGCCGCCGCCGACCAGCGCGACAAGGCCCTGGCCGACGCCTCGCAGCGCCAGGTCAAACTGGTCGATGAAATGCAGGCCATCTTGCGGTTCATGGAAAAATGGGAGGGCTACCAGGAAGCGATCAACCTGCTGCACGAAATCCTCAAAGCCCAGGGGGATGTGGGCGAGGAAACGCTACGTGAATACAAGCGACGCGTGGAGCAGGACATCTTTGGGAAATGACGATAATCAGAGAAGCCTGATTAACCACCAAGACACCAAGCTCACCAAGAAGACATAGAACAGGAAAGATGAACACGAAGGCACGAAGACACGAAGTAAAGAAAGAAAGTCCGAAATCAGAAATCCGAAATCAGGAATTCTTCTTTGTGTCTTCATGCCTTCGTGTTCAATTCATCTTGGTGTCCTTGGTGTCCTTGGTGTCCTGGTGGTTCAGATTCGATTAGTCGCCGGAGCTAAGTCATGAAACACGCCATGCTACTGCTGGGTTTGGTCGCCGCGCTGCTCATCGGGATCTTGCAGGCGCAAGACGCCTCGACCACCGAGGCCAAGACGGCGCTGGCCGTGCGCCAGGAGCGTGTCGAGCGGCTGATGGCGGACCTGGAGGCCAAGTTCCAGCGCCTGGCGGCCAGTCTCCAGGCCAGCGAGCCCGAGCACGCCAAGCGCCTCATCGACGCCCTCAACCAGGCCAAGCAGAACGGCATCGAGGCCCGCATGGCCAAGGTCGTCGAACTGCTCAACGCCGACAAACTCAACGACGCCAACGCCCAGCAGAAGGCGATCATCCAGGACCTGTACAAGCTTATTGACATCCTCATGCGCGAGGACAGCAAGCTCGACAAGATCCAGGAGGAGATTCGCCGGCTGGAGGACTGGCACCGGCAGATCGCCGAGCTGATCAAGGACGAACAGGGCCTCAAGCGCGAGAGCGAAAAGACGGATGCCAAGGACGAGGCAGTCGGGTCGCTCGACGCCAAGGTCAAGGAGCTTGAGGATCTGATCAAGGCACAGAAGGCCTTGCGCGACGCCACCGCCAAGGCACGCTCTGGTGCGCCGCAGACCTTGCCGGGCATGGCCGGCCCGCAGCGCGATATCCGCGAAAAGACGCAGAAGCTGGCACGCGACCTGGACGACGTCGGCGCGCCCAAGGAGTCATCAGAAATCCCAGGCGAAAGCCCACCCGCTCCCGCGGGTGGGACCGAAGGCGCAGAAGGCGCACAAGGCGCAGAGGGCGCGCAAGGCGCAGAGGGCGCGCAAGGCGCAGAAGGCGCACAAGGCGCAGAGGGCGCGCAAGGCGCAAAGGGCGCGCAAGGCGCAAAGGGCGCGCAAGGCGCAGAGGGCGCGCAAGGCGCAAAGGGCGCGCAAGGTGCCCAAGGCGCCCAAGACCCCCCGCCATCCCCCAGCGGCAGCGAGCCGGGCCAGGATTCGCTCCAGCGTGCCGCCGAGCATCAGCAGGCCGCGGAAAGCAACCTGGGCCAGGGCAAAGGTAAGTCCGCGCAGGACCAGCAGGATCGCGCCATCGAGGAGCTGGAGAACGCCCTGAACAAGATCAAGAAAGAGCGCGACCGTATCGCCCGCCTGCCGCCCGAACACTTTGAGAAGATGGCGGACAATCAGGATCGCACCGCGCAGAAGGCCGGCGACGTGTCGGAGCAGATGTCCAAGGCGCCGCCGCCCAGCGATGGCGGCGGCCAGCCCGGCGAACCCGGCGAAGGCCAGCCCGGCGAATCAGGTCAGCCGCAGCCGGGCCAACAGCAGGTGCAGGACGCCCAGAAGGACATGAAGCAGGCCTCGGACGACCTGCGCGAGAAGGACCCCAACAAGGCCCGCGACGATCAGGAGGAGGCGATCAAGAAACTGCGCCAGGCGCAGAAGGAAATTGAGGACCGACTGCGCCAGCTTCGCAAGGACTCGCAGGAAGAGTTGCTTAAGGCCCTGGAAGCTCGTTTCGTGGAGATGCTCAATCGTCAGAAGCCGGTGACGCTGAGCACCGCCATGCTGCACGAAAAACGTCGCGAGCCTTTGCCGCGCGATCAGCAGCTCGAGGCCGCGGGCCAGTCCGCCGAGGAAGCCGCCATCGCCGACATGGCGCAGAAGGCGCTGGACATTCTCAAGGAAGACGCCACGACCATCATCATGCCGCGCATCGTCGAGCAGCTTCGCGACGACCTGGTGGCGGTGCAGGGCTTGCTTGCGCAATATCGCACCGACGCCTACACGCAGGGCCTCCAGTTGGAGATCGAGCGGACACTGGAAGAGCTGATCGAGGCGGTGCGCAAAGCGCAGGAGCAGCAACAGCAGCAGCAGCAGGGCGAGCCGGGCGAATCGGGCCAGCAAAACCCGCCGCTGGTGCCTGAGTCAGCGGAACTGAAGCTGCTCAAGGCGGCACAACTCCGCGTCAACCGCCGCACCGAATCATTCGACAAGATGCGCCCTGGTGAACAGCTTGACCCGACCATGCAGGGCGAAGTCCACCGCATCGCCGGCATGCAGCAGGATGTCCAGGGCATGGCCGAGGAAATGGCGGAACACCGTTGAGATGAGAATTAGCCGCGGCCAATTGCCTTGCCTTCGGAGCGGATATGATAAGTCGTAAGCTTGGGAGACAGGTGACTATGAGAACCCATGTAACCTGGATTATCGCCTTCGTGGTTGCCGTTTGGTTGGTGCCGACTCTCCATGCCCAGGCCCAGCGCGTCAGCGACGACACGATCATTGACACGTTCGCGTTGTCGGTGGCCAACAGCGCGCTGCCGCCGGCGCTCAAGCAGCAGGTCGGGCGGATCATCGCCACCGATCGTCGCGACGCCGCCAAACAGCGCGAGGTGATCACGACTTCGCTCATCGCAATCTACCCCGACTTGGGCAAGGCCCTGGCGGCGCTGGCGGACGACCGCATGGGCGAGGCCATCGCCCGCTTTGGCGAGCTGGCGCAGCGCGACGATCCTTATCTGTCGGTGCACGCCAATTTCTTCCTCTCGCGGGCACTGGTGACCGAGGAGCGTTATGAGGAAGCGATGCCGGTGTTGGACGATCTAGTCAGCCGACACGCCGACCAGACGCTTTACGCGGGGGACGCGATTTTCTACCAGGGCGTGGCTCAGGCCAACAGCCTTCAGCGCAAGGAGGCCGCCGCCACGCTGGAGCGCTTTGTGCGCCAGTACCCTGACTCGCCCGAGCGCATGCTGGTGGGCGCGATCCATCTGATCGACCAGTTGGCGCAGATCGAGGACGGTCGCTTGAGCGACGTGCAGGACCGCATGGCCTTCTCCCGCCGGCGGCTCGATCTGGAACGAACCGACAAGCCGACGCAGGAGGAGCAGACACGCATCATCGCCATCCTCGATCAACTGATCAAGGAAGCCGAGGACAAGGAGAAGGGCGGCGGCGGGGGCGGTGGGGGTGGGGGCGGCAGTGGTCGGGGCGGCGGCGGGCAGGCCAACGGCAACCAGCAATCTGGCGGCCCGGCGCAGAACTCCACCGCGCCCGTCGGCGAAGCCCGCGTGGGCAGCCAGCACGCCGTCAACCGCGGCGACCCCGCCGACCAATGGGGCAAGCTCCAGGAGCGTCAGCGCCAAGAGGTGCTCGACGCACTCAAGACCCGCTTCCCCGACCGCTACCGCGAACTGGTCGAGCAGTATTACAAGGGCCTTCAGGAAGACGATACGAGCGGGCGGTGAGGATCAGTTTCCAAACGAGCCCGCAGCGAGCCGGGCCGTCTCGGCGCCGGTGAATCCGCAGCCAGACCGTCACAAGCATGATGCGATCCAATTCCCTAGTCGCGACCGTCCTCCTCTGCTGCGCGCTGACCACCGCCGCGATCGCCCAATCAACCGATCGCGCCGCCACGCTCGACGGCGACATCGTCACCGGTGTTATCACCGCCATCAGCAAAGAGGGCAGTGTTACAGTTAACGACGCTGCCGGCACGGACTCGGCTCGACAAATCGACCTGATGCGCCTGCGCCACATCGAGCGCGGCCAAGCCTCCACCAACCCGAACAAGCCCACTCTCCTGATCTACCAGATCCATGGCGGGATCATCCGCGCCGAGTCAATCGTGGTCGCCGACCAGAAGATGGTCATCGACTGGGTCTATGGCAAGGGTCTGACGCTGCCGCTTTCGGCGGTTCGCGGCGTGCTGCTCACCCCGCCCGACGGCTGGCCCAAAACTCCCCTGGACGAAAGTTTCCAGGCCAGCCTCCAGTCACCTTCGCCACAGCACGACCGCCTCTACGTCGCCACCGAAAAGAACGTGCAGTCGCTCGACGGACTGCTTCAGTCGCTCGACGATCAGGAAGCCCGCGTGCTCTGGGAAAACCAGGTCCGCCCCATCGCCCGCGGCAAGCTCTACGGCGTGGTCTTCGCCAAAGGCGCGGCGACAAGCGATCCGACCGGCCTGTGCCGGCTGACGATGAAAGATGGCTCGATCATCTGGGGCAAAGTGGACCAGATGGCCGACGGCGAATTGAGCCTGACCCTGACGCCGGACTGTCAGGTGACGTTGCCTTGGAATGAGGTGATGCGCCTGGATGTGCGCAGCGACCGCATGATGTTCCTGTCGGATCTGAATCCGGTGGAGGTGACGCAGGAAGCGATCGTGACGTTCAACTGGCCCTGGCGGCGCGACGCCGGCGTGCTGGGGCAGACGATGCAGCTTGGCGGCAAGACCTACGACAAGGGCCTGGGGGTACACGCCCGCAACCTGCTGACCTTCGAGAACAATGGTTTTGACCGCCTGGTCGCGGTGATCGGCCTCCAGCCGCAGGTCAAAGGCAAGGGCGATTGCGAGTTCGTGGTGCTGGGCGACGGCGCCGAGTTGTTTCGCCAACGTATGCGCGGCAGCGACGATCCGAAGTCGGTCAACGTGAAGGTCCGCGGTGTGAAAAGGGTGACGCTGGCGGTGGAGCCGGGCGAGGATCTGGACCTGGCCGACGACGCCAACTGGGCCGATGCGCGGTTCATCAAGGACTAGATCAAGGCACGAGGCCTGCTCACTTGAGTGAGCATGTATGGCATGCACCGATTTGACTTCACAACTCGAATCCTCGCCTCGCTGTTGATCACCGCAATCGGCTGCGCGACATTCGCCCGCGCCGACGAGTCCATCGCCCGCGATGAACTGGCGAAGGTCAAAGCCGCCGAGGCCGCTCGCATCGCCGTGATCGACCAGGTCTCGCCCGCCGTCGTCGCCATCTATGGCAAGCAGCGCACCGGCGGCGGATCGGGCGTGCTCATCAGCCCCGACGGCCTGGCGCTGACCAACTTCCACGTCGTAGCCGGCGCCGGCGAAGAAGGCCTGGCCGGCTTGCCCGACGGCCGGCTCTATCACTGGCGGCTCGTTGGTCTCGACCCCGGCGGCGATCTGGCGATTATCCAGTTGCTTCCCCCTCTCCCCTCCGGGGTGGGAGAGGGCAGGGGTGAGGGTGCAACGAATGATCCCGCGTCTCCCGCACAACTAGATCGCCCTCACCCTCTCCCAGGGGGAGAGGGGACTGATCCCGCCGACTTCGCCTTTCCCTACGCCATGCTCGGCGACTCGGCCGCCCTGCTGCCCGGCGACTGGGTCATGGCCATGGGCAATCCCTTCGTCCTCTCCGAAGATCACAAGCCCACCGTCACGCTGGGCATCGTCAGCGGCGTCGAACGCTTCCAGGAAGGCGAAGGCGGCAAAAGCAGCACCATGCTGGTCTACGGCAACGCGATCCAGGTCGATTCGTCGATCAACCCGGGCAACTCCGGCGGGCCGCTGTTTGATATGCGCGGCCAGGTTGTGGGCATTAACGGTCGCGGCTCCTTCGAGGAGCGCGGCCGCGTCAATGTCGGCCTGGGCTACGCCATCAGCATGGAGCAGGTCCGCAACTTCATCCCGGATCTGCTGGCGACCAAGGTGGCGATGCACGGCACGCTGGAGGCGACCTTCATCGATCGCAACGGCATGGTGATCTGCAATGCGGTCAACCTCGATGCACCCATCGGCGCCAAGGGTATGTCGCCGGGCGATCGGCTTATCCGCGTGGCCGGGCACGATATTCGCACGGCCAACCACTTCAACAACCTGATCACGATCTTTCCCGCCGACTGGCCCGTCGAGGTGGTGTGGGAGCATGAGAAGAAGGAGCGGCAGGCGTGGGTGCGACTGACGCCGGTGAAGTATCCGACGCCCGCCGCCAGGCCCGCACCGGCAACGCAGCCGGCCCAGGAGCCGGCGCCGCCCGCGCCCAAGCGCACGTCGCCGCCTGGCGAGATTCAGGTTCCCGAATTGAACCGCGCCATGGCCAGGCGCGTGATCCAGCAGTACCTGGTGCAATCCGCCGGCCACGTCGAGCCGGTGCTGATCGCCGCCGCCACGCTGCCCATTCTGCGCCTCGAGGGCGGCGACTGGGTCGATGGCCGACGCGCCTATCGGCTGTACATGGAAGACGACAAGGGCAACGGCCGGCGGGCATGGTTCAGCGTGTTTGACAAGCATGGCCAGTTCGCCACCGATGTGCTAAAGGTGGACACCGAAACGACGGCCGCGGCCAAGCTCCCGGCGCTTGTGAATGGCGCGGACGATGAAGTCCATCAAGTCGTCACGCCGTCCCAGCCCGCGCCCTCGGCGTTCCACGGTGCCATCGCCGCCGCCCAGGCACGCACCGTCAAGCTTCTGGGCGCCGGCATCGCCCGCGAGTCGGGCAATGCCTCGGGCCTGATCGTCTCGCCTGACGGCGACATCCTCACCGCGCAAGGCGTATACATCGCCAGCCCCAGCTTGCGCGTGGTCCTACCCGATGGCTCGGCGCACTACGCCAAAGTGGTTCGCCGCAGCCAGCGCCTTCAGGCCGTGCTGCTCAAAATCGACGTTGCGACGCCCGACTATTTCGACTTGGGCGTCGACCCTTCGCTTGCCAACGGCGACTGGGTCGTCGCCGTGGCCAACCCGTTCAAGGTCGCCACCGGCAGCGAACCGATGTCCGCCAACCTGGGCATCATGGCTCTGCGTGCCCAACTCGATCTGAAAAAGAAAATGCAGGACGTGCCCTACGATGGCGACGTGCTCTTGATCGACGCGATCACCAGCAACCCCGGGTCGCCCGGCGGCGCGCTAGTGGGCATCGACGGCAGGCTGGCGGGAATGATCGGCAAGATCATCGAGAGCAAGAGCTCGGGCACGCGGCTCAACTATGCAGTTCCCGCCGATCTGCTCGCGGCCTTTGTTAAGGGCACGCTCGTGGAAGAGCCGGCCGCGACGGTCGCCGCCGCGGCCGGCGCCCCGGCCGAAACCGGCATCCGCATCTTCATGCTCGGCGGCAAGCGCGCCCCGGCTTACGTCGATCACGTGATCGAAGGTTCACCCGCCGCCGCCGCCGGCCTGCGCAAGGACGACCTGATCCTGGGCATCGACGGCCAGATCGTCCGCGATATCCGCGAGTACCAGCAACTGATCGCGGCACTGGTGCCCGGCAAAACGATCAACATCGTCATTAAACGCGATCGCGATGTACTGAGCGTGCCACTGACCCCGGCGGAGGGCGAGCGATGAATAAGCGTTCGTCCGGTCCCCTCTCCCTTTGGGAGAGGGCTAGGGTGAGGGGGCTTGCGAATGGCCGCGGCGCTGATTCGCCGCGCGGCCGCCGTGCGCATGTGACGCTATCCAGCGCGGCCGTCATCCAGAGACACCCTCACCCCAGCCCTCTCCCAAAGGGAGAGGGGGTAAGAGTTGCCATCTTCCTGCTCGTCGCACTACTCACCTTTATCCCCGCTCGCGCCGCCGACACCACCGCCGGCGACCGCCTGGCGCCGCGAGCCTTCCGCGCCGCGGTCGATCGCATTGCGCCTTCGATGGTCACCATCGACACGTACGGCGCTATCCTGCTGGGCCGCAGCGCCAAAAAGGGCGGTATCCAGGCCCTTTCCGCCCCCGGCGAGGGACCGACCACCGGCCTGATCGTCTCTCCCGACGGCCACATCCTCACCAGCACCTACAATTTCATCCGCAAGCCCTCGATCATCACCGTGACGCTTGCCGACGGCTCGCAGCACGTGGCGACGATGCTGGGCAAGGACGAGACGCGCAAGCTCACGCTGCTGAAGATCGACGGCGTGAAAGACCTGCCGGTGCCGGTGATGGCGGCATCCGATGAGGTGCGCGTGGGCCAGTGGGCCATCAGCGTCGGCATCGGCTACGGCGACGAGCGCCCGGCGATCTCAGCGGGCATCATCAGCGGCAAGGACCGCATTTTTGGCCGGGCCGTGCAGACCGACGCCAACACCAGTCCCGCCAACTACGGCGGCCCGCTGATCGACATCGAGGGCCGGCTCATCGGCGTGTGCGTGCCGTTGTCGCCCGGCTCCACTGCCGTCGCCGCCGGCGTCGAGTGGTACGACTCGGGCATCGGCTTTGCCGTGCCCTTGGGCAACAGCGACGCCTGGCTCGATCAACTCAAGCAGGGCAAGACGATTCAACCGGGCAGGATCGGCATCGTTGCCGGCCCGATCCCGCCGGCGGCCACTCTTCCCGGGGTCGTCGGCGTGATGGTGACGCAGGTCAAGCCCGATTCCGCCGGCGCCAAGGCCGGCCTGGCGCAGGGCGACCGCATTGTGGCCGTCGATGGCCGCGAGGTGGTCGATCTGCTGGCGCTGCGGATGATCATGGGTCGATACGTCGCCGGCGATCATGTGAAGTTCAAGATCATCCGTGCGGACCAGCCGTTGGAGATCGTCGTGCAACTCGAGGGCGGCGCCGATGAAATGCCTGCGCCCCAGGTCATTCCGGGCACTATGCCCATACCGCTTCCGACGCCGGCGCCATCGCCGGCGCCCCCGCCCGTGCCCAACGCCCCGGCCGACTGACGCCCTTCCTCCCCGGTCCCATCCATGAGCGACGATACGAGCCATGCCGCGGCCCCTGTGCCGATCCTGATTGACACCGACGCCGGCGACGATGTGGACGACGTCCTGGCGATTGCTTTTGCCGCGCGGTGGGGCCGCGTGGACCTGCGCGGCGTGACGACGGTGGGCTGGCAGCCGGAGGATCGTGCGCGGCTGGTGCGCAAGGTGCTCGATGCCGCCGGCGCGGCGAACGTGCCCGTGGCCGCGGGCTCGGCGCGGCCCCTGTCGCCGCAGACCGCTGAGGTGTTTGCCCGCTACAGCGGTCCCGGCAAGCTCAATCATTGCGACGTGGTGACGCCGGAGGAACGCCAGCGTTACGCACCCGTCGCCGAGCACGCGGTGGACATGATCATCCGCATGGTGCGGGGCATGCCTGGGCAACTGACGCTGGTGTGCATCGGGCAACTGACCAACATCGCCGCGGCCCTGAAGAAGCGCTCCGACCTGGCGGGCCAGATCAAGGCCATCGCCCTGATGGGCGGCGAGACCGAGCTGCTCCGCGCCGAGCACAACATCGTGCAGGACGTGGCCGCGGCCCATGATGTGCTGGCGTCGGGCGTGCCGATCTTCATGGGCACCTGGAGCGTCACGCGCCGCTTCGTGTTGATGCCCGATGACGTGCAGCGCCTGCGGGCGCACGACAGTGAGCTGACGCGCCTGCTGTGCCTGTGCATCGACAAGTGGGCGCCGCACCAGAGCTGGAAGCCCGGCCCGGTGATGTACGACCTGGCGCCGATCCTCTGGGTCGGCCAACCGGCGCTGATCGCGACCAAGCCCAAGTGCGTCCGCGTGGAAGCCGCCGGGACGTATACGCGCGGCCTGACCATGCCCGTCAGCGGCGATCCCAACGCCCTGGTCAGCACCGACCTGGACCTCCCCGCGATCAGCGACCTGTACCACCGCACGCTGACCGGAAGCTGACGCCAGCCGCTCGCGGCTTAGCATCCGATCCCGTGGGTGCATTACCATGTCTGCATGCGTCGTATCTGCGATTCAGATCTCGCCGCCATTGAGACACGCTTGCGCGCCCACGTTGACCGCCTGGCCGGGCTGATCGGTCCGCGCCACATGGGCCGGCCATCGTCCATGGAGGCCGCGGCGGGCTACATCGAGCGTGAGTTGACGGCCCTAGGTGAATCAGTCGAGCGGCAGACCTATCCCGTGGGCGATCAGCAGGCGGTCAACCTTGTCGTCGAGCACCAGGGCACGCGCCGGCCCGAGCAGATCGTCATTCTCGGCGCCCATTACGACACCGTGCCTGAGACTCCAGGCGCCGATGACAACGCCTCCGCCGTCGCCATGCTCATCGAAGTCGCCCGCCTGCTGAATGGAGTGTCCGCGCGGCGGACGCTGCGCTTCGTGGCCTTTGCCAACGAGGAGCCGCCGCACTTCTACAGCCAGACCATGGGCAGCCAGGTGTATGCCGGCCAATGCCGCCAGCGCGGCGAGGCCATCGTCGGCATGCTGTGCCTGGAAATGGTGGGCTATTACACCGACGCTCCCGCCAGTCAGCAGGCGCCCCCCTTGATCCCGCGGCCTCTGCGCTGGCTCCTGCCGCGGCGCGGCAACTTCCTCGCCGCCGTGAGCAACCTGCCCTCCGCCGGCCTGCTCTGGCCCTTCCGCCGCGGCTTTAAGCGGATCTCGCGTTTCCGGCTGTTTGCCATCGCTCTGCCCCAGATCGTCCATGAAATCCGTCTCTCCGACCACGGCCCGTTCTGGGACCTGGGCTTCCCCGCCATGATGCTCACCGACACCAGCTTTTTCCGCAATCCCCATTATCACCGCCCCACGGACACGCCCGACACGCTCAACTACGCCAGTATGGCCCACGTCACCGTCGGCGTCGCCGGCGGCGTGGCACGCATCGCCGGCGCAGCGAAGATGCCTGGCGCATAACAGCCATCCAACACGCTGGCTACTGTGTGCACAACGATGTCGGAGGTGCGTGCACCTATGCCCCCGCCACCGAGCGAATGAATCCCGCGTCAACCCAGTTGGCATGGTGGGCCAGGGCGCTGTCGCCAGCCGGGGTCACGATCAGGCTGATGACGCGGCTGCCCAAAGGAAGCGTCACATCGAATGGCCAGGGCGGCGTGCCCAGACGCATGATCGGACTGGCGGCCAGCTCATGGCCGTCGGCGAACACACGGAAGCGTGCCGCCAGATGCGCGCCAAGCCCGCGCGCCAGGTCGCGCAGCAGCACCGCCTCATCCAGTCCCACCTGCGCCACGAAGCGATCGCATTCGGGAGGCACGGCATAGATCAACTCCGCCGGCGCCGCCACGCCCATGCCCCGCGCGTAGCGCACCCCGCGCAGCGTCAGCGGCGCGCCCGAATATGCCAGGTTTGTTTGCGGCGGCGGGTCCGAACCCTTGGCCTGGTCGCTCCACCATTCGATCCAGTTGGCCATGAGCATTTTGGCCGGCGCCAGGTCCGACAGAGACACCTCCGGCAACGGCGGCGCCGGCGAACGCAACAGGTAGTGACATTCCGTCGGCAAACTGCGCTGCCGTCCCTCCACAAATGCCGCCGCACGCACCACCGCCGAATCCTCCAGCACGAGCGGCTCGACATAGCGCGGCGATTGCGGCGTCGGTTCGCTCCTGTCAAGCGTGTAGTGCAGGGTTGCTCGTGCGTCTAGTGGAAACGTCATCGACACGTTGACAGATCGATCAAAGCAGCAGGGCCGATCGGCAAAGCCCCAGGGCACGATGCGCAGCGGATCCACGATCGCGGCATCGTCCCAGCGGTCGGCGCGGCGCAGTTCCGACACCAGATCGATCGTGGGCGCGACATGCTTTTCGACGTGGGCGACACACGCGGCTGTATAGCGGTTCGCCGAGGCGGCGCCGGTATTGGTCCCGTGCGCCTCGGTCATGTCGCGGGCGAACACGCAGTCGAGGCCGGCGCCCACCATGGCCAGCAGGCCCTCGGGCTTACCCGTCAGGCAGATATTGGTGGCAAAACCGGTGTAGACCAGGTGCGTGATGTCATGCCTCTTGCACCATGTGAACAGCTCGACGCCGTCGGCGCAGATCAGGTCGTCGTCGGCGATGGTGATGCGCGGGTCGATGCCTCCGCCGCCGTAGTTAGGTATGCACATGTGCGTGCCGCTGCACAGACAGCCTTGGCTGCGTGGTCCGGCTTCGCCCTCGGGGAAGGGGGGCGCCTTGGCGGCGGCGCCGGGCAGCGGCATCCGCGGCAGGGCCGCCATGCGCTGCCGTTGCGGCTTCGTCAGGTAGGGGTGAATGAAATCCGTCGGGCAGTGCACGATGGTAAAGCCCAGTTGCCGCGCCGCCCCCAGGGCATGGTCCAGGCGTAAGAGCCGTCCACCGGCCAGTCCGCACCAGGTGATACACCAGTGATAGGCCCAGGCGTCGATCACGACCAAGGCGGCGTGCGCCGGGTCAATCGTCTTGGGGCAAGTGAACGCTTGGCCAGTGTGCGGATCGCGACGTTGCGTGACCATCTCCATGCGGGACGTTCCTGTCTGTAGAGTGCTACTGCTCATGCCGCCGCGCCTTGGAGGCGAAACGTTGGCTCTAGGTCATTGTGATGCGAAACGCGAACGCCTGCCGGCACGCCCGCGCCGTTTCGGACTGTAGATCCGCGGGCAGATCAATGACGATACCAGTATCGGCGGCACGCCATGGCAGGTCCCGCTGCGTTCCCAGCAGTCCGATGCGCGATCCCGGCGCCGGTTGCACCGAGCGCAGCGGCAGTTGCGTCCCCGGCCAGGCCAGCGCGATCGCATAGAGGGTACGCTCATCCTTGGAGCGCGTGAAGCGTACTAGATCACCCTCGCCCCACACGCCATTGGAGCGCGGGCGGGTGCAGTAGATCGCCTCGCCGTTGACCTTCAACCAGTCGCCCAGGTAGCGCAGGCATTCCTGGTGGTAGGTGCTGAATCGGCCATCCGGCCCCGGGAGAAAGCCCAACTGAAGATTGCCGCCTTTGGCGACCACGTCAATGAGCTTGTCGAGCATCCACGAGGGGGATTCCTCGAAGCACGGATAGATCACCTGCCACAGGTGCACGCCTTGGCTTTCGGAGGTGGGGTCGGCGTTCTTGGGAATCTGCCATTCGGGCGTATGAAAGTCACCGTAGGCGCCGATGCCGCGTTCGCGGAACAGGGCGTCGGGTTGAAGTCGCCGGGCCATCTTGATGATCGGTTTGATGTCCGGCCAGAGCAGCGTCCAGTCGCGGATGCCTCGTGCCCGGAACGCCTCGTAGGTGCCGCGCGGCTCGCAATCCCACTCGATCAGGTCCAGCGGCCCAAAGCCAGTGCAGATTTCGCGAATCTGCTGGCGATAGCGCCCCAGGAACCGCGCGTAGCCCGCCGGATCACTCCCCGCGGCAAAGCCGTCCTCGTAGGCCACCTCGCCGATACCGCTCCAGCGGAAGTCCGCGTCATACCAGTCCCAGTGCGAGAAGTACAGACCGACGCCCAGCCCGGCGCGGCGACTGGCCTCCACCAACTCGCGCATGATGTCACGACCAAAGGGCGACTCCATCACGCTGTATGCCAAGTCGCACGGTTCGCTCTGCCCGGCACGGGGGCGGGTGCCGGTGAACACCGTGCGCCGCCGCACGCGTGTCTTGGTATCCCAGAGGGCAAAACCATCGTGATGTTTGCTGACGAAGGTGAAGTATCGGCAACCTCCGTCCACCATCATCCGCACCCACTCGTCCGCATCGTAGCCCGTGGGGTTGAAAGTCCTGTAGAGCTGGTGGTACTGGGCTTGTTCCGCCAGCGGGTGTTCATAGAGCCACCACGACCCCAGTTTGGCGCCGATCTGACTGCTCACGTAGAAATGAATGCGCAGCCCGAATTTCATGTCGCAGAAATGCTCTCGCGCCGCGTACGAGGCGTGCTGGTAGTCGGGATCGACGGGCTCATCCCAAGGCACCGTCACGGTGGGCTGGGGCGCGGTGGCACTACTACTGGCGTTTTGCATCGGCATGCTGTCTTCCTTGCTCAAGGCGTGGCCGGCGGCGGTGCGTGCTCTGGTGCGGGCGTGGGTACCGGTGCGTCCCAGACGAATTCGCCGCGCTCCACGCTCCAGTCCATGCCGAAGAATCCGGCCAGGCGGTCCTGGCCCTGCAGCGATTGTCGCGACGCCTGGGCGACATACACATCGGGATACGGGCCAAACGGGTAGAACCACTGCAACTCATTGGCCAGGCGCATGCCCAGCTCGCCGGTGCCAGTCATCGCGAAAACGCAGGCGGTGTCGCTATCGGGACGCGGCCGCAGAAACATGCACGCCAGGTCATCGCCATCGAGCGTGCGATTTCCGATGGTGACTTTACTGCGGCTCACCTGCACGGGGGAGCCGGACAACAGCGGGGTCCACGCCGTATTCATCTGCCCGTGGCCGTAGAGGATGACATCGCGATCGCGCGTTGTCGTCGCATCAAATGCGACGTCGGCAATCACCTCCAGGGCCGCGTTGCCGCTGAACCAGAACCGCTCGGCATCGAGCCGGGCGCGTGTCAGTGCCCACTGGTTCTCCTCATCGCTCCCGGCAGTGCCGTAGACCAGCAGGAGGCGGTGCCGCAAAGCATCCTTGATGGGGCCGTATCGCCGCGCGTTCTTCTCACCGGGGCTCACCGGTCCCACCAGGGTCCAGTTTCCGTCTACGCCGCGCGACAGATGGATCTTGCCTTCAGGCTGGGGCAATGCCACTGGATCAAGGGTCTGAGCATCGAGTTCTATCGTTACGGGCTGATCACCCACAAGATCCCGGACGTCCAGGCTCAGCCGCTTTACGTTGTTCGTCGTTCCCATGATGTGATGCTGATTCACCCGGCGATGCAGGTCAACCGTGCTGTAGTCCATCATCCGCTGCTGCTGCTCCACGGTGACCCAGAAGGACCGTGGCGCCACGCCGGGACTGGGCGTGGTGAATCGCACATGTTGCACCATGTCGCTGCGAGGCAGGGCGTTCCGCGCCAGGAAGTCGAGCTTGGCTGGCCAGGTAAGGCAAGTCGCGCCACCGTCGCCGCGCTCATCAGACCACCAGTGTCCGGCGTTGGGTTCCTCGTGGTAGACCCAGTTGCGATGAAACGGCTTGAGCGCCTCGACCATGATGTGCGCCTGGCTGGGACGGACGTTGTTGTCGGCGCCGCCGTGCAGCAGGTAGATGCCTACATGCTCCATGTTGTGAATCAGCGGCAGCGGATCGCTGGCGTAGGTCAGTCGGCGCATCAGCGTCTTGAATGGCGTGGCGGGTGGGGGCAAAACACTGCCCCGGTACGACCAGTGGCTGACCCAGGCCGCCGAAGGCCCCAGCGCCGCAAAGCGATCGGGATAGAGCGTGCCCAGAATCCACGTGCCGTGCCCGCCCATCGAGTGGCCGGTGAGATACACGCGAGTGGGATCATGGCGGAATTCCGCTTGCGCCAGTTCGAGCACTTCCAGCGCATCGAGCCGGCCCCAGTCTTCCCAGTTAAAGCCATACGGCCTGCGATTCGTCGGCGCCACCAAGGTCATCCACGCATTGGGAGCATAGGCCCGCGCCAGACCAATGGCTTCCACACCCGCGCCGTGCAGCGCCAAGGTCAGAGCCGGCGGACGCGCGGCCGGGCCGCCGATGGCGGGCCGAACCGCGAAATACTGCACGCTGTCGTCGATGTGGCTGATGAACGTCCGGCGATAGGGGTCGCCGGGCTTGACCACCTCCAGCGTGATCGCGCTGGTCGCCACCGTCGTCGCGGTGGCCCCCGCCAGCCGGACCAGTTCAAGCGTCAGCGGAATCGGGCCTTGGGCCAGCAGCCCCTGGCTTCTGACATGCAGCCGTGCCTTGTACACACTCAGCGGCGCTATTGGTGTGACGGACGTGACCGTGGTCTGCATGCCCGGGCCTTGTACGCGAATCGCCAGGTCCTTCACGGTGTCGGTAGTGGCGTTGATCACCGGCAGCGCCGCCCAGGCATCCAGGGGTTGGCCGGCAACGCCGTCGGGCATGGTCGGATCGGCGGGGTTGAAGAAGGCGTCCGCCGACGGCGGCGAAAGCACTGCTCTCACCCTGGTGCCGCCGGCACGAACGAGCAGTATGTTCTCACCCTTCCTTAGAAACACGGGCAGCGTATGGTCGCCCAGGCGCGGATGGCCGTTTATGTACGCGGCGCTGTTGCCCGAGGCCTGAAGCATCATCACGCGCGGTTGGTCCAGGTAAACCTGTGCCGCAAGGTACGCGCCACGCGCTGCCGGTAGCCAGCCTTGATCGTCGGGCTTGATCAACGTCCAGGCGTCCAGGTTGGCCGGCTGTGCCCCTTCATAGATGATCATGCGCGCTGCTGGATTGTCTCCCGGCGTCGCAACGGTCGGCGGAGCAAACCACCGCCAGGTCGCCGCTTCCGCCGTCGCTTCGGCCGGCGCTTCCTGCACCGCCAGTACCCACGTTCTGCCGGCCAGCAGCAACGTCAAGGCCATGCCAAGGCTCACCCATCGCTGGACATGGCGGCGATCGATCCTCGAACGGGCCGCGATGCTTGAGTTACCCATCGTTCTGCTTTCTCGCGTGGATCTTTCCATTTAGAAACTCACCGGCAGGGCCACGGGCGCGCGGAACACTCCAGGCTGCCATTGCAGTCGGGACGTCTGGGATGCGAGGTTGGGCATTCGCTGAAGCATGGTGTTGATGGCGATGGGCGCTTCGAGCCGCGCCAGCCCGGCGCCCAAGCAGAAGTGCACGCCGTAGCCGAAGGCGACGTGGCGATTGGGTTGCCGGCGGATGTCCAGGCGGTCGGGGTCGGGGAATTGCGCCGGGTCGCGATTGGCGGCGCCGAGCATGAGCAGCACGGTTTGCCCTTGCTTCACCGCTTGGCCGCGCAGCGCGACATCCTGCATTGCCACACGGCCCAGCCGCTGGAGCGGCGCTTCGTAGCGCAGAAACTCCTCGACCGCGCCGCCGATGAGCGATTCATCCTCGCGCAGAGCGCGCATCTGCTCCGGGTGGTTCAGCAGCGCCCACAGGGCCGTCGTGATCAGGTTGGTCGTCGTCTCGTGCCCGCCGATGAGGATCGATACGCAGGTCGATAGCAGTTCTTCCTCCGTCAGCCGGTCGCCGGCATCCTCGGCCTGCACCAGCAGACTGATGAGGTCTTCCCGGGGCTCGGCGCGCCGCTGCACGCAGATGTCACGGAAGTAGGCCCGCAGTTCCAGCAGCGCTTTCTGCGAGCGGCCCACTACGTCGGCGGAAATCCGCGGCGTGGCCTGAAACTCCACGATCTGACCCGACCAGCGCTTGAACTGGTCCCGCTCTTCCGCCGGGATGCCCATCAACTCGGCGATCACCGTCACCGGCAGGGGGTACGCCAGGTCGCGCACGACGTCCATCTGCCTGTTGGCGCTGGCGTCATCGAGCAACTCCTTCACGATCGCCTGCACGTGCGGCTTGAGGCGATCCAGCGTTCGCGGCAGAAAGGTCTGCTGCACCAACCGGCGGATGCGCGTGTGGTCAGGAGGATCGACATTGATCAACCCGCGCGAGTAATGACTGATCAAGGGCTGAAGCTGCGCCAACTCACCGGCGGGCAGACTGCGGCGAATCACGTTGGTCACCCGGCCAAAGCTGGAGAACCGCGCGTGATCCTGCAGAATGGCCGATACGTCGTCGTAGCGCGTGACGATCCAGCAGCCCCACGCCTCGCTCCATGCGACGGGCGCTTCACGCCGCAGCCGATGAAACACCGGATACGGGTCGTCAAGAAGCGTCGGCGATGTGAGCAGCGCATCCACCTCCAGCGTGGTCCAAGCCGTGTTCATCCTCAATGCTCCTTCGCCTCAAACGTAGAACGTGCGGTTGGCGTGAAGATCACGAATGCCCGGATGTGCTTCGAGCACTGACTCATCCAAGTCAAAGCCCAGGCCGGGGCGTTGCGGCAGGACGAAATAGCCGTTGTCGATGGGCAGCGGGTGCGACAGGCACTCGTCGCGCCAGGGCACGTCCTTGAGCATGAATTCCTGGCGGAAGAAATTGGGCACCGTGGCCATGACATGCGCCGAGGCAATAGTGGATAGCGGGCCGTTGGGATTGTGCGGGGCGATGGGCACGTTGTAGGCCTCGGCGAGGTTGGCCATCTTGCGCATTTCGCTGATGCCGCCGCAGCGAGTGATGTCGGGCATGACGATATCGGCGGCGTGCTTGTCGAGCACGACACGGAGAGCAAAGCGGTTGTGGATGCGCTCGCCGACGCACACCGGCAGAGGGATGCGCCGGCGAATGTCGGCGATCGAGTCGGGAAACTCGGGCAGAGCCGGCTCCTCGTACCACATGCAGTTGAAGTTGAGTCGGGCCAGGCGGTGCGCCATTTCCACGGCGGTGGGGGCGTTGAGGAAGGCGTGCGTTTCGATCGCGATGGCCACGTCATTGCCCACGGCCTTGGCCACGGCGTCCACGACTTCCACGGCCCGGCGCTTCTGCTCTTCGCTCAGGCTGCCGTCGGGCGCCAGGTCGTCGGCCAGGTGGTAGTGCACGTGGGCGAAGGGGTCAAACTTGAGCCCGGTGAATCCCTGCGCCACGGTCTGCCGCGCCTGCCGCACGTAGTCGTCGGCATTGTGGCCGCCTTCGATAAACCAGTAGTTGGCATAGAGGCGGATGCGGTCGCGATACGTTCCGCCCAGCAGCTCATAGACCGGCGCACCCAGGGCCTTACCCTTGATGTCCCACAGGGCGATGTCCACGGCACTTATGGCCGAGAGCAGCGGGCCGGCCTGCCCCAGCCAGTGCATGTCGCGGTAGAGCCGCGTCCAGGTGGCGTCAATTTGCCGGGCATCCAAGCCGATGATGCGCTGGCCAACGTGCTGGCAGGCGGCCTCGACCAGTGGCGAGCCGGGCCAGTTGGTGGCCTCGCCCCAGCCGTGGATGCCCGCGTCGGTTTCCACCTTCAAGAGCGTCCAGTTGTATTTGATGCCCTGGACGAAAAACGTTTTGGATTGGGTGATCTTCATGAGTCGGGGGTTCTCAGCGTGGGATACCAGACGCTTGGCGAACTCAGCGTCGGCGTCAGGCGATGCGCATGGTCAGGCCGCCGTCGATGGTCACCGTTTCACCGGTGATGTAGTCGTTGCGGATCAGTTCGCAGACTAGCGATGCCACCTGCTCGGGTGTGCCTTCGCGATGCAGGGGGATGCGGTTGTCGAGGTTGTTCTGCTTGACGGCGGGCGGCATCTTTTCGTGGAAGCGTGTGCGGATGATGCCGGGGGCCACGGCGTTGACGCGAATGTTGTCGTTGGCGTGATCGCGTGACAGGGCGCGGGCGAACTGCGGCAGGGCGCCTTTGACCACCTGGTAGCACACGGAGTTGGGGCAGCCGCGCAGGCCCGCCACGGAGGAGATCAGCACGATGGCCCCGCCGCCGCGCTGGCGCATGAGCGGGATGGCGGCCCGGCTCAAGTGGTAGACCGCATGGACATGCACCGCGAAGGCCGTCATCCAGTCTTGGGGCGTCACGTCGAAGATTGTCCCGGCCGTGAGCCCGCCGGCCGAGTGCACCAGCACGTCTAGTGCACCCAGGGTCTTGACCGTCTGTTGCACGCTGGTGGTCGCTTGCTCGGGTTGCGCCATGTCGGCGATGATCAGTTCGCAGCGCCGCCCGGCTTCTTGCACGCTTTGCTGCGTCGCCAGCGCCTCGTCATCACGGTTCCGGCCGACGATCGCCACGTCCGCGCCCTGTTGCGCCAGCAGGAGGGCCGTGGCGGCGCCGATGCCGCGCGTGCCGCCTGTCACCAAGGCCACTTTGTCTTTGAGTTCCACGCGAATTGCCTTTCGGTTAGGAGCGTTACCCTTGCAGCAGCCATTATGCCGCGCTAACCCTGACGTGCTGATAAGGTGAGGGGGTGACTTCTGGCACCTTGTCACCTCGTCACCTTGTCACCCTTTCATCTCCTCCAGCCGTTGCCAACAATACCACTGCATTCGCGGCAGATGAAACGGTCCCTTCCAGGCGTTGCCTTTGAGGCGTGTCGCCACGGCGCCGTCGCGGCGGAGGTAGCCAAACCATTCGCCATGGAGCGGATCGGGGAAGTGCGCGTAGGCCCAGTCGTGCACCGCCTGGTGCCAGCGGGCGTAGCGCTCGTCGCCGGTGAGTTGATACGCCAGCAGCGTGGCGATGATCGCCTCGTTGTGCGGCCACCAGTCTTTCATGTCGTGCCAGTATTCGGTGCAGGGCAGGCCGCGGCAATCGCGGTAATACAGGATGCCGCCGTAGACGGGGTCCCAGCCGATTTCATAGGACCAGTCGATGAGCGTGGTGCCGAGTTTGACGAGATCGGCATCGCCACCGCGCTGCCGTGCTTCTTCCAGGATGAACCAGCCGCACTCAATGGAGTGGCCCGGGCATACCATACGGCCGTCGAAGTCATCGATGAACTGGCCTTCGGGTCCGACGTTTTCCAGGGCGCAGCGAAACTCGGGCTTGAGGAAGTCGCGGTGGATTTCGGCGATGCAGCGGTCGATGGTCTGCGTCAGCAGCGGGTCATCGATCGCCTTGCGCAGCTCCTGGGCGGTGACGATGAGAATCATGGGAATGGCCAGGCCCTTGGAGGGGCGAACCTCGGGATTGACCTTGGGCGTGAGCATGCCCGGCGTCGTCACAAGCTTGAGCACCTGCTTGAAAAGATCCATCGCCTGGGCAATGTAGGTCTGATCGCCCGATGCTTTGCCGTAGGTCGCCAGGGCGATGATGGCGAAAGTCTCCGAGAAGATGTAGCGGCGTTTGCGCAGCGGCCGACCGTCGCGCGTCATCTGGAAGAACATGCGGCCATCTGTGTCGAAGCAATGCTTGTTGATGAAGTCAATGCCGAGCCGGCTCAGCTCCAGCCATTCCTCGCGGCGCTCGACGGTGTTGTAGAGGGTCGCCAGCATCCAGGCGAAGCGGCCTTGCACCCACACGGGCTTGTCGGTCTGGAGAAGGCTGCCGTCCTGATCCAACGCGGTCATGTATCCGCCGTGCTCGCGATCGATGCAGCGAGGGATCCAGAAGGGCAGCGTGTCGTGCAGCAGGCCATCGCGGTAGATCGCCAGCAGTTGGGCGCGTCGCGCTGGGGTCATGGCAGGCTCCTGGGGAATCAAGGCGTCATCATAGCAAGGCCAACGATATCCACAAAAATACCAGGGTGCGCGACGGGAGACGCATGACCATATAGGGCATTAAAACAGCTAAGTTTTGCCGACTCGTTGACATCTATCTATAATCCACTAGACTGGCATTATGACGATAATAATAAGCACATCATTAGTACGGGCGCCGGCATCGTGCCGCTGGGCCAGGCTAAGGCGGCGCGCGCCCCGGCACGGCACGTCAAGGATTATCCATTCATGACCACCGTATCACCCAGAAGGGCCGGAACGCCCGACCTCTCCAGCACTCCAGGCCGCACCCCCCACAGCCCCGCCCTGGCAGGGCCGGTCGAGGCGGTCGAGCAACTCTTGCGCCGTCGACTGCCCCATCTGGCGGATCGACTGGTCCTTGGCCTGCTCGAGGGCAACGGCGAACCCGACACGTTCGAGCTGGCGGAACTGCCCGGCGGGCGCGTGTCGGTGCGCGGCTCCAGCGGCATCGCCCTGGCCAGCGGATGCAACTGGTACCTCAAGCACTACGCCGGTGGGCACGTGTCGTGGTGCGGCGATCAAGCGGCCGCGCCCTCCCAGCCCGCGCGATTGCCCGGCACACTGCGCATCACCACGCCCTATCGCTGGCGCTACTGCTTCAACTACTGCACCTTCGGCTATTCCATGGCATGGTGGGACTGGCCGCAGTGGGAGCAGCAGATCGACCTGATGGCGCTGTGGGGCATCAACCTGCCGCTGGCGATCACCGGGCAGGAGGCCATCTGGCAAAAGGTGTATCGCGACCTGGGGCTGAGCGACAAGGAGATCGGCGAATTCTTCAGCGGGCCGGCGTACCTGGCGTGGAGTTGGATGGGCAACCTCGACAGTTGGGGCGGGCCGCTGCCGCAGTCCTGGATCGACGGGCAACGCCAGCTTCAGCATCGCATCCTGGCACGGCAGCGCGAGCTGGGCATGACCCCGGTGCTGCCCGCCTTCACCGGCCACGTCCCGCCGGCGCTGCGCGGCCATTTCCCCGACGCCCGCATCAAGCAACTGCACAACTGGGCCGAAAACTTCCCCGGCACCTGGATTCTCGACCCGGAAGACCCGCTGTTCCTGCGCATCGGCAGCGCCTTTGTCGATGCCCAGCAACGCGAGTTCGGCACCGACCACTACTACACCTGCGACAGCTTCAACGAAAACTCCCCGCCCAGCAATGACCCCAACTACCTGCGCGGCATCGCCCAGTCCATCTTCCGCGCCATGACCGATGTCGATCCCGAGGCCCGCTGGGTCATGCAAGGCTGGCTTTTTTTCTTTAACCCCGATGCCCCCGACTTCTGGCAGCCCCCGCAGATTCGCGCGCTGTTCGACGGCGTGCCGCCCGATCATCTGCTGCTCCTGGACCTGCACAGCGAGCTGGCGCCGGTCTGGCAGAAGACCCAGGCGTTTTACGGCCGGCCGTGGATCTGGAACATCCTGCATAACTTCGGCGGCAACCGCACCATGTTCGGCAACCTGGCCAACCTGGCCAAAGACGTCACCGCCGCCTTGCACGATCCGGCCCGCGGCGACCTGGTGGGCATGGGCCTGGCGCCCGAAGGCATCGAGCAGAACCCCGTGGTCTACGACTTGGCGACCGATCTGTTCTGGCGTCATCAGGCCCCGGACATCGACGCCTGGCTGGGGGGCTATGTGCGGCGGCGCTACGGGCAGTTGCCCGAGCCGGCGCTGGAAGCCTGGCGGCTGCTGGAGAAGACCGTGTATTCCCAGCCGCGCCTGCCGGCGCATGTCAGCGGCAGCATCATGCTGTCGCCGCCGCGCCTCGAGCCCGGGCCGCGCATGAAACTGCATTACGAGTTGAATGATCTGGCCCAGGCATGGGAAAAGCTGGCGGCCTGCGGGGCGGGGTTGCGCGGCATCGATTCGTACGAGTATGATCTGGTGGACGTCGGCCGGCAGGTGCTGGCGGGGCTGGCGCTGACGCTGCATCACGCCGTGAAGGAAGCGTGGGAGGCGCGCGATCGCAAGGCGCTACAGGCCGCGGCAAAGCGCTATATCGAGCTGATCAACGACGTCGACGAACTGCTGGCCACGCGCAGCGAATTCCTGCTGGGCCGGTGGATCGAATCGGCCAAAGCCTGGGCGACCAATGACCAGGAACGCCGGCTGTATGAGTGGAACGCCCGCACGCAGGTGACGCTCTGGGGCAACCGCCAGAGCATGCTGCGCGACTATGCCCGCAAGGAGTGGTCGGGTCTGCTCAAGGATTTCTACGCCCAGCGCTGGGGGCGGTTCTTTGCGGCGTTGGACGGTATCCTTGTCAACGGCGGCGAGTTTGACGCCAAGGCCTTTGAGGCCCAGACGCGGGCGTGGGAGGAGCAATGGGCGCACCGAACGGACACCTTTGCCGCCGAGCCGCGCGGGGAGGCCCTCGAGATCACGGCGCGCCTGCTGGCCAAGTACCGGGTATTGTGGGCAGGGTGAAGGATATCCCTCTCCCTTGGGGAGAGAATGGCCGACCCCGGAGTCTTCGAGGCCGGGTGAGCGGTCTTGGTGATGACAGGGGCGTGGTGATGCTAGTAGCCATTGAGCTTGGGCCAAATCGCACGCCGTACTCATTCGGACATCCCCTCACCCCAACCCTCTCCCCGGGGGAGAGGGGGCCGAACCAGCCTGAACCGGAAGGACGCGCGTGACCGTACGCAGCATTGTGCTGGGCCTGCTGCTGGCGATGGGGCTGTGTGCTTTCACCTATTACAACGATTGGGTGATTGAGCAGAACAGCCTCATCGGCGGGCTGCTGCCGTTTTCCGTCTTTGGCACGATGGTGCTGCTGGTGCTGCTGGTCAATCCGTTGCTGTGGCTGCTGCGGCCGCGGTGGACGTTTGGGCCGGGCGAACTGGCGGTGATCGTGGGTCTGGGGCTGGCGGCGGCGAGCTTTCCCGGCTCCGCCTTCTCGCGCGTCTACTCGCCCATGATGGTCCTGCCGGCGCACTGGTTGCCCACCACCACCTCCTGGCAGGGCGCCGAGGTGCTGTCGTATCTGCCCGGCGGTTCGTCGCGCCTGGCCAGCGGGCATGTGCGCGACTGGCCGGGCTTCTGTCGCCGGCTCGCCCATGAGGCCGCCGACGCTTCGTCGGCAGCACACGATTTGTGGACGACACTGGATGACGAAGCGCAGGCCATGATTCGCCAGGTGGCGCAGGAAGGTCACGCAGCTGACAGCCAGCAGCGGCGCATGCTTGCCGCGATCAACGCGGTGCTGCCCCAAGACGGCCTGTTTGGCGCCGCGGCGATCGAGGCGGCGCCCTTGCCTGCGTCGGCCGATGCGCTGCTGAAGCGCTACGGCGCCGGCACGCTCAGTGCCGACCAAATCGAGAAGCTCAACCGCCTCGTGCTGGCCACTGTGTTTTCCGAGCACGTCTCGCCGGCGCCGCCGGGACGAGGCGTCATGCTGCTGGGTGGGAGGCACGACCCGGCCGTCACGGACCTGGCCATCAGCGGCGCGCCCAGCGATCAGCGTGTGCGCCTTGCTGAGATTCCCTGGGCCGCGTGGTGGCCGACGATGCGCCTCTGGGGCGGCTTGTTCCTCCTGCTGGCAACCGCCAGCCTGTGCCTGGTGCTGATCGTGCATCCGCAGTGGTCGCGCCGCGAGTTGTTGCCCTATCCGGTGGTGCGCTTTGCCGAGCTGGCCATCGCGCGCCAGCCCGGCCGGCGCTTGCCCGACGTGGCATACGCCCGGCTGTTCTGGTACGGCCTGGGCGCCATGCTGCTGCTGCACTGCATCAACGGCCTGCACGCCTGGTGGCCCGAGTTTCCCCTGTATATCCGTATGCGCCATGATTTCAGTGCGCTCATGGACCTGTTTCCTAACGCCCTCAAGGTGCCCGGATCGTGGGGCCTCTACCGGCCATTCATCTTCCCCAGCGTGATCGCCTTTTCGTTCTTCCTGACCACCGAGGTCTCGCTGAGCCTGGGGTTGTCCATGTTCATCTGGACGGCCTTTGCCAGCGTGCTGGTGGCCAACGGCATCAGCATTCGCGACAGCTCGTCCGAGGGCGGCAACGAGGCGCTTATTCTCTTTGGCGCCTTTGCGGGCATGGCGCTGATGATGCTCTACGCGGGCCGGCGTCATTACGTGAACGTCGCCGCCGCCGCCGTGGGCTTGCGCCGCCCCGACACGCCGCGCTATTGCGCGTGGGCGGCACGCGTGCTGATTCTGTGCGTGGCGCTGGCGCCTCTGTTGCTTCGCACCGGCGGGTTGGACCCGGTGCTGGGGTTGGTGCTGTTTGTCCTCATGCTGCTGCTGGTGCTCGTGCTGGCGCGGATCAACGCTGAAACTGGGGCGTTCATGATTCACGCCGGCTGGGTGCCGGTGGCGGTGATGGTGTCGCTCCTGGGCAACGTGGCGATCGGGCCCACGCCCTACATCGTGCTGGCGCTGGCGAGCCTGATTTGCATGATCGATCCCGCCGATGCGGTTATGCCGCAGTTGGCTAACGCCATGCGCCTGCTGGATCGGCCTGACGCGCTGCGCCCGGCACGGGCCGCGCCGTGGATGATCGGCATCATCGTCATTGGCCTGGCGGTCACCACCACCATCGTGCTGAGCCTGCACTACAACATCGGCATGACCGAAACCGTCGGCTGGTGGGTGCGCGAGCAGGTGTCGCACATGCCCTTCGATCGCCAGACCACCATGATCTGGGACCTGACGGCCTCGGGCCAGTTGGAGACGTCCGTGCAAACCAGCAGCTTGGATCGCCTCTGGCACATCGCGCCCAGGCAGGGGGCGCTGGGATGGGTGGCCCTGGGCCTGGCGCTGGTGCTCATCTGCACGCTGGCGCGTCTTCGCCTGCCGTGGTGGCCGATCCACCCCGTGCTCTTTGTCTTCTGGGGCACCTTCCCCTCGATCATGCTCAGCGTGTCGTTCCTGATTGGCTGGGCGATCAAGAAGGCAGTGGTGCAGCTCGGCGGGGCGCGGGCGGTGTCGCAGTTCATGCCGCTGATGGTCGGTGTCATCGCCGGTGAACTGCTCTCGGGCCTGGTGTGGATCAGCATCGGCGCCGGTTACTACTTGTTCACCCACGGCCTGCATCCGCCGGTGTACTCGGTCTACCCGCGGTGAGGTCAGAGGTCAGAGGGCAGAGGACTGGGGTGCGGGGTGCGGGGTGCGGGGTCCGGGGTCCGGGGTCAGAGGACAGCAACCGCAGCAATCGGAACCCCGGCATGCCAATGCGGATATTGGGATCTTCCTTCGTGTCTTCCTGTCTTCGTGATGTTCTTCCTGCCTCTTCTTGGTGTCCTTGGTGTCTTGGTGGTTAATCAAAGGTCTCAATTGCCTGTTATCGGATGGCGTTGTGTCGTGACTTTGGGTGTTTTGCCGATATACTCATGGATAGATCAACTTTGCCCCCGGAAGGGCTCGGCATGGCTTCGGCCGGCCGGGCCTTTTTAATTGGACGCGAAGCGCGGCGTGCGAGGTTCAAAGTCAGTAGGGCAGCGCAGCGTCGCTGCGGATAACCCAGCGGCGGCGCATCGGCGAATGGTGCGGAAGTTGTCGGCCACGCGCACGGACGCCGCGCGTCGCGGCAAACTTCCGGGGTCAGGGACGGCTTAGCCCCCGGTCGTTGCCCCGTCACGTTCACGGTCCAACTGACATGACTTGGTTTTCGCGGTGTGTTTCCTGGGAGGGTTGGAAGTCCGCCAGTAGCGCCCGAAGTTATTGTTCTGAAATGATTGGCTTCCTCTGCGTCCTCCGCGACCTCTGCGGTGAATCTTTCGGGCTAACATGCTCACGATGTTCGCATCCCGGATAGGACGGACACTGTTGATCGTGGTGGGCACGCTGTCGTTAGGCCTGGCGGTGTTGGGGATGGCCTTGCCGCTGCTGCCGACGACGCCGTTTGTGCTGCTGGCGGCCGTGTGCTTTTCGAAAGCGTCGCCACGCCTGCACCACTGGCTGCGGTCGCAGCGCCACTTTGGGCCGATGCTGCACCATTGGCGTGAGCACCGCGCCATCCGGCCCGGCCCCAAGTTCGCCGCGGCCCTGATCATCATCGCCAGTTTCACGCTGACCATCGTCTGCTTTCAGGCCGCGCCCTGGTTCAATATCCTGCTGGGGCTCATCGGCGTTGCCGCCTTGATCTTCATCCTCTCCCGCCCCGCGCCACCGCCGGAAGCATCCCCGCCAGGATAACTTGGCGCGCATGTCGGCATCCCTACGTGAAACCGGGTCTGGCGTCATCCTGCGGACTGCACAAGAGCCATAGGCCCGATGCTCAACGATGACTCCTGAGCCCTTTTCTTAACCCCGGCTCGAAGCGACCCTGAGCCCGTCAAAAGGTCGAAGCGGCGCAGCGGCGGATGGAGAGGGCGAGCATGGCATCGGCAGCGAGCCAAGACAGTTCGTACAATAAGAACGCGATTTTACTGAGGATCACGGAATGCCTACTGATTCATCGCTCTCCATTCCGGTGCGAGCGTTCACGCAGTGCGTGAAGGCGATCGGCGACGGCGTAATGATCAGGCGGGTCAGCACGTCAGACAAGGAGTTTCATTTTCAGAACTGGTTCCACGATCGGCTCGAAGCCTTAGGCGAGCACATTGAGACCGGGGGTCGGAACAGCTATCCCGATTTCCGATTGGTCGCACATACCGACGGGTTCGAGGCGAAGGGCCTCGCCTATCCGGGACGTGAAGCGAGCTTCGACAGCAACAGCCAGTTACCAACCGGGCACCATAACGGGCGGACCATCTACTATGTCTTCGGCCGCTATCCGAAGCAGCCGGACGGAGACACGTATCCGGTTCTTGATCTGGTGATCTGTCACGGCGATTTGTTGAATGCTGACCGCGAGCCGCACCGGCGGAACAAAAGCGTTAAAGGCTTTGGCAGCTACGGCGACATCCTGATCCGCGCGCGACGGATGTACGTCGTCCCGACGCCGTTCCACCTCGCCGACGGGCTCGCCCACCGACAAACGCTCATCCTACCGTCCGAGATGAGCGTATCTGGCCTCGCGAAAGTCGGGGATCTTTGCAGGCGCGAATGCGCGCGGCTGGTCGTCGGCTACACGTACGACCGGCCCACCGACAACCTTTCTCCCAAGCTGATCAACAATCCGACCGCAGGCAAGGAGCATCGTTTCACGGCGTGGCGTGTGAAGGGCGCACCGACGGGCAAGGTATCCATGAAGAGTCTCGAATCCGGAAAGGTCGAAGTCGCCGATGACGAATCCGACGACGAAAACACTTGATGCCCGCATTATCGAGGCGGACGTTTTCGCTTTCGAGTTCCTGTCGGAACTGGCCGAGCGCGAGAGCTGGCGCAAAGAGATTCATCGACCAGTCTACCACGTCCACAAGTGGTGGGCGCAGCGCCTCGGCTCCGTGTTCCGTGGGCTGCTGCTCGGGGCTATCCTGCCGCCCGACGCCGAGCTGCGCACGTTGTTTTTCCAGCAGCACCACCTCGCGAACGTCACAGTTCTCGACCCGTTCATGGGGTCCGGCACAACGATTGGCGAGGCGCACAAGCTCGGCATGACGGCACTCGGGCGCGATATCAACCCCGTGGCCGTTCGCTCCGTCCGCACGGCGATGGGCCCGCTCGACCGACGCCGAATTTTGGCTGCGTACGATGAACTAGCCGAGCACGTCGAACAACGCATCCGCGCACTGTATCAGACGTGCGACCGCCGCGGACTCCCCTCCGAAGTGCTCTACTACTTCTGGGTCATGCAGGCCCAGTGCCCGGATTGCTCAACGACGGTGGATCTGTTCCCCTCGCACATCGTCGCGCGGAACGCGCACCCGAAGCGCAAAACCCACGTTCAGGTTCGCTGCCCCGCATGCGCCGACATCTTCCAGATCACGCGGTTGCCGGACAATGTGACCTGCGGTGCGTGCGGCTTCCATTTCGACGCGACGAAGGGAAACGCGTCCGGCGCGAAGGCAACATGCACGGGGTGCAAGTCCAGCTTCACTATCCTCAAGGCGATCGGCGATTCACGCCCTCGCTTTCGGCTCTTCGGCAAGCTCGTCCTGCGCAGTGATGGCCGAAAGGAGTATCTGTCCGTTACCGACGACGACCTGGCGTTCTATCGCCGATGCAGCGAGACGTTGAGCGCTGAGTTGAACGCAGGACGGTTAACGCTTCCGTCGCTCTGCCTGACCGACGGGCACAACACCCGGCAGGCGATGAACTATAACTTCCGCTGCTGGGCGGACTTTTTCAATGACCGCCAACTGCTTGCGCTCGGCTGGCTACGGTGCGCGATCCTCAATCTCGACGATGCAGAAGCCCGGGACGCATTACTTACGCTCTTCTCCGGCGCGCTGGAGTTCAACAACCTCTTCGCATCCTACAAGGGCGAGGGAACCGGTGCCGTGCGCCACATGTTCTCGCACCACATCCTCAAGCCTGAGCGAATGCCGATCGAGGCGAACGTCTGGGGTACGCCCAAGAGTTCTGGTGGGTTCTCGAATCTCCTGCGAAGCCGGTTGCTCCGCGCCATCGAATACCGCGAAGCGCCAACTGAGTTGAATGTCTCGTCCTCGCCCGCCAGGGTCTGTTCACCGTCCTTCACGGGTCGCGTCGAACCCGAATGGCCGACGGACGGTGCGTTTTCACAGCGAGGCATCTATTTGTCGACGGGCGATTCCGCACTCACGGGTCTTCCCGACAGGTCGGTCGATATCGTCGCTACCGACCCGCCTTTCTTCGACAACGTCCACTACTCCGAACTCGCTGATTTTTTTTACGCTTGGCAACTGCTGGGCGGCGGGACTGATTCCCGCTCGCGCAGCGCCTCGACGCGCCAGCAAGGTGAAGTTCAGGACGCCGACGCCGACCAGTTCGCTCACAAGCTGCGCGCCGTATTCACCGAGTGCCACCGTGTGATGCGCGACGACGGCCTGCTCGTCTTCACGTACCACCACTCACGGCCCGAGGGGTGGCGGTCGCTGGCTACCGCCGTTTGGGGCGCGGGGTTCCGCTTCGTGAACGCCCATCCTGTGAAGGCCGAGATGTCGGTCGCCACGCCCAAATTTCAGGCGAAAGAGCCGATCCAACTTGACATAATTCTCGTCTGCCGCAAGCGAGCGCCTGCGGACGGGCCGATTTGCGATCCTGCCGATGCCCTCGAGCGCGCGCGGGCAAAACTGTACCGCTTGGCGAATGCGGGGTTCGTACTCTCCCGCAACGACCGCCGCATCACGCTCGTGGGGCAACTCCTATGCGCCACCGAGCCCGGCGGCAACGTTGGCGCTCTCGATGAACTGGTCGAGCGGGCATTGGAGGACGGCGCCTTCGCGCCAGCACCCACTGTCTGTGTGGAGGCCCAGATGTCACTCTTCTGATTCGGTGGTTGCGCCTCGGAACAAGGAACTCGCGGGTTCCCCGTGCGGTCTACATGGCCCTTGACTGTTATGACGAAGGTGGTACAATATAATGTGAACGAACCACCACTCCCCGTCCATTGATACAGGGAGGCATTTTCGGATCAGTGCACCCGGAGAAGGAGGAGGCAGTTCCTTTGTTGCCGAGGCGTTTTTCTCCCATGCTTGCCAGCACAAGACACCAAGGCAATACGACCGCTGCGTTTTGTTACGGACAGTTCAGATGCCATGGGCCTTTGGTGCCCGGCCACCAGGTTTCCCCAGATTATTTGTCAGCCCCTGACATTTTCATAATCTTGCGATTGGTGATGCAAGCGATGTTTAATAAATGGATTACAAATGACCGACCGGATTGTCCGGAATGTCAGCCTGACACGCCACTGACATGGGGACTGACATTCGCTAAGTCCCGGAGGAATAAGGAGAAATCAAAAGATGACACCGGGGGGGGAGGGGAGGGGGGGGCTGACACCCCGGACGTGTCCAGATATCCGGAATTGCCCTCGGAAATTGCCCTTGGAAGGAGAACAGGAGAAAGGGAGGCCCAGAGGGGAGAGACGAAACGGTCAGACTTGTGCTTGAGTGTTCGCCAAGTCGGTAGTGGTTCTTTGACAAGTGAAAGGCATCTTCTCATCCGCGTTGAGCAGACAAGGAGCAGACGAGGGGGGCGGGCGTCGTTATCTGTGATGAAGCATTGGGGAAGAAACAGGCCTTTGCTCTTCGTATCTCGCCCCGTTGGGGCTGGGGTTCTCGTCAGGACTGCCCTCCCAGCCCGCTGGGCTGGGCTGGGCTGAGGAATGGCGGCCCCTTGAGCTCCAGAACCGCCAACCAGGTCCCGCCTACGCTGTCATTCGTGCACCCGCGCGGTTCAGATGAGAAGTACCGCGGGCTTACGCCGCGCGGCTCTGATGAGAAGCACCCGCGGGCTTACGCCGCGCGGCTCTGATGAGAACTACCACGGGACGGTCTTGCAGGGTTCACATCACTTGGGCGCGACCATGCAGGTCTTGAGCGGGGCCTTACGAACCTTGCCTACGACTTGCGGCTTGCCGGTTTCGCCGCTGACTACCGCTGCGAAGCAGATCGCCAGGCCGCGGAGGTTGTCCAGTGGATTGTTCAGAGGCGTACGCTTCTGCTCGATGGCGCAGAGCAATTCGCCCATGCTACCCATGAACCCCTGGCGGAACCAGGCGCCCTTCAACTCCGGTATGGCCTTGCCCTTTTTGGTGATCAGTTCCACCTGATGCTCGGCCAAGCCGGGCCCATCGTAGCGCAGGGTTCCCTTGCTGCCGATCACATAGCCATCGTCCTTGGCGCCGAAGTTCGCCGCGCCGTCGAAAACGAGGCTGGCGTGGCCCGTGTCAAACTCGACGATCGCCTGGCCCAGCAGCGGGGGCTTGGCGCGTTGCCCCTTGGCGTAGCTGAGATTGGCCGTCACACGCTGAGCCGTGCGGCCGGGCATGAAGGATGCCAGGGCATCAAACCAGTGAATGCCGTAGTCGTAGAGCACGATGTGATGGACCCGGTTGAAGTGCGTGTCGGCAATCCATTCGTGCGACCAGTGGCAGTTCATATGCACGGCCCCGACCTCGCCGATGAGGCCCTTGTGAATCGCCTGACGCACCCACGACCAATGCGGGGACCAGCGTCCATTCTGGTTGATCGCCAGGGTGACGCCCTGCTTGTCCGCCAGTTCGGCGAAGCGCCGGCCCTTGTCCAGGTCCAGCACAAAGGGCTTCTGGCTCAGGACGTGCTTGTGGGCCTTAAGAGCCGCGGGGATCAGATAGTCGCGATCCTGCGGGTGCGTGGCGATGTCCACGACTTGGATGTCGTCGCGCTTGAGCAGTTCCTGGTAGTCGGTGTAGGTCTGTGCCTGGGGGAAAAACTCCTTGCGGCGCGACTCGACGCGGTCGGGCATCAGATCGCACAGGGCCACGACGTTCAACCCCATGTCGCGATAGGCGGCCAGGTGCGCGGCGCTGATGCCGCCGCAGCCGATCAAGCCGATGGGCGGGTGATAACGTCGCGGCTTGGGCGGTTCGTAGGCCAGTTTGGGCGCGGCGACGAGCGCGGCCTTGCCTTCGGACATGTCGTTGTACTTTCGCTTCTTAGCCATGGAGGAAATCCTTCTGAATGCTGCGAAAAGAGGGCGTGTTTACTTCACCAATGCGACGGTGCGCTTCTCCGCGGCGCTCTTTACGGCCGAGTCGACGATCTGCTGGCCGATGCGGGCGATCTTGGGCGACAGCGGCCCGTCGATCGGCTGCCCGGAGCGCAAGCGGTCCACGACATAGTTGATCGGCCCGTCGTCGGGCGCCGCGAGCTTGTCCACCGTCACTTCCGCGGCGGGCTGTTCGGGATCGGTCTGCACGCGGATCGTCGATTCGTAGTCGTAGCTGCTGATCGTGCCCTTGCGGCCGACGAGGACGAAGCCGCACTTGGGCTGCGGCTGATTCTTCCACGGATCGCTAAAAGCGCCCCAGCGTGTCTCAAACTTGCTTAGCCCGCTGTTGGGAATGTCGTAGCGGCAGATGGTGATGCTGTGTTCGTCGACTTCCAGGCCTTCTGGCCGATCGACCATGGTGGTGACCTCGACGGGGGCGCGGCCGTTCATGTACCACGTGCCCAGGGTCACGCCGTAACCCAGGTAGTCCAGCAGGCTGCCGCCGCCGAATTCTTTCTTGTACCACCAGCTCTGCGCCTTATGCGTATTGGCGACGGCCTCGGGCACCACGATCTTGTCGGCGACGTGACGCAATGGCCCGCGGTTGCCGTCGTAGTAGTGGACCTGGAGCAGGTCGCCGATCACGCCTTCATCCACGAGCCGCTTGGCGGTCACGTGCGAGGGGTACCAGCGCAGCGGCCAGTTGATGATCAACTGCTTGCCGGTCTTGGCCAGTGCCGCGATCATGCGGTCGGCATCAGGGAGTGTCGCCGAGAACGGCTTCTCCATGAAAACGTGCGCGCCAAAGGGCGCGACCTTTTCCGTCCACTGGGCATGCTGCGCGGTGGATGGGCAGAGAATCACCATGTCCGGCCTGGTCGATTCGAGCAACTGCCGGTAATCCGCCACGAACAACGACTCGGGCAGACCGATCTGCTTGAGCACGGGCATGACGCGCTGGGGCTGCTCATCGCTGACGCCCACCACTTCAACGTCCGGATGGTCCTTGGCTCTACGGAGCAGATCACCCATGTGCATGTGATCAAAGTTGACTCCCGCGATCTTGAACTTGCTCATCGTTGATTCCTTGTTGGGTCAGGCGTTCCAAAGCTTGGTCAGGTACAGACGCATTTCACAGGCGATGTCGAAGGGGTTGCGCTCTTCCGGCTCGTCCTCCCAGCTCAGGGCGCCGCTGTAGCCGATGGCTTTGAGCTCGCGGATCACGCCGGGGATATTCACGCAGCCGTCGCCGAGTTTGACGGTGTGATGTCCGCCGGGCGCCGCGACGTCTTTCACATGAACGTGCCGAACCAGCGTACCCAGTTCGCGAATGGCAGCGGGCACATCCATGCCCTGCGTGCCCATCCAGCCGGTATCCACGGCGATGCCCAGGCCGTCGGCGCCGTAGTCGATCTTCTGACGGATCTCCTCGACCGTTTTCTCCGGATGATTCTCGTGATAGACGCGGATGCCCGTCTGGCGTGACAGGTCGCGAATGGCCGTCTTCGTGGGCTGATGCAGGCCGCCGGCCACCGCGGGTATGCCCAGGCTCGTGCACACGCGCGCGGTTCCCTGGTCAAGCCCACCGGCCAGGGCGACTGGTGCCAGGCCGAACTCCGCCAGCGTGGCGCGATAGGTCGCGGCGCGCTGCTCGGTCATCCGCTCCGGGTCCACGTGGGCCACCCACAACTCGACGGCGGTGTAGCCGCAGTGGGCAATCTCCCGGCAGATCGCGGCGAACTCCTTCTCGTCGGTCTGCGCCACGGTCTTGACGTGTTGCTCGCCCCAGTTGGAGAGTTGGAATCGGTATCCGCTGACGCGCGCGACCAGATTGGCGGTGTTGAAGGCGATGAGGGGAGTCATGCAAGGGCCTCTTTCGGTGGAATGAAGGTGTATACCTCCGCGGGAGTTTGCACAAAGACCCTGCGGAGGAGAGTCTCGTCGATGCCGGCGCTACGCAGGCGCGCCGCCCAGGTGGTTTGTAAGAAGGTCAGGCCGGGCGAACCGCCGTAGCTTGTCCAGTAGCTTCGCCGCGCCGCATCCATGCCCATCACGATCTGTCCGGGGAACTGCGGCAGCAGTTCGACCAGCAGATTGAGCGTCGGATTGTCGTCAGGCGATTTCCAGCGGAACGTGCTGTCGTATTCGATGCACACGCCGGATTGAAGCACATCGCGGTGATACATCGCATCGGGCTTGCGGTCCAGATGGCTAAGCACGACGTGGCGCAGATCGACGCCCAGCGATCGCAGCAGGTTGACTTGCTCCAGGGCCGCGGTGCCTTGTTCGGTATGGGTCAGAATCGGCGCCCCCGTGGCGCGGTGCGCCAGGGCCGCGGCCTCGAAGATGCGCCGCTGGTGCTCATCCAGATGATCCAGTCCACCGGCGACCTTGATCAGCCCGGCGCGATGGGTTGTGGCACGCCACTGCGGCCCGTTGCCGTCGTTAGCGTCGATGCCTTCGGTGATCTCACGAATGAAGAGCTTCGCAAGGGCTTGGACATCAAGCCGCGTGCACCAGTGTCCGGGCGGGTAGTACTTGGCCAGGTGAAGGCCGGTGGGGCAGAGAATCTGCATGCCGCTTTGGCGTGATGCATCGGCGAGCTTGGCGACATTGCGGCCGCAGGCCATGGGCATCGAATCGACCATCGTGCGCACCCCGGCGGCGTGGGCCTGACGCAATTCGGCCACGCATTTCCCCACATCGTCCAGCAGAAAATCGGGCGATACATACGTGGTGAAACTCGCATCGATGATCAGGTGCTCATGCGCATAGCACACGCCCATCCGCTCTGGCGCGATGTCGCCCAGCACGGTGCGAATGACGCCCGACGCGCTCGCAGCGTTCATCGGTTGCTCCTCCACGCATCCGCAGCGGTCTGGGCGATCTTGTCCGGCATCTGGAGCACCGCGCCTCGTTGGCGCAGTTGCTCCTGAAGCTTGGCGACGGGGACCTCGGCTGCGGCGCAATGGTCGCGCCAGGATATGGCTGCCGCCAGACCCGCCGCCTGGCCCATGCTCATCGTCTGGCCCATGCTTCGGCAACTGGCGTGGGCATCGTGCGTGGCGCTGAAGCACCGCCCCGCCACCCAGAGTTCCTCGCGCCCGCGCGGCACCAGCGTACGGTAAGGCACCTGATACGCTTGATTGCCGGGTATGTACGCCCAGTCAGTTTCGTCGGCGCCGCCCCCCGGGCCCCCGGAGGCTCCGGGGGCTCCGGGGGCGGCCTGCCGGTGATCCTCGATCGGCGCGCCGCACATCAGCACCACATCGTCGAACGGGCGCACGCTCATGCAGTCATCGCGGGTCAGGCGATAATCGCCATAGACTCGCCGGGACTCGCGCACGCCGATCTGCACGGACAGTCCACCAAGACGTGACTTCTCATAGCCGGGAACGCAGTCGCGCACGAAACGCTCGAAAATGAATGCCTGCCGACGGCCAAGCATCTCGGCACGAGTCAGGTCCTGACTGTCGAGGGTATCGATGTCGGCGACGCGCACGGCGACGGTCGAGGCGCAGCCGGGCATGGCCATGGCGTGAAAGCTGCCCTTGCGGCGCGGCAGCGGGTGCCTGGCCGGGTCGGCCTGGGCCATCTTTTCCGCCAGCATCTTCTTGCCGCCGGCGGCGCTAAAGGCGTCAAGATCGACATTCACCATCCGGAACGTGGTGGTAAGCGTCTGCGCCGGATCGATCTGGCCGGCGGTTTCATAGGGGACGCCCGCCAGATGGCAGAGGTCCGCGTCACCGCTGGCGTCGATGAATCGCTGGGCGCGGATCCGCCGCAGCCCCTGACGCATGGCGACCACCACGCTGACGATGCGGCCGGCGGCATCGAGCTCCGCATCGATCAGCAGCGTATGCAGCAGCACCTGGGCGCCCGATTGGATGAGCAAGTCATCCCAGATGCTCTTGAGCACTTCGGGGTTGTAGGTCACGCCGGTGCCGGCACCGTAGGTGTTGGGGCGCAGGTACATCGCATCCCGAGCGTGAAGCTGATCGACGACCAGATCGGGAATGCCGCCCACGACTTTGCGTGGTTGGGGGCCCGGCGTGAAGAAGCCGTAGAAGGTATCGAGCACGCCGGTGCTGGTGCCGCCGAGGAATCCGTAGCGATCGATGAGCAGGGTGCGTGCGCCGGCTTGCGCCGCGGCGATGGCGGCACAGCAGCCGGCGCTGCCGGCGCCGACGACCAGCACGTCCACTTCCGCAAGCACGTCGATCTTCTGGTGTACCAAGGCGGGATTCACGGGTGGTCTCCCACGTGTTCGTACAGCCGTGCCAGGCGATGCGCGTGCTCGTCATACGCCGCCTCGAAGAGTTCCTTGGCGCGTTGCTTACCCACGACGGCCCCGGCGCTGAGCACCAGCGGCGGCTGGCCGGCGCGGGTCAAACGCTGCGCCACCTCCGCCTTGATGCAGTTGACCAGCAGGCACCCGCCGATGGTGGATCCCGGCGCCACCGGCGTGTCCAGCCCCTCGATCTTCACCATGGCATCACCCACCGGCGCGCCGGTGTCCAGCACCAGGTCGGCAAAATCGCCCAGCTTCTTGCCGCGCGGATCGTTGCTGGTGCTGGCGTCGCTGTGAGCCTGGCTGACGATCGCGACCACTTTGAGCTTGCGCTGCTGGAACAGCTCCGCCATCTCGATCTGCGTGACGTTGCAGCCGCTGGAGCTGATCACCAGGGCGCTATCCTGGGGCGACAGGTCGAAGTTGCGCAGGATGCGTTCGGCCAAGCCAGAAATATTCTCCAGAAACATCGCCTGCCGCTGACCGTTGGCGCCCACGACCAGGTTGTGAAAGGTCAGCGACAACTCGACGATCGGGTTGAAGCCAGGGAAGGAGCCATAGCGCGGCCACATTTCTTCGACCATGATCCTGCTGTGGCCGGAGGCGAAGACGTGCACCATGCGGCCAGCCAGAATCGTGTCGGCAAACCAGGCGGCCGCCTGGGCAATCCGCGGCTCCTGTCGGCGCACCACTTCGGCCAGGCGCTGGCACTGTTGGAGATATTGCTGCGTTACGGACATGGATGCTCCTGAGCCGGGTAGTCAATCGCCGTATCGAAGAGCGCGATGATGTTCCGCGCCGGCACGTTGGCCTGGATGTTGTGCACGGATGCGAAGACGTAACCACCTTGGAGCGGATGAAAGGCATCGAGATGACGTCGCGTTTCCGCGGCCACATCCTGGGCGCTGCCGTTGGTGAGCGTTCCCTGGCTGTCGCCGCTTCCGCCCCAGAACGTGATGCGATCGCCGAATTGCCGATGCAAGGTGGCGGGATCCATGCCGGCGGCGCTGGTCTGCACCGGGTTGATCGCATCGACGCCCATCTCGATGATCGAATCCAGCAACGGAGCAATGGCGCCGTCACTGTGCAGCAGCACGAACCAATCCGTGTTGGCGTGAATCCAGTCCAGCCCGCGCCGATAATGCGGCAGGAGTTTACGGCGGAACATCTCCGTCGAGAGGAACGGCGCGCCTTGCGTGCCAAAGTCATCGGCGATCTGCAGCACCTGCACGCGGTCCTTCACCGACTCGTGCAGATGCTGGAGATTCCCCAGCCATTGGTCGACCAGCAGCGTATAAAGCTGGTCTACATAGGCATCTTCGGTAGCGAAAGTCATCATCCAATCCTCGAACCCGCCCTGGCCAATGCCATTGAACAACTCGTAGGGCGGCCCCATGGCGACAATCACGGCCTTGTCGGTTTCCTCGAACAGCCGCCGGCTCTCGCAGGCGTAGTGTTCGAGTTCCGCATCGCCCACCCCCGGAGCCCCCGGAGCCCCCGGAGCCCCCGGACGCGGCGGGCGCCAGGTGTTCAGGTCGGGATGCGTGGCGCCAGGGTACTTCTCAAAGCGATCGAAATAGAATGCCTTGGCCGGCATGTGAGCGATGTCGCGGCCGTCGCGTTGCAGCTTCAAGCCGCCTTGTCCGTCGTCAATCGGTTGGAAGTCTTCGGGTACCTCGACTTGTAGGTCACGCAGTTGGAAGGCTCTGTATCGCTCATTGGACAAGCCGAAGGCGACCGCGGACCGCTGGAGGAGTACCGTATCGGAAGCAAAGCGGTCAGCCACTTCGGCATCGATTGTCGCCAGCAACTGGTAGAGATCGAAGACGCGCGGGACGCGATCGATACGCAAAGCGTCGAGCAAGGATTGATACGCGAAGACGGAGATTCCGCTCTGCCGCGTGCCGCCCAGGTCGATGGGCACGCGATCGACCGGCTCATGTCGCAGGGCGGCGAGGATGCGTTGTCGGCCGGTCATGCCTGCCCTCCACGCAATCCGTTCCAGGCCGCGCCAATAGCGCCAGCCCATTGGCCCAGGGCGGCCGGCAGCACTTTCACGTGATCGCCGGTGGGGCGCCACTCCATGCGATCCATCGCCTCCTGTAACGGTCCAAAGAGGGCCTGGCCGCTTAGCGCGATGCCGCCGCCGAGAATGATCCGCTGTGGATCCACCGCGTTGATAATTGAAACGATCGCCGCGGCCAGGCGATGAATGGAACCCAGCCACAGTTCGCGTGCCGTGGCGTCGCCGGCGAGATACGCCTGAACCAGTGCCTGCGTCGAAGTGAACCGGCCGCCGGATCGTTGTGCCAGCGAATAGTTGCCGATGTGATACTCGATGCTGCCGGGCGTGTTGCAGATGTCGGCGGGTCCCGCGGCATCCACGGTGATGTGGCCCAGGTGCCCGGCCCGGCCCGAGTGGCCCTTGAGCAATCGTCCGCCGCTGTAAACGGCGCCGCCCACGCCCGTGCCCAGCGTCAGCAGGACGACATCGCTGGCGCCGCGGGCCGCCCCCTGCCACACCTCACCCAGCAACGCCGCCAGAGCGTCGTTGAGCACCGGCACCATGTCACTGCGGCCCAGGTGCTTCTGAAAGTCGAAATTCATCACGCCTTCCATTCGGCCGACCATCCAGGCGATGCCCGAACCATCCGGCCGGGCAATCCCGGGGCAACTCACGCCGATGCGCTCGCAGGGCCCGTGCTGCTCCTGGCAGCGCTGGACCCATTGCCTGATCGCCGGCTGCCAGGCATTTTGTGCATCGCCGGCGTCCAGGTGGGAGCGCTCGAACACCTGGCCTGATGGCGCGACGCGCACCGCCTTGACCTGCGTTCCACCGATGTCGATGCCGATCGCATACGCCATCACAGTGCCCTTATCGCTCTGCGCGAGGAATCTGCCCTTCGCTCACACACCAGCCGCCGTCCACGACGATGGTCTGACCCGTGACGAATCGGGATTCATCCGATAGCAGCCACAGCACGGCGCCGTCCAGGTCCTGCGGCGTGCCGATGCGTCCGCCATCCAGCGGCTGCTTGGTCTTGATGAACTGCATGATGGCGGGGTCGCCCGCGGCGCGCTGCGACATGGGCGTCTCGACCAGGGCCGGAGCAATCACGTTGAAGCGGATGCCCGCCGAGGCGTAGTGGGCGGCGCAGGACCGCGCAAAGCCGACCAGCGCGCTCTTGGCCGCGGCGTAGGCGTGCGTGACGAAAAAGTGCGGCGAAGGCGAATGACCCAGAACGCTACCCATCATCAGGATGCTGCCCGACGTCTTGCGTTCCAGCATCGCGCGGCAGGCAGCGCGGGCGGAATAGAAACTGCTGGTGAGGTTCAGATGCATCGTCGCCGCCCAGCCATCATCGGTCAGTTCGTGCAGCGGGCCATCGCCCTGGCGACGACCCGAGCCGCCGGCCACGTGGTAAAGCCCGTCGAATCGGCCAAAGCGCTCCACGCATGCCTGGATCAACAGCGGGGCGGACGCAGGATCAGTCGCATCGCTGACGATGACTTTGGCGGCGTCACCCAGCGCCTCGGCGGCGGCCAGCGCGCTATCGGCATGGCGTCCCGAAACGACCACTTGCGCCCCGGCGGCGATGCACGCGCGGGCCGCGGAAAACCCCAGTCCGGTGGTTCCACCGACAATGACCAGGGCGCGCCCTTTTAGTTGATCGGTCGCCATGGCCGCCATCCTACCGTGCCATGAAGCGGGTGGGTGACAATAGGTGTCGATTATTTTAAAAACTGATATGATAATGCCATGGCCCGGCCGCGCAGCATGTTGGTCGATCTCGTGAAGCAGAAGCTGCTGGCGCGCCTGGGCGACGGGTTGCACCGGCCGGGCGATCGATTCATGTCCAATCGCGCCATCGCCGGACAGTTTGGCGTGAGCTATCAAACCGCACACCGGCTGGTGCGCGAACTTGTCGCCGAAGGGCTGCTCGACCGCCGACCGTATTCAGGGACCTTTGTCGTTGGGGCGCCGCGCGGGTTCCAAGGTGTGCATCTGCTGTTCAACGCACGCGCCAGGCGCCCCGAAAGTTTCGGATATCGCCTGATGGCCCTGTTGCGGTCGGCGCTGGCGCAGGCACGCGTGCCTGTCCGGGTCGCCCTGCTCGAATCAACGCCCCCGGAGATCGCACCCGTGTCGCCCGGGTGGTACCCCGTCCTCTGGGAGGCGCCGGCCATGGTGGACGCCATCGCCGCACGGGGGGACTATGCGCTGCTCCTCAATGAGCGGGCGCCCGACGGCATGTCAGCCCTGCGCATCGATTCGGTGACGGTGGACGATGTGCTGGGCGGCGTGCTGGCGGCGGAGATCGTCGCCGCCCGCATCCCCGCCGACGCTCTGTGTGTGGTACTCGCCGGCCCGCGCGGTGATGCCCGCAGCCAGGCGCGGGTGCGCGGCTTCAGGAAGCGCCGGCCCGCCAAACTGGTTCATGCGCCAAGCTGGTACCTCGACGACGCCGCGGCCAGCGCCGCCCGCTGCATGCGCCTGCGCCCGCAAGCGATCTTTGCCTGCAACGATCGTCTGGCCCAGGCGGTGCTGATCCACTGCCAGTCCCTGGGTGTTGCGCCGCCCTGCCTGATCGGCTTTGACGATGCACCGATCGCCGAGTCCCTGCATCTGTCTTCAATCGCCATCCCCTGGAAAGCCTTGGCGGAGGCGACCGTGCGAATTGCCAAACTCCGGATCGCCGGCGACCTGTCCACCGCCATCCAGGTGATCCTGCGTCCCCACCCAATCACTCGTCTGACCACGTAGCCAGGCTGTCGCTTTCACGGCGGGAGTTGCCCACGCTTACGGGATGTCCACAGTCGCGGCTTGCCGGGCGGACGAGAGGGCCGCGGTGAAGATCCGGTGGCTCACCGCCACCTCGTCGGGGCGCACGCAACCGGCGAAAGGCTGGGAAGGCTCGCCGCCGCCCTGCTCGTGCAGGAACGCGGCCCACATCTGAAGGATCGCGTCGGTGAAGCCGAACTCAAAGTTCGGGCCGGTGATCGTGGCATACGCGGCTTGGTAGCCGGTCTGAATCTGCTGCCAGGTCTGCTCGCCGCCGGAATAGGCGAGCAACTCCAGCCGCTTGGGATCGCGCGTGCAAAAGCGCACGCTGGCCTTGTCGCCGCTGATCTCAATGTACCAGGTGTTTTTCTCGCCCGGGGCGATGCGGTGCGTGCGCAGCGTCCACGGGAACGCCTGGCCGTCGGCCTTGTTCACCGCCTCCATCAACAGCGTGGCATTGTCCCATGTATCGCAGGGGACCATGGTCGTGGCGCCTTTGGCTTGATAGCGCTGGGTGACGATGTTGGACAGGATGGCGCGGACGTTGCGTGGCTGCCAGCCGGCGCGCAGCGGCACGTGGCAGGCGTGCATGCCCAGGTCACCCATCACGCCGTACTCCCCGTTGAACTCGACCTGCCGCTTCCAGTTGATGGGCTTGTCGGCGTCCAGGTCGGACGAGTGCAGGAAGCCTGACCGCACCTCGATGATGCGGCCAAAGTCGCCGGCGTCGATCATGCGGCCGATCTGCTGCACCGCGGGGAAGAAGGGAAACTGCGACACGCAGCGCACGAATACCTGCGGATGCGCCGCGATGGCGGCATTGATCGCCTGATTCGCCGCCAGGTCGATGCCGAAGGGCTTCTCGCCCATCAGGTGCTTGCCCGCCTCGATCGCGGCGATGTAGGTATCCTGGTGCAGGTGGTGCGGCAGCGCCACGTATACGGCGTCTACTTGATCGCTGGCCAGGAGCTGGCGGTAGTCGTGCGTGACCAGGGCGATGCTGGCGAAGTTCTGTGTGAACCACGCCATCGGCTTGTCGCTGCGGTTACAGATGGCGGTGATCACCGGCCGCGCCGGGGAATCGACCAGATGACACCAGCGTGCCGCCGCCGAGGCGAACTCGCGGCCCATAAGCCCGCACCCGATGATGCCGAAACGGACCGCCCTGGTGCTCATGAGAGCAGCCCCCGGCTGATCATGCCTTCGTGCAGCTTCATCAGCGCCAACTCGATGGCCGCGACGCGCGGGGTCACAGCCTGCCGATCCACGCGGTCCCAGACGCGCGCCAAGGTCGCGTTCATTCGCCCCTCCAAGCGCTGGTTGACCTCTTGGAGCGTCCACTGTTCCCGCTGGGTTTCCTGCGTGTATTCGAGGTAGGAGACAAAGACGCCGCCGGCGTTGCACAGGATGTCCGGGATCACCAGGATGCCGCGATCGGCGAAGACGGCGTCGGCTTCGGGCAGGGTCGGGCCGTTGGCGGCCTCGGCGACGATGCCGGCGCGCACCTTGGCGGCGCGCGCCGCGTTGAGCACCCCGCCGATCGCCGCCGGGACCAGAACCTCGCAATCGTGGCTGTAGATCTCCTCCGGATCGATGGCGGCGGCGCCGGGGAAGCCGTAGACGCCGCCGGCGGCATCGGCGTGCGCGATGAGCCTGGGCACATCGATGCCGTCGGGGGCGCTGATCGCGCCGGTGACGTCACTGACGGCGACGACGGTCGCACCCTGCTCGGCGGCGCAACGCGCCACGACCGAGCCGACATTGCCGAAGCCCTGGATGACCAGGCGCATCTGTCGCAGGTCGCGACCAAGTCGTTGGGCGAGGGTGCGCAGCGTGATGACCACGCCATAGCCGGTGGCGTCGCGTCGGCCGGGGATGCCGCCGAGGATCAGGGGCTTGCCGGTGACGAAACAGCCGCGGGTGGTGGCGTGCCCTTCCCCGTAGGCGATGCTGTCCTTGATGTAGCCCATGTCGCGTTCGCCGGTGCCCATGTCGGGCGCCGGGACGTACACTTCGGGACCGATGTGTCGCCGCGCGTTATTGGCGAAGCTGCGGATGATGTGTTCCTTGTCGTCGGGCGTCAGAGGGCGCGGATCGACGCGGATGCCGGTCTTTCCCCCGCCGAAGGGCACGTCGATCAGGGCGGTTTTCAGCGACATCTCCAGCGCGAGTGTGCAGACCTGGTCGAGGTCGACCGTGGCGGCCATGCGGATGCCGCCCTTGGACGGGCCCAGCACATCGCTGTGACGAACGACGAAAGAAGCGATGTTGTGCACCTTGCCGTCGCTGAGCTTGGGGCTGAGGCGCAGGCTGATGACTTCCTTGGGACTCAGCAGTCGCCCCAGCGCCACATCCTCCAGACCCAGGCGCAGCCCGATGGCGTGGACCATGTCCGTGATGCTTTCCTGTACTCCGGGGGCGGACGCTGTGACGGCACCATTCATCATCAGACCTTTCAGATCGTTTTAACCGGCGTAGCCCAATTCATGCGCGGCCTCGCCAATGGATTCGTCAATAATATCCAAACCCTTGAGCAGCGTGGCTTCGTCCATGACGATGGGCGGGCTCATGCGCAGGATGTGACCGGCTGGAATCCACGCCAGACCCTTGGCAAAGGCCTTCTGATAGACGAGTTCGCCTGCCCGGTCGAACGGCTCCTTCGTCACCTTGTCCTTGACCAGTTCGATGCCCATGAGACAGCCCTTGGCACGCACATCGCCAACGATCCTGTGCTCGGTCAGCATGCGCTTCATGCGCTTGAGCGCGACCTGGCCCAGGTGGACGGCCCAGTCGTTGAGGTTCTCCTGCTCGATTACTTCGGTGGACGCCAGGGCCGCGGCGCACGCCATCGGGTTGCCGCCATAGCTCGACGACGCACTGATCGACTCGAAGCTCTCCTTGTAAGGCTCGCGCACGGCCACACAGGTCACGGGGAACCCGTTGCCAAATCCCTTGCCTATGGTGACGACATCGGGCACGACGCCCCAGTGCTCCATGCACAGCCACTTGCCGGTGCGGCCCCAACTCGTGAGCACTTCGTCGATCATCAGCAGCAGCCCGCGCTGATCGCAGAACTTCCGCAGCTTCGGAAAGAAATCATCCGGCGGCATCACCGACCCGCCCCAGCCCTGGATCGGTTCGAGGCAGAAGCCGGCGACCGAGCCGACCGTCGCCTTGTCCAGATACTGGTCGTAAAACCGCAGGTAGGCGTCGGTGTCAATCGTACCGTCGGGTTTGGTCCACATGGGGCGATACACATCGGGCCGGGGCACCATGTGACTGCCCGGGGCACGCACCGCGCCGTACACGGACGAGCGGATGTGGCCCAGCGACACGCCGCCGTAGGTCTTGCCGTGGTAGTCGTAGAAGCACGACACCATCTCGTGCTTCTTCGTCGCCGCACGCATCACGCGCAGGCCCGCCTCGACCGCGGTCGTGCCCGAGTCGTAGAACTGGAAGCCGTTCAGGTCACCCGGTAACACCTGGGCCAGCTTCTCGCACAGCATCGTCTTGATCGGCGTCGTAAAGTCGTGCGCATTCATCAGAGTCGAGGCGTACTTGGCGATCGCCTCGCTGATCTTGGGATGGCAGTGGCCCAGCGTGGTGACGTAGATGCCGCTGGAGAAGTCGATGTACTCGTTGCCATCGACGTCACGCAGGACGCAGCCCCGCCCCGACTCGAAGGCGACGGGGAACAGCTTCACCTGACCCGACAGACCCTTGAAGTGCTTGGTACAGCGCGCGTGCCAAGCCTGGCTTTGTGGGCCCGGTGCCGGAGTGACCATGCGGGGCACAGTGTCGAGATCAACCCTACCCCATTCGAGTGAAGAGAACATTTCGGCAGTAGCAGGCATGGTTAGTATCCGATATCCCAGGTGTCTTGAATGTCAGCAGCGATCGATTCGCTGAGGTAACAGTCGGTACGCAGCGTCTGGTGGATCGACGCGGGCAGGCGGGGCGTGACCGGGCCGTGGTAGCACAGGCGTGCGGTCATGCGTTGCCAGCTCGTCGCGGTGCCGGCGACGGTGATACCGGCGGTTTCCCAGCGATGCCGCGCGGCGATCACTTCCTTGGGGCCGATGGTCGCGGCCTTGGGCGGCACGCGCGACAGGTCGCCGCTGTAACCAAAGCAGCCGTGCAGCGAGTTCTGCGCGATGGTGAACGGGCTGAGCGTGCAGATGCGCGCGCCCATCTGCTTCCACTCTTCAAGTGAGGCATCGAATTCCGGCGCGTCGGGTTCGCAGAACGCCAGATGCCCCGTCCATCCCGGCCCGGTGTAGCTGATGTCCAGCCCGCCCGCGTCGTTCATCATGTCCAGGTAATGCGACAGGTTCTCGTTAGTCGGGCCGATCACCTGCGACAACGGCGGCCGCAAGTCCTCGTCGATCTCCGCCCACAGGAACGTGCGCAGGGCCCAAGTGAAGCCCCACTCCCAGTCCGGCGGCGCCACACGGCCGTCCTGATCCGCGTACTCATCCATGGCGAAGAACCACGCGTGGCGACAGTCCAACCGTGTCGAGTTGATTAGCTTCGCCACGCTGCGATAGCGCGGCCAGGGATTGGGCAACAGCATCACGCACGAGCGGCCCGCCTCGCGCGTAGCCTTCAATCGCTGGTAGATGTCCGCCACCCACAGGAACAACATCTCGTCGTCCTTCACCACGCGGATCTGGAAGTCGGGATTGGGATGCTGCGTGATTTGGCTCCGCGTGATCCGGCGGCAGCGCTCGATGGCCTGGCGGTCACGAAACGGCACGAAAGGCGACGGTTCAAACTCGAATCGGCTCATGGGCACACTCGCTCCTGCGTTTGTTGTTCGTGAACACATTGCCCGCCCACCCAGGTTCGCACCGCCGAGAGCGCTGTCCCGCCCTGGTCCCACAACACCAGGTCCGCCGACGCACCGACGCGCAGCTCACCCCGATCAGACATGCCCAGCATCCGTGCGGTATTGGCGCTGCCGATCGCCCAAACGTCGTGCGCCGGCAGGTCCAGCCAGCGGAGCAGATTGCTCATGCCCACATTCATCGTCAGCGCACTGCCCGCCAGCCCCCCATCTCGCGGGTCGCCGGGCAGGTCGATCCTTGCCGCGTTGCTGGGACTGACCTTCACGCGATAGCCCCAGGTAGTGTCGTAAGTTCCCGCCGGCAGTCCCGCCCCGACATTGGCGTCGGTGATCAGGATGACGCCGCGGCGCCCCTTGGCGGCCAGCGCCGCCTTAATGGCCATCGGATGCACGTGTACACCGTCGGCAATGAAGTCCACCGTCACACGTGGGTCAGCCAGGATCGTCTCCACCGCGCCGACCGGGCGGACGCCCGGGTCGGTTTCCTGCGGCAAGGGGAACACGTCGTAAAAATGCGTGGCGTGCCGGGCGCCGGCGTCGATGGCGGCCGTCGTCTGCTCGACGCTGGCGCGGGTATGTGTGAGGAAGACGGTGATGCCGCGTTCCCTCAGTCGCTGGATCAGGGGCAGGATGCCGGGGGTGTCGGGACTGACGGACATGGCGAGGACCTTGCCCGCCGCGGCCAGGATTTCTTCGAGCAAGACCAGATCGCCGGGCAATGTCGCGGCACCCGCGCCCGGCAACGCCAGGAACGGCCCCTCCAGGTGAAAGCCCGGCGCCGACGAGCCGCGGCACCGGTCCAGCGCCGCGCCCAGAGCTTCGAGCCGCGGCAAGGCGCCGCGGCGCATCACGGTGTACAACGTCGGAAGCACGGTCGTCACGCCATACCGTGGCAGGCGCTCGACGCCGGCGACCAACGCCTCGGGCGATTGCTCGAAAAAGTGTTGCTCGATGCCGTGGATATGAACGTCAATGAGCCCCGGCGTGAGCAACCGGCCATCGCCATCGAAACGCGCGACGTCCGCCGCGACGTCGTGCGGATCCAATGCCGTAATGCGCCCGCCGTCGATCAACACCGACGACGCGACGATGCCTTCGCCGGGCTGCATCGCACGCACGTTCTGAATCAGCATCGCACCCATCACGCACGTCCTTTTTGTTTGACGCTTGCCGGCAGATACAAGCGAACTCCCGCCTTTTCCAGCGATTGCTTAAGTTTCGACTCCAAACCGGTATCGGTGATCAGGCCCTGCCAAAGGCGCAGATCGGCGAAGCGCATCAAGTCGCGCCGACCGACCTTGCTGTGATCCGCCACGGCGTAGACCTTGTCGGCGGCCCCGGCCATGCGCGTGAGCAACCGGCCGATGTCCGCCGAGGCGTTGTACGCGTGGCCCTGCGCGTCGACGGCGTCGGCGCCGATGAACGCTACATTGGCACGCAACACGTCCAGACTGTGGTCGGTGATGGCGCCATAGAGGTCGGGAGAATCGTGCCGCAGTTGCCCACCCAGGAGGATCGTGCTCACCGTCGCAAGGCCATATAGTTCCGATGCGATCGGCAGCGAGGTCGTGATCACCGTGATGCCCTCGATCAGTCTTAGTCGGCGGGCGATAGCTAAGGTCGTGGTGCCCGAATCCAGCAGAATCGAATCGCCGGGGCGTACGCGCGAGGCGGCGACTTGGGCAATCGCCTCTTTGGCGGCGGCCTGCTGTTGCGAGCGTTCGAGAAAGCGGAAGTCGAAGGAAACGCGGGCCGCGGGCGTGGCGCCGCCATGGGTTCGGATCACCTTGGCGCTATCGGCCAGGTCCTGGAGGTCGCGCCGGATCGTCATGCCGCTGACGCCCAGCATCTGCGCCAGTTGCTCGACACTCTGCTCGCCGCGCGACTCCAGCGCCGCCAGAAGCTGGCTTCGGCGGGTGGCGGGCGAGTTGGCAACCGCATGTTCATTCATGTTATACTATGTTTAACGTGAACATCAGTGGAAGTCAATCCCGTCAACCATCCAGCGCCGCGCAACCTGCCACCTGGCGCATCGGCGCGGCGGAAACCGACATTACGCCGGCGCATTCGCAGTACCTTTTTGGCTATCCCCATGTGGCGCGATACAGCACCGGGGTTCACGACCCCCTACTCGCCTCCGCGATGTACATCGGCGATGGCGAACTGCACGGCGCGCTGTTCGTCGCCTGCGACATCATCTGGGTGCCCCAGGAGGTGGCCCAGCGTGCCCGACAGCGCATCGCCCAGGCTACGCAAGTGCCGGTGGAAAGCATCATGGTAAGCGCGACGCACACGCACTCCGGCCCGATCACCGCCAGCATGATCAGCAACGCCGACGACCCGCACGTGCCGCCGCCGGATCCTGCGGTGCTGACCCAGCTCGAGGAAGGAATCGTCAGCGCGGCAGCGAAAGCCTGGCGCACCGCCGCGCCCGCCACGCTCGCCTATGCCTGCGTGGACGGATCGGCCCTGGGCACGAATCGTCGCGACCCTGCCGGCGCGAGCATCCCCGCCGTGCCCATGCTCGTAGCACGGGATGCGCATTCCCATGCGCCGCTGGCGGTCATGGTGGTGGTCAGCATGCACCCGACTGTTCTGCACGAAGACTGGACGCACGTCTCTGGTGACTTCCCCGGCCTGGCCCGGCGGTGGCTTCAGGCCAACGTGGTGGGACAGCGCTGTCCGTTGGTCTATCACATGGGCGCCGCCGGCAATCAGAGCCCACGCCATGTCGTGAAGGCGAACACCATCGCCGAAGCAGAGCGCCTGGGCCAGATTCTGGGTCGAGCCATCGCGGCGGGAATCCAACAGGCACAGCCTGTCACCCCAGTCTCCATCGAGGCTGCTACTGTTCAAGTCGATCTGCCCGTGCGGCAGTTTCCTTCCGTGCAGGAGGCCAGTGCGCGACTTGATCAAGTCAAGGCCCATCTTAAGCACCTCCAGGAAACGTCTAGCGACCGCGCTCATATTCGCACCGCCGAGTGCGACTGGTTCGGCGCCCAAGAGACGTTGACCCTCGCCAGGGCCAGTGCAAACGGCATGGTGGACCAGGCGGCGCGATCGTGCATGCCTGCATTGGTGCAGGTCATTCGCATCGGCGAGCACCTGTTCGTCGGCTGGCCCGGCGAGATCTTTGTGGAATTCGCCCAGGCGGTCATGCAGCGCCATCCCACCGTGCACATCATCACGCTGGCCAACGGCAGGCTGGAGGGATACCTGGTCACCGCCGAAGCGGTGGCCGAAGGCGGATACGAGGCATCCAACGCGATCTTTGCCAGTCCGCAGAGCGGCCAGCGCCTGGTGGACGCGACGCTGCACCTGATCGATCGGCTGGCGCCATCGGAGGAACGCCGTTGACGCGCGTGCTTGCATTCGACCTGGGCACGACCTACTTCAAGGCCGCCGTCTTTGGCGAGAAGGGTGCCTTGCTGGCTCTGGCGCGCCGGCCCACGCCGATCCAGCCGCACACCCGCTTTCGCCAGATCACCCCGCAAGCGTTCGAGCAGTGCCTCGTTGCCCTGGCCACGGAACTGGCGGCGACCGACGCGTCGCTGCCGACATCGATCGACGCAGTGTGCTTTGCCACACAGACCAACAGCTTTCTCTTGCTCGATGAGCAAGATGCGCCGCTGACGCCGATCATTCTGTGGAGCGATAGGCGCGCCGCTGAAGATCCACAGTGGCTCAAGGACGCATTGCCGGCCGATGACGAGTTACGCGATCGCACGGGCATTCCCGCGTTGGGCCCCGCCTTCATGGTTGCCAAGCTCGCCTGGCTACGGCGGCATGATCCTGGCCTGTGGCCCAAAGTGCGGCACTTACGCCTCATCGGCGACCAACTGGCGTGGTGGCTCACGGGCCGGCACGTCACCGAGGGTGGCGCCGCGGGTCTCTCGGCCCTGCTGGACATTCACACACTCAAGTGGCGTTCGGGGGTGCTGGATCAGTTCGGCTTGCCCGTCGAGGCGATGCCGTTGCCCATGCACGCCGGCCAGGAGATCGGCCCGATCCGCAAAGCCGCTGCGGCGCGATTGGGTCTACGTTCCTCCTGCCGTGTGTTCATGGGCTGCCTCGATCAGTACGCCGGCGCTATCGGCGCCGGCAACACGCAAGTCGGCGGCGTTAGCGAAACCACCGGCACGGTGCTGGCGACGGTGACGCTGGCGGATCACTTCGACGCCGGCCTGCCCGCGGCCGTGTTCCAGGGGCCGGCGTGGCGCAGGCCGTTGTACTGGCGCATGTGCTTCGGTAACGTGTCGGCGAACCTCGTCGAAGCCCTTCGCAACACCGAGCATCCGACACCCGACTATGACACGCTCAATTGCGAAGCCGCCGCTGCCCCGCGCGACTGCGGCGGCCTGCGGCTTGATTCGGCCGCGTCGGCGGTGTCGGGCCAGCCTGTCTTTATAGGTCACAGGCAGGGCCAGACTCGCGGTCATCAGGTGCGGGCTGTCTTCCAAGGCGTCGCGGATGCCCTCAAGGAGCAGGTAGATACGCTCGTCACCGGCCGTCGTCCCGCCGAAGTAATCTCCGTGGGCGGGGCGGCACAAAGCGACCTGTGGCTCCAGATCAAGGCCGACACGCTGGGCATGCCCGTGGTCGCCATCGACGCCAAGGAGCCCACATGCCTGGGCGCCGCGGCGTTGGCGCTGGCGGGCCTCACGGGCCAACCGCTCGAACAAACAGTCGCGCAAGTCGTGCACTGCCGCGGCGGATGATGAAAACCTTCTTCACCTTGTCACCCCCTCACCTTGTCACTTGTCATCCTGTTGGGGGTTGACGACGATCTCGTCCACGAACAGCCAGCCGCCCTGATTGGGCGCCACGACTCTTACATGACGGCCCTTAGCGCCGTCGAGTTTGGCCGACAGCGTCTTGATCATCTCGCCGGCGTTGCTCGGCTCGTGAGCGACGGTGGCGACCTTGTTGAATGCCTTGCCGTCGTCTGATACATGAATCTGCATCGTCTGGGGAATGCGCACGCGGCTGTACGCATGCTGCATGAAGGTGGCGCTGACCTCATGAAGGTCGATCACCGCGCCAAGGTCGATGGTGGCGTCCAGGTCCTTGTCGAAGCCCAGCCATTCGGGCGTTTGCCAGTCGGGCACGCCGCTCTGATAGCCGTCGGTCAGGAACGCCGGCGGGCCATGGGCTGCGTAGGTGAAGAGGGCCTGCTTGGTTTGCGGCGGATTGGCCAGCGTCACCGGTTTGCCCAGCGCGGCGTGGCGCCACGTGGGGCCGGGCACCGTCGCATTGACCGCCACCTCGGCCAGAAACACCCACTCGCTGTCGCGCTGCGTGCGC
>JBBDMX010000092.1:0-14729 GCA_040878035.1 Phycisphaeraceae bacterium | reverse complement strand
GTCGCCGCCCACAGCCGCCGTTGCCGCTCATTCAATACCAGGCGCAACGCCCGGTTGTCATTTAGCGCCCAAGACCGGCCACTGATGAGCGCCTGAAAACCGGCCACCAACAAGAGGTGGTTTGGCCTGTAGGTTCTCCAGCTTCACCCCTGGAGCCCTGCGATGGCAAACCAACTGCGTGTGGCCGAGATTCAATCCATACTGACCCTGTATGAGCGCGGCTGGAGTTGCCGGCGGATCGCCCGGGAGCTGGGGGTGCATCGCGAGACGGTGGGCCGGTACGTACAGCAGGCCCGGGCACCCAGCGAAGTGGAGGTGGCAAAACCGGCCAAAGCGCTCAGCGGGTCCGCCGGTGGGGACGGCGAAGCAAAACCAGCCAAAGCGCCCACCGGCTCGCCCCCGGAATGGTCCTTGGAACCCGAAGGCATTGCCTCAAGCGCCGGCAGGGCTTCCCCCGGAAGGGCTGTTGGCCCGGAGGTCTTGTCGCGCACGCTTAGTGCTTGCCGACCCTATCACGCCATCATCCTGGCCAAGCTGGAACAGGGCTTGAGCGCTGTGCGGATTCAGCAGGATTTAGCGACCGATCAGGGCTCGGCTCCCGGAGAAGCTCCCAGCTACCACAGTGTGCGGCGGTATATTCAACGGCTGGGGGCGGCTTGCCCGGTTCCGTTCCGGCGCATGGAGTGTGCCCCGGGCCTGGAAGCCCAGGTGGACTTTGGCCGCGGGGCGTCCATTGTGGCGGCGGATGGTCGTAAACGCCGCCCTCACGTTCTGCGTGTGATACTCAGCCATTCCCGCAAGGGCTACAGCCAGGCGGTGGAGCGGCAAACCACCGAGAACTTCATCCGTGCTCTGGAGGATGCGTTGCATCACTTCGGCGGCGTGCCGCAGACGCTGGTGCTCGACAACCTGAAGGCGGCGGTGCAGAAGGCCGACTGGTTCGATCCGGAGATCAACCCCAAGGTGCAGTCCTTCTGCGCCCACTATGGCATTGTGCCTCTGCCCACCAAACCACGGATGCCCCGACACAAGGGCAAGGTGGAACGGGGCGTGGATTACGTGCAGGAGAACGCGCTGAAGGGTCACCAGTTCGCCAGCCTGGCCGAGCAGAATCGGCACCTGAGGGAATGGGAGGCGACGGTCGCCGACACGCGCATCCACGGCACCACGCGCCAGCAGGTGGGTCAGGTGTTCGCACAGGTGGAGAAACCGGCGTTGCAGCCGCTACCTGCGGAACGCTTCCCCTGCTTCCACGAGGGGCAACGGACCGTACATCGTGACGGGCATGTGGAGGTGGACAAAGCCTACTACTCGGTGCCCCCGGAGTATCTGGGACGCTTGCTGTGGGCGCGCTGGGACAGCCGGCTGGTGCGCATCTTCAACCCCCGGATGCAATTGATCGCCACCCATGTGCGCAAGGAAGCCGGACAGTTCAGCACGCAGGACCGCCACATTTTGGACCAGAAGATCACCGGCGTGGAGCGCGGGGCGGCGTGGCTGCTGCAGCGGGCCGGGATCATCGGCCTCCAGGCCCAGCGCTGGGCCCAGGCGATGGTGCAAGCCCGGGGCATCGAGGGCGTGCGCGTGCTGCAAGGGTTGCTGAGCCTGGCCGACAAGCACCCCCACGACCGGCTCAATCAGGCCTGCGGCATCGCCCTGGAGCACCAGGCCTGGCGGCTACGCACCCTGCGCCGGCTGGTGCAACGGGGTCTGCATCATGCGGATCGGCAGCAGAACCTTCCTGAGTTGCTCGATGAGCACCCGATCATCCGCTCCCTGGCCGAATACGGCCAGTTCGTGCATGCCTCGTTCCTTCAACCCCTTCCGGGAATGGAGACTGGATCATGAATGACTCCCTCCTGTCCACCCTGCGGCAACTGCGTCTGTCGGGCCTGGCCCAGAGCCTGGACGTGCGCCTGCAGGAGGCTGCCGGCCACAGCCTGGGCCACGCCGAGTTCCTGGAGTTGATCTTCCAGGATGAACTGGCGGTGCGTGCCGATCGGCAGATCAGCCGGCGGGTGAAGGCCGCCGCCTTCCGCGACCCCCGGACCCTGGAGGACTTTGAATTCGCCTTCAATCCCTCCATCAAGCGGAAACAAATCTACGATCTGGCTTGCGGGGGCTTCGTCCGCCAGGCCAAAGACGTGCTATGGCTCGGCCCGCCGGGGGTGGGCAAAAGCCACCTGGTGCAGGCCATCGGTCACGCCGTCATCCGCAGCGGCTTTACCGTGCTCTACCGCTCGATCTTCGACGTGGTGCGCGAGTTCCTCCACGATGAAACGATGGAAGGCGATGAGAAGGTGCTGGCCCGCTACCTTAAGCCCGACCTGTTGATCGTGGACGACATGGGCATGAAGCAACTGCCCAAGCGCTCGGGGGAATACCTGTTTGAAATCATCATGCGCCGCTACGAGAAACGCTCCACCATGATGACCAGCAACCGGCCGCTGGAGGACTGGGGCAAGCTCATCGGCGACGTGCCCAGCGCCACGGCCATTCTCGACCGCTTCCTGCACCACGCCGAGATCATCACCATCACCGGCAAGAGCTACCGCCTGCGCGAGCAGGCCGCCACCCAGGCGGGCGGCAAGAAGAATGCCGCCAAGACGGGTTCCTCCGAACCATCCGAAACTTGCGAAACCACCCCCAAGTGAGGTACAAGACCCGACAACCCACTGGCCGGTTATGCAGCGCCTATCCCTGGCCGGTTCTCAAGCGCCGATTGACAGCCCGGTACTTCTTGCGGATGTCGCGGATTGGCGGGGGAGCGGTCACTCCTCTATTATCGGAGCAACGGACAAGGTAGTATCAGTTATTTATTTACAGTACCTAAGTGTTAGACTTGGATGGATCGCCACTGTGCTGGGCCATTCCCAAGGGGGTGCGATGTCCGCAGACTACTCGAAGGTACACCGGCTGCTGCGTCTACTCATGCTCATGCAGCAGGGGCGGGCGGGCAGCGCAGCCAATCTGGCGTCGGCGCTCGGGGTCACCGAGCGCACGGTGTATCGTGACCTGGCTGTCCTTACGGATCTGGGCATCCCTCATTACCTGGACGAAGAGACGGGCGGCTACCGGATTCGACGGGATTATTTTTTGCCGCCGTTGCATCTTAGCGCGAGCGAGGCATTGGCCATTCTCGCACTGGCGGAGGGTGTGGGCAGAACCGAGCAGATCGCGCTGACAGGCCCTGCTGCGACCGCCATCGAAAGGATACGTACCCAACTTCCTGCACGTGTCATCGACGAACTCGGTGACATTGATCGCCATATTGATATTCAGTTGCCCGCATCGGGGCCGGCTGGAGAAGCGATTCAAGATGTGTTTACCCAAGTACGACATGCGATACAAAGCCGACGTGCCCTGCGCTGTCAGTATGAATCGCTCAATACTGAAACGGACATCGGTGAATTTGTCTTTCGCCCCTACATACTGAGCTTCGATCAGCGTGCCTGGTACGTCATCGGCCATCACGCGGCACGCAACGCAGTTCGGCGGCTCAAACTCAATCGATTCATCGCGATTGCCCCGACGAGCAAACCCTACGCGATCCCTGATGACTTTTCTTTGCACGCCTACCGTGGCAACGCATGGCGCATGATTCGCGGTGATCGCACATTCAATGTCGCCATCCATTTCAATGCCATCGTCGCCGAGACCGTCGCCGACACCAATTGGCATTCCACCCAGCAGATCGAAAACCACGCCGACGGCTCGATTACCTTCCGTTGTGAGGTGGACGGCCTGGACGAGATTGTTTGGTGGGTGCTGGGCTACGGACCCAACGCCCGTGTCCAAGAGCCAGTCGAATTGGTTGATCGTATTGCTGAACTGACCGCCGCTGCCGCGGACCTGTATGTCCCACCCCTGGAAAACTCCGCGGATCGTCACTGACAGGACGCTGTCAGTGGGCCACGTATACTGCGATCACTCGCATGGATGCGAGGTCCAGGGGCGTGGTTTGGCAGGAGCCCCGAGACTAATTGCATGGTCCGGCAAAATCGGCCGCACTTCCGGGGGGCGGCCGATGAGCGGCAACAGAGGGCACGCAACTGGTGCGTGCAGCGGACACGACGCGAAGCCCGTTGGGCGGCGGCACGAGGCAGGCCGATCAGCGCGTCGAATCTGCGGCGGATGCGGATGCGAAAGTGGGCATGGCTTGATACAGGAACCTAAGACCCTTTTTGAAAGGAACAACGATCATGGCAGAAAAGTTGACGTTAAAACAATTGACGAAGGCGGTGGCTGGACCGGCGGCGGCACTGCGGAGTCGGGTGTCGCTTCAGCCTGCGGCTGGCGCGGGGACGAAGGTGTTCCCGCCGACGTATGCCGGGGCGGTGTACGCGACGGAGCAGCGACGCCTGCCGGGCCGGGGTGAGCCGGTGAATTGTGTGCTGCTCGACAGCGTGCAGAGCCAGGCGAACCGGATGGAGGAGGCGTTGCAGCAGGCGGTGGATAGCAAGCGGCTGAGTCTGCCGGTGATCGAGGTGGACTTCACGCCGTACTTCCCCGGCGAGGACAAGAGCGCCGACATGCGCTTGCTCGACCCGGTGGGCAAGGTCAGTTCGCTGCAAGCGCCGCACCGGATCGCCGATGCGATCCTGCGTGACAGTCTGCTGGATGGCAAGCCGTTCCGCCAGTCGGACGTGGGCAAGGTGATCGACCGCGTGAGTTTGCAGAATGCCACGCCTCTGTTCGAGTTGTGCCCCACGGCCCTTCTGTTTGGGCTGTGGGACTCAACCGGCCCCAAGGGCGGCCTGGGTGTGAAATTTGAGCGGGCCATGGTCAGCGAGATCGTGGGCATTGATGCGGTGTATGGTGTGAAGACGAGTAGCCGGATCGATCCCGCTATTCACAAGAATCCACGGCTCTACGAGGCAAAGTCTGGCGGATGGACGGCACTGGAATCCGAAGCGGTTCAAGAAAAAGGAAAGCCCAAGCAATTCGAGAAAAAGCTCTCGAAGCTCAATCTTGGCAATGTGACTCCAGATTTTTCACGCTATTCGTCGGACAGCATTTCGAAGGAGAACCGCGAAACCGTTGATGTCATGCGCGATGACCGTAGCTATATCACAGGAGGGCGTGTTGCACCAGGCGGCGTGACGATCGCTTCGGCGGAGCAGACGATCGTGCTTTCGTTGCCTGCGCTTCGGCGACTGCGGTTCCCGGTGGATGGCGAGTTCAGCACGGAGCGGGACAACGCAGCGCGGACAGTACTGGCGGCGTTGGGGCTGCTGGCGGCGGCGCTGGCAGACGATGCGGGGCTGGACCTGCGTTCGCGGTGCCTGCTCTATCCCGAAGCAGACCTGACGTGGGACCTGCTTGACCGCAAGGCTGGCGGCTCGTTCTTGCTGCCCGCCGAGGACGCGATCGCCCTGTTCAAGGAAGCGGTGAAGGCGGCGATGGATGCCGGTCTGCCTTGGCGCGAGCAGCCGTTGGTACTCACGCCGTCTGAACAACTCGTGAAGCTGGTGGTCAAGAGCCAGCTACTCGCGGCCAAGCAGGGTGGTGAGGGTGGTGAATCCGGTGAAGGGGGTGAGTGATGCCCGGACTCACGATCGGCTGGGAATATCTGACCGGTTACGCAGTGGCGACGGACCCGAGCAGCCGGGAGCGAGCGGAGTGGCCGCCGCACCCGGGGCGGGTGTTCATGGCGTTGGCGGCGGCGTGGTTTGAAACCGGACAAAGCGCCGCCGAGGGCGACACGCTGCGCTGGCTGGAACAATTGGGTGACCCGGAGCTTCACTTGCCGCCGCGCGAGCAGGTGGCCGAGCGATCCAACGTCACGTTTTACGTGCCCGTGAACGACAAGGCCGGCCCCGCCGCGGCGACGCTGCAATCCGCCCCGACCATGACGCGCAGTAAGCAGCCGCGCACGTTTCCCCGGGTTCATGTCGGCGATGCTCCCTGCACCATGCACTGGCCCGAGGCCGAGGGCGTGGACGACCACCGCGAAGCGTTGGCCCATCTTTGCAGCAAGGTGACACGGATCGGGCACTCATCATCGCTGGTGCGGATGTGGGTGGCGGAGGTTGCGGGGCTGGAAGGCTCGGGTGGCGAGCATCTGCTTCCGGCCGATCAACTCGCCGATCAGCAGGTGCGGTCGATCTCCAATGAGATGTTGGACATGCTCATCGAGCGTTTCGGGGAGAACGCGTGCAGCAAGCACGCCCAAATCAACGAGCAGATCAACGCGCTCAAGGCGTCCAGGAAGGCGGCCAAGGGGAAGGGGGCGAAGGAACGAAAAGAGGCGATCGACGCCGAAATCAGAACACTTGAAAATCAGCTTTCGGGCATTGCGCCAAGGCCGCCGATCCGTCCCACCCTCGGCCTGTGGTCGGGGTATCGCCGGGCCGATGGTGTCGCTGTGCAATCAGATGCAACGACCACGCACTTCGATACAGATGTGTTGATGCTGATACAGGTCGCCGGGCCGACGCTGCCGGCGGTCTCGACTCTGATACTGACGTGGGCGCTGCGCGGGGCGGTGATGAAACACAGCGGTGTCCAACCCGTGCCGCAGTGGGTCAGCGGGCATCAGGCAGATGGTTCGGCGTGTGATGACGGTGCGGGGCACATGGGGTGTATCCCGCTGCCTTTTGTCGGCCACGAACACGCCGACGGGCATCTGCTGGGCATGGGGCTGGTGTTCCCGCGCTCGGTGGATCGGCCAGAGCGGGGCCGCGTGCTGGGCCCTTTGCTGATGAACAGCAACGGCAAGCCCCGTGAGATCGAACTCAAACTCGGCCGACTCGGCGTGTGGACGGTCAAAAAGCGCGACTGGAGTGAACAGCGAGGAACGCTCCAACCCGAGACGTGGACGGCGCATCCGACGGGCGCAGCAACATGGGCGAGCGTCACACCGGTGGTGCTGGACCGATTCCCCAAGGCCGATCGCGTGAAAGATCGTGTGACGTGGGCTCACGAAGTGGCGGGCATCGTCAAGGTCGCATGCACGCGCATCGGCCTGCCCGAGCCGGTGAACATCGACATTGATACGACCTGCTGGCACCGGGGCGGCGCGCGTGCAATTGGCAAACGCCGATTGTTGCGTGGGCACGATGCAGCGGATGGCAGCGATGCGGTGCTGGGCGACGGGTTCCCGTGCTATCCGGCCAAGGGTGCCAACGCGTCGCGGCCACAGGTGCACGTCTGGTTGGAGTTTGCTGAGCCGATCATCGGGCCGGTGCTGATTGGGGCCGGGCGGTATCTGGGTTACGGGCTGTGCAGGCCGCTGAATCGATGAAGGAGCCAGACCAATGCGTGCACTGACGATCACGGACTTTGATGCTTACTTTGAAGCACTGCACGGGCATCTGCCCTACCCCTGGCAGCAGCGCCTGGCTGCGCGGGCTGTCGGCGGCGATTGGCCTGGCGCGATCGACCTGCCCACGGGCAGCGGCAAAACCGCGTGCCTCGACGTCGCCATTTTTGCGATGGCGTGTCAAGCATCGTTGCCGGTCGAGCAACGTACCGCGCCGCGCCGCGTGTTCTTTTGTGTGAACCGGCGCGTGATCGTGGACGAGGCCCACACCCGCGCCCGACACATCGCCCAAGCCATTTGGAAGGCCGAGCAGGACAACTCGAACTGCAACCCCGTACTGCGCGCTGTCGCCGGGGCACTGCGGAAGATGGCTGGCACATCGACAAAAGACAACGTCCCGCCCCTGGACGTACTCGAACTGCGTGGCGGCATCTACCGCGACAACCGCTGGGCGCGATCCATCGTGCAACCGACCATCGTCTGCACCACGCTCGATCAACTCGGCTCCCGCCTGCTGTTTCGTGGCTATGGCGTCTCGACCAATGCCGCACCGATCCAGGCCGCCCTGATCGCCTACGACTCGCTCATTTTGCTCGACGAGGCCCACATCAGCGAGCCGTTCCGCCAGACGCTGGATCACGTCCATCGCTATCTCCACCCGCAGAAGTGGGGCGAGCAACCCATCGGTGTCCGCTCGGTCACCGTCGTGCCCATGACCGCGACACCCAACGATGAGATGGTCAAACGCGGCGTCATTCAACTCCAAGATGATGATCGAGATCCGAAGCTGCCACTGCTCGCGCGTCTCACCGCCTCCAAACCCGCCGACCTTCGCGGCACTAATGACGTGGCCAAAGAAGCCATCCAGATTGCAGCGTCTCTCGACCGCGACAAACCCGCTGCCGTGGGCATCATCGTCGACCGCATCGCCACCGCAACGGATATCTACGATCACCTCCGCGCCCTTCAGGCCGAACTCAGCGACAAGAGACGCAAGATTCCGACCGACGCCAACATCGAACTGGTTATCGGCTCCATGCGTCCGATCGACCGCGACACACAGGCCGATCGCCTGCGCCCGCTCGTCGGCCCCGACCGACCGGCAGTCACCGAACAAGCCAGCTTCATCGTCGCCACGCAATGCCTCGAGGTCGGAGCCGACTACGACTTTGATGTGCTCATCACCGAGTGCGCCTCGCTTGACGCCCTGCGGCAACGCTTCGGACGGCTCAACCGCGCGGGCCGTGCCATCGCCGCCCAAGCCGTCATTCTCGCCAATAGAAAAGACGTCAAGCCTGATGACAAACTCGACGACACTCAACCGCTCGACCCCATCTACGGCAACGCACTGGCCCGCACGTGGAACTGGCTCAACGAACACGCGACCGCTGGCGTCATCGATTTCGGCATCGACGCCTTCAACCATCTGCTTAACAAGCACCACGCCCGAGGTAGGCCGCCTCAAGCCCTCCTCGCCCCGTCCGCCTCGCTCAATGCGCCGGTCATGATGCCCGCTTACGTTGATTTCTGGTGCCAGACTGCACCCAGGCCCGTGCCCGATCCCGACGTGGCGCTGTTCATCCACGGCACACGGCGCAGCGAGCCCGATGTCCAGGTCTGCTGGCGCGCCGACCTGATCGAAGACGATCGCATGACCCGCGACCAGTGGTGCGACGTGGTAGCGCTGCTGCCCCCGACCTCCGCTGAGTGCATGAGTGTGCCGATCTCGCGCGTTCGCCGCTGGCTCGTCGATCAGATGAACGAAGTGACAGACCACGGCGATACGCTGGGTGTCAGTGAAACAGAGGACGATGACAATAGGAAGCAAGGCAGCCGTACGCCATCGTTGCGACACCCCGGCGTGCTCTGGCGCGGCATCAAAGACTCCACGCTGATTGCCTCGCCTGACGACCTGCGCCCCGGTGATACCCTCGTGCTCCCCGCTTCGGCTGACACGTCGCGCGTGCTGGGACATCTGCCCGACGCCACTGCCATCAATGACGTGGCAGAAACCGCCTTCACCCGTGCCCGCGATCTGGCGGCGCTGCGACTGCACCCATCTTTACGGTCGCACCTGCCCGCTGGCGAAGTATGGAGTCATCTCTTCGCCGCCGCCAGCAGACCTGACGAACCGCCTACGCGCCGCGAGTGGTCCACCATGCTCCGCGCCGCCGCCGATGCGATCCCGCACAATGATGATGGTTCGCTCGCGCAATCACTGCGTCACCTGGCAGACAACGGCATCGAGATCGAGCCCTACCCCGACCAGCGCGGCGTCGTGCTGACCGGACGAAAGCGCCTCGGCTCATCCACCGACTGGTTTGTTCCCTCGATGGACGACGGTGCCGACGAAAGTTCACGTATTCAGCGAGATGTTCCGATCTTTCTCGCCGACCACACCCGCCATGTTTGCGGCATGGTGTGTCAATCACTCGCCGCTTTGCCCCTCGGCGCTTTCACCGGCAGCTACAAATTCGCCGCCGAACTTCACGACCTAGGCAAGGCCGACGAACGCTTCCAGGCCATGCTCGGGCGCACCGACCGCACGGATGCATGGCTTCTCGTCGGTGTCACCTCGGCGCTGTTGGCGAAATCCGCAGCGCTGCCGACCACACGCACTCAGCGCGATCACGCCAGCGATCGCTCCGGCCTGCCCGCCGACTTCCGCCATGAAATGCTCTCCGTCCAACTGGCCGAGTTGTCGCAACAACTTCCCAGCGATCACGCCGACCGCGACCTGATCCTTCACCTCATCGCCGCCCACCACGGCCACGCTCGCCCCTTCGCCCCGGTTGTCCTCGATGACGAACTGCCTGCCGTCGAGGTCAATGGCAATCCGTTGACCCATGAGCAGCGAGCCCGGCTCATCCCCGCTCATCGCCTCGACTCCGGCATCGCCGAACGCTTCTGGCTCCTCACCCGCCGCTTCGGCTGGTGGGGCCTGGCCTACCTCGAGGCTGCCCTCCGCCTCGCCGACCAGCAGGCCAGCGCCGCCGAGGATGCCGGCAAATACGAACACGAGCACGCCGACCAACCTGCGGAAGCCACAACATGACCACACACGCCACTCCCGACCCACGCGACGGTCTGCTCCTGCCCGGCCTCGACGGGACCAATCCCCTCGGCTTCCTCGCGGCGCTGGGAGTGCTGTATCTCGGCACGACTCCCAACTTCCCAATGCCTATGCATTGGGAACGCGCTGGTGCGACTTGGAGACCGCGATTGACTAACGGACCTACTGGAATTAAGTCGCTGGTTCAGCATCTACGCACACGGTTTGCCAATATTGGGCTGGGTCTGTGGAACTTGGATAACAGATTACCATTCCAAGCTGACCGGCTTCGAGAGGAAATGATCAACGCCATCTCAGAAGCATCGCCCAAGGCACGGTACCACACCGACATGTTGTCCGCACTAGGAGTGCCGTCGGTGATGGACGATACAGGATGCTTTCGTGATACCGCACTGCGAATGGTGCGAAGTGGTGATTCGGCTGGCAATGGCTTGCTCGCCTATGCGCGGCGAATTCTTGAGGAAACCACCGATGATAATCTTGAGAGTGCCCTTGCGGATTCGTGGAAGCACGAAGATGAAAACTGCGCGTTGCGCTGGGATCCTGCGGAGCATCATGGATACGCTCACCAGTGGACAAACCCAAGTAAGGAACGCACTGTGTCCGTCCGTGGAGGCAATTGGCTCGCCTTGGCGGCCATGTCACTATTGACCACGATCTCCGAGTGCTGCGAGGTCGGAACCATTGCATTTGGTCGGCCCGACGGAAAGCGGCAATGTCTCACTTGGCCCATCTGGACTCGGCCCGTTTCGCTCAATGTAGTTCGCTCGCTCCTGACATTATCAGCGCTCCATCAAGCGAATCCCAAAACCACTGACCTTGAGCGGTTGGGTATCGGAGCAATCTACCGTTGCGATCGGATTATGACGAGCACCTACTACCGCAACTTCACCCCCGCCCAGCGCATCGCCTGAACCATGAGCGACTCCGGCAACGATTCGGCTCAAACGACTTTCGACACCTCCTCGGGGGCCGACCTTCTTCCCATTCGCATGCTCAACGAGTATGCCTACTGTCCCCGCCTCTTTCACCTCATGCACGTCGAGGGCCGATGGGCCGACAACGTTTACACCATCGAAGGCCGCCACGTCCACCGGCGTGTCGACAAACTCGATCATGTCCTCCCTCAGGCCGCCAGCAGCGCCGATGCCGACGGTGAAGCGGATGACGCGCAATCCACTAAACCCAACCCCGTCGGCGACGAGCCGCCCGCCATCGCTCGATCCGTCCCGCTCGGGTCCGACACCCTCGGCCTGACCGCCAAGCTGGACCTTGTCTCCGTCGATGATTCCACGTCACCACCGCAGGCCGTCCCCGGCGAAACCAAGCGCGGCCGAGTGCCCGACAACCCTGAACGCTCCTGGGAGCCCGAGCGTGTGCAGCTCATGGCCCAAGGGCTGCTTCTGCGTGAGCATGGCTACCACTGCGATCATGGTGTCCTCTACTTCGCCGGCTCACGCACGCGCGTCGATATTCCCTTCACTCACGAACTCGAAGCACGCACCCTTGAACTGCTCGCCGAAGCCCGCCGCGCCGCAACCGCCACAACACTTCCCCCGCCCCTCGACGACAGCCCCAAGTGCAACGGCTGCTCCCTGGCGGGCATCTGCCTGCCCGATGAAACCCTCGCCCTGCAACACGCCCCAGCCGATGTCGATGCTCCCACCTGCCGGCGGCTTTACCCGGCGCGGGAGTTGGCAACGCCGCTCTATGTCCAGGAACAAGGCGCGTACGTAGGCAAAAGGGGCGCATCCCTTATCATCCGAACAAGCGGCGAAGAACTCGCCACCGCCCGCCTCAAGGATGTCTCCCAACTCGTCCTCTGTGGCAACGTCCAGGTCAGCACGCAAACCATCCACCAACTCTGCGAAGCCGCCATCCCCGTGGTTTACCTCTCCACCGGCCACTGGTTCTATGGCGTTACCGCAGGACTGGGATTGAAGAACGCTTTCGATCGTGCCGCGCAGTTTCAGGCCGCGCAATGCCCCGCAAGTTGTCTCGCATTCGCTCGTCAACTCGTCATCGACAAAGCCGTCAATCAACGCGCCCTGCTCCGTCGCAACGGCCAACCCTCCCACGCCGACCTGCGCGACATGACCGATCTGACCCAACGCGCCGCTGAAGCGCCGACGATCGCGTCCCTGCTGGGCATCGAGGGTTCCATCGCCCGCATCTACTTCCAGAACTTCGCTTCGCTGCTCAAGCCCCGTGACCTGTCCACCACTTGGGATTTCAATGGCCGAAACCGCCGCCCTCCACGCGATCCGATCAACGCCTTGCTCTCATTCGCTTACGCGCTGCTTGTCAAGGAATGCACCGTCGCGCTGATGGGCGAAGGGCTTGAACCCCACTGGGGCCTCTACCACCAGCCGCGCCACGGCCGACCGGCGCTGGCGCTGGACATCATGGAACCGCTGCGCCCACTCATCGCCGACTCGGCCGTCATCACCGCCATCAATACCGGCATGATCCAAGCGCGAAACTTCACCGTCGCCGCGTCCGCCTGCATCCTCCACCCCGCCGGCCGCAAAGCGCTCATCCAGGCCTTCGAGGCCCGACTCGATCAATTCGTCACTCACCCCGCCTTCGACTACCGCTGCTCCTGGCGCGCAGCAATACGCCTCCACGCCCGCTTGCTGGCGCGATACTTCCGCGGCGATGTGCCCACCTACACCACCATCACCACTCGATGACCGAAAAATGCCACGCCGCCATTACCTCATTACCTATGACATCGCCTCCGGCCCAGATGGCGACAAACGACGAACACGACTCTTCAACCTCCTCGAAGGCGAAGGCGACCACGCCCAGTTCTCCGTATTCTTCTGTGACCTCAGCCCCGCCGAACTGGCCAACCTCCGCGCTCGTACCACCCAGATCATCCATGAACGCGAAGACCAGATCCTCATCCTCGACCTCGGCCCCGCCGAGCGATCACTCGACCAGAATCTCGAAGTCGTCGGCAAGCCCTACGCCCCTCTCACCCGGGTGCTGGTTGTATAATCACCCGCGAGCGGCGACGTGGTGCGCCAAACCCCCTACCCGCTCGTGCTCTTTGACAAATCAATACTTAGCGATCAAAACGACCCCCCAGATGGACGTGGCCCAGGCCTCGTCCCCCGGCACCGCTCGTTTTTCGCGCCGTAACCCCGCCCAAGCCAGACACATAGCAAGGGCCGCCTTTCCGCGCCTTCACAGGCGCGGCCCCATTGAAGCGCGATCATCTTCCCCAGCGGGTCGGCCAGCGTCACGGCTTTCCGCGCCTTCACAGGCGCGGCCCCATTGAAGCATTGGGGAGGCGAGTTGATTCTGTTTGTGTATAGACTTTCCGCGCCTTCACAGGCGCGGCCCCATTGAAGCGGCATAATGCTCCTGTATATCACAACGCGATACAATTCTTTCCGCGCCTTCACAGGCGCGGCCCCATTGAAGCGTGGCCCCCCGCGCCTGCAAGTCGGCGCGTTCGCGTCTTTCCGCGCCTTCACAGGCGCGGCCCCATTGAAGCGATTCGTCGTCGGTTGGTGGGTTGGCCTACGACATCCTTTCCGCGCCTTCACAGGCGCGGCCCCATTGAAGCGCTCGATCCCGCGAGGCCAGCCATGCGTCGTAATCCTCCTTTCCGCGCCTTCACAGGCGCGGCCCCATTGAAGCCGTCACTGTCGGTGGCCTTCGGCTCGAAGATGCCCTGCCTTTCCGCGCCTTCACAGGCGCGGCCCCATTGAAGCCTGCCAAGCATCCACGACTGCGCGAGCACGTCCACCGCTTTCCGCGCCTTCACAGGCGCGGCCCCATTGAAGCCGAATGCGCGTCGCCTGGGGTGTCGGTGCTGTCGCTCCTTTCCGCGCCTTCACAGGCGCGGCCCCATTGAAGCATTCACATGAGCATGTATTCGCCGCCGTTCGCGGGCTTTCCGCGCCTTCACAGGCGCGGCCCCATTGAAGCCTACTCACTTCCAACAGGTCGCATCGGTCACGATCAGCTTTCCGCGCCTTCACAGGCGCGGCCCCATTGAAGCACCGCCTATCACTTCTTCGTCGTCGCCCGCCAGTCGCTTTCCGCGCCTTCACAGGCGCGGCCCCATTGAAGCACAGCCAGGGCGGCCGGCCCAAGTGCGTGGCGACAGCCTCTCCGCGCCTTTACAGGCGCGGCCCCATTGAAGCGTAGCAGATGCTCGACCTGTCGTACCCCGCTGTAGCTCTCCGCGCCTTTACAGGCGCGGCCCCATTGAAGCCTGTTGCTGGCTGGGGGAACATGGCTAATCACTGTCTTTCCGCGCCTTTACAGGCGCGGCCCCATTGAAGCACCGATACTTGCACGGCATGTTCCGTGCCGCCCTTCTTTCCGCGCCTTCACAGGCGCGGCCCCATTGAAGCGTCAAGGAGACGATGACGG
>JBBDMX010000091.1:0-69517 GCA_040878035.1 Phycisphaeraceae bacterium | reverse complement strand
CCCCCCCCCCCCCCCCCCCCCCCCCCCCCCCCCCCCCCCCCCCCGCGGCTCTGAAAGCGTGGATGCCGCCCAGCCCGCCCGACTGCTGGGCGGCATTGTCAACATCGCCGGGCGGACCTGGTTCATCAAGGCGCTGGATGACCCGACCAAGATCGCTCCGCACGTCGAGGCGTTCACCGCCTTTGTCGATTCGTTCGAGGTTGGCGCGCAGGAGCAGCCGCCTGGTGCAGCCGCGGCCTCGCCGCCGCCGGCGCCGTCGGCCGCCGCAAGCGCGCCGCCGCAGATGGCGTGGGACCTGCCCGCCGGTTGGCAGCAGCACGCCCAACCCTCGGCCATGCTACTGGCGGAATTCACCGCGCAACACGCAAGCCAGGATGTGCGCATCACCGTGTCCAGCTTCCCCGGCGACGTGGGCGGCATGCTGGCCAACATCAACCGCTGGCGCGGGCAACTCGGCCTGCCCCCGGTCGCCAAACTGGAGGACCAACCCACCAGCGGGCGGACCGTCGCCGGTTTGCCGGCCTCGTGGGTCGATCTGACCGCCAGGCAGGCCGATGCCGGCAGTGAGCCGCAGCGTATGATTGCCGTCACGCTGCCGCGCCAGGGCATGACCTGGTTCATCAAGGCCGCCGGCCCGCGGGATGCCGTCGAGAAGACGCTGCCGGCGTTGGAGCAATTCCTCAAGTCCCTGCGATTTGGCGCTTGACTCGGAAGCGGGAACTTGTATAATGAATAATGAACGAACTTTTAGATGTCAATCATTCACCACGGACCGCGCAGACGCCTGGCAACTGATTGCGGAACAATGACAGGGACTGACATTGCCAAAAACTTACGAATTGCGACGCAACTGGTGTTCAGCAAATGGAATACACACGCCGGAGCCAATTGTCCAGAATGTCAGGCTGACACGCCACTGACAGGGGGGCTGACATTCGCTAAGTGCGGTCATGACAACGACAAATCAAAAGATGACACTCGGGGGGAGGGGAGGGGGGGCTGACATGTGTCCGGATATCCGGAATTGCCCCGAGATTTGTCCACAGATGCCACCGATATTCACAGATTGCAGGAATCAGAGAGATTGTCCAATCGGTGCACATCGGTGTCATCTATGGATGATTTCGGGATGAGTCCCCAGTGAACCCCACCCTCCGCAAAATCCTCACGCCATTGGCGTCGTTACGGCTCACCGTGACGCTCTTTGCCCTGGCCATGCTGTTGATCTTCGCCGGCACGCTGGCGCAGCGCTTCGAGAGCAACTGGACCGTCGTCAACACCTACTTCCGCTGCTTTGTCGCCTGGGTCCCGCTCCAGGTGTTCTCCCCGGCGCACATTCCGATGCCCGGCATCCTGCCCTTGCCCGGCGGCTACATCCTCGGTGGCCTGTTGCTGATCAACCTGCTTTCGGCCCACGCCCTGCGCTTCAAAATCGTGGGACGCCATGGCGCCCTGGCCATGGGTGCGTTGGGCACATCGCTGGCGATCTTCATGCTCGTGGCGGCGGGCAAGTTCTCCAACGCCCAGTACCTGCCGCTGATTTTCTACAGCGCCCCGGGCTTCATCGTGCTCGCCGGCGCCAGCTACCTGCTCTACCGCCAGCGCACCGGCATCGTGCTCCTGCACGCGGGTGTCGTGCTGCTGCTGGTGGGCGAACTGGTCACGGCCGTGTCGGCGCGTGAAGGGCACATGACGATCGAGGAAGGCTCCTACGCCAACTATGCCGAGGATATCCGCCGGGTGGAACTGGCGGTGATCGACCCGTCCAATCCCGGCCACGACAACGTGACCGTGGTGCCCGAGGCGCTGTTGCGCCGCGGCGTGGGGCGCGACCCGATCCAGGATGCGCGCTTGCCTTTCAACATTTCCGTGGACCAGTGGATGGACAACTCGGCGCTGCTGGGCCTGGGCATGGCGCCGCCGGCGCTGGGGCGCCACAACAAGGCCACGCAAGGCATCGGCACGAGCGTGCTCGCCCAGCCCAGGCCGCCGGTCACCGGCACCGATCGCGAGCAACCGGTGGATGTGCCCGCCGCCTACATCTCCCTGTCCCACGACGGCAAGCTCCTGGGCACCTGGCTTCTCTCTCTGTTTCGCGACAGCCAGCGGCAACCGGTGGTCGTCGCCGGCAAGACCTACGAAATCGTCTTGCGTTTCGAGCGTCAGTACAAGCCGTTCACGCTCAAGCTCATCGACTTCAAGCACGAGAAATTCACCGGCACCGACACGCCGCGCAACTTCTCCAGCCGGGTGCAACTGATCGACACGCGCTACAACGAAGACCGCGAAGTGCTGATCTACATGAACCATCCGCTGCGCTACGACGGCGACACGTTCTACCAGGCGGCGTTCAAGCCGGGCGATACCGCCACGATTCTCCAGGTCGTACGCAACCCCGGCTGGCTGCTGCCCTACACCGCCTGCGTGCTGGTGGCCATCGGCATGAGCATCCACTTCGGCGTGATGCTGACGGGTTTGGTCAGGCGGCGCGTCACGGCGAACAGCAAGAGCCCGCGAATCCCGGCCAAGCTCGAAGACTCGCATGGCCGGGCTTATCAATCCGAAATCCGAAATCCAACGGCCTCAACAGCGGCTCCTGCCGCTAAATCCGAAATCCTCGTCACCATCATCCCCTGGTGCGTGCTGATGCTCTGCGTCGTCGCCCTGGCCGCCAAGCTGCGTCCGCCGACCTACGAGGGCGACTACGACCTGCGGGCCTTTGGCACGCTGCCTGTCTCCTCGCAGGGCCGCATCAAGCCGCTGGATACCGTGGCGCGCACCAACCTGTTCGTCATCAGCGGCCGACAGGAGTTTGAGCGTCCCGTCGCCGACCTGCCCGATGCGATGGATGCAGGTCACCAACGCGCCCCTGCCATTCGCTGGCTCGCCGATGTCATGGCCCGCAGCAACGACGCCGCCATGTACCCCGTCTTCCGCATCGATCATCCTGATGTGCTGGCTTTGGTGGATGCGGCCGAAGGCGGCTCGAAGCATCGCTTTTCCTGGTCCGAACTAGGTCCACATCTCAAGAAGATCGACGAGCAGGCCCGGTTGGCGATGCAGGTCAAGAGCGGTGGACGCAATCCCTATCAGCGGCACTTGCTGGAGCTTTACTCGCATCTGAACAGCTATGTGGAGTTGATGCATCTGGATTCGCCCTACGTCGTGCCGCCTGATGCGCCCGACGGCGAGTGGCTCCAGTTCAGGACCGCCCTGGCGGACGCTCAGGAGCACGACGCGAGTCATCCCGCCGCTGAGCGCTTTGCCGACATCATGCGGGCTTACCAGGCGCAGAACCCGGCGCAGTTCAACCAGGCTGTGGCGGCATACCACACGTATCTGTCCCAGCGCCTGCCGCAGCAGGCCGCCAAGGCGCGCTTCGAGGTCTTCTTTAACGACTTTGCTCCGTTCTACTGGGGCGTCGTGCTGTATCTGGTGACGTTCCTGCTGGCGTGCGGGTCGTTCGTGTGCGTGGGGCTGGGGCTGCCCACCGCAGCCCGCACCTTCGGCCGTTCGGCGCTGCTCGTGTTGGTGCTCACCTTCCTGCTGCACAGCGTGGGCCTGGCGGCACGCATGTACATCACCGGCCGGCCGCCCGTGACCAACCTTTATTCCTCGGCGGTGTTCATCGGCTGGTTCGCCGTCGTGCTGGGATTGGCCATCGAGTGGTTCTACCGCAACAGCCTGGGCGCGGCCCTCACCGCCCTGATCGGCGCCGCCTCGCTGGTCATCGCCCACGGACTGGCGGCCGGCGACACCATGGAAATGATGCAGGCCGTACTTGACTCGAACTTCTGGCTGGCGACGCACGTCATCGCCGTGACCATCGGCTACGCCGCCACTTTCGTCGCCGGGTTTGTCGGCATCGTGATCATCGCCCTGGGCGTCGCCAGCGCCGTGGCGCCCGTGGACAAGCGGCTCATCAGGAACGCGGCCAGCATTCTCTACGGCGTGATCGCCTTTGCCCTGCTCTTTTCCTTCGTGGGCACGGTGCTCGGCGGCATCTGGGCCGACCAATCCTGGGGCCGATTCTGGGGCTGGGACCCCAAGGAAAACGGCGCGGTGCTCATCGTGCTCATGACCGCCCTGATCCTGCACGCACGCTGGGCCGGCCTGATCCGTGCACGCGGCATGGCGGTCCTGGCGGTCGGCGGCAACATCATCACCGCCTGGTCGTGGTTCGGCACCAACATGCTGGGCGTGGGCCTGCACTCCTACGGCTTCATGGACTCGGCGGCGTTCTGGCTCATCACCTTCGTCACCTCGCAACTGCTGATCATGGCGGTGGGGGTGATGCCGATAGCGTGGGGCGCGGGAGCGTCCGCGCCAACGAGCCGGCACGTCCCCGTGCCGGTTGTTCGGTCCCCTCTCCCTTTGGGAGAGGGCTAGGGTGAGGGGATCTGCGAATATCACACGCCTGTTAAGCAGGCGCAACATCCGGAGGGTTACGCCATTTCACACTTCTCACTCAACTTGACGTCCCATCACCCCAGCCCTCTCCCTCAGAAGGGAGAGGGGGTCAGACTCGCGCGCTCGTTCTATCGGCGTGATCCGGTCATTGTCGCCCGCGCCTTGCTAGGCCAGCGCCTCGTGCGCGTGCTCGACGGCCAGCGCCTCGCCGGCATCATCGTCGAGGCCGAGGCGTACCTGGGTATCCCCGACCGCGCCGCCCATACGCACGGCGGGCGCCGCACGCCGCGCGTCGCCTCCATGTGGCGCGACGGCGGACACGCCTACGTCTACTTCACCTATGGCATGCACCATTGCATGAACGTCGTCGCCGGCGCCGAAGGCGACCCCGTGGCCGTCCTGCTCCGCGCCATCGAGCCGACCGAAGGCCTCGAAATCATGCGCCGCCATCGTCTGGCCGCCCAACGCGACCTCGACCTCTGCCGCGGCCCCGCCCGACTCTGTGCCGCCCTCCAGATCGACCGCAAGCTCGACGGCCTGGACATGACCACCAGCAACACGCTCTACATCGAGCAACTGCGCCAGCGCCCGCTGCCCGCATCGCAAATCACCACCACCGCCCGCATCGGCGTCGCCTACGCCGGCGAATGGGCCAAACGCGAATTACGCTTCCTCGTGCGCGGCAACCCGCATGCCAGTGGGATGCAGCGATAGGCGACTGATTGTGCCCGCTTTGTTGTGCTGGCTTTCCCCGGGGGGTGTTTGGGCTGACCCGTTCCTGGCTCTTAGTTCTTCGTTTATCGATTGTTTGGCAAACTCTTCCGTTCCCGCTATTTTCGGGTATGCTCAGACTATGACCGTTCCAAAGATAAACACACCGCAGCAGCTTCGCGATGCCTACCGGCAGGTGGTCGAGCAGGTGGGTGAGGCGGCGGGTCGCGCCGGGCGAAAGTCGCAGGACGTGGTGCTGGTGGCGGTGACCAAATTCGCCAGCCCGGACCAGATTCGCCTCCTGGCGGAGATGGGGCATCGCGATTTTGGCGAGAACCGCGTGCAGCACCTGGCGCAGCGCGTGCCGCAGTTGGAGGAGTTTCTGTCGCGCAAGCGGCTATTGTCGCCCGTGAAGGAACAGGACGACGTGCGGCCGAGTCGCGTGACGGCGGGCCGGCGGGCGCCGGCGGAGAAGCGCGTGGCGGGGGACACGATCCGCTGGCACATGATCGGCCACCTCCAGCGCAACAAGGTCAAGCAGGTGGTGCCGCTGGTTCGCCTGATTCATAGTGTGGACAGCCTGCGCCTGGCGGAGGAACTGCACGCCTTGGGCGCCCGCCTGGACAAGCCGGTGGAGATCCTCCTCCAGGTCAACAGCGGCGGCGAGGAGAGCAAGTACGGCTTTGCCCCGCCGGCGGTGGTGCACGTCGCCGAGCAGATCGACTCGATGATCCACCTGCGCTTGCGCGGCCTGATGACCATGGCGCCTTACCGCGAGCGGGCCGAGGACTCGCGCGATTGCTTTGCCCGCACGGAGGAACTGTTCCACGACGTGCGCGATCAACTCAGCAGCGACCATTTCAACATTCTGTCGATGGGCATGACCAACGACTACACGGTGGCGATCGAGCAAGGCGCGAATCTGGTGCGCGTGGGGCGCGCCATTTTCGGTGAGCCGGCGGATCACATCGAAGTGGAAGAAGAGCCCGACCCCCAGCGGGTTGATCGCCGCGCCGGGTCCGCCCGGATCGCCCGCGAAAATCAGCGGGCGCGCGAAGGGTGACCTGACGAGTCGCGGCGCTCATCGCGGAGATTCGTTGGTCATTCGTTGCTTGTTGCTGGTCATTCTAATTCTCGGGGTTCCGCGCATTTTCCGTCTTTTTGCCTCGCCTTGACCCATCCGCTTCGATGCTAGGATATGCCGTCGCCAGGTGAGTTGGGGGTATACGTTGACTTCCTTTGATTTAGATCGTTCGCCATCGGCACCGGGTGATTTGCCTCTGGCGTTGGCTGCCGCCGGCGCGCGGGGACGTGCGTTGCCGCTGGGGCGGACCCTGGCGACCGGCCTGTTCCTGTTGGCGCTGACCGGCAGTTGCCTGGCCGTGTTCAGCCTGCATTACGCGGTGCTCCCTTATCGATTCCATGCGGATGAGCTTGGCAAAGGCAAGCAGATCCTGGCTAACACGCGGAATTTCTCCCACCCCCTGCTGCTGCTCAATGCGACGCAGGTGGTGCAGAGGTGGTGGGCGCCGGATTTATCGTCGGCGGTTGCCAGTCCGGCAACGCTTCAGCAGGCGGTGCAGTTGGGCCGGCTGGTTTCCGCATCGCTGGCGGCGGGCGCGGTGCTGTGCCTGGCGGCCACGGCGATGATCCTGCGCGGGCCCCGCGCTATGGTGGCGGTGGGCGTGGTCGTCGCCCTTTGCCCCTCACTATTGATGTATGCCCATGACTTCAAGGAGGACACCGCCCTGGTCTTCGGCCTGGCGGCGTTCGCCCTGACGTTGGCGATCTTCGACCGCTATCACGGGGCATGGAGCGCGGCGATGCTGGGGCTGGGCGCCGCATTGGCGGTCTCGGGTAAGTACATCGGGGTGATGGCGCTGCCGCTGGCGATCACCATGATGCTGGCGGCGCCCTGGCCGGTATTGGGACGGCCATGGCTGGGCTTCTGGACGCGACTGGCAGCCATGCTCAGCGCCTTTGTCTGTGCGGCGGCGCTGATCAACCACCAGGTGCTGCACGACCCGGGGCAGTTCGTTAACTCCATGATGCTCGAGGCGCAGCATGGCGTGACGGAGCACAGCGGATTGACCTCCGACAGGCCCAACTGGCACTGGGCCTGGCAACTGGGGCGCGAGGTCAGCCTGCCGGTGCTGGCCCTGGCGGGGCTGTACCTGGTGTGTCTGGCGGCCACGCGCCGGCGGCGATCAACAGCGGAATTGCTCGTCGCCGCCATCCCGCTGGTCTACTTCGTGCTGCTGCTGTGGTGTCCGATTCCGTTTAATCGCTACCTGCTGCCGGCGACGGTGTTCACCTTCGCGCTGGCGGGCCTGGGGGTGGTGGAACTGGCGGAGCACTTGTCACGCCTGGCAGAGCGTCGCCGTGGCCCAAAGCGCCAGCCGCATGGTCGGGGCCATGGGACCAGGGCGGTGACGACCAGGGCGCTGGCGCCCTGGGTGGCGCCGACGGCGCTGTTGGGGGTGGTGGCCCTGGTGCAACTGCCGCGCTGCGTTGATTACCTGGCGCAGTTTCCCGGCGAGAGCCGACTGCGGTTTGATCGGCATGTGCGTGCGGCGTTGCCGGGGGGTGCACGCATCATCGCGGACTTTTACGCCGGCCTGGCGCCGGGCGTGATTGCCCCCGATGCCACCCCGCAGGGGCCGCTGACCCTGGTGGTCACGCCGGGTATTTTCGCCGCCGACATGGGTAGTCTGGACACGCTTCGCCGCCTGGGCGTGACGCACGTGGCGGTGTGCGACCTGGCGTACGCGCGCTACTTCGATCCACGCCTCTACCCCGGCGCCGACGACCTGCCCGGCTATGAGCGGCGCAAGGCATTCTACCAATCGGTCTTCGCCCAAGGTCAACTGGTGTGGGACAGCAAGGTGGGCGAAAACCACATTCCCAGCGGGTCGTATACCAACCCGCATGTGATGCTGTATTGGATAGGGAAGTAGCCGCGGAGGTACGCGGATCAACGCGGATGGGAAAAACAGAAGGGGCAATCAAATTAGGGCAGCCGCCGGCCCTTTTTTTTTCCGATTTTCCTATCCACGTTCATCAGCGTACATCCGCGGCTAACTCCGTAGCGGACACGAGGCGGCGATGGTGTAGTTGGGGCCTGTCGGGGTCAGGTCGCTGAGCATCAGGTCGATCGAGCGGACGTGCATGGTGCCCAGGTGGAGATCGCGCCGCTGCTGGAGGAAGTCGTGCAGGGCGGCGGGCGGTCGGGCTTTGATCCGCGCCAGGGTGAGGTGGGCCGTCCATGTGCGCACGTCCTGGGACAGGTCCAGTTCCTCGGTCAGGTGATGGTTGATGCGTTCGACCTGCTGGGCGATGGCAGCAACGCAGACGGCGTCGCCCAGGCCGGCCCAGACAAGCGTGGGGCGGTTGGCGTCGGGGAAGACGCCGGCGCCGGTGATCGCCAGGTCGAAGGCGGGCCAGTCTTGGGCAGTCCGCTGGAGAATTGCGGTGATGGGTTCGAGTTGTCCGTGCTCCAGGGCGCCCAGGAAGCGCAAGGTCAGGTGCAGATTTTCGGGGTCGACGGGGCGCACGGCCCGGCCCATTTGCCGCAGCTCATTGAGGGCGGCAAGCAGGGCGGGCAGCGGGGGGACGTTGATGGCGACAAAGGCGCGGAGCATGGGGTCATGGTAGCGGACGCGGCAGGGGGCGGCGTGGGGAATCCCCCGGCAAGCCCCCAAAGCGGGGCATGCCGGGGCTTGGCTTGGCAAAAAGAAAAAGGGCCGTACCCAGGAGGAGGAGGTACGACCCTGAGGGGGTGAGGTTTTGGAGTGACGTCGCCTTCAGTTCATTCTACGCAGCGTCATCGTCACAGGTTCGGCCGCCGCGGCGACTTTTTTCATGGACTGAGGAACGAATCGTTGGGCAGCGGCGTCTCGGTGCCGCTGTAGGCCTGCTGGCCGGCGATGAGCCAGATATTGTCGCTGTTGATCACCGGGTCGGTCGTCCACTGCACGTTTCCGGCGCCGGTCAGCACGTTCTGGCCGCGCTGCTGGTGGAAGATCGCCGGACTGTTGGTGGGCACGTCGCGCTTCTGCACGACCATGCGCGGGTCATCGCGGCTGGGGACGAAAATCGGCGTCTTGTCCGCCAGCACCGGCATGCCCGACATGCGGTCAAGGCTAATTGGCTGACGGGTGAACTGGTTCTGATAGCTGTAGGAGGTTTGGGCGGCGTTTAACCAGTCGTGCATGTCCGCCGTCATATGGCGCGGTGCGTTGGGATTGTCCGGACACGCCAGCGTATTGGGGTCGATATGTCCGCTGGTTGCTAAGCGGTAGAGGTTGGCGGGGTTGGACTGGGCGGGTATCGCCGTGGCCCGGGTCGGCTGGCCGACGAGCGTCCAGGCGGCGTTGGGCTGGGCCGCCAGGCGTGGCATCATGCCGGCGTTGGCGACTGCATAGGACGCCAGCGCCTGGCCGGCGGCGCCTTGGCGGGACTGGCAGGCGATCAGCCGGGCCTGCTCGCGCGACTGGGCGAGCATGGGCCAGAGAAGCGAAAGGCTGATCATCATGACGGCGGCGACGGCCAGCAATTCGCGCCAGCGGAACGCCGAGGCCGGCGCGGTGAGCGATTGCACCTGGAGGGCGAAGCGTCGCCGCTGTTCCACGGCCGCGATGGCGTCGAGTGTGCGTTGGGTGAGGTCGGCCGAAGGGCTGGGCGCCTGGTAGCCGTCGAGCACCGCCAGCAATTGGCGTAATTTGGCCTGCCGGGCCGGGTCGGACGGTACGCCGCCCTTGCTGTCGAGCAGGGCATCCAGCGCCGCGGCGTCGGCGTCGCAGAGCGTGGTGATTCGGGTTGGGCTAAGCGTGCGCGGCATGATCGAAAGTCGCTAAAGGGTCTGATCCAGGCAATGATACGTCCGGGGTTCAGGGCGGGTTCGCTCGTGTTTCAGAGTTGGGGCATTGGGGCTGAATCCGGGGGTGGGGCGCATTATCGGGCTTTTGGGGCGGGTTTGGGAAGGATTGTGCCCCTCCATGCCCAAGTGGGCATGCCTCCTATGAATTACAATCATCCCATGGCTTATATCCACATCAACAGTCCATACAGTGGGGATCCGGTCAAGATTCGGGACCAGGACATCGGCCGGGCCGTGCGCGACGGGGAGGGTCGGGTGTTCTACGCCCTGCCGCGCAGTGACGGGAATGGGTACTACGGCTCGATCACCCGCATCGGCGGACCCAAGGAGGAGAGCCAGTACCTGGCGATGGAGGCCAAGGTCGAGCATGGCCGGGCAGTGGGGGAGGAACGCAGCCAGCGACAGGTGCACGATGCCTCGGGCAAGCGCCGGGGGCGCGGCCGGATGCTGGTGGCGATCTTCCTGCTGATCGTGCTGACGGCAATCGCGGCGGCGATGGTGGCGCATTGGCAGGGGTACTGGTCGTGGCAGGCGGCGCCGCCGCCGGCGGAGCATGTGGTACCGGGGCCGGGCTCCGGCCCCCTCTCCCTTTGGGAGAGGGACGGGGTGAGGGGATCTGCGAATGACCATGGCCCGCGAACACAACCTTGGCGTACGTTGACTCAATCCTCACGCCGTGCTACCTCCCAGCTCCCTTCACCCGGCCTCGAAGACTCCGGGGTCGGCCACCCTCTCCCCGGGGGAGAGGGATAGGAACTCTGGAATGCTGACATGAAATGGTTTGTCGTACTTATTGTCGTGGCGGCGTTGGCGGTTGCCGCGTTGCTGGCATTTGGGCCGCGCGGCACGGGCGGCGCCGGCACCGCCGACCTGATCATTCTCGCCGGGGACGACCTGCACGATTTTGATCCCCAGCGATCAAGCTGGATGGTCGATTTCCGCGTGCTCGAATGCCTGTTCGAAACGCTGCTGCGCACGGAGCTGCCTTCGACGGATGTGGGCTTGGGCACCGCCCAGCGCTACGAGGTCAGCCCCGACGGCCTGACCTACACCTTCCACATCCGCCCCGACGCGGTCTGGAGCAACGGCGACCCGGTCAGGGCGTCGGATTACATCTTTGCCTGGCGGCGGGCCATGATCCCCGATCTCTCGGCGCAGTACACCAATCTGGTCTTCAACATCGCCGGCGCTAAGGGATTCTTTGACTGGCGAGTCGAACAGCTCAAGCGCTACGGCAAGAGCCCGACCAGGAGCGAGAAAGCCGCCCGCGATCTCTGGGATGAGGCGGTCGAGCAATTCAATCAGACCGTGGGCCTGCGTGCTCCCGATGCGCGCACGCTGGTCGTCACCCTGGCCAACCCGACGGCGTATTTTCCGGAGCTGGCGGCGTTTGCGACCTTCAGCCCGCTGCATGAAAAGAGCGTCGAGCGTTTCGTGACATACAACGCGCAGACGGGCCATCTCGCCATGGACGCCGCCTGGGTCAGGCCCGCCAACCTCGTGTGCAACGGGCCGTACGTACTGGCGGAACGCAGCGTCAAGCAACGCATCCTCCTGCTGGCCAACCCGCACTACTGGAACCGTGCGGCCATGCAGAACCAGAGCATCCGCATCGACATCATCGAGAATCCGCAGACGGCATTCCTGGCGTACAAGGACCCCGACGCGGGTGTGGACTGGTGGCCCGACCTGCCCTCAGGCGATCCCCTGGCGGCGGACCTGGTGGCGCAGCAGCGGCCCGACCTGCATCCCTACCCCTCGGCCGGCACCTACTTCTACCTGTTTAACTGCAACCCCACGCTGCCCGATGGCCGGCCCAATCCATTCACCGATGCCCGCGTCCGCCGTGCGTTCTCCATGACGATCGATCGGCAGACGATCGTGGACAACATCACTCGACTGCACCAGCCGGTGGCGCGGACCTTTGTGCCGCCCGATGCGTTCACCGATTACATGCCCCCGGTGGAGGCCGGCGCCACCTACGACCCCCAAGGGGCGCGGAAACTGCTGGCCGAGGCCGGCTATCCCGGCGGCAAGGGCCTGGAGCGGCTGACTCTGATGTTCAACAAGGACGCGGGCCATGACAAGATCGCCGAGTTTGTGATGAACACATGGCAGCGCGAACTGGGCGTGCGCGTCGAGCCGGTGGTGCAGAGCACCAAGGTGTTCGGCGATTTCCGCCGCTCGCAGAAATTCATCATCGCCCGCGGCAACTGGTTCGGCGATTACCGTGACCCCACGACGTTCCTGGATATGTACATCAGTCACGACGGGAACAATGACGCCAAGTGGTCCAATGCGGAATACGACCAGCTCATGGCCGAGGCGGCACGGACGGCCGACGCCGCCGGGCGGCTGGAAATCCTGCGCCGCGCCGAGACGCTGCTGATGCAGGAGCAACCGCTGGCGCCGATGTTCTATTACGTGCAGTTTCACATGTACGACCCGCAGCGCATCGCCGGCGTCTTCCCCAACGCGTGGAATTACCGCCGGCTCGAATTCGTCAAAGTGGCGCGGCCCAAGTGAGGGCTGCCACGTCGGGGCTGAGTCTTCGAAGCCCCGGATCCGGACCTTCGAAGACTCAGGTCCGGCTTGGAGACCCCATGGCGCAGGTTCGCTCCGATCGGCGTTGCGCGCTGCGTTTGCTCATCCTGGCCGTTGGTCTGGGTGTGGTCTGGCGGGTGGCGCGATATGCGCTGAATCTGCCGGTGACCGGCGAAGAAGCATTCCTGCTCAATAACGTGTTGCACCTGGACTATGGGCAACTGCTGGGGCCGCTGGCTAACGCCCAGGCGGCGCCGCCGGTCGTGCTGTGGCTCTTGCGTGCCCTGGCGACGGCGACGCATAGCGACTGGGCGGTGCGCGCCCCCGCGCTACTCGCCGGGCTGGCGACGGTGACGCTATTTCCGCTGGTGATGCGGCGCGTAGTGCGCGGCCTCGACCTTTGGCTGGGCTTTGCAATCTTCTGTGTGTCGTACGTGCCGGTGACGGTGGCGACCCGGGCCAAGCAGTACGCCTTTGAATTGCTGGCGAGTTTGATCATCACTGGATTGGCATTGTGGTGGTTGAAGCGGACGTCTGTTATGGACGGCGGCGGCAACGACGCCGCTTTAGCTCTTCGCGGAGCGAGTGCGGCTCCGCCGCGAGCCCAAGCGGTATCGCGGCCACCGCAGTCCATAGTGCCCATGCTCATCCTCGCGCTGGTTTGCCCATTCTTGTTCTGGTGCAGCCTCAACAGCTTGTTCATGGGCGCGGGCGTTGGCCTGGTGATGCTGGTGTACCTGCTGGTTCATCGCCGCAGCGTGGAGGTGCGCTCATGGCTCGCGTTGGCCCTGCTGGCGGGCCTGGCGGCATTGAGCTTTGCCGCGCTGTATCTGGTGAATCTGCGGCCCGCATTGGAAGCGCAAGGCGCAGTGGTCCTGCGCGATTTCTGGTCCGATGCGTTCCTGCCCATCACCCAACCCTGGCGCATCCCCGGGTGGCTGCTGTCGATTCACGCGGGGCGCATGCTGGCGTATCCGATCGGCGACAAGAACTTCGCCAGCATCCTCTGGCTCGTCTTCTGGATCGTCGGCATCGTCGCTCTAGCCAAGCGTCACCGCCGCTGGGCACTGGCGATCCTGCTGGCGCCGCAGGTGGTGATGATGCTGGTCTCGGCGACGCAGCTATATCCCTATGGCAACGACCCGCGGGTGAACATCGCCCTGGCGCCGGCGATCTGCCTGTTGATCGGCATTGGCGTCGGTCGAACCGCGGCACGCTTCTCGCCGAATCTGCGCTATCGCCTGGTGCAGGGCTTTGCCCTGTTCTGTTGCGTGGTGGCGCTGGGCGGATTGTCGCTGGATGTTGTCGATCGCTTTGCCGGCGGGGCATCGACGCGGGCCGTGTTGGCGCAGGTGCATCGGCGGGCCGGAGCCCATGATGTAGTCGTGTGCACGCAACCCAACGCGCCGCTGGCGCACGGCAGCAAGACGCAGCAGATCTTCCAGTGGTACGTGCACACGTCGCTGTCGCGGCCGATGCACTGGGACGGACAGATGCCCTCGCCGCCGCCGGCGGGAGGCTATGTGTATCTGATCCAGTTTGACGACAGCGGCGCCGATGCCGCAGCCGCTCAAGCCCAAGCCTGGGGCGCTGCTCAGCCAGTCGAACTCACGCATCTGGAGGGCTGGCAAAGCGTTCGCCCCTACAAGGAGCCCGGGGTGGTGCGCGTCGATCGCTACCGCGTGGGCGCCGCGGCGGCGGATCACGTCTGTCACTAGATACAGGGTGCTAGAATGGCTGCACGGGCGAGCAAACATGGGAGTCATGAGCATGGGCCATTTTCTGATGGGACTGGTGGCGGTAGCGTCGTTGCTGGCAGGCGGCGGGTTGGCGGCGGGTGACGTGGGCGTGGTGGTTGGCGCCGGCCGGCAGCCGCAGGTGGTTGCCGATGGCGCGGGCCGGGCGTACGTGGTGTATGCCGACGGTCAGCGGATCATGTTCAGCCGCTCGGACGACGGCGGCGCGACGTTTGGCCAGGCTCAGGTGGTGGCGACGGTGGCGGGGATGCCGGTGGGGAGGCGGCGCGGGCCGCGCATCGCCGCGGGCGAAAAGTCGCTGGTGATCACCGCCATCCAAGCGCCGCAGGGCGCGGGCAAGGATGGCGACCTGGTGGCGTTTACCTCTGGCGATGGCGGCCAGTCGTGGCGGCAAGGGGACCAACCGCTCAACAGCGTAGCCGGTGCAGCCCGTGAAGGATTGCACAACATGGCGGCTGGCCCCGGCGGGTTGGTGGCGGTGGTCTGGCTGGACATGCGCCGGGCGATGCCGGGAAAATCCGGCACGGAGTTGTGGATCGCGATGTCCACCGACGGCGGACAGACCTGGCAACGCGATCAATGCATTTACATCAGCCCGTCGGGCACGATCTGCGAATGCTGCCATCCCTCGGTCATCATCGGGCCGGACAAGATGATTCACGTCATGTTCCGCAACTTGATCGACGGCAATCGCGACATGTATCTGACCAGCAGCAAGGACGGCGGCAAGACCTTCTTATCGGCGGCCAAGCTGGGCCAGGGCACGTGGCAACTCAACGCCTGTCCGATGGACGGCGGCAGTCTGGCGGCTGGCGCCGATGCCAAGTTGACGACGACATGGCGCCGGGAACGGCAGGTGTATGTGGCCGCGCCGCAGGCCCGGGAGCAGAAGTTGGGGGAGGGGATGCAGCCTGTGGTCGCGTGGCTGGCGGATCGGCCCGTGACGGTGTGGATGCAGCAGGATCGCCTGATGTTGAGCGACCGTGCCGGCGCCGTGATTGAGCTGGCCCAAGGCGCAGCGTACCCCAGCGTGGCGACGCTGGCCCAGGCACGAACGCTGCTGGTGGCCGCCGAGGCCGGCAAACAGGTGCGCGTCTGGCGCTATGTGCTTAAGTGATATTTCATGGCACCGCCACCGGGGCCGAGACGGCCCGGCTCACTATATCCCACTTCTCTGCGACGTTGACTGCGGATTCTTTTGTCCGGTGATTGAACCTTTGCCGGGTCGGGCATCGTTCTTAGGGTTGTAGCGGCGTACGGACAACGGCATCGCCGGCACGACCGCCCAATCGCATCGGGTGCCCAACACGAAAAGAGGTTTATGATGAAACGCGTTCTGATCACCTTGTCGGCCCTTTCGGTTCTCTCGCTCTCAGGTGTGGCCCTGGCCGGCCCGTCGGGCAACCACCCGTTCAACACGCCCCGGTTCCCCGCCCACTCGACCAGGGTCGTGGCCGACCAGGGACATGCCTTGACCGGTGAGATGGCCACGCGGCACCAGGCCCCCAAGATCGTGTGGACCAGCTCGCACAGCTACATCATCGTGCCCGCCCGCTGAATCCGGTCGCGGATCACCAGCGGACTGCCCACCAGTGAACCCATGACCGCCTGCCCCTCCCGGGGCCCGGGCGGTTTGTGGGTTCTTGTTTGTTTGTGCGGAGTACGATGCGCCGGTCGCGGCGCTTTCCCAGCCGCGGGAGCGGCTGGGCTTTCGCGTTGCCGTTAGAATCGTGCCATGGTTCGACTGATCGTCTGGCGCCTGGTGCAACTGCCCTGCATCCTGATCGTGATCTTTCTGGTCACGTTTCTGCTGGCGTGGGTTGTGCCGGGCAATCCGCTCTACAGCGAAGGGCGCCAGCCGCCGCCGGAGGTTGAGCAGGCGATGAAGCGGCAGTACGGGTTGGACACACGCTCGGGCTTCATGTTCAAGTATGTGGAGCAGGTGGCCAAAGGCGATCTGGGCCCGAGTCTGCGGCGGCGCGGCGAGCGCGTCAACGACATTATCGCGGCGGGGCTGCCCGTCAGCGCCACACTGGGACTGGCGGCGCTGATCGTGGCGCTGGCGATCGGCCTGACCGCGGGGGTGATTGGCGCCCTGTGGCCCGGCACGCCGCTGGACGCCGGAAGCCTGGTGCTGGCCCTGCTGGGCGTCAGTCTGCCCGCGTTTGTCACCGGTTCTGTTCTGCTGGCGGTCTTCGCCGGTGTGCTGCACTGGGCGCCGATTTACGGCTGGCATTGGCCGGGCTGGGAGTTCTGGACCCAGGACTGGTGGATCCTTTTCCGCAGGATGCTGATGCAACTTATCCTCCCGGCACTGACGCTGGGCGCGGCGCCGGCGGCGTACATCGCGCGGCTGGTGCGCCTGGGCCTGGCGGATGTGATGAACAGCGACTTTATCCGCACCGCCCGCGCCAAGGGCTTGTCGCGCTCGCAGGCGCTCTTCCGCCACGCCATGAAAGTCGCCTTTCTCCCGGTGCTCAGTTTCCTGGGCCCGGCGGCGGCGGCGGCCATGACCGGCTCGTTCGTGGTCGAAAAGGTTTTTGCCATCCCCGGCATCGGCCGCGACTTCGTCGATGCCGTGCTCAACAAGGACCAGTTCCTCATCCTGGGCGTGGTGCTGGTCTACTCGACGATGCTCATCGCGTTCAACCTGCTGGTGGACGTGGCGTATGCCTGGGTGGACCCGCGGATTGAGACGTGAGGAGGAAGAGCGAGGAACGAAGAACGACCAACGGGTTCCGTGTTGTGTTCCGAGTTGTGCCGTGCCGTCTGTGCCGCGCATCTCGGCTCTTTGACTTGCATGTGGCGCCTGGTGATGTGATAATCCATTATCAGAGAGCCGCCGCGTCGGCATTCACCGTCGGCGCTCTCTACCGAAAGGCCCCGCCATGTCGCTCGCCGTTGTCCTGGTCTTCTATTGCGTGCTGGTCGTCCTGGCCTCGATCGTCGGCGGGCTGTTCCCCACGCTCCTGCGCCTGTCGCACCGGCAGATGGAAATCGCCATCAGCATGGTGGCCGGTTTCATGCTCGGCGTAGCGCTACTGCACCTGCTGCCTGACGCCATGGAAGAACTGGGCGACTTCCACACGCCCATGTACTGGGTGCTTCTGGGTCTGCTGGTGATGTTCTTCCTCGAGCGCATGTTCCATCACCATCATCATCCCCCCGAGGCCCTGGTGATGGCGGACAAGAAGCAGGCGGCGCCAGGCGAAGCGGCGGCACATGATCATGCGCATGTCGGCCACGATCATGATCACGGTCATGACCACGACCACGGCCACGGTCACGCGCCCCCGCCGGTGATGGCGAGTTGGGTGGGCGCATTCGTGGGCTTGTCGATCCATTCCCTGGCGGCGGGCATGGCGCTGTCGGCGGCGGCCTATGCCGACGCCGCTGAGTCGCCCCTGGTTTGGCCCGGTTTGGCGGTCTTCCTCATGATCGTGCTGCACCACCCATTCGACGCCATGGCCATTACCACGCTCATGTCCGCCGGCGGATGGTCCAAACGCTCGCGGCATATCGTCAACGTCATCTACGCCCTGGTCGTGCCCCTGGGGGCGCTGGCGTTTGTCCTGGGACTCGAACACGTGGCCGACCGCCACACCATGATCGGCGCGGCCCTGGCGTTCTCCGTCGGCACCTTCCTGTGCATCTCCCTGTCGGACCTGCTCCCCGAACTCCAGTTCCACAGCCACGACCGACTCAAGCTGTCGGCCGCCTTACTCGTCGGCCTGGCGCTGGCGTGGAGCATTTCCCTCCTGCACGATGTGGGGCACGAGCATGACCACGAGGCGCACGAACACGAGGCGCCAGCGCAGGTGCACGAGCATGATGCTGAAAACGGATGAAAAGCCCCAAGCGAGACGGCCCGGCTCGCTCAATCGAGCATCACCGTGATGATCTGGTACGGCGTGTAGGCCAGTTCGATCGCGCCGTTGCGGACCGTCAGTTTCTCCTGACGGTCCTCCATCACATTCGCCAGAGTCGCGGTCTTCACCGGCAGGCCCACTCGCAGTTTTGCCGTACCGCGCGCCCCGTGGCATTCATACAGCCGCACGACCAGCGCCTGCGAATCCTCGGCCTGCTTCACCGTGTCGATGACCAGGTTCGCATCGTCCATGGCAAAGAACGAGCGCGGCTCGCCGGCGGGTTGATCCGTCCAGAGGATGGGCACGTTGAACGCCGTCGCCGCCGCCACCACGCCGCCCTGCACCCAGCCGCCCTGATGGGGATAGACGGCATACTCGAAATACTGCTTGCCCATGTCGGCTTGCGGGTCAGGGCTCTTGGTCGAGCGCAGCAGGCTCATGCGCATCACGTTGTCCGCCGTCGCGTAGCCGTACTTGCTCTCGGACAGCAGCGCCACGCCAAAGCCATGCTCGGAAAGGTCGGCCCATCGATGGCCCGGCACCTCGTAACGCGCCAGGGCGATCAGGTCGTTGCTGTGCGTCGGGCGCTCCACGCTGCCAAACTGCATTTCGTAGGTCGCGTGCATGGCGCGTACGTTCATGGGGAACGCCACCTTGAGCATCTGCTGCGACTCGTGCCAATCGACATCGCAGGCAAAGCGCAAGCAGGCGGCGCCGGCATCGAGCGTCACGGTCTGGGTCATGCTGCTCTTGCGGCCGATCTTGCGGGTGAACACGACGGCGGCGCGCAGCGGGTCGCGGCTGGCGACCTTGGCGGAAGCGGCCGCGGCGCAGGGCTTGCCCGTTTCGTGAATCCACGGATCGACATCCCACGCCTCCCAAGCGGTGGGCCGGTCGTTGAACAGTTCCAGCACGTTGCCCGCTTGGGCCAGGGCCTGGCGCCCGGTAGCCTTGTGGAGCAGGCTCAGGAGCCGGCCGTCAGTCGAAAGCGTGGCCGTCAGCGCGGCGTTCTCCAGCACGATGCGTTTGCCTGATGCGTCGATCGTCACGGCATCGGGCGCATCAGCGGCTCGTCCGATGCCGTAGCTGGGCGTTTGGACGAAGGCCAGCTTGCCGTCGGGTTGTGTCGCGACCTCGGCGCGGGCAAAACTGGTCGTGTTGATCGGCGTGAGACCGCCGCTCTTTCCGCCGGCCTGACTCCCGGCCGCTTTGGCTAACGCGCCTGCCGCCGCGTCACGCAACGGCCGGCCTTGCTCGGCAACCCTTTGGTGATCCGCCTCGGTATCGCGATAGACCTGGCCGATCGACGATCCCGGCAGGATGTCGTGGAACTGGTTGAGCAGCACGATTTCCCACAGGCCGTTGACCGCCTGCTGCGGATAGGCGTAGCGCTTGCCCGCGCCACCCAGCCGCGCCGCCGTCGCCGCGAGAAACTCGAGGTCGTGCAGCAGGATTTCGTTCTTGCGGTTGCCGCGCTTGGTCGCCGCCTGCGTGGTATACGTGCCGCGGTGCAGTTCGAAGTACAGCTCGCCGATGACCACCGGCATGTCCTGCGCATCTTTTTCAAGCCGGTCGAAAAATTCGTCGCTGCTGCGCATGGCGGAGCGCGGCACGCCCTGGAGATCGGCGGTGCGGCGCAGCACTTCGATCATGCTGCGCGTCGGACCGCCCCCGCCGTCGCCGTAGCCGAACAGGTAATACGCCTCCCGGCTGCGGTCGTTGTCCTTGTATTGCCGGGCGTGGCTGCGCATCTGGCTGATGGAGCACTCGGCGTTGTAGGTGTCGGCCGGGGGAAAGTGCGCCAACACCTGCGAGCCGTCGATGCCCTGCCAGTTGAAGGTGTGGTGCATCGGCTGGTTGAAGTAGTTCCACGAGAGCTTCTGGGTCAGGAAGCGGGTGATGCCCGCCTGGCGCATGATCTGGGGCAACTGCCCGTTGTAGCCGAACACATCGGGGTTCCAGAACTCGCCGCAGCGCCGGCCGAACTCGCGCTCGAAATAGCGCTGGCCGAAAAGGAATTGCCGGCATAGCGATTCGCCGCTGGGGATGTTGCAGTCCGGCTCGATCCACGTGCCGCCCACGGGCACCCATTGGCCCTTCTTCGCCGCCGCCTTGATGCGCCGGTACAGGTCGCCGTTGCCGTCCTTGATGCGCGCGTACTGATACGCCTGCGAGCAGGCAAAGCGATACTCGGGGTATTCCTGCATGTAGCGCGTCTGCGTGCTGAAGGTGCGCACGCACTTGCGGTACGTTTCGGCCAGGGGCCAGAGCCAGGCGGTGTCGATGTGGGCATGGCCGATGGCCGAGAGATTGTGCACGCAGTCGCCGTTTTTCGTCGCCAACAGCGGCCGTGTGATTGCCAGTCCGGCCTTCCAGGTGTCGCGATCCTCTTCGTCGATGGTGTTGGCCAGAAGGTTAAGCTCAAAGAGCAGCTTGCCGCCCCAGGTCTGGTCCAAGTCGCCGCTGGTGCCCATGCCGCGGCGAACCCAGTCTTTCTCCGACATGGGCGACTTGGCTTCACGCTCGAGCTGCGCCAGCACTTCCAGGTCGTGGTACAGATCCCACACCAGCGGGTCGAACCGGCCCAGTTCGGCGCGGTCCAGGAAGATGGGGCTGCGATGCTCGGGCCATTGCTTGCCGTGCATGCCAAAGGCGTCGTTGCACGCCATTTCCAGGTAGAGCGTCAGCGTCTGGCCGCCTCGGGCGCGCGGCAGCAGCGTGGCGTCGAGGCGATCCTGGCCGTTGCTGTGGTTGAGGCCCTGGATGCTCTTGCCGTCGATCCACAGCGTGTTTTCCGAGTGCGTGTCCCACAACAGGTCCACGCGCGCGCCCTTCCAGTCGCGCGGCACCAGGAGCGTGACCTTAAACCAGTAAGTGGCGAACAGCGGCCCAAACTGCTCGCCCAGCCTGGCCGGGCGATAACTGAGGCGCACCGCCTGGTCATAGGGGATGCGGTCAACCGGGCCGGCGACCTGCACCTGGGTGACGGGTACGGTCTGGCTGTAAATGCGGCACTTGAAGCGGTCAACGAGTTGAGCGATACGTTTGCGGGTGTAGTCGGCGTGTTGCAGCATGGTTGGGTTTTTCTGGCAAATCGAGGGATCGGCAGATGAGCAAGGTAGCAAGGTAGGGGCGGTCGTGCATGGTGCGCTGGGGCGCATGGCCTCTAGTGGCCGCGGCATCTTGGCCGCGCGTCGGCCGCCCCTACAGGCGGCGGGTCAAGGTAATTGCCGGTATAACCCTCGCATGAATGGGCAGGTTGAATGGGTCGTGGCGGGCGTGCTGCTTGCCTGGACGCTGGCGGCGCTGACGGTCATCGTCCGCCGGGGCTGGGCGCGGTCCGACTCGCTCGATGATGCGCCGCGGCGGCGCGTGGACCTGTTGCCCGTGGACGTGGTGGTCGGCGTGGGGTTGCTGCTGGTGGGGCGGTTGTCGGCGATCGAGGTTGGCCAGGCCATCGGATTGCTGCCGTTGCCCGACCCGGCGCCGCCGCACGATCTTGCCTTGATGGCGCTGTTAGCCCAGTTGGTGGGGCTGGGGCCGGCGGTGATCTACTTCCTGGTGCGCTGTGCCCTGGCCGGAGGCTGGGACCAGGCCGGCCTGTGGCCGGGAAAGCCGGTGCGATTGCTGCGCCTCGCGGCGCTGGCGACTGTGGTGGCGCTACCTGTCGTCTTTGCCGCGGGGTTGCTCACCCAGTGGATCAGTCTGATCGTCGGGCAGCCGGTGCCGCAAGTCGCCCACGAAATGCTCAAAGTTATGCTGGCGGCCGAATCGCGCGGCACGGTCGCCCTGTTATGCGTTTCGGCGATCGTCGTGGCGCCGCTGCTGGAAGAGGTGATTTTCCGCGGCCTGGTTCAGACGTCGTTGCTGTCAGTAATGGGACGCTGGCCGGTGGTCGGGGTGTCGGCGGTGTTCTTCGCGGTGATGCATCTCCCGGCCGTCGGCGTCTGGCAAGCGATGCCTCCGCTGCTGGTGCTGGGCCTCATCCTGGGCTGGCTGTACGAAAAGACCGGCAGTCTGTGGCCCGGCATCGCCCTGCACGCCGCGTTCAACGCCGCTAATGTCGCCATGCTGCTGCTCCTGGTGCCGGTGGAATAGGAGGGGAAGCCGCGGATGAACGTGGATAAACTGAACACGAAGACACGAAGACACGAAGACACGAAAGTGAAGAACGAAGAAGTAGAACGAGAATAGGAGTACGAGCAACGGCACACACGTCTGGCTTGGCTGCGTTCCTCGTTCTTCATTCCTCTCTTCTTCGTGTCTTCGTGTCTTCGTGTTCAATTCCTCCGCAGATTTTCCTGTAGATTGTGGCCATGAACTTGATCCCGCATATTGAATGGATGGGCGACGCGGCGACGGGGCATCTGCGGCTGCTCGATCAGACGCGTTTGCCCGGTGAGTCGGTGTATCTGGACTGCGTGACCGTGCAGGACGTGTGGGACGCGATCAAGCGGCTGTCGGTGCGTGGGGCGCCGGCGATCGGCATTGCCGCGGCGTATGGTTGCGTGATCGGCGCGCAACGGGGCGAAGGGGCGATGCTCGAGGCCGCCGATCATCTGGCGACGAGCCGGCCTACCGCGGTCAACCTGTTTTGGGCGATCAAGCGCATGAAGGGCGTGCGCCCGCGGACGGCCGAGGTGCTGCTGGCCGAGGCGCGGCACGTGCACGAGGAAGATGCGGCCATGTGCCGGCGCATCGGCGAGCATGCGCTGCCATTGTTACAAGCGGCCTGCGGCTTGCGCCCGCGCGACGCCCAGGCCGTCACCGGTGAGCAACGCGCCATCCTCACCCACTGCAATGCCGGGGCGCTGGCGACCGGCGGCATCGGCACCGCCACGGCGCCGATGTATCTGGCTCACGAGCGTGGCCTTGGCCTGACCGTCTTTGCCGACGAGACGCGACCGTTGCTCCAGGGTTCGCGCCTAACCGCGTACGAGCTTCAGCGGGCCGGCATCGACGTGGTGCTCATCTGCGACGGCATGGCGGCCCAGGCCATGCGCCAGGGGCGGATCGGCGCCGTCATCGTCGGCGCCGACCGCATCGCCGCCAATGGCGACACCGCCAACAAGATCGGCACCTACAGCCTGGCAGTGCTGGCGAAACACCACGCCTTGCCCTTCTACGTCGCCGCGCCCAGTTCGACCTTCGACCTTTCACTTGCCGGCGGGCAGGACATCCCCATCGAGCACCGCGGCAGCGAGGAGATCACCCACGGCTTCGGCAAGGCCACTGCACCGGCGGGCGTGAAAACCTACAGCCCCGCTTTCGACGTGACGCCCCACGAATTGGTCACCGCCATCGTCACCGAGCGCGGCGTGATCCAGCCGGTCGATCGGCAACATGTTGCGGACAAGATGAAGAGGTAACACGGATGAACACGGATGGGAGAGTGAACACGAAGACACAAAGACACGAAGAGGAATTTCTGATTTAGGAATCTCGTGTTTTGATTTGTCGAGATTATCCGCCATTAACGGATGCTATGGTCTTCGTTCCTCTTGCTTCTTCTTCTTCGTGCCTTCGTGTCTTCGTGTTCATTATCCGGGTTCATCCTCGTTCCCTTCTTTGCCGAAGCGCAGCAGGTAGTCGATGGCGGCGGCGATACTCAGCGGGATGGTGATGATCAGGATCGTCCGGTTGAGCAGTTCCGCACGCGGCCAGGCGAGTTGGCAGGCGATGAGAGTGAAGAGGGCGACGGTGGTGAGTTTGCCCAGCATGCGTGCCGGCAGGCGGCGGAGGCGGTTCCATTGCCGGCGAATCGTCATGGTGAGGATGGCGATGAGGACGACGACATCGCGGGTCAGGAGCAGGCCGATCTGCCATGACGCCAGGCGCTCCTCCAGGCCGAAGGTCACCAGGGCGACGGCGACGAAGGCCTTGTCGGTTAGTCCGTCGATCATGCCGCCCCACCAGGTGGCGGCGCCCAGTTGCCGCGCCGCGATGCCGTCCAGCCCGTCGCTGACGGCTGAGGCGACGACGCACCAGAGCCGGCCGGTATCGCCCACCCAGGGAAAGATCGCCGCCATCACCACGCGCACGCTCGACAGCAGCGTCGGCGTGGCCAGGGTCCACACGGCGCTGGCGGGGGCAGAAGGCCTCTTGGGGTTGATGCGTGGCTCAGTCATGGCTTTGACTTCATCGGCAATCCGGCCTGCCTGACCCGTCAAGATGGCCGGGCGCATCCCTGTATCTATAGGTATCATGCGCGATGTATGTCTGCGAGAAACAGCGCTGCGTCGGCCGGACTCTTTGTGGGCCATCCACCTGAATGGTTGCCGTATGGCGACGCGATCCGGGCACTGGGGGCGCTGGCCGTGGTGATGGCGCATGTGGGCCACGAAGTGACCGGTCGCGGTGTTTGGATGTACACCTACGAGTGGTGGTACGCCGCGGCCTTCGATGCCGCGGGCCGGTGGGCCGTGCCCGCCTTTATCATGCTCTCGGGCGCGATCTTCCTGGCTGGCCGGAACAGCGAAACGCCGGCGACCTTCTACCGCAAGCGGCTGGCGCGCGTGGGTATTCCCCTGGCGTTCTGGTTGTTGTTCTATCTGCTGTGGCGCATCGGGTTTCAAGGCCCGCGCTGGCGCCTGCCAGATCTGACTTGGCACGATGTCGGGGACATGCTCCTGCGCGGTTGGACGTCACCCCATCTGTACTTCCTGGGCGTGATGCTGGGACTCTACCTTTTCACGCCCATGCTGCGCATCGTGGTGGCACACGCGTCCCGACGGCAACTGACGACGGTCACCGCCATAGTCCTGGTCCTGACCGTGCTGTCCGACGCTGTCCACGCACGCCATGCGGTGCGCGATGTGCCTTACACGGCCACCATGTTCGACCGCTTCGTGCCCTATCTGGGTTTCTTTCTCGCCGGCTATTGTCTGCGCGACGTCCATCTGGGCCGGCGCGGTCTGGCGCTCGCGTGGGTGGGGTTCGTCGGGTCAATCATCGCCACGGTCTGCCTGACGTACTTCATCATTCCGTATGGCGCGGCCATGGAGGATATCGATCCCTATTTCGTCCGCCAGTTCAGCCCCACGCGCGTCATTATGGCGATCTGCGCGTTTCTCCTCTTCGTCGGCACGATTCGCCACGAGTGGCCGCGCAACGGGTGCGGCCGCTTGATCACCCATTGGCTGGGTCCGGCGGCCCTGGGCATTTACCTCTGTCATGTCGCGTTCCTCGACCTCTTCTTCGAATGGGGCTTGCGGGCGTGGACGCCCAATGCCTGGGTGGGTGTGCCCCTGCGCGTCGCCGCGGCCTGGCTCGCCGCCGCCATCCTCACCATGGCGGTGCAGCGTATCCCGGCGATTCGCCGCGTCATGGGATGATGCGCCGCAGGCGGTCCCGGGCGCAGGATCGAAGTGAAGTCGCCTGGAGGTGGAGCGTCAGCGTCGTTGTCCCAGCGATTCCTGCAAGCGCGTTAGATGGGCGCGGATGATGCGGCGGCGCGTGTCGTCGAGCTCGCGATGGCCAAAGCGGATTTCGTAGAAGTGCTCGGTCAGGGCGATGACCGGCTCGAAGCGCATGGTGTCGGACTCCGCCAATTGGTGGGCAAAGCCGAAGGGGGTTTGCCACGCCGGCCGGTGGTAGCCGTGGCGTTCGAGAATGTCGAGCATGATCAGGTAGAAGCGCAGGCGGCGTGACAGGGTTCGCCGCTCCTTGCTGGGCAGGCGGGTGAGTTGAAGCGCCACCAGCCGCCGGCGGTGCACCATCATCCGATGGATCAGGCTCACGACGCCCACCATGATCGACAGCAGGATCACGCTCATGAAGGAGTAGGTGAACATGTCGAAGCGCCAGTTGTCGATGGTCCCCTTGATCCACAACAGGGCCATGCCCAGCCAGGTGTCCTGGTTCTGGCTGGCGTCGGTAAAAGAGGTCTGGAGGCCGGTGAGCATGGCGTGGCGCGTCTCCTTGTCATAGGCGACGAAGGAGGAGAGCCAGGCGAACTCGACGTGTTCGTAGAGCTGGCGGAACCAGGTGAACCAGCCGGTGCCGATCTGAAGCTCGTCATAGACATCGGCGAGCGGCGAGGCGTCGAAGGTTTGCCAGCCCGCGTCGGCGCACTCGATTTCGGTCCAGGCATGCGCGTCGGCGTCGCGCACGACGTAGTAACCGCCGATGGCGTTGTAGTCGTGCGCCAGGTAGCCCGTCACCACGCGGGCGCGCATGCCGATGGAGCGTGCCAGGGCTGCCAGCCCCGAGGCAAAGAGCTCGCAGTGGCCGCTTTTCTGCCGCACCAGGAAATCGGTGATGGGCTGGTTGGATTCCGAAGCGTTGGTCAGCGAGTAGCGGTAGTTGTTCTGGAGGTAGTCGCACAAGGCTTTGGCGATCTGCGCGTCGCGCGGGTCGGACAGGGCGTTGACGTCGCGATCCAGGCCGGCCTCGTGGATGATCTGGAAGGCCAGGCGGGTCATGACGGCGTTAGGCTGGGGCCAGGATCGGGCATAGTTTTCCAGGGAAAATGGGGGCGTGCCGCGGCGCCGCCGGCCATAGGGCCACTCGCCCGGCGCGGGCCCTACGGGCATCGCCGGCGGCGGGGTCAATTCCTGGATGCTCTCAAACACCTTCGCGTCAGCGCTGATCGGACTGCGCGTCTGGTACACCACCGCGCCCGTCGTGTTCGACGTCGCGCTCATCTGCTGGTCCATCGGGCTGTAGATCACCGAGGACAGGCTGCTGCTGGCGATGGAACTGACGGGGAAGAGCGTGAAGATCGTGCGCATCTGACTGGTGCGCAGGGTGAAGCTGGCCTCGATGACCGGGGCTCCCTCGGACAGTTCCGCCAGCGTCTTAGTCTCCGGGAGGGCGGGAACCTGCACCGCCACGTCCATCCATCCCAGGCCGGGGCCGCGCGACCAGGTCTTGGTCGTGGGGTTGTACGTGTCCAGGGCGGCGCCGCGCACGTGGAAGACCGCCCCTGATCCGCTGTGGAAGCCCGGAGCGTTGGACGACAGGACGATGTTGAGCACCGGCTCTTTGCTGCCGGGCAGCATCGGCGCCCCGCCCAGTTGGATCTCCCGCGTGAAGCCCACCTGCCGCGGCCGGCCCAGGTAGTCGGTGTCGCCGCCCATCGCCTCGTCAAAGCGGCTGGTGCGCGGCAGGATGATGAAGATGACCACCGCCGTGATCCCGCAGATCAGCCCGATCATTCCCGCGGTGAGGCGCAACTGCCAGCGGTGGCCGCGGCCCACGATCACCTTGGGCCGGTCCACATTCGCAGCGTCGGGCGCCTGCGCCTTGGTGGCCTGGAACACCAGGTCGCTGGTGGTCTTGAGCTGAAACAGCAGCACCGTGAACAGCGACAGCACGCAGTAGGCCGCCAGCAGCGTCCCGAAAATGATGGACACCGACAGCACGCTGGCGCCGACCATCTGGAGGAGCGAGAGCACCAGCAGCAGGGCGTAGTCGCGATTGGTCTTCTGCGCGTAGAGCTGAAGCACCTGGAGCCACATGGTGAAGTGGCCCACGGCTTTGATGACGTTGGGCTGGCGGAAATACCACAGTTCCATGAGCAGCCAGGCCACCGCGCCTAAGGCGCCGACGAGGATGATCCATTGGGGCAGGGGCTTGCCGGTGGGGCCTTCGACGACGTACCAGGATAGCGACACCAGGGCCCCGGCGATCAGGAGCATCTCAGGGTTCTGCTCGGCCATGCAGAACGCCACGATACCCAGAAGCACCTGGGCAAAGACGAGCTTGCGGAAGAGGTAGATCAGGTCCATGCGCCCCCCTGGGCCATATGCTGGCGTTTGGAGCGTGCCGCCACGCCGCGTGCCAGCAGTTCGGCCGAGGCGCCGTTCTGGTCGCGGGTGAGTTCATCGAGTTGATCGGCGCTGAGCACCATGGACCGGCCGCGCCGCACCGGCCGACCCAGCGCCGAGGGCGCATCATGGGAGGCCGACGGCAACGAGGGCCGGCGCCCCTGGCCGTCGAGCCGGTCGCCCAGCGTGATTGTGATCGTCGGCTCCACCGGCATGGTCAACCGGGCTTCGCTGGTCTTGGCGATGTCCAGCAACGACAGGGCATCGAGGATGCGTGCGCGATGGGGCAGGCTGTGGTGCACGCGGAAGAGGCCGCAGTCGGCGCCCTGCACCGCCAGACCGATCTGGTAGCCCTGGAGGTGTGCCCCGCACAGGAGCGATGCCGCCAGGCAGATGGCGCGTTCGGCCGGGTCATCCAGTCCCGCCGCGTGCGGGCGCGGCACCGGGGCGGCGTGACCAAACCAGGTGCGGCGCCGCGGCGGCGGCGCCGGCGGCAGTGGAGCCATGCCTGTCAGGTCCAGCAGCAGCATGATCCGCGGCGGGCTGGGCTGGGTCATCTCACGACAGATCAGTTGCCCCGTCTTGGCCGAGTGACGCCAGTCGATCGAGCGCAGGTTGTCGCCCGGCCGATACTGCCGCAGTCCGAAGAATTCCTCGCTACCCCCCGCGTGGTCGATCTGCAAATGACCCGCAGGGTCCAGTACCGACAGGCGGTACCACAGGGTCCGGCTGATGCGATACAGCGCTGGGAACACGCGAATCTCGCCCGGCTGCTCGTACTCGACTACCCGGCGGATGATGCCAAAGGGAAACGTCGAGGAGAGCACGATGCGCTCAAGCTCCAGCGTGCCGCGGCGGCGCGGCCAGCAGATGGCCTCGGCCTGCACGAACTGCCGCGGACCTAAGTGCACCACCCAGCCATGGGGGAAGCCGCTCAAGCGCGGCGGACTGTGCGCCAGCGGCCCCTCGCGCCGCCAGCCACGCGGCCCGTCACCCCAGGTCTCGCGAATCACCAGGTTGAAGCTGGGCATCCAGCGTTTCTGATTCAGCAGCCGGTAACGCAGCACCATCGGCTCGCCGGCGACGGCGTGCTCCGGCGGCAAACGCTCCAGTTCAATCCTGCGCAGCGAGTACCAGGAGATGAAGATCGACACCACCAGCCCGCCGATCATCAGGCCGAAGGACCAGAACAACAGGTTGGCCTGCGTCAGCCACGCCGCCACCAGAATGAGCGTGGCCACGACGGCATACACAAAGCCGCCGCTGCCAATGGCAAATCGAGTTCGCACGGGCTGAGCCTGCATCGCATTAGTGTACGACAGCAAGCCGTCGCACGGCGGTCGGCCCCCGTCTCCTCCGGTGAGAGGGCTGGGGGTGAGGGGAGCCAGGAAGAAGCGTGTCGTGCTTCTGTACCACGTCTGAAAGGCATTCAACCCCGCCCTCGATCGGGCCGATGACGTCTGTAACGTCTGTAACGATTACGCGGACGGCCGGAGATGTCCCGTGGCGACGCTCACCCTTACCCATCGGCAGCATCGCGAGGCCGAATACTACCGGCAGTTCACCCGGCTCAACCCCGTGGACACCGTGGACTTCGCCCCCGTGCTCAGCGATGAACGCCGACCATGGAGCCCCTACTGGCGATTGTGCCAGCGCGTGCGCGATCTGCGCACTGCCGGGCCGCAACGCCTGCTGGACTTTGGCTGTGGCTGGGGCATCGCGTCGGTGACTTTCGCCAAACTCGGCTTTGCGGTCGAGGGCTTCGATATCGCCGACGCCAACATTGCCGCGTCACAACGGTTGGCGGAGAAATACGAGCTGGCCGACCGTTGCCGCTTCCGGGTGATGCCCGCCGAAAAGCTGGATTACCCCGACGCCTGCTTCGACGTGGTGGTCGGCATCGACGTCTTGCATCACGTCGAACTCCCGCTGGCGCTGACGGAACTGCGCCGCGTGCTCAAGCCGGGCGGCGTGGCCCTGTTCAAGGAACCCTTCGTCGCGCCGGTGCTCGAGCGCATTCGCACCAGTCCGCTGGTCGAGTATCTCGTGCCGCGCGCCAAGTCATACGAAAAGCACGTGCACATCACCGACGATGAGCGCAAGCTCACTCGGCAGGATGCCCAACTCCTGGCCCAGGCTTTCGAGGTCGTGAGCGTGGATTACTTCTCGTTGGCCAACCGCCTCGCCCGCCTGATGCCGCGGCACTATCCCACGCTGATGCGCATCGACCATCTGCTGTTCCGGCTCTGCCCACCGCTGCGCCACCTGGGCGATGTGCGGATCATGCAGTATCGCCGGGCCGCGTGATACCAGTGCCGGCCGGTCGCGGCGAGTCGCAGCGCTGGTTTGCCTCTTGCTTGGCGTTCCCTATTTGCACCGCCGGAATGTGCTATGCTCAAAATGGGGCGGGACACGGATCATGACGACTCCGGTCCGGTTTCAGGGGAATCGTATGTTCCTTCGCAGCTTGCGCAAGGCCAACCCGCGCGTTGTCGTCTCTTATCGCGACGCGGGGTTTGGCGACAACCTGCTGGCTGCCGCCAATGCCTGGCGTTACGCCCGTGACACGGGCCGCGACTTGGCCATCGTCTGGGCGCCCTCGCGCTACGTCGCCGACAAGAGTGTCAACGCCTTTGCCCAATTGTTTGATCTGCCTGAAAGCCTCGAGGGCGTGCGGATTCACGTTCCGCCGCGGGTGGACTCGCTTTCGCGTCGTCGTATCGCCTATCCTGAAGACTATGTTTTGCTCTACTTCCCGCACCCCTACCAATCCTGTCTTTACTATGCCCACCGTTTCTGTCTGCACGCGCCCTATCTGTGGCGGATGAGCGATCGGCTCAGCGACCGGTACCGCCAGTGCCGCAGTCGGCGGAGGCTCGACATCGAGGAACGGATCCGCAGCGGCGCCGTCGTTGGGCGGGCCACGGTGGTGGCCAATGGTTGCTTCGGCCCCACGCCCGCGCTCAAGCCGTTTTTCGACGCCTTGCGACCCAAGCCGCCGGCGCAGGCCCTCATTGACGCCTTCGCCCGCCAGCATTTCGCCGGCAAGCGCGTCATCGCGGCCCACGTCCGCTACTACGACAAGAAGATGCTCGCCAGCAACCACACACGCTACTGGATCGATGCGGAAGAGGCTTTGCGCGAGTGTGTCCGGCGGATCCGGCGTGCGGTGAGCAAAATCGAGGGTGACGAGCATGTCATCTTTCTCGCCACCGACTCGAATTGGGTGCACCAGCGGCTCAGCAGCCAGTTCGCCAGTGTTGTGACCTACGGCAAGACGTTCGGCACCGACTCGACGCGCGAACTGCACGTCCAGCTTCCCGTGGAAACCGCCCAGGCCACAATCGTCGAAATGTTCCTTCTGGCACAAAGCCACGTGCTGGTGCGATACCCCGGCGACTCCTGGTTCTCCTATTACGCCAGCCTGTACGCCGGCGCGGTCATCGGGGATGAGTAAGCGGTGTGCTCATGGGTGTGACAATCTTTTCGGGCGGTATCTGTTCTCGCCCCAACGGGGCGACGGGATGTAGCCACGGGTGGAGCAACGCCGCTCGGGGCGTTGCGGAACCCGTGGAACTCCGGACGTTTTATCGTCCTCGCCCTGAAGGGGCGATGGGAACGTAGGGCACTGCCAAACTCCCGCCGCCCCTGCCGGGGCGGAATGGGTCACGCGCGACCGTTCCACGGGTTGCGCGATGTTCACCCCCGGGGGGCAACATCGCTCCACCCGTGGCTACAGCCCTGCGCCCCTTCGGGGCGAAGAAAAGATGTCGCCCCAAAGAATTGTCACGCCCGTGTTCATGACGCCGTTCGTAGTTGAGAAGCGGCGGGGCGGGCAACTCGGTTACCATGTTGGGCGTAGCTCCAGAGAGGACAGACGCATGGCCGCGCTGAGCAGCGTATGGTGCCGTTGGCACACTCGACTGCACACGGATTGCGCCGGGAGCAACCCGTTCTGGCGCATTGCGGTGCTGGTGTGGATGTTGTATCTGGCCGTCCGCTACCTGCTGACGCCGGAGCACATGAGCGTCATTTCCTGGATCAGCGTCGCTCTTCACGAGGCGGGGCACTTTATCACCGGGGTATGTCTGCCGCTGCCGGTCGTTGTGGCCGCCGGAACGCTCTTTCAGTGGGCCGCACCGCTGGCGGTAGCCGCCCACTTCGTCCGCCAGCGCGACTGGTTTGCCGTCTCGCTCAGCGGCGTCTGGCTGGCGATCAGCCTTTATCTCTCGGCCCCGTATATCGCCGACGCACGGGCCCAGGCCCTGCCCATGGCGCGACCCTTCGGCATCGATGTGGACATTCACGACTGGGACTACATGCTCGGTGGTCTGGGCCTGCTGCGCTGGGACGCAACCCTTGCCCGCGCCGTGGCTCTGGCCGCTTTCGTCGTGATGTGGACATCGATCCTGGGGGGATCCTACATCGTGGTGCTGATGCTGCGCTCATGGTGGCGGCAACGGGTCGGCACGGGACAGCGCGAGAGCTGATACGGCCCAGTGCGTCCAAGGCGCACCGCGTAAATCCAGATAGACTGGTGCGCGGCCGCCCAAACCGGGCAACAGGCCTGGCCCCGATGAGGGTTGCCCAACTGGCATCGGAGCGTGTTCCCACTACCCCAGGCACTTGAAGCAGCGGCCCATGGTGGCCTGCCCTCCGGCATGAGGTTGTCATGATTGAGGCACCTCGGATTCGGCCGGCGAACAACGCGGATTGCCAGGCGGTGCGGGCGCTGGTGTTCGCGGTGTTGGCGGAGTATGGCCTGGCGCCGGCCCCCGGCACGACGGATGCCGATTTGGCCGACCTTGAGCAGGCGTATGCGGTCGGGGGCGGTGCGTTTGACGTGCTGATCACGCCGCGGGGCGACATTGTTGGCTGCATCGGTCTTTATCGGCTCAGTTCGCACACTTGCGAACTGCGCAAGATGTACCTGTCGCCGGCGTTTCGTGGCCTGGGGCTGGGCAAGATGCTGGCGCAGCATGCCCTGACTCGCGCGCGTGAACTGGGCTTTGGCCGGGTGGAACTGGAGACCGCCAGCGTCCTGCACCAGGCGATCGGCCTGTACCGCGCGCTGGGCTTTCGCCCCCTGGAGCGTGATCACCTGGCGGGCCGATGCGATCAGGCGATGTACCTGGATCTAGGCGGGGAATAGCTCATGGCGAGGACTCCCGTTGACAAGGCACTGTGCGGGGCGATGAGCGCGGAGCAGGGCGGGTGCATCGCCGGCGCGTTTACGCCGATGCCAGCGGGGCGTCTGGGCCGGCTGCTGGGCTGGCATGCCCGCGGCGATGGCACCGACTATGTCCTTGACTGCCGGCAGGTGCACCACGGCTTTGGCGTCCGCTGGCACACAGTGCACAGGCCGGGCCAACTGCTGCTCATCCCCGGCTTCGACTGGCTCACCTGCGCCGGCGTACTGGCCTTTCTGGCGGCGCTTCTTGCCGGCGCCTGGCTTGTGGCGGGGGCGTCAGTCATCTTCATGACCTTGATCAGCGCCTTTACCGCCCTGTTGGCATTACTGTTCGTACTGACATTGATCGTCAGCCCGCGGCACCTGGGCAAGGACGGGCCGCCGCTGCACATCGACGACCTGCGTGGCGTGATTCACATGCCGGGCCAGTCCGACCTTTCCCCGGCCGACATCCAGGCCGTCGAGTGCGTCGCCTTCGTCCTGGCCATGCCCAATGGCAAGCACACCCATACCTACACATGGGGCACGCATCTGGTGCTGCGACTGGCCGGCACGACGCCGCGCTATCGGGTGATCGCTCTGGTCGGCTCGAACCTGCGCCGCAGCGGTCGGCGAATGGCCGCGCACCTGTCGGCGCCGTATCGCTGGACGCATTTGGGCATTCTCCGCACCGAAGAGCTTCCGATGCACATCTGAACGAAGAGGGATTCGACGCGGAGGGTGCGGAGGGCGCGGAGGAATGCAAGGAGCCAGATCCTGGTGGAAACTGGCGAGGTTGTTGGATATTGGCGCTGCGTGTGGTCCGTCCCCACCCGCCGGAGCGGGTGGGCTTTCGGGTTTGTTCTGTTCGTTGCTTCGTTGTTTCGTTCTCGTTCTTCGCTCTTCGTTGCGCTTTTCGGTATCTTGCAGCGTTGCTTTTTGAGGAGCGTTGGCCATGGCTCAGGTCGTCGATCAGTTCAAGCCCGGGCAGCGGGTCAGCGTGGTGCAGCAGATCCCCCAGCGCCAGCGTGTGTGGACCAGCCGCGTCACCGGCATCGTCGTGCGCTACGAGCAGAAGAAGACCGGCTCGTGGTTCGCCCACAGCAGGGATGACAAGCTCTGGCTCGACCGTCTGGTCCTGCGCAAAGACGACGGCGAAATCATCGTGCTCAACCTCGACCGCTTCACCCATGTGGAGGAGGGGGGATGACAAGATGACAAGATGACAAGGTGACATGGTGACCGGATCACCCGGACCTTGGCACCCCTTCACCTTGACACCTTGTCATGTCCTGGAGTTCACTGCGATGCCGATCACGAACATGCCGGTGGGCGTTCAGGCGGTGATGCTGCCTGAGCTGGATTTTCCCGAGCAACTGTCGCTGATGCGTGAGTTGGGGTTGACGCATTACGCGCTTCGGCCGCGGGTTATCGCCGCCGATCAGCGTGACAAGCCGTACAGCAACTGGGGCAACCACAAGTTCGACCTGACCCCGCAGCGGCTGGTGGACGAGGCCGCAGCCTTGCGCCGGCAGTTGGACGCCGCGGGGATCGTGCCCTTTGGCACGGTGCCCTCCGCCAGCATCGCCGACGCCGACGATGTGCTGACGCTGCACCTGCGGGGCGCCGCCGAGGTGGGCGCCGGGCGGGTGCGCATCAATCCGCCGCCCTATCCGCGCGGCTACTTCGATTACCCGGCCACACTCGACCAGACGCTCAAGCGCTACGAACAGGTCATAACCCTGGCGCGGCCGTTCGGCCAGAAGATCGTCATCGAGACCCATTGTCGCAGCCTGGCGGCCAGCCCGGCGCTGGCGTGGAATATCGTGCGTCACTTTGACCCGCAAGACCTGGGAGTCATTTTCGATCTGCCAAACTTCGCCCGCGAAGGCCAGCTTCAGCCCGGCCTGGCGGTGTCGATCCTGGCGCGGCACACCGATCACCTGCACGTGGGCGGCGGGCAGCGGGTCAGCGCCGGCTACGATGCACACGGCTGCCGAACCATCGCCGACCAGTTCTGCCCGCTGTCGGAATCGGACCTGAACTTCCCGACCTGGCTCAAGACGCTGCGTGAGGCGGGCGTGGCCGTGCCGCTGATGATCGAGGAGTTCACCCCCGGCGTGCCGGCAGCGCTGCGCCTGCGTCAGACCGCGGCGATGATTCAGCGTGTCCTGGCGGAGATTTAACCATGGCTCAAAAACGCGAGGTTCAAGGGCAGGTTCTGGATGAGCGTGGCCTGCCGCCGGGGTATCAGTTGCACGCGGAGTTGGAAACGACGCCGCGCCAGGTGGCCCGGCAGCGCAAGGCGGGCGAGCCGATGGTGCTGGTGGACTGCCGGACGCCGGCGGAGTACGCGACGGCGCGGATCGACGGCGCGGTGCTGGTACCGCTTCAGGAGGCGGCCCAACGGCAGGGGGAACTGGAAAAATATCGCGACGAACCGGTGGTGGTCGTGTGCCATCACGGCGTTCGCTCGCTGCGCATGACGGTATGGCTGCGCGGGCTGGGCTTTGGCGATGTACGCTCGATGGCGGGTGGCATCGACCTGTGGTCGCGCGACGTGGACCCGACGGTGCCGCGGTACTGATCTGCTTGAGAACCCTGATTTAACCACCAAGGACACCAAGAAGACGGAAGATGCGGCGGAATGAACACGAAGACACGAAGCACGAAGGCACGAAGAAGAGGAAGAAGGAACAGGGATGAACATGATGGACAGGATAAGAAGCGAAGAATGAAGAACGAGGAACGAAGAGCAAAGGACGAAGAACGAAGAACGAACAATGTCAACGCTCCCCATTCTTCATCCTGTACATCCTGTCCATCCCTGTTCCCTCTTCTTCGTGTCTTCGTGCCTTCGTGTTCAACCCTTCTTCTTGGTGTTCTTGGTGTCTTGGTGGTTCAATCCGGTTGTTCAGGGGCTTGAGTTGTTAGACTAAGCGAGGAAGAGTTGCACAGAATCAGCACCTATTAGAAGGAAATGCCATGCGAGTGGGTTGTTGCGGTGGATTGGAACAGGCTCAGGCGGTTAAGGACGCGGGCTTTGACTTTCTGGAAGTCAACGTGCAGAGCGTGCTCAAGGGCGATTTGGCCAGCAGCGAATGGGACAAGGCAGCGCCGGATCCTGCGAAGTTTGTGCTTCCAGTGGAGGCCGCCAACTGCCTGGTGCCTGGTAGTCGGCCGATCATCGGGCCGCAGCGTGACTTGGCGGGGCTCCAGGATTACATGCAGCGTGTCGCCAAGCGCGCCCAGCGGCTGGGCATCACACGGCTGGTGTTCGGCTCGGGCGGGGCGCGCAAGCGGCCCGAGGGCGTCGATCAGGACACCGCCGACAAGCACCTGGCGGAGTTTAGCCGCATGGCGGCTGAGGCCTGCGCGCATCACGACGTCATTGTGGTCATCGAGCACCTCAACGTCGGTGAAACCAACACGCTCAACAAACTTGCCCAGGCGCGACACCTGGCGGACAAAGTGGGGCATCCGGCGCTGGCGGTGCTGGTGGACAGCTACCACTACGCCCTGGAGAAGGAGAACGACGAGGCGATTATCGAGCTGGGGGACCGGATTCGTCACGTTCACGTGGCTGAGCCGGTGCAGCGCGTGCAGCCCGGCGCCCATGGGGCAATGGCTCACAGCCCCGATGCTTACGACTTTGCCCATTTCTTCTGTCTGCTGCGCAAGGCCGGATACGGCGAGCGGATCAGTTTCGAGGGCAAGTGGAGCCAACCGATCGAGAAGGTGGGGCGACAGTGCGTGGAGCTGCTGCGCGATGCCTGGGATAAGGCCGGGACGTGTGAGAGTTGATCGCGGTTCTGATCCCGGCCAAGCGAGAGGACTCGCATGGCCGGGCTTGGGGGAGTAGAAGGAAAAAGCAAGAATGGAAAAGGCAAAAGTGAAAAGCTGATTGTCCCGATAGTGACGACATGCAGCAAGTCGCGGCGATTAGGCGTACGGACTTTTCACGGTCAATATTTTGCTGATTTCTCCACATGACTGACTGGTTGAAACTTCACGGAACTCACTTCCGTCAAACGCGCGTGCTGGTCACGGGCGGGGCGGGATTCATTGGCTCGCACCTGGTCGAAGGGCTGCTGGCGCTGGGCGCGACGGTCGTGGCCCTGGATGACCTGTCGGGCACGGACGGCTCGTGGGAGAACCTTCAGCCGTTCAAAGGTTCCGCCGGCGATCGTCTGACGCTGGTGCAGGGGTCGATCCTGGAGAGCGAGACGGTGGCACAGTCGGTGGCGGGCTGCCGGTATGTGTTTCACCAGGCGGCGCTGGGCTCGGTGCCCAAGAGCGTGGCCGAGCCGCAGCGGTTTACCGAGGTCAATGTCACCGGGACGCTCAACGTGCTGGAGGCGGCGCGGGCGGCGCGGGTGGAACGGGTGATGTTCGCCGCCAGTTCCAGCGCCTATGGCGATGCGCCGACGCTGCCGAAGGTCGAGACGATGCCGGTGCTGCCGCGCAGCCCCTATGCCGCCAACAAGGTGGCCTGCGAAGCGATGATGATGGCCTGGGCGTGCAGCTATGGGATGGACACCGCGGCGCTGCGCTACTTCAACATTTTCGGTCCCCGGCAGAACGCCAACAGTGCGTATGCCGCGGTGATCGCCGCCTTCGCCAAAGCCATTGTGGCGGGGACGAACCCGGTGATTTATGGGGACGGCGAGCAGTCACGCGACTTCACTTTCGTGCACAATGTGGTGCACGCGAATCTGCTGGCGGCGCGTTCCAGGGAGCCGCTGGGCGGGCAGGTAATCAACATCGCCTGCGGCACGCGCATTACCGTCAATGAGCTGGCGGTGATGATGGCGCAGATGATGGGCCGGCCCGATCTGAAGGCGGAGCATCACCCCGATCGCGCCGGGGACGTGAAGCACTCGCTGGCGGAGTTGACGCGCGCCCGGCTGGCGCTGGGCTATGAGCCCATCGTGGATTTCCCCAGCGGGCTCAAGCCCACGGTGGCGTGGTACCAGCAGGTGCTGGGGGGTTAATCATGCGCTGATGCGGTTTTCATGAGACGTATCCGTGGGATCGCGCTTAGAATAGGGACATGAGTCAACTGCCGTTGGAAGACATCACGGCTGAAGGATACGGCGGGCCGGGCGTCACGCAGTTCAATGTGTTCCTCGATAACCGCGTCGGCAAGTTGCGCGATCTACTGGAGGCCTTTGACGGTCAGGCCCTGATGGTCGTGGCCCTGTCGGTGATCGATTCGGCGGACCACGCGGTGGTGCGGGTGATCACCTCCAAGGCCGATCTGGGCCGGCACCTGCTCCAGCGCCATCACCTGCCATTCTCCGAGACCACCGTGCTGGTGGTGGAGATGGCCAAGGGTCAGACGCTGTCGAAGCTCTGCAAGGCGATGTTGGCCGCCGAGATCAACATCCACTACGCCTATCCGCTGATGATTCGCCCGCACGGTTACCCGACCATCGCCCTGCACACCGACGAGCCGGAAGTCGCCTGCGATGTGCTTCGCCGCAAGATGTTCATCCTGCTGGGGGAAGACGATATGCGCGACAGCAGCGACAACCTGGATCGCTAGGGTCGCTGACCCGGGGGAACTCAAATCTCACGCATCGCTAACTCGACGCTAACAATTCGTTCGTAGCATTTTCAAGGGGCTTCGTACGCGCCTGAGGGTGCTGCTTTTCCCGGCTGCGCCATGCCCCAGCGACCTTGAACCAAAACCTAACGCTATCAACATGAACCATTAGCCTGGCGCGATCGGGTGGCAACTAATGTCTGCTTTGCATGCGGACTGAACGTCGGTCCCACCCTAGGACACAAGGAGCAATGATCATGAATCGTGGAACCTGGAGCAATCGAATTCGGATCGGCATGGCGGCGGCGCTGGTGGTGATTGGCGCCAGCGGCATCGCCCTGGCACAGGCCCAAGCCTTGCGCGGCAAGGTGGCGGTGGATGGCTCGAGCACGGTCTACCCGGTGACCGAGGCGGCGGCGGCAGCCTTCCGCAAGGACTTCCCCAACGTCAATGTGACGGTGGCGATCTCGGGCACCGGTGGCGGGTTCAAGCGTTTTGTCACCGGCGAGACCGACATCTCCGATGCCTCCCGGCCGATCACCCCCAAGGAGTTCTCCCTGGCCAAGGAGAACGGGATCCGCTTCATCGAAATCCCCGTGGCGCTGGATGGCTTGACTATCGTGCTCAATCCCCAGAACGACTGGGTGGAAAATCTGACCGTCGAGCAGTTGTACGCCATCTACGCCGAGGACGGCAAGGCACGCAAGTGGAGCGACCTGAACCCTGCCTGGCCCAACCAGCCGATCAAGGTCTACTCGCCCGGCTCGGATTCGGGCACCTTCGACTACTTCAGGGAGGTGGTCATTCCCAAGGGCAAGAGCTTCCGCTCGGACATGTCCACCAGCGAGGACGACAACGTGCTGGTGACCGGCGTCACCGGCGACAAGTACTCGATCGGCTACTTCGGCGCTTCGTACTACTTCGAGAACAAGAGCAAGCTCAAGGCCGCCCCGATCGTCAATCCCAAGGACGGCAAGGCCTATCTGCCCAACCCTGAAGACGTGGTCAACGGCAACTATGCCCCGTTCAGCCGGCCGCTGTTCATCTATGTGAACCTCAAGTCGCTCCAGCGTCCGGAAGTGCGCAAGTTCGTCGAGTTCTACAGCGAGAACGCAGCACAGTTTGCCCAGCAGGTCAAGTACGACCCGGTGCCCGCCAGTGTGGCGGCGATCGCCAAGGACTTCCTCAAGGGCCGGCGGACGGGCTCGACCTATGTGACCAAGGAGGGCGAAAAGCGTGACGGGGGTCTGCCCGCCGTGTACAAGGCTGAGAATCTGCACGACACGCAATGACCGGCCCCAGGCGCGTCAACGATCCCTCCCGCCAGGGCGTTACTGCCCTGGCGGGGCTTATTAGCCGGAAAGCCGCACCCCCGCAGCGCAGGAACGTCCCGTGAGCCAGGCCTTCAGCACCGCCAGCGACGCCCCGCGGCCCATCGGTGGCCGACTGCGCTCCCGCCGGTCCGTGCGCTGGCGCGAGTACGGCATCCTCTCGTCCCTGGGCGGCGCTACCCTGTTCTCCGTGCTGGTGACGGCTGCGATCCTCTTCGTCCTGGGACTGGAAACCTACCAGTTCTTCAGGCACGACGAGGTGTCACTTGGCGACTTTTTCGGTGGTACGCAATGGAGTCCCCTGCTGGGATCCACCAAGTACTTTGGCATCTGGCCGCTAGTCTGCGGCACCTTTCTGGTCGCCAGCGTGGCGCTCTTGGTGGCGGTTCCCCTGGGGCTGGTCACGGCGATCTATCTCAGCGAGTACGCCCACCCGCGCGTGCGTGCCATCCTCAAGCCGGCGCTGGAAGTGCTGGCGGGCATCCCCACAGTGGTCTATGGCTTCTTCGCCCTTCAGTTGATCACGCCCGGGCTCAAGTTATTCAGCGAGGGCATCGGCGCCTACAACGCTCTGTCGGCCGGCATCGCGGTGGGCATTCTGATCCTGCCGATCGTCAGCTCGCTTTCGGAGGACGCCCTGCGTGCCGTGCCGCAAAGCCTGCGTGACGGGGTCTACGGCCTGGGCGGAACGCGCTTTGACGCGGCCGTGAAGGTCGTGTGTCCCGCAGCCTTGTCGGGCATCGTCTCGGCGGTCCTGCTGGCGGCGGCGCGGGCCGTCGGCGAAACCATGGTCGTCGCCCTGGCCGCCGGCAGCACCCCCAAAATGACCCTCAACCCCGGCGAGGAAATCCAGACCATGACCGGCTTCATGGTCCAGATGGCGCTGGGCGACGTCTCCAACTTCGGCGTCGAGTACCTCTCCATGTACGCCGTCGCCGCCGCCCTCTTTGCCATCACCTTCGCCTTCACCATTGTGGGTGCGATCATCCGCAAACGATTCCGCGAGGTCTACGAATGAACGGCGACCAAGCGCCCAACAACCCGGTCGTCCTCTTCAACCCCCAGCGCATGCGCCAGGTGCATCGTTCGGTGAAAGGGCGGCATACCCGGGAACGCCTGTTTCGCTGGTTTTGCGTCACGGTAGCTTGCTCCTCGGTCGTGCTGCTGGTCGTGATCCTTGGCGCCATCGTCGCTCAGGGCATGACGCGCCTGACCGGCACGTTCCTCACGGCCCCGCCCAGCCCCAATGTGGACGAGGCCGGGTTCTTCCCGCCCATCATGGGGTCGCTGTGGCTCCTGGTCCTCACCGCGGTCTTCACCCTGCCCCTGGGCGTCGGCGCCGCCATTATGCTCGAGGAGTTCAAACCGCGCAGCCGCGCCATCCGCGCCACGCGCAGTTTCATCCAGACCAACATCACCAACCTGGCGGGCGTGCCTTCGGTGGTCTATGGCATCGTCGGGCTCACCGCGTTCGCCTCCATGTTCGGATTCTTCGGCAATGAGCTGAGTCCCACCTGGGAGATCGGCGTGACGTACTACGACCAGTTCTACAACGAGGCCGACCGCGTGTTGCTGGTGCCCGTGGACGGTCCCCAGGCGCCGCAGAGCCAGGGGAAGAGCGGCATGACGGCGCTGGTCGACGGCCAGGAGGTCCAGGTGAACGTCATCGGGATCGATGCTCCCTGGCCCGACGATGAGGAGGTTGCCCAGCGCACGTTGCGCCAAGGTGATCTGCCGGGACGGATCAGTGAGTCGCGCCGCTATTACTTCCGCTTGCCCTTTGGCCGCAGCGTTCTGACCGGGGCGCTGACGCTGATGCTGGTGATACTGCCGGTGGTGATCATCGCGTCGCAGGAGTCGCTGCGCGCCGTGCCGGCTTCGCTGCGTGACGCGGCCCTGGGGCTGGGCGCGACGCGCTGGCAGGTGGTGTGGAACGTGACGCTGCCGGCGGCGATCCCGGGCATCATGACCGGCGCCATCCTGGCCATGAGCCGCGCCATCGGCGAGGCGGCGCCGCTGCTGATGATCGCCGGCATTGTGTTTATCTCCAATCCGCCGGGCAACCTCATGGATGATTTCACCGCCATGCCGCTCCAGACCTACAACTGGGCGCAACGGCCGCAGCGCGAGTTCCATGATCTGGCCGCCAGTTCCATCATCGTGCTGCTGACCGTGCTGCTGTGCTTCAATGCCACCGCCGTCTTGATCCGCCAGAAGTTTCAGAAGCCGTTGTCATAGGAAGCAGGAACGGGAGTCGCCATGATTGACCAAACCGTCACTATGCCTTCGACCGCCGGCGCCCGGGGGTTGCCTGCGCCTCGTCCCACCGACTCGCGCGCCGCCGCCGCCGCCAGCGCCCGGAACCTCGGTCCCATGACCCACTCTTCGTCGTCTGGCGGCGCCATCGCCATCGATATCCGCGACTTCAACGCCTGGTATGGCGCCTTTCACGCCATCCGGCAGATCACCATCGCCCTGCCCGAGAAGCGGATCACGGCGTTCATCGGCCCCAGCGGCTGCGGCAAGAGCACCCTGCTGCGCTGGATTAACCGCATGAACGACACCATCCCCATCGCTCGCGCCCAGGGCACGCTGCGCCTGCACGAAGTGGATGTGCTGTCGCGTGCCACCGACGTGGTCGAGCTGCGCCGCCGCGTGGGCATCGTGTTTCAAAAGCCCAATCCGTTCCCCAAGTCCATCTTCCAGAACGTGGCCTTCGGGGCGCGGATACACATGAAGATCACTAAGTCCGAGACGGCCGCGCTGGTGGAATGGTCGCTGCGCAAAGCCGCCCTGTGGAATGAGGTGAAAGACCGCCTGCATCAGTCGGCGCTGGGGCTTTCCGGCGGGCAGCAGCAGCGCCTGTGCATCGCCCGTGCCATTGCCGTCGGGCCGGAGGTCCTGCTCATGGACGAGCCTTGCTCAGCCCTGGACCCGCGCTCCACCGCCGCCATCGAAGACCTCATGCTCGAACTCAAGCAGCAGTACACCATCATCACCGTGACGCACAACATGCAGCAGGCGTCGCGCATCAGCGATTACACGGCCTTCCTCTACACTGGCGACCTGATCGAGTTCGGCCAGACCCAGCAACTGTTCACCAATCCGCAAAAGAAGGAAACGGAAGACTACATCACCGGCCGGTTCGGGTGAAGTACGGAGTGCGAAGTGCGAAGTGTGAAGTGTGAAGTGTGAAGCATGAGTATTCCTCTTACTTCGTACTTCGAACTTCAAACTTCCGAAATCCGAAATCCGAAATAAGAAACCCCCCCCATGTCCATGCACCTTCAACGCCAGACCGATCGCCTCAAGAAGATGATCCTTTCTCTTTCCGCGCTGGTCGAGGAGGCCAGCGAGGGCGCCATCCGCGCGGTGCAGTTGCGCGACGTGGCGCTGGCTAAGCAGATCATCGAGGCCGACGACCGCATCGACCTGATGGAGATCGAGGTCGAGGAGGAGTGCCTGCACACCCTGGCGCTCTATCAGCCGGTGGCCATGGACCTGCGCTTCGTGGTGGCGGTGCTCAAGATCAACAACGACCTGGAACGCATCGCCGACCTGGCGGTGAATGTGGCGGAGCAGGCGGTGTTCCTGGCGGGCATGCCCCGCGTCGAGCCCCCCTTCGACCTGGCCACCATGACCCGCAAGGTGCAGTGGATGATCAAGAGCAGCCTCGATGCCCTGGTCAACATCGACACCGCCCTGGCCCAGGAGGTGCGCAAGGCCGACGACGACGTGGACGACATCCATCGCAAGGCCTACACGCACATCGAAACGCAGTTGCACGCCGACCCGCAACGCATCGAGGCGCTGGTCCACTTCCTCTCCATCTCCCGCCAACTCGAACGCATGGCCGACCACACGGTCAACATCGCCGAGGACGTGCTTTACATGGCCCGCGGCGACATCCTGCGCCACAGCCGGCCCCACCCCAACCGCATGCCCGCGCCCAGTAATCCCTGACCAGGCCCCGGCATGACCAAGCCCCGGCATGCCCCGTCATCCGGGGGCGGGGCTTGCCGGGGATTGGCCCCGGCTCATTCCCTCTCGCCTACGATCCTCCATGCAACTGCTCTTCTTCCGTCACGGCATCGCCCAGGACCTGGCCCCCAACGCCCCCGCCAGCGCTGACGCCGCCCGCGCCCTGACCGACCAAGGCATCCGCAAGACCCGCGCCGCCGTCGCCGGCCTGGCGCAACTGCTCAAGGGCCAGGCCCCCCAGATCATGACCAGCCCCAAAGTCCGCGCCGCCCAGACCGCCGACATCCTCGCCGACGCTCTGGACGCCAAACCCCAGACCATGACTGAGCTGGCCTCGGCGTCCACCGACCGCCTGCTGCGCCGACTGGCCAAGCTCAACGATGAATGCGTCATTCTCGTCGGCCACGAGCCGGCCCTGAGCCAGATGGTCGCCCACTTATGCGCCGGCAGCGCGCCCCACTCTTTCATCCAACTGAAAAAGGCAGGCTGCGCCTGCATCGACATCGAAGGCAAACCCCGCCCCGGCGCCGGCACGCTCCTCTGGCTCGCCACCCCCAAAATGCTCGCGGCCACGGGCGACTAACCTACGAAGCACCGCGACTCGTCGCGTCCCACTCTCCCCAGGATCGGGCCCTTCGCAACCCCCCCGCGGGGAATCACTTCTCCCCCTGTTCCTTCGCATACGCCGCCACATCCTCATCCGTGATCCCCAGCCATTCCATCATGTGCTGCTCGTAGATCTTCTGGTGTCCCTGGTTGGAAAAATCCAGGCGCAGCTCGTTGATCACCTTGGTGCCCTGGCCGATCCACTCGCGCCAGGTCTGCTGCGAGTAGTGGTCGTAGATGAACTTCCCCAGTGGCCCGCGCATCGGCGGGTCGGGTAGCTTCGTGCCCGGCTGACCCGTCTTGCGATCCATCACCGCGTCGCCGGCGGCGACTTGCGGCGGTACTACCTTCTTCGCCACCTCCGGCACGGGCTGACCCAACTTCTGTAACAGCGACTCCATCGCCCGCTGCGGCATCACGTCGCCCTTCTCCACCGCCACCGTGTAGCCCGTCGTCAACACCGCGCCGGCCTCGTCATTGCGGTCCAGTTGCATCAGCACCTGGGCGCGCAATTGATAGGCCCGCGACATGCCGGCGTTCTGCGCGATCGCCTTGGACAGCGCCTCGGCCGCCTCCTCCAGCCGGCCCGCATCGCGATAAGCGTTGCCCAGGCTGAACCACGCCATATCATCCGGCGCCTCGCGCGTCATCTTTTCCCACTGCTCGATGCGTTGTTCAATGTCTGCTGCCATAGTGCCACAAGCATAGGCGAAGCCCGCGGCCGTGTCATGGCAAGCCCCTCCGTTGCGCTTCGGGGCTAAACGGTAAGCGCGGCGGGTTGAAACTGGACGATGGGGATCGCTAATATCGCGGACATGGTGCTGGCGTATCACCTGGTGTTCTGCGCCTATGGCCTCTGGTTGCCCAATGATCCGCGGGGGTCGTGGTCTGATTTTGTCTGGGCCTGGGAACTGCGGCGGTTCGGCGACGCCACGACGACCCAGGCACGCCGGTCGGTGGCCCAGCGGGAGCATGATCGCGCTCTGCGCATGGCCGCCAGGTGTGCCTCAAGTACCCGGCGGTTCACCTGACCGCGGCGATGATCGAGGCGGTCGCTATCGGGTTTGCCGATTATGTGAGCCGCGGCGGCCTGACGATGCATGCGTGCGCGATCCTGCCCCAACACGTGCATATGGTCGTCGCCCGGCATCGATTGCCGATCGAGAAGGTGGCCGACCAACTGCGTGCCGCGGCGACACGGGCTCTGAACCAGGCGGGTTGTCATCCGCTTGAGGGTTACGTCGATCGCCAGGGCCGAACGCCCAAGCCGTGGGCCGACGGCCAGTGGAAGGTCTACCTCGACCAGACCGCGGACATCATCCGGGCAATCAACTATGTCGAGCAGAATCCGGAGAAAGAAGGCCGCCCGCGCCAGTCATTCCCATTCGTAACCCCATTCCCCGTTTAGCCCGAAGCGCAAGTTTAGCCCGAAGCGCAAGTTTAGCCCCGAAGCGCAGCGGAGGGGGTCCACAAGGTTTAGCCCCGAAGCGAAGCGGAGGGGCCTTCCGCCCTTCTCCCGGGCCCTCACGCCGCGATGCTCATGCTCACCGGCGCCGACCACGGCCCCACCTCGCCGCGCCGCGACACCCACCGCGCGTAATACGTCGCCTTCCTGCGGTCGTCCTCGTGACCGAAGCTCACCGTGATCGGATTGCTGGTGAACTGACCGGCCAATCGCCCGCCAGGCCGTTCCGCCGCGCCGGGCCCCGCCGGCTCATCGCCGACATGAACCATCACCTGAATCTGCATCGCCCCAAACGGCTTGGCCCGGCTGTCGGGCGTGTTCGTGTCGCGATAGCGCAGCACCTGCCCGCCAGGCGTCGCGGCCACGATGCTCAGCAAGGGCGAACTCTGCGGACAGGCGATCCGGCTGCGCCCCGGATTCATCGGCCGCACGCCGATCTCGATCTTGCACGCATCGGATACCCCGCCGTTAGGCTTGATGATCGAGTAATACTGCCGGCAGACCTGCTCGGCGGCGTTGCGGGTCGCGTCCTTGCGATTGACCGCCACCGGCGTCCGCGTGCCGGGCGTCATCGCCGGCGCATACGCCTGCGCAAACGCCTGGACCGCCCCCTGGATCGTCGCCGCATCGCCGGCGCTGAGCATGTAAGCCCCCGGCTGCGCCGCGATCCCCCCGGCAAAGCGTTTCATCCACGCCAGCACCTCCTCATCCCTCCGCGGCAAGTAATCACGGGCCATGGCTCAAGCTCCTTGACCAAACTAAGAGCGAAAAATGAAGAACGAGGAACGAAAAAGCGAAGACCCGCGAACACCAACCCAAACCACGGCCTTCCTCCGCGCCCTTGGCGTCCTCCGCGGTGAGTCATCTTTCTGGGGGATCGGCCCAATCGCGGCCCCACTGAACGAAAACGCCCTTATTCGCGCAAAATCGCCCTTTTGCCCCGTCCGTGTTGCGCCCCGGAACTTCCGGGGCGCAACCCGCCCTGGTTATAGCGCACCACGCCAAAGCCGTGTCGCACCACCAGACATCCGTAGCGCGCCACGCTCCACGAGTAGCGCTCTACCAGCCATTGCGGGCGCACCCCGCATCTTCCGGGGAGCGCCACGAATCTTCCGGGGGGCGCCACGACTCATTTGTTTGGCAAGATCGCCGCGTCATCGTGCAACCTGCCCGCTGGAACTGGCGATCTCAACTCCGGAACTCGCCAACTGTTCCGCGCAGATCGCTACGGCTTCCCCGTATCAGGCGACCTCACCGCCGGAATTCGCGATAACACCGCCGGGAATAGCGGCTGCGCACAGGGCATTAGCAACTCCCACTCTCCACTCGGCCTTCGTCCCGCCCGCCCCGGTATCACTGCCGCCCCCCAGCAGCCGCCATCGGGGCCAAATTACGCGCCGGGGGCGCCTACATGACTTCCGACCCCTTTGCCCTGCTTCCCCATCTCTGGCCCCATTTCTTCCCTCCGCTACTTGCAGTTATCCCTGCCGCGAGGACACTATGCCTATGACCGAACGTCGTCCATGGTCGCGCGAAGAATCGTTACTGGCGTTTCGGCTTTACTGTCGCACTCCCTTCGGACAACTGCGCCACGGCAACCCGACGATCATCGCGTTGGCGCAACTACTCGGCCGCACCCCCTCTGCGGTGTCGATGAAGGCGTGCAATTTCGCCAGCTTCGATCCGTTGCTGCAAGCACGTGGCGTGCGCGGCCTGACCAACGCCAGCAAACTCGAGCCGCAAATCTGGGAGGAATTCAGCGCCAACAGCACCGCCGTCGCCGCCGAAGCCGAGGCGGCCCATGAGCGATTGATACGAGGACGCAGGCTTCGCACAGGGGAGGGTACGGTGACAACCATCGTGCGGGAAGTGAAGCTGCCCGATGGGCCAACGGAGGCGCAACGTTTGGTCACGGTTCGTCGCGTGCAACGCTTCTTCCGCCACGCCGTGCTCATGGCATATGGCAAACGCTGCGCCCTGACCGGCCTGGCCATCCCCGCCTTGCTCAACGCCAGCCACATCATCCCCTGGCGCACGGACTCCGCCCGCCGCGCCGACCCCCGCAACGGCCTGTGCCTCAACGCCCTCCACGATCGCGCCTTCGACCGCGGCCTGATCACCTTCGACCAAGAGTACCGCGTAGTACTCTCCCCTCACCTGCGTGATCAACTCGACGGCGAAGTCAGCCGCGGGCTTCCCCCGCGCAGCTCGGTTGCCGCCCACAACCTCGAACACGCCCTACGCAGCGTCGAAGGCCGCCGCCTCCAAGCCCCCGAACGCTTCGCCCCCGATCCCGCGGCGCTGGACTACCACCGGCTGTGTGTCTTTCATGCCTGATGGACAAAAACGCGGGGATCCAATTGCTATGGATGCCCGCTTTCCTGCTACTTTGTCGCTTCAGCCAGCAGTGACTGGAACTGCTTGTCGTCATTGGTATCCCATTCCTCAAAGCGATGTCGACGAGTGATAAGACGCCCTTGCTCGGCAAGTGGATGGAACAGGTCACGGTAGCGTGCAAGCACCCCATCACTTCGATCCAGCACGAACACCGCCAGAGGTCGATGGGACAATGCCGGGTCGGCCATGCGCCTTGCCAAGGCACCTTGGATCATCGCGCGCATGAACCCATCGCTTGGTGGCATGCTATAGCCGATGGCTATGAGCAGATGCGCGTGCGTCAGCGCATTCATCGCTGCCGACCAAGTCTGCCGCAGCCATGGAGTCTCGTGCAATTTCGCATAGGTAGGAGGGATCATGGCGGGGATTGGTCGGCCGTGGTTGCGGTACCGATCCAGATGTTGAAGCCGCCAAAGGGTCCCAAGTGCGACGGTAGCGGGATAAGGGGCGCGGTCACATGCGATAATATATCCTCCCCACTCCTCAGGTTTGTCATTCTCATACGCGCGCTCTGTATTGACGCCAAACCAGGTGGATGTATTGGCATTGGTATCGAGTGGATGATTGGCGTTGTCTGGAGGAGGGCCGTTGGCCTCGAAATAGTTCACGCTTCCGTGGAGCTTGCAGATGAGAGACCGCTGTCCCGAGGAGGAGAGGTACGAGTCGTTCTGTCTATTGACCCAAAGAGCTCGCGCATCAAAGGGATAGCAGACGGGCATAGGTCTATCACAATGAGTTGCAATGTACTCGAAGAGCACGTCATAGTTTGTTGTCAACACCGCCAGTCGATCACCCATTGAGCGGAACGGCTCCATAAAACGTCCGTAGAGCTTTAGAACCGTATCGCGTCTATCCCTATCGAATGCTCCTGGGATCGCTTGGTACACGTTCCAGAGCCAGAGTTTGATCTGCTCGATCACCTCAGCAACGGGAAATTGCAGAGCTTGTGGTGAGGAAGGTGCGGGCCGAATCGCAATACTGCTGGAACAATTCGAAGGTCCTTCCTGCCTTAAGGAGAGCCGGCGCTGATTGTGCCGCTTGACCTCCTTTGCTAAGGGCGTCCACCGGTCCTATCAATCGCGCAATGCGATCGCGGTGCCAAATGGGATCGCCGAACTCGCTCATGACGGGTAAGCCGGCGAACCTTGAGAAACCTGCTCCCAAGAGAAGAACGACTTTGGTTGGAGTAGCGTCAACAGTCATGTCACGACCTCAGCAAGAAAGCCTTCTCGAGGCTACGGACCAGAAACGTTCGTCGGACCAGAGCACTTAGAATACTCGCAATACATTGGGGGTGGACATAGTGCCGCTCATCCCTGTCTCCGGAGTAATGCGTGGGCATCGCAATGCGTAGGATTCGAGGGTCTCGGATGGTTCATTCTGAGGATGATGCGAGGCGGGACAGGACGGCTGCGCCCTGGTGGACGTGATCAGGAACGTAGGTGCGGACGTGTTGGAAGTGGCCGGGATTCCCGATGGGGATGGGGTGGCAGCGTTTGGCCCAGGCGCCGCCGGGCGGGACGAGGGTGAGGCGGGAGAGGTGGCGGGCGGATTCTTTCTTGGCGATGCCCGTGTAGTGGCGCGGCGGGTCGTCGAGGGCGGACTTGCGGCGGCGGTCGTGGCGGTGGAAGCCCACGGTTTGCAGGACGCCGACGCCCACGGATTGCAATCCGTGGGCTTCCTGCAATCCGTGGGCTTCGCTCAGGAGGGCGATCCACTGCGGGGTGCAGGGGAAGCGGGCCAGGAGGTGGTAATGACGTGCGGTGATTGCCAGGTCGAGCAACTCGACGTGGTGGAAGCGCAGGGTCTTGGCGAACGTGAGGCAGGCCTGCACGCGTGCCTCCCACGAGAGCACGACGGGGGCGCGGCCCAAGGCTCGTTCGCTGCACAAGCGCAGCGCGTCGTAAACGCCCGGGGGCGGGGGATGCTTGTAGTCGCCCTCGATGTGCTGGCGGTGGTGGCGCGTGCGGAAGCCGCGGTCGTCACCGTAGAGCCATGTGCCGTAGGTATTGCCTACGACGTGGAACCAGCCTTGCCAGGCGTCGCCGCGGTAGCTGGCGGTGGGGACCCACGGATTGCAATCCGTGGGCGTCGAGATGCTGCAATCCATGGCAAGTTCGTCGGACTGACTGCTGCGTAAGTGTGAGTCCATCCGGAACCCCCTGGGTTGAGATGGGGCGAGTATAGCCAAGCCGGGTGGAGGTGACAAACGGGGGCGCGGATGCTCTCTTTGGCCCATCTTCGGGTGGTCGTCCACCATCGCCCTGCCCTCACCCCGGCCCTCTCCCTAAGAAGGGCGAGGGGGTCAGAGCGGCCCTGTGAGATTGGCCTGGCGACCACCTTTTGCCGCCGGAAGTGGAGAGGGGCTGCTATCATCGCGGGATGCCGATTGCGCGACATTTCCTGGGGTGGGATGAGCCGGGCCTGGTGCGGGCTGTGGCGTGGCTGCGTGCGCGTTTTGGGCGCGAGGGCGTGCTGGATTTGGGCGAGGTGATGATTGTGGTGCCGGCGCGGCGGGCCGGGCGGCGGTTGCTGGAATTGCTGGCGATGGGGGCCGATGACCTTGTGTTGATTCCGCCGCGGATTGTGACGCAGGGGGAGTTGCCTGAGCAGCTCTACAAGCCCAAGGGAAAAGTTGCCGGCGATCTGCTGGCGCTATTGGCCCGCGCGCATGGGCTGCGGCGGGCTGACCCGGAAGTCCTGCGGGTGGTGGTGCATGATCCTCCGGGGCCGGGGGCGGGGGCGGAGGATTTGTCTGGCTGGCTGGCGTTGGCGCAGGATTTGGGCCGGCTGGATGCGGAACTGGCGGGGCAGGGGGTGGCGGTCGGGCAGGTGGCCCAGCGTTGTGCGGCGGAGATGGACTTCACCGATCAGCCGCGCTGGGAGGCGCTGGGGCAGCTTCAGGCGCTTTATGAGGCGACGCTGGCGCAGGTGGGGTACATCACGCGGGATGCAGCCCGGCGTGCGGCGGTGGAGGGGCAATGCTGTGCCATTCCGGGGGGGCTGGGGGCTTCCGGGGGGCCGCGCGAGATCGTTCTGCTGGCGACGCTGGACCTGAATCGCGTCACGCGCGACATGCTGATGCAGGTGAGCGAGGGGGCGACGCAGATTACGGCGCTGGTGCAAGCGCCGGAGTCGGCGGCGGCGGGGTTCGATGACATGGGATGCTTGAATGTCGAGCACTGGCACGAGGCGCGGCTGAACATTCCGATGGAGCGGGTGAGGATTGCGGATCGGCCACGCGATCAGGCTTATGAGGTGTTGCGCTGTTTGGAGGAGATTACGGCAGATCAAGGGCCAACCCCCGGAAGGGCCAAGGGCAAGGCAGAAGCTAGAAGTTCGAAGTCCGAAATTCGAATCCAATCCAAAATTCCAAATTCGAAATCCGAAATCTGCGTAGCCCATGGCCTTGAACTGGCGGCGGACCAGATCACCGTGGGCATGGGTGATGAGGCGCAGGCCCCGATGGTCCAGCGGACGTTGGAGTTGGCGGGCGTGCCGGCTCGCGCCGCGGTGGGCCGGCGGCTGGCGCTGTCGCGGCCTGCGCTGTTCCTTGCGTCGTGGGCGCGGTGGCTGGCATCGGATCGCTTCGACGACTTTGCGGCGCTCTTGCGTCATCCCGATGTCGAGGCGTACCTGGCGACTACTCTCGCCGAGGCCGACGACGGTGTGCATGACTGGCTGAGCCTGCTGGATTGCTACGTGTCGGAGCACCTGCAAGGCCGGCTGGCGCACCACTGGTTGGGTGAGAGCAAGCGGCAGGCAAGGCTCAAGGGCGTGCACGATGCGCTGGCGGCGCTGGCGCCGGCGGATCACGCGCGGGGACGGCCGCTGCCGCAGTGGTCGCAAGCCATTGCCGATGCGCTGGGGCGTTTGTATGGCGGCGAACCCTTGCGACGCGGGGATGAACAGGAAGCGCAGATCATTCGTGCCCTGGAGTTGATCGGCCAGGTGCTGCGCGAGCAGGCGGCCCTCGAACCGAGCAGTCCGATCGTGCCGGAGGTGACACTGGCACAGGCGGTGAATGTCGCGCTGTCGCAACTGGCGGAGGTGGAGCTGCCACGGCAAGGCGGGCCGCCGGCGGTCGAACTGCTGGGCTGGCTGGAGTTGCACCTGGACGATGCGCCGGTGCTGATCGTCACCGGGGTCAACGAAGGCGCGATTCCCCAGAGCGTCAACGCCGATGCGTTTCTGCCCGATCATGTGCGGCGGGTGCTGGGACTGACCGACAATCGTCACCGCTATGCGCGCGACATGGCGATGCTCACGGCGATGCTGCACAGTCGGGAGCACGTGCGGCTGATCACCGGGCGGCGCGGCGCCGAAGGCGATCCGCTGGTGCCCAGTCGATTGCTATTGGCGTGCGAGGATGCCGAGTTGCCGCAGCGGATGCAGCGGTTCTATGGCGAGCACGCGGGCGAGGCGCAGCGCCAGGCGCCGCTGCTGCTTGAGCCGGGCGACGATCGATTTGTGATTCCGTTGCCGTCGTGCCGATCGCCGTTGGTGAAGTTGCGCGTCACGGCCTTTCGCGATTACCTGGCGTGCCCGTATCGCTTCTACCTGCGTCACGTGTGCAGGCTCGAGGCGCTGGACGATCGCGCGGTGGAGATGGACGGCCTGGCGTTTGGCAATTTGGCGCATAGCGTGTTGGAAGCTTTCGGGCACAGTGATGTGGCGGCCTCGCCGGACGAGCAGGCGATCGCTCACGCGCTGCAGAGCATGCTGGAAGAGGCCCGGCAGCGGCAGTATGGAGGCAATCCGCCAGCGGCGGTGCTGATCCAGTGCGAGCAGTTGCGCGAGCGGTTGGATCGCCTGGCGCGCTGGCAGGCGCAACAGAACCGCGAAGGCTGGCGCATCGGGCGGCAGGGCGTAGAGCGTGACTTGTCAGCAGTGCTGGAGGTGGATGGAGAGCCGTTCACTATCACCGGGCGCATCGACCGCGTGGACGTGCATGAAGTGCACGGCCATCGCATACTGGACTACAAGACCGGCGACACGGCGATGACGCCCGAGCAGCGTCACCGCACGGGGTCGAAGCATGCGAAGCGATGGGTTGATTTGCAGTTGCCGCTGTATACGCTGCTGGCGGCGTCGGCGGGGATGGCCGGGCCGTTCGGATTGGGCTATGTGCAGTTGCCCAAGGACTTGGGGCGGGAGGTTTTGGATGAGGCGCCGTGGGGCGAGGAAGAGGTCGCCAGCGCCATTGAGGAGGCGCGGCGGATCATTCGGCTGATTCGCCGCGGCGTGTTCTGGCCGCCGACCGAGGCGGTTGCCGATGAGTTTGCCGCCCTGTGCATGGACGAGGCGCTGGATCGCGCCCAGCGCATCGCGGCGCAGACGCGGGGGCTGGTGAGCGCTGCGGCGAGGGAGGGCGAACCATGACGCGCGGCGCCGCTCAAGTCGTCGAGCCCTGTTCGGTCGGCCATCAAATCATCCGCGCCTCGGCGGGGACGGGTAAGACGTATCAGCTCAGCAGCCGGTACCTGGCGCTGGTGGCGCGGGGCCGGCCGGTCGAGTCGATCCTGGCGATCACTTTCACGCGCAAGGCGGCGGGGGAGATTCTCGATCGCGTGCTGCGGAGGCTGGCCGAGGCGGCGTGCGATGCGCGGACTGCTGCGGCATTGGGCGAGGCCCTGGGCCAGCCCGGATTGTCGCTGACGCAGGCCCAGCACATGCTTGCCACCATGGCGCGGCAACTGCATCGCGTGTCGATCTCGACGATCGACAGTTTCTTCAACCGCGTGGCGCAGAGCTTTCGGCACGAACTGGGCATTCCTCCCCAGCCGGTGCTGGTGGCGGCGGACGATCCGATGGCGCGGCAGTTGCGCCTGGCGGCCATCGACGCCATGCTGGCGGATGAGCCGGTACAGACGCTGGTGGACCTGCTGCGCAAAGTGCATCACGATGCGGCGCGGCGATCCGTGACCACCGCGATCGACCAGGTGGTCAGCGATCTGTATGACGTGTATCGCCAGGCGCCGGACGAAGCACAGTGGTCGGCGATCGAGGTGCCCGACGGTCTGCTTGATGCGGCGGGTTATGCCGCGGCGGTGCGGACGCTGGAGGGGTTGGCGTCATCCGTGCCGCTGACGGGCAAGGGGACGCCGAACAAGGGGTACGGCGACGCCCTGGGCAAGTCGCTGACGGCCTTGTACGGGCGTGACTGGGTCGGGTTTCTCGACGCCGGGGTCGCGGCGAAGATTGCGGCCGGTGACCCGAGCTTCTGCCGGGCACCGATACCAGAATCGTGGCGACGAGCGTACGAACCGCTGATCGCGCACGCCCGCGCGGCGGTGATCGCCCAGGCCGCGCAGCAGACGCAGGCGTCGTACCGCCTGATGCGCAGCTTCGATGGACACTACACGCGCCTGCGCCGCCAGCATCGCGTCATGCTCTTTTCCGACCTGCCGCAGAAGCTGGCGCGCGAGCTGCCCCAACTGGGTGAGGACCTGGTGCGCGATGTCTACTTCCGCCTGGACACGCGGGTCGGCGACCTGCTGCTCGACGAGTTTCAGGATACGAGTCTGGAGCAGTGGACGGTGCTGCGGCCGTTCGCGGAGGAGATCTGCGCCTATGGCGATGCCGAGGAAGCGGAGCGAAGCTTCTTCTGCGTGGGCGATCCGAAGCAGGCGATCTACGGCTGGCGCGGCGGGTGCGCCCAGTTGTTTGACCGCATTGAGGCCGACTTGCACCTGAACGAGTCGGCGCGACGGGCGATGTCGGAGAGCCGGCGGTCATCGCAGGTGGTGCTCGATGCGGTCAATCGCGTGTTTGTGGGGTTGGGTGAAACGCCGGCGCTGAAGGCCGATGACCTGCCGCAAGCGCGGGCGATGCAGGCGCTGTTCTTGCCGCACACGGCTCATGAGGCCCGGCCTGGGTGTGTCGAGTTGATCACGTCGCCGGCGGGGGATGGCGCGGTGGAGGATGCGGATGATGAGCAAAGCGAAACGCCGGACGCGACGGTGTTGCTGGAGCCGGCCAACACGCACGAGCGTTACGTGGCGGAGAAGATCAAGGCCATCGTCGAGGCGGCGCCGGGGCGCAGCGTCGGCGTGCTGGTGCAGCAGAACAAGACGGTGGGGCGGCTGATCTTCCAGTTGCGTCAGGCCGGCGTGGACGCCAGCGGCGAGGGCGGCAACCCACTCACCGATGATCCGGCGGTCAACGTTATCCTCGCGGCACTGACGCTGGCGGATCATCCCGGCGACAGTGCCGCGGCGTTCCACGTGCTGCATTCGCCGATGCGGGCGATTCTGCGATTGCCTGAACTGGAAGCGCCGGGCGTGTCGGCGCCGGCGATTGGCAGCGCGATCGCGGCGACGGCGCTGGCGATCCGACGCAATCTGCTGGCGGATGGCTATGGCCAGGTCGTGGGCTCGTGGGCACGGGAGCTGGCGCCGTGGTGCGCGGCGCGCAGCGCCGCCCGGCTGATGCAACTGATCGAACTGGCAGACCGCTACGATCCGGAGCTGACGCTGCGGCCGGGGCGATTTGTGGACTACGTGCGTGCCACGGCCATGGAGGAGCCGTCGCCGGCGCCGGTGCGGGTGATGACGACGCACAAGGCCAAGGGGCTGGAGTTCGATGTGGTGGTGCTGCCGGAGTTGAATCGTCGGTTTCGTGCCGAGGAGTCGGTGTATATCGATCGACCGCAGGAGACGGCCGCCATCCGTGCGGTGTTTGTCAAGACGAATCAACAGGTGCGCGAGGCATGCCCGGCGGTGGCGGCGGCGTATCAGCAGCAGCGTTCGCGGCGGATGTGGGACTATCTTTGCGGGCTGTATGTCGGCATGACTCGGCCGCGTTTTGCGCTGCACTTGATTGCCCGGCCGCTGGTGGAGACCAAGAGCGGGTTGGGCGCCGCGGGTCGAACGGATGGGTCTTACGCGGCGATTCTGCGGCATGCGCTGGGTGAGTTGGCGGAGAGTTACGCGGGTGGGGAGGTGCTGTACCAGAGCGGCGATGCGGGGTGGGCGGGGGTTGAGCATGATCGATCCCGGCCAAGCTCGCCCCCGGAGCGGACTCGCATGGCCGGGCTTGCGCCGGTGCGGATCGCGTTGGCGTCGCCTGCCGAAGGCGGGGCGCGGCGGTCGTGGCGCTCGGTCAGTCCGTCGTTGCTTGAAGCGCAGGGTCGGGTGCGTGCCGCCGATCTGTTAGCGCTGGAGCCGGGGCATGGACTTCAATATGGCACGCTGTTGCATGCGTGGTTTGGGCTGGTCGGATGGCTTGATTGCGAGGCTCCGCCGGATGAGGCCCGGCTGCTGGAGGAGGCGGCGCGCTGCGATGGGTTGGTGGACCTCGAATTGGCGCGTACTCATGTGGAGTCGTTTGGGCGCATGTTGCGGCAGCCGGCGATTGTTGCGGCGCTGTCGCGGCCGGTGCTCGGCCAGGGCGCGCGGATCGAGCTATGGCGCGAGCGACCGTTTGCTGTGCGGCACGAGCGGCAGGAATTGCTGACCGGCCGGTTCGATCGCGTCGTGGTGCGGCGCGGCGCGGATGGCGCGGTGACTGGTGTGCACCTGTTGGATTACAAGACGGACCGTGTGGCGGAGGATCGAGGCAATCTCGATGCGCTGGTCGCGCGCTATCGGCCGCAGGTCGAGGCGTATCGGGCGGCGCTGGCGACGATGTTGCGCGTGCCTGCGCCGGGCATTGAGGCGACACTGTTGTTTGTCGGCGCGGGAGCCGCGGTGCGGTGTTGAGCGACTTTCGCCGCTTGTGGCTTCGCGCAGGGGCTGGTTTGCGGTGGTCCGGATTGATTGTGCGTCGGCGCGAAGCCGCAAGCGGCTGAGCTAGATGGGCAGATGAATGCGGAAGGTGCTGCCCTCGCGGGTGCTTTCCACGCTGACGCGGCCGTGGTGCGCCTGGGCGACGTGCTTGACGATCGCCAGGCCCAGGCCGGTGCCGCCGACCTTGCGTGAGCGTGCCTTGTCCACCCGGTAAAAGCGCTCGAAGATGCGCGGCAGGTGCTCGGGCTCGATGCCCGGCCCCTGATCGGATATCGAGATTACTACCTGCTGCTCCATCGCCTCGGCGACGATGCGCACCTGCGTGTCGGCGGGGCAATACTTGACGGCATTGTCCACGAGGTTGAGCACCGCGCGCTCGAGCATGCCATGGTTCATCTTCACCATCAGGTCGGGCGGGCAGATCGTCTGAAGGCGGACGGAGCGTTCCTCCGCCAGGGACCGACAGCTCTCCACGGCCGCATCGATCACCTGGGCGACGGACGCCGGCTCCATTTGAATCTTCTGCTGCTCGGCATCCTGCTCGATGCGCGCCAGCGCCAGCAGGTCCTCGACCAGCGCGTTGAGCCGGTCGGCCTGGCGAGTGATGATGTGCAGGAAGCGCACGCTGTCTTCGTTGCTTTCCTCCTGGGCGTCGATGATGGTCTCGGCGGCGGCCTTGATGGCGGCGACGGGCGTCTTGATCTCGTGGGAGACGTTGGCGACAAAGTCGCGGCGCACGGCTTCGAGGCGGCGGATATCGGTCACGTCGTGCAGCACGATGACCGCGCCGATACGTCGGCCGGCGTCGTCCACCAGGGCCGTGCCGCTTACCGCCAGGTGATGGTCCTGGCGCAGGTCGCCGGGGTTACCGGCGTCGCCGGGCGTGCCCACGCGCAGGACGATGTGGCCCTGCACGGTGGGGTGGCTCGAAAGCGACTGGGCGACGAGTTCCTGAAGGGCCGGGTTGCGCACCAGTTCCTGGATGGGCCGGCTCAGCGCCAGGTCCACGCGCAGGCCCAGCAGATGGGCGGCGGCCTGATTCATCGACAGCACGCGCTCGTCGGTGTCGATCGCCAGCACGCCTTCGACCATGCTGGCGAGCACGGCCTGGAGTTCGTTGCGTTGATTGACGACGGCGGCGATGCGTTCCTCGAGCTGGCTCGCCATGCGGTTGAGCGCCTCGGCCAGTCCGGCGATTTCGGGGGGGCCTTCGGTGGAGAGGCGCTGCGACAGGTCGCCCTGGGCAAAGCGGATGGCGCCGCGTTTGAGCCGCGCCAGGCGATGGTTGAGGTAATAGATGATGCAGCCGCAAAACAGGGCGACGACCGCCGCCAGCAGCAAGCCGATCCATACGCCGGCGGTGGAGGGGTTATTGCTGGCTAACGTGATGAGGGGTGGTGGGTGGAACAATGGGAACATGATACATGCTCACGGAAGTGAGCATGGCTGGCGCGATCTACTCGCGGTAGCGATAGCCCACGCCGCGGACGGTCTGGATATCGGCGCCGGCGGTGCCTAGTTTTCGCCGCAGGGCGACGACCTGGACGTCGACCGAGCGGTCGGTGACGGCGGCGAACTTGCCGTGGATGGCCTCGATGATCTGCTGGCGGGTGAAAACGCGTCCCGGCCGCGCCGCCAGCAGGCGCAACAGGCGGAACTCAGTGGCGGTCAGCTCCACCGGCTCGTCTTCGACGGTCACCTCGTGGCGATCAGGCCTAATGCGCAGTTCGCGGATGCGGATGTCCTCGTTGGCCGCCGCTGCTTCCGTCAACGGCTCGCCGCCGCCCCGTCGCATCACCGCCTTGACCCGCGCCAGCAGCACGCGCGGGGAGAATGGCTTGGTCACGTAATCGTCGGCGCCCAGCTCCAGCCCGGTCACCACGTCGGCCTCTTCGCTCTTGGCGGTGAGCATGATGATGGGGATCGTCGCCAGCGCCGGATCGGCCTTGACCATGCGGCAGAACTCCAGGCCGTCCATCCCCGGCAGCATGAGGTCCAGGACGATCAATTCGGGAATCTCGGCGCGGACCAGCTTCAGGGCCTTTTCGCCGCTGTCCACGGCCGACACCCGGTAGCCGTTGCGTTCCAGGTTGTAGCGCACCAGGTCCTGGAGGTCCTGCTCGTCCTCGACCACTAGCAGGTGGCCCCGGCCGGTGTCGGGCGTGACTTTGCGCTTGGCCTTGGCGTCCTGGATTGCGGTGCTGGGCACAGCATGGCTCCTTGGTTTCTGCATGGCGCGGCTCTGACTTCCCCAGAAAAAAAGCGATCCAGGGTGGTGGCCACTGGATCGCTGGAGAGACGTTTGACCGTCAGAAGGTCTGCGGTCCTGGTCGAAAATCGGGAACGTCTTAGAACAGCAACTGGAACTGGGCCCGAATGGCGATCTGGTTTTCCTGCGAGGCGATGTCGGACTGAAGCCCCAGGCCGGAGGAAGTCGGGCTGCCCGAGGTGCTGGTGCGGGCCGCCACGCTGCTGCTGGGGAAGCGCAAGGGATCCATGCCCCAGACCAAATCCACGGTGAACTTGGCGTTGTGCTTCTTGATGTAGTAGTTGGCGCCGACGGTGACGATCTGCACATCGGTCAGGCCCGGGCCATCGGGGGAAATCCACTCATAGCGGACGAAGGGCTCGACCTTGTCGTTGATCATGTAGCCGCCCTGGACCAGGAAGCCGAAGTCTTCCAGGGTGCTCGGCGCTCCGGCGCTGGCGCTGGAGATGTGGCGCCCCGCAAAGGCGGCGTAGAGATTGATACCCTGGTATTCCACCGAGCCGTCGATCGTGTAGCTGACCATGTCGTCCCAGCCGACGGTGCCCTGGGCATCGCCCTCGCGGCCGCGCTCGTAGTCCACCGCGGCACCCAGGAAGATGGCCAGCGGCTCACCCTTCCAGGCGGCAAAGTCGTCCATCTGCTTCCAGTTGCTCTCGCCCAGGAGCTTGACGTCCACGCGGGCGGCGACCGCCAGATCGGCGGGGCCGGCGCTAAACTCATTGCTCACCCCGCCCACTTCGCCCGACTGGGCGCCATCGTGGAACATGGCGGCGACCTTGATCATCTCGCTGCTCCAGGTCGCGCCCACGCCTTCGCCGCGGTTGAGCGTGAAAAACTCGTTGAAGGACGACCGTTCCACCGCCGTCTGCCGCTTGGAGCTGGTCAGCTCTTCACGGAGGAACGGCTGCTTGTAGCGCCCGCCGCGGATTTCCAGGTTGTCCATCACCTTGTAGCCCAGGACCACGTCTTCCAGGTAGACCAGTTCGGTGTCGCGCTCGGCGGCCAGCACGATGTCATAGGTGATCTTGGGGTTGCCCACGTAACCGGCGATATTCAACTTGGTTCGGCGGACCTGGAAGCCGTGCTGGTCCGCGTCGGCGGTGCTGGTCGAGGAGGTCGTGACCGCGGGGCTGCCGGCCGTGGCGCCCGGGCCGGTGCCCAGCGTCGTGCTCGTGCTGGTGTTCTCGCGGTGGTTGTAGATGTAGCGGAACTGGATCTGCCCGGAAATCGTCATCAGAAAGGTCTTGTCAGCGTTGGACAGCATGAAGTTCTTGCCGTCGTAGCCGGCGGTGATGCCGTCGCCCTGGAGGCTGGCGCGGGTGTCGGCGTCGGCGAGCACTTCGCGGACCAGGGTCTTGACTTCCTCGGCGCGGCGCTCGGTCAGCCAGCTCTCGCCCTTGAGTTGCGACACCTGCGCCTCCAAGGCGGCGATGCGCGACGAAACGTCCTGCGGTTGCTGGGCCGGGTCGGCCTGGGCTAGCGACGAAAGACCGCACAGTACGGCCCCTCCAAGAATTCCTGCGGTTCGAATGCGGCTCATGCGGGATCTCCAAAAAGAGGTTGCTGTCTCTGAAAGACCATTTGACGTGCAAAGCCTAAATCAGACACATGAGCCTTCTGTTATGTAATCGTGAGATTAGCGTTAAATGCTTGACTTTGCTAGCAGTGACGGGGAAGAAAAAAAGGGTGACGAGCGTCGCCGCCCGGCCCGGCGTCAGCCCCGGGGCCGAAACGCCGCGATCATTTCCGCCGGGATGCGATGGGGCCGATTGCGGCGCACATCCAGGTAGATCCACGTGGTCAGGGCCCGAGCCAGCGTGCGGCCATCGCTGGGGCGGATGATCTGGTGGCGGCGCAGCGCGGTGAACTTTTCCATGGCGCAGGGCCAGGTGGCCACGACAATGGGGTCGCCGGCATACGCAGGGCTGTAGTAGTCGATCTCGTGCCGGCGCACGACGAAGGAGGTGCCCAACTGCCGGTATCGCGCCACGTCGTAGCCCACGGCCTGTGAATGGGCGTAGGCGGCACGATCCATCCAGCGCACGTACACCGCGTTGTTCACGTGGCCCTGGCCATCCATGTCCGACGCCTCGGCCACCAGCGAATAAAGGAAAGCGTCTGTGACATCGAGCACCAGCGTTTCGCCCGTGTCGGTGCGCAGCGAGGCGGGCTCGAGCAGGGGCTGTTCGTGACCGTCGCTCAAGACTTCTGCTCCTTCGGCGCGATCTGCCGCAGGTACTCCCACGAATACAGGCCGGTATCATGGCCATCGGAGAAGGTGATCTTCACCGCGTAGTGGCCCACCATCTCGATCTTCGTGGCGGTGAGCGGCTGGCTGGACTGGCCCATGCCCGCAGGCAGCACGGTTAGCGGGTTCTGCGCCATTTCCTTGCGCAGCTCGCGCATGTCGGCCGAGGGCGACATCCGCCGCAGGTACGCGATGGGATAGAACGTGGTCGAGCCGTCCTGCCAGGTGACGGTCAGGCCTTTGTCTTTTTTCAGGTCCAGGTGTCGCGGACGATTCGAGGTTTGAGCGGTCATGAGCCCGTATCATATTCGCAATGCCCGATCCCGCTCCGACCCCGCCGCTGGACATCGCCCATCAACAGGCCGTGGCCCGATCCCTCGGCGTGCCCGCCATTCGCCGCCACATCTTCCTCTGCTGCGACCAGACCAAGCCGCATTGCTGTGAAAAGGAGCGCGGGTTGGTGGCGTGGGAATACCTCAAGCGCCGGCTCAAGGAACTGAAACTGGTGGACCAGGGCGGCATCTACCGCACCAAGACCAACTGTCTGCGCATCTGCGAAGGCGGGCCGATCGCCGTGGTCTATCCCGAAGGCGCCTGGTATCGCCAGTGCGATCCGCCGGTGCTGGAGCGGATTATCCAGGAACACCTGATCGGCGGTCGCGTGGTGGAGGAGTACCTGATCGTGCGGCGGCCGTTGCCGTGATGAAGGCCCACTGCGCCGGGCAAGTACAGGTGGATTGATTGGGTTGCGGTGGCCGCCACTTTGGACTGCGGTGGCTTTGACACCGCTTTGGCTTGTGGCGGAGCGATTGGCTGTGGCGAGCTTCCCGAAGAGCCAAAGCGGCGTCAAGGCCGCCGCACTCCAAAGGGCCACAGGCCGTTTCCCTGGCTCACTCGCCTTTTTGCAGTAACGCCCGCATCTGCTGGGCGTGATCGACCAGCACATCCGGGTCGGCCGGGGCCGCCGGTTCGAGCGTGTAGTGCCACTTGAGTTGGGACTTGACGTTGGGGATGGCCTCGGCGATCAGGTCCGGGCCGGGCACTTCCCACCAGGGCATGTCCGAGCCGGATTTGGTCCATAGCGGCTTGTAGTAGAGGCGCACCTGCTCGCCGCCGTCGCGCTGCCGGCTCTCCAACTCGCCCGTCTCGATGCGATGGACGATGTCGCTGGGGCCGGTGTTGAGCATCGCGGCGGCCTCCAGCGGACTGACCCACACTGGTTCGTGCTCCACGCGAACGTCATACACGCCATAGAACGTAAAGGGCACGATCAGCGGCGTCCGCCCGACCTCCTCATCATTCAAATGTACCAACGCCCCGGAAGGTTCGGAGGTGATGCTGATGGTGCGCTCGACACAGCCGGCAAGGGCGATGGAGACGATGGTCAAGAGGCCCAGCATGGTGCGCACCGATTTCGGATTTAGCGGGAGGACCCGCTGTTGAAGCCGTCGGATTGCGGCTTTCGGATTTAGGGGCAGCATGGGCGTTACCATGGGGGGTATTGTAACCGCTCCTGTCAGCCAAACCACCGGACCTTGGAGTACACTATGCCGCGCCGATCCGGCTCCAAATCCGAAATCCGAAATCCGAAATCCGAAATCGCACCCCTCACCCACCTCGACGCCCAAGGCCACCTGCGCATGGTCGATGTGGGCGACAAGCCCATCGTTCGCCGCACCGCCGTCGCCGCCGGTGATTTCGTGGCCGCGCCGGCGACGCTGGATCGGCTGATGAAAGGCGACCTGCCTAAGGGCGAGGCCTTGGCGGCCGCACGCCTGGCGGGCATCGCCGCCGCCAAACGCACCGATGAACTGATCCCCCTGTGCCATTCCCTGCCGCTGGATCACGTGGCGGTGGACTTTGCCCGCACCGCCCCCGACACGCTCACCGTCACCGCCACCGCGTCGCTCACCGCCCGCACCGGCGTCGAAATGGAAGCCCTCGTCGCCGTCGCCATCGCCTGCCTGACGCTCTACGACATGACCAAGGCGGTTGACAAGTCGATGCGGGTGACGAATGTGAGGCTGGTGGAGAAGCGGAAGCAGCAACCGCAATAAGCCAGGCAAGCCGGGGCAGAACTCGCCGCTCTGGGCGAGTGCCGCCCCGGGGTCCGAGCGTGCATAACCCGGGGCGGCGCAAAGCCTCTGTCCCGGCTTGGGAGCACCATCCCCTGTTACTGCGATTAGTCCATCCGGTCCATCTCGAACTCCGGCATGCCGGTGATCGCCTGCTCGATGACGTCGGCGTCGAAGCCGCGGCGCGCCAGCAGGCCGGCGATGCGCCGGTAGCGGGTGGGTACATCCCCCCTGGGGTTTTTAACCAGTTGTTGCCGCGCCAGTTCGCGGGCCTGCTCCACCTGCGTTGGCACGTCGCCGGCCGCGGCCTCCAGCAGTCGGTCGATCGTCGCGTCATCCAAACCGCGTGCCGCCAGTCTCTCGCGCACCAGTTCCGGCCCGGCGGCACGCTGCCGCTGCAACTGCTCGATGAGCGTCCGCCCCAGCTTGGCGTCGTCCACCAGACCCAGTTCCGCCAGGCGCTCGAGCACCCGATCCATCGCCGGCTTGGCGTGGCCGGCGTCGGCCAGCTTGCCGCGCACCTGCGACCGGCTGAGCATGCGCCGATCCAGCCAGCGCGTCGCCTGGTGCAAGGCCGCCTCATACGCCGCCCGCTCCGCCACGCGCTGCCCCAGCGCCTCATCCCACGCCTGCCCCTCGTGCAGCCCCAGCGCCTCGATACCCGCGCTCGAAAGCTTCGCCACGATGCGACCGTCCACACGCACCGCCGCCGTCTTCTGGCGCGAAGGCAACGGACTGATGGCGGTAATCACCGACATGGCGCTATTTCCGATACTCGTCCACGATCGCGGCAAAGGTCTCGAGATCGTCGTAGTTATTCCGCCAAGTCGTATACATCGCGCCGATGATCGGCTGCTCGCCCGGCCCGGCCTTGCGCTGGGCCGCCAACTGGCGGGCCGAGTCCAGCCAGTCGCGCATCTTCTGCGGGTTGGCATCGTAGTAGCCGGCGATCAGCATGCGATGGCCGCGCTGGGCGAAAAAGCGCATGCTCGGGTCGCGCTGGGCGTGGTGCCACAGCACGATGTTCACGTTCTTGCCCAGGCCCTGCCATGAACCGGTCAGGTCGCCGCGCACCAGGTAATAGTTGGCGTGAGCGTTGTGGTGGGGATCGAACATGTCGCTCCACACGTAGACGTCGCCGCCAGGGTTGAGCTTGCGCAGGATGTCGGTGCAGGTCTTGACGTTCTCAGCGAGAATGGCGCCGGCATCGAGTTGGCGATCGGCGCAGGCCTTGTCCCAGTTGAGTACGCGGATTTCGTCGTGCGACATGAAATAGTCCGGCGCCGCAAAGGCCTCGTGCACGCGCTGCGCCTGCTCGGCCAGCAGTTCGCTGGTGCGCGGCTCGGAAGGGCAGATCATCACCTGGTGGTGGTACACGGTGATGGCGTGGAAATAGGACACCCGCAGGCGCGTGCCGTCGGGCAGGTTGGTTTTGATCGTCGGTGGCTGGTGCCAGACTTCATAGCTGCCGGGCCAGGGGGTCACGCCCATGCGCGGGTCCGTGATCGGCTGGAAGTCCTTGCCCTCGACCAGCGGCGGGTCTTCCGCCGCGGCGCCGTCGCGGCGCACCGCCAGCGGCGCCCCGGCCCGCCGCACAACATTGAGCAGGCCCACTTCTTCGATCCGCGCGTCATCGAACCACAGCGACCCCGTGCGGCCATCCCAGCAGCCCAGATACAGCGACACCTGTTCGTGGTCCAGCGAATTGAAGACGATGTGGTGCTCGGTCCAATCCTGCGTGGGCTTGACGCCCAGGCTGGCGAAGTTCAGCGATTTGGGGTCGCTCGCCGCCAGGACCTTGATCTCGGGCGTGCCCTTGAAATCCTGCGTCTTGATGCGCACGGACACGTGGTACTGGCGAAACGGCCGCACGGCCAGCTTTTGTGTCAGGCGAGCGTTCTTGCCGTTGGGATCGGTCACGCGTGCCGCGCCCTGATCGGCGGCAACGGTGTCGTCCTTCCAGGTCCATTGAGTCAGGTTGGCAAAGTCGCCGCCGGGTAACGAGACCTGCGGGGCGGCGACCAGACGTGCCTCGCCGCCTTTGACGACAAACAACGCATCGCGCACGGGCAGGGCCTCGGCGAGGTTGGGATCCTGGCTGAGGATCGCCTCCGAGTAGCCGAGGGGGAACACCGCCGGCACGAGCTTGAGATTCAGCTCGTCGGCGAGCTTGCGGACGCGCTGCGCGTTGGCGAAATAGCGGGGCGGCATCTGCTTAAGCCGGCCGAATTTCGAGTCCGCCAGCATCACCCCGTTGTAGTCCGCCTTGGCGGCACGACGCATTACCGTTTCCATCGTGTCGACGTTCTTGTCCACCAGCAAATTGGTCGAGTAGTACACCCACCTTTCGCGCAGTTCCAACTTAGGCGCGTCGGCCTGGGCATAGGCCGGCGCAGCACGCAGGGCCGACCAGACGCATGCGGCCAGCATGACCAGGACCAAAGTGGATGCTCGGTGTCTCATATCACGGTTAGCAGACTGATTCGCCCGCCCTCTGTCAACCGCACGCGCTGGCGACGCTTTTTTGCCGCAGGGTTTTCGCCGCTCGCCCGTGCTCCCGATACCATGATGGCCACTATGGCCTTGATCCAATGTGACTTCTTTTCGGAAACGCTGGGTCTGTGCACCTCCATCAATGTGATCCTGCCTCAGTCGACTGTCGGGCAGATCGGCATGAAGGGATCCGGGGGCGCCGGAGGCTCCGGCGGCGAGGGCCGGTATCCGACGCTTTATCTGCTGCACGGCCTGTCGGACGATCACACCATCTGGCTGCGGCGCACCAGCATCGAGCGTTACGTGGCGCCGCTGGGGCTGGCGGTGGTGATGCCCGCCGGCGGGCGCAGTTGGTACGCCGACATGCATGGCGGGCTAAAGTACTGGACGTACCTCAGCCAGGAGTTGCCCGCGCTATGCCGGCAATTCTTCCCCTTGTCGGACCGGCGCGAGGATAATTTCGTGGCGGGCCTGTCCATGGGCGGGTACGGGGCATTCAAGCTGGCGCTGCGCTGTCCGGATCGCTTTGCCGCCGCGGCCTCGCTTTCGGGAGCGCTGGATATGGGAGAGGACATGGGCGCCCAGGTGCCCGCCATACGCCAGACCGAGCTGCGCTATGTCTTTGGCGACCTCTCGAAGTTCGCAGGTTCGGATAACGACACAATGGCTTTGGCACAGCGCGTAGCGCAGAGCAATGGGCCGCGGCCACGCCTCTACCAGTGCTGCGGCACCACCGACTTCCTCTACCAGCAGAACCTGCGTTTCCGCGATCACGCCCGCAGCCTGGGCCTGGACTTGACCTACAAGGAACACGCGGGCAAAGGCCACGATTGGGGCTACTGGGATCAGACGATTCAGGATGTGCTGGCCTGGCTGCCCCTGCGGAATAGTTGATTTATAGCCGCGGCGTCGTCGCTGCGCGTCCTCGGAGGCTAAACCGCAAGCGGCGGGCACGCAGCTTTACATGGCGCGACGGCACGCCTATCCTGCTTTATTGTTCGCTAGGGGTGCCTACCGCATTGATGGAGCGGCGGGCTGAGAACACACCCTGGAACCTGATCCGGATCGTACCGGCGTAGGGAAGCGAGCCTGAACATGCCCTTCAGGGTTTCTGATTTCTAATTGCTGATTGCTGATTTGAAAGAACCAAGCCCGGCCATGCGAGTCCGCGAGCTTGGCTGGGATCGCTTTTTGCTCCGATCCAAAGTCCAACCATGGGGAGCCTCACCATGACCACCACCCAAAGTCACCCGTCGCGCCCCTATGGTCAATACACGCTGCCGCCCGTCGGCGATAGCCCCGGCACGCAGACGGGGGTGACCACGCCGGGCAGTTTCGCCCGCAAGCCGCGGTTGGCGCCGGGCGTCGCCGGGGCGCTGACCTTCAGCAGTCCCGACACGCCGGGCATGCCCCAGCCATCGAATAAAACGGCGTGGGACTTCCTGCCCGACGGCTGGGCGACGCAGGAGATCTCCGATCCGAAAGCCCACTCGCTTCCGGGGGTCCAGCGGGTGGGATTCCGCACCGGTTGCGACCAGGTCGTCATTCAGCAGTCTGACAGCTCGCTGCGCCGCGTCACTTTCCCCGCCAACTTTGCTCCGATTACCCAATTCGAATCGGCGCGGGTGGGCATCATTACGCCGCAGATGCAACGTGTCGCCCAGCGTGAACCCCACCTAACCCCCGCTATGGTGCGTGACGAAGTCGCCGCCGGCCGCATGGTCATTCCCGCCAACACGACGCACCTCCAATATGACTTAGATCCCATGGCCATCGGCCGGGCCAGCAAGACCAAGATCAACGCCAACATGGGTGCCTCGCCGGTGTCGTCGAGCACGGAGGAGGAAGTCGAGAAGCTGCGTTGGGCCGAGCGCTGGGGCGCCGACACGGTGATGGACCTGTCCACCGGCGGCGACCTGGACGCCACGCGCCAGGCGATCATCCGCCACAGCACCGTGCCCATCGGCACCGTGCCGATCTACTCGATGATCATCGGCCGCAAGCTCGAAAACCTCGACGAGACGGCCGTGCTCGACACGCTCCGCCACCAGGCCAGCCAGGGCGTCGACTACTTCACCATCCACGCGGGCATCCTGCGCGAGCACCTCAAGCTGGTGAAGAACCGGCTGATCGGCCTGGTGTCGCGCGGCGGGTCGCTGCTCGCCAAGTGGATGCTCATGGAGCCCGGCCGTGAAAACCTCATGAACACCGCGTGGGAAGACATCTGCGATGTCATGCGCGAGCACGACGTCACCTTCTCCATCGGCGACGGCTGCCGGCCGGGCGGCCTGGCCGACGCCACCGACGAACTGCAACTCGCCGAGCTGGTCGAGCTGGGCAAGCTCACCGAACGCGCCTGGCGCAAGGGCGTGCAGGTCATGGTCGAAGGGCCCGGCCACGTGCCGCTGGACCAGATCGAATACAACATGAAGCTCCAGCGCACGCTCTGCCACGGCGCGCCGTTCTACGTGCTCGGACCATTGGTCACCGACATCTTCCCGGGCTACGACCACATCACCAGTTGCATCGGCGCCACCAACGCCGCCTGGCACGGCGCGTCGATGCTCTGCTACGTGACGCCCAAGGAACACCTCGGCCTGCCCAAGAAGGATGACGTGAAGCAGGGCTGCGTGGCCTACAAGATCGCCGCCCACGCGGCCGACGTGGCCCTGGGCATCCCCGCCGCCCGCGATCGCGACGACGAACTGACCAAGGCCCGCGCGGCCCTGAACTGGCAGAAGCACTTCGATCTTTCGTTCGACCCCGACACCGCCCGGGCGTACCACGACGAAGACCTCGACGTGGACACCGACTTCTGCGCCATGTGCGGCCACGACTGGTGCTCCGTGCGCATCAGCAAGGAGATCCAGGAGTGGGCCAGCGGCAAGGCTGAAGGTTTCGAGCGGGCCGGCGGCGGCAAGCCGATCAAGAGCGACGCACTGACGCCCGAGCAGCAGCAGATACTTGCGCAGCGCGGCTACCTCAAGCCCGAGGAGATTCACAAGCTGGCGAGCAAGACGAAGAAGGTCGTCGGCGCGGAAGGCACGAAGGCCGACTGCCACAGCGACTACGTCGATGCCGAGGACGCGAAGAAGGTGCAGCAGGAAAAGCTGGTGCAGGTCGACGTCCGCCCGGCGATGGGGCTGCGCAAGGACGACTCGGTGATCTGACGAAGCATGATGGCGATGAACCATGATTTGCGATGAACCAATAGCCGGGCCGCTACGCGGCCCTGGCATCACGCGAGGACGGGTCTCTGCCAGGG
>JBBDMX010000090.1:0-72022 GCA_040878035.1 Phycisphaeraceae bacterium | reverse complement strand
AGAAACTATCGGCAATTCGAGGAGAAAATGCGGAGTAGAATCTGCACGGCTCCTTTGGTCCGGAAAACGTCGGCGTCGACGGCGGATCCCTGACCAACGATCACATGGACTACATCAACCGGCTCCAGAACGATCCGGCAACCGAGCCGCACCTGGCCTTCCTCAGCGTCCACGGCTACACGCAGAACGGCGTCAATCCGGGCGGCAATCGCGACCAGATGGCGGATTACTACGACCGCATTGACGAGTTCGGTAAGCAGAGCTGGCAGACCGAGGCCTCGGGCTTCGGGCCCAGCGAGTGGCTGGCCAGCAACGGCGACGGCGCCATCTGGATCTCCCGCGCCATCCATGAGGGCCTGGTTTACGGCAATCACAACGCCTGGCTCTACTGGCAAATGACTAACGGCGATACCAGCCCCACCCAACGCGAGGCCCTCACCAGCGTGTCCGGCGGCGTGGTGGACACCGACAACCCCAAGTATGCCGCCGCCAAGCACTACTTCAAGTTCATTCGCCCCGACTCCGTGCGAATCGAGGCCGGCATCGATGATGTGACCGGCATCAACATCAGCGCGTATCTCAACGAGGAGGATCAGACGCTCACCATCGTGATCCTCAACATGGGCACGAGCGACGAGTTCATCGACTTGGTGCTGCCGGCGGGGATGGACCTGTCGCAGTTTGAGATGTACCGCACCAACAATAACGAGACCTTTGCGACGCTTTCGCCGCTGCTGGTGAACGGTTCGACGGCCAGTTTCAACATGCTGGGCAGCAGCATCGTGACGCTGTACGGCCACTACACAGCTCTTGTCCCGGAGCCAGCCAGCGCGCTGTTGCTGGTGGTGGCGGGCGGTGCGGCGCTGATGTGTCGACGCGGCAAGATGCGCGGGCGCGACCTGCACTGATTCGGGCATCATGGCGATGGCGTGAACCGATGGGTGGCGCGGCAGGTCTTGGCGCACTCACCATTGCACAGCCACGCGCTGGCCCGACTTGGCGCTTTGGACCGCCGCCAGCACCATGGCCAGGCTCTTGATGTTGTCCTGGCAAGGGCACATCGGCGTGCCGCCGTTGCGCACCGCGTGCACAAAATCACGCAGCATCGCTTCGTGGCCCGTGTAGGGCAGCGCCACCGGCTCGATCGGCGCCGCGGCCATCTCACTGTTGAACCCGTGCTTGCCGTCGGCCTTGACCGCCTCGGCGCGCACCGTCTGTTCGCCGTCCCAGCGCAGTGTGCCCTTGCTGCCCACGATGCGCCAGTCGGCGTTCCAGCTTGTCTGCATCCCCTCGTTGCACCACGACCCGCGATAGGTGTAGACGATGCGGTTGCCGTCGGCATCGGCCATGTCGAAGACGCACAGGGCCGAGGCATCGCCCTTGTACCACGAATGCGGTGGATTCCACGAGTGGCAATAAACACTCACTGGATCGGCGTCGGCAATCTGCCGGGCGTTATCGAAAGTGTGGATCGCCATGTCGAGGATCAGCGGGTAGTCCATCTCATCGCGGAAGCCGCCGAAGTGGGCGCCGATGTAGAAATCGCTGTGGATTTCCTCGAGTTGGCCGATGGCGCCCTGGCGCAGCGCGCTGATGGCGGTGTGCAGCGCCGAGTTGGGGCGGCGGGTCTGCGTCACCGCGTAGAGTTTGCCCGACTCCTTCGCCGCCGCGACCATCTTGCGTGCTTTGTCCAGGGTGTCGCTCATGGGCTTTTCGCCCAGCACGTGGCATCCGCCGCGCAAGGCGGTGATGGTCACCTTGTCATGCGCCGCCGGCACGGTCACGTCAAACACGATGTCCGGTCGCGCCGACGCCAGCGCCGCATCCAGGCTGTCAAACACCAGCGACACCGGCTGGTTATGACGCTGTGCCATAGCCTCGGCGGCGGCCCGATTCAGGTCCACCAGCCCAACCAGTTCCACCTCCTCCATGGCCAGCGCCAGCTTCACCCAGGCATTAGCCATCGACCCACAGCCGACCACCACAACACGCGATTTGGATGAATCTTCGCTCATACTGATCATCACTCTCTAGGCGCGTAACTGTGCGCCCAACGCCTGCCCCAGTCGTTCGACCACCGCGGCCACCTGCGGGTCAACCTGCTCGTGCCGCAGCGTCGCCTGCGGGTCGCGGAACACCAGCCGCATCGTCACGCTCTTCTGCCCCGCGGGCACGGGCTTACCGCGATACATCGTCACAAAGCGAACTTCCTCCAGCAACGCCGCCTGCACGGCGGCAACCGCGGCGGTGATGCGGCTCCACGACACCGCTTCGTCCACCACCACCGACAGATCGCGCTCGATCGCCGGGAACCGCGCCAGGGCCTGCGTCATGCGCTTGGGCGGGTAGGCCGATAGCAATGGCGCCAGCTCCAACTCCCCCACCGCTACCGGCGCCAGCAATTCAAACGTCTTAAGCACCTGCGCCGACACCTGCCCGACCACGCCCAACGTTTCCCCACGCAGGCGCACCGCCGCGGCATTCACCAGGTACGGCACTTCCACCGGCTCAAACGTGACCTCGACCCCCGCCAGCCGCTGGCACAACTCATTGACCGTGCCGCGCAGCTCGCGCAGGCTCTGCTCCGCACTTGCCGAGGCGCCGTCTTCCCGCACGTCCATCAACAGCGCCAGCCGGCGCGTTTCATCAATGGCTGGGCCGCGCCTGCCCCACGTCGCCGCCGTCTCAAACAGCCGCACGCCGCTGTTGCCCGCGTCCTGGTTGGCCTTGCGGCACGCCAGCAGGCTCGGCAACAGCGACGGCCGAAGCATCGGCTCCTTCTTGCGCCGCTCGTCGTCCATCATCACCGGCTGCGTGCCGGCGGGCACAAACAGCTCGCCCTGACGCGGTTGGACGAAGCTGAACGTCACCGTCTCGCAGTAGCCGTGGGCAGTCATCACCTCGCGCAGGCGCCGCGCCGCGGCCACCTCCGCCTGCACGCCACGCGGCACGATGGCAATGCGGGCCGCCACCTGGCAGGCGTCGTAACCGTTGAGTCGGCCGATCTCCTCGATCAGGTCCACCTCGCGGTGCAAATCCAATCGGTACGTCGGCGCCTGGCAGATGATGTCGTCGGATTCATCATCCGCGCTGGGCGACAGCCCCAGTTGCGTGAACAGTTGCATCATGCGCCCCGGTGGCAGGTCGTAACCCAACAGCGCGGTGCAGCGCGACGCACGCATCGTGATGCGCCGCGACGCCGGCTCCGGCTCGCCAATGCGTGTCACACCCTGGGCGATCCGGCCCCCCGCCACTTCCACCATAAGCTGCGCAGCACGCCGGCTGGCGCGCTCCACCCCCAGCGGATCCACCCCACGCTCAAAGCGATAGCTCGAGTCGCTGGCCAGACGCAGCGACCGGCTGGTCTGCCGCACGGTCATGGGCGCAAAGATCGCCGACTCGAGCAGAATGTCCACCGTGCGCGGCGACACCTCGCTGTCCAAGCCCCCCATCACACCGGCGATGGCCACCGCCTTGTGCGCATCGGCGATCACCAGCATGCCCAGCTTGAGCTGATGCTTCGTGCCGTCGATGGCGGTGAACGGTTCACCCTCGCGCGCCGGCCGCACGACGATGCGCCCTTGCCCCAGCCGGGCCATGTCAAAGGCGTGTAACGGCTGGCCGAATTCGAGCAGGACGAAGTTGGTCACGTCCACGACGTTGTTCACGCTGCGCACGCCGACGGCCGCCAGGCGTTCGACCAACCATGCTGGGCTGGGGCCGACCTTCACGCCACGAATCACCCGCGCCGTGTAGAGCGGGCACAGGCTCGGCTCTTCCACGGTGACGCTGGTCAGTGACTCGACCGGTGCGGTATCGGCGACGACGGATAACGCGTCGTCAATCAGCTTGACGCCCATCCCCGCCGCGGCGGCGACTTCCCGGGCCACCCCCAGGTGCGACAGGCAGTCGCCGCGATTGCTGGTCACCTCGACATCCAGGACCATGTCGCCGCCGGCCGTTGCCTGGCGCGACTCGATGGGAAACCCCACGCCGGTCAGCAGGTCTTCGGCCTGATCCGCCGTGACGGGTTTCTCCAGGTAAGTATTTAGCCAGGCAAGGCTGATCTTCATGGTCGTAAGAGGGTAGCAATCTGCGGAGTGGCAGCAAATGGTGTTACACTGGACGGTTGGACGAGTGCTCTTATGAACAGATGCTGGAGACGCCAGGTGCGCATCATCGAACGAACAACCGCAATCGGCCTCACGCTGCTCGTCGCTCTCTCGGCCGGCTGCGTGAATCCCGCGCTGGACTCGCGGGTCAGGCAAGCCGAGGCACCGCCCGACTTCCAGCTCGTTTTTAACGTGCAGGGCATGGACGAGGAGGGCGTGGATCACAGTTCGCAGAGCATTCTGCTGCCCGACCGCCACTTGCGGGTCGCCGTCGGCCAGGGCGCCGACTTTGACCGCTCCCCGCTGTTGACGCGGGTGGTTCTGCCCGCCGAATACGCCGCGGTCTGGCGGCACATTGACGCCAGCGGCCTGCTGGATCTGCCCTCGCAGCCGGAGTTGCTGGCGCAAGCGGTCACCACCCCGCCGCGGGAGTTTGGCTCGGCGCCCGCCACGCAACCCGCCACGCGGTTGACCACCCAACCAGCGACCGGCCCGATCACGCAGGAAGATCAACTCGCCATGGAGTCGTCGCTGACCTATCTCATCTGGATTCACGCAGCCGGGCAGACGCACCCCCTGGTGCTTACGCCGCGGACTTCGCCGGCGGCACAGGAACTGCTGCGCATGCTCATCACCTTGCGCCGACCTGTCGGCGCAACGGAACGGTGAGAAGTGAGCGCCGATGCGGCTCATCCACGGAGCCGCGCGGCGCAAGTCCGCGGATCGGGCGTGCAACGACTTGGTACCGCGGGCTAACGCCGCGCGGCTCTGATCCGAACCTTCACGCGGCGGTCGCCGTCTTGGCGAGGCGCGGCGTGAACACACGGACACAGTTGCGCCCCGCCGCCTTGGCGGCGTAGACGCCCTGGTCGGCAGCCTTAAGCAACTGCTCCACGCGCTCGAAGATGTCCCCGCAGTACGTCGCCACGCCGATGCTCACCGTAATGGAGAGGCTCTGCCCGTCGTCGGTGACGATGGGCGTCGCCGCCACCAGCGCACGGATTCTTTCCGCCAGCGCAGCGCCGGTCACCCGATCGGTAGCGGGCACAACGATGGCGAACTCCTCGCCGCCGTATCGCGCCACCAGCCCCGTCGGCGCCGCTTTCTTGAGCATCTGCGCCAGTTCCACCAGCACCCGGTCGCCGATCTGGTGCCCGTAGGTATCGTTGAACTTCTTGAAGTGATCGGCATCGAAAAACAGGATCGTGAGCGGCTTGCCCGTGGCGTGCGCGGCGGCGAACTCCTGCGCCATCGACTCGTTGAACTTCCGGCGATTGGCCACGCCGGTGAGCGAATCGGTGATCGCCTCCTCAGCCAGCAGGCGATTGCGCTCCTCCAGTTCGGTGGACTTCTGCGCCTGCTGGAGGCTCAGGTTCAGCAGCGCGTCATTAGCGCGGGCCAGGATGTCCTGGGCGTTGCCCAGCGAGTCCATCGGCAGGTTGAAGAGCCGGTGCATCTCCACCGTGTTGGTATGAATCCGCTCCAGGATTGGCTCGGCGCGCTCCCGCGTAACGCCAAACCACTCGGCCGCGTCATGGTAATACTGCTCCAGCGCGGCGGGATTCTCCGTGATGAACACATCGGCGACGCGGTTGCCCAGGGCCACGCAGCGCACGATCGGCTGGATCTCCGACGGCGCGGCGTCGGGTGACTCGTGGTAGCGAATGGGAATCGCCAGCACCGGCGGCAGCTTCCACGCCTCCGCCAGCGCCGCGCCCACCTCCGCGTGGTCCGCACCCAACTGGTCGCGCTCCAGCGCGCCCAGGGCCGAATGGTCCTCGGCGGCTTCGGCGACGATCTGCGTGTACTTGGGCCCCAGCGCCTGCGCCATCGCCAGCACGCCCAAGTCCTGGAGCAGACCGCCCAGGAACGCCTCTTCCTGCTGGAGCACGCCAAATTCCCTGGCCAGCGAGCGCCCCGCCACCGCGGTGAGCAGACTGCGCTTCCAGAAGGTCACGTGATCAAAGTCGCCGCCAGCGCCCGAATCCTTGAGATTGCTCACCAGCGAAAAGCCCAGCGCCAGCGTCTTGACGCTGTTGAGCCCCAGGATCACCAGGGCGTGCGTGATGGTGCTGATGGTCTGCGTCTGGCCATAGAAACTGGAATTGACCGTGCGCAGAATCTTGGTCGCCAATGCCGGATCATGACTGATCGTGTTGGCGATCTGTTTGATGTTGACGTCCTTCTGCTGGACCAGCTCGATCACCTCCAGAGCGATGGTCGGCAGACTCGGCAACCTCGGCGAGCGAAGCACCTGCTCTAGCAGTTCCTGATTCATTGGCAGAACCCCTCCCAAGCGATGCGCATAAGCGACCTCCCTCTCGGCCCCCGGATGGCATGCTCTAGACGACCCCCGGACTTCCATCGGGCAACCCTTTCCGGTCCGTTGGCCGCGCCCGGGTTCGGGGGCGACGTTTCCATAGCACGACCGTAGGCACTGATATCGGCCAAAAGACCCCGCTGCTTGATACGATTCCAAGGTCCGCAGACCGGAGTCGGGAGTCCGGGGTCCGAGGTCCGGGGGTCCGGGGGTCCGGGGGTCCGGGGGTCCGGGGTCCGGCGTCCGGATTCCGGATTCCGAGGGATCACGGCCTCTACACACCAGAGTCATCCATCCGCTCGGCCGTATCGTCGTAAAGCACGAAGCTGGCCGGCACGTGGCGCGGACGCGCCCACACCTCCCGCTGGCTGGGCGGCAACATTTCGAGCTTGGGCGCGAAGGTGCTCAAGGGAAGGCCCCTTTGGGCAATGGCGGGACAGGCATCATGTCAAAGACCGTGTGCAACCGTCCCATCGCATCGTCCATGCCGAAGACCTCGATGTAGCTGCGGAGGGCTTCCTTCAGGTCGTTGATGGCCTCTTCCTCAGTCTCGCCCTCGCCGTAGGCGGGGATGTCCGGCAGGCGGGCGGTGAATCCGCCGAGTTCTTCGTCTTCGATGAGTTCGACAGCCAAGGTTTTCATGTTGGTTGATCCTAGCTTTTCGGCGTCACTTCGTCATCACCCGGAATCCAATGTCCTTGCGGTAGTGGGCGCCGTCGAAGTGGATCGCGGCACACGCGGCGTTGGCGCGTTGCTGGGCGGCCTTCAGGCTGTCGCCCATGGCGCAGACGGCCAGCACGCGGCCGCCCGCGGTGACGATTTGGCCTTGCCTGTTGCGGCTGGTGCCGGCGTGGAAGACTTGGACGCCCTCCATGGCCGCGGCGGCGTCGAGGCCGGATATGGGCTTGCCCTTTTCGTAGTCGCCGGGGTAGCCGCCGCTAGCCATGACCACGCAGCAACAGTGGCGCGGGTCCCAGGACAGGTCCACTTCATCGAGTTTGCCGATGCAGGTGGCGATCATGATGTCCACCAGGTCGCCGCGGAGGCGCATCATGAGGGCCTGGGTTTCGGGGTCGCCGAAGCGGCAGTTGAACTCAAGCACCTTGGGTCCGCCGGCGGTGAGCATGAGGCCGGCGTAGAGGACACCCTGGTAGACGACGCCGTCGCGGCGCAGGGCATCGACCATGGGCACGAGCACCTCGCGCTGGATCAGGGTCATCAGGGCGTCATCGACCAGGGGCGTGGGCGAGTAGGAGCCCATGCCGCCGGTGTTGGGGCCGCTGTCGCCTTCGCCCACCTGCTTGTGATCCTGGGCCGGATCGAGCACGAAGATGTTGCGGCCATCGACCAGCGCCAGCACGGACAACTCCTGGCCGACGAGGCGTTCCTCGATGACGCAGGTGGCGCCGGCGTCGCCAAAGGCACGGTCGCGCATGACCACCTTGACCGCATGGGCCGCCTCGTTGGCGTCGCTGCACACGATCACACCCTTGCCCTTGGCCAGGCCCGCAGCCTTGACGACGACGGGCGTCTCGTGCTGCTGCACGTAGGTGGTGGCGGCGTCGGCGTCGGTGAAGATGCGAGCCTCGGCGGTGGGCACGCTGGCGGCACGCATGACCTGCTTGCACCAGGCCTTGTCGGCTTCGAGTCGGGCCGCGGCCTGCACCGGGCCAAAGACGTACCGTCCCGGCCGCACCAACCGGTCCGCCAGACCCTCTGCCAGCGGATCCTCCGGGCCGATGACGATCAGCTCGATCTGCTCCTGCCGGCAGAAATAGTCGATGGCGTCGGCGGTCTTGGTGTCCACCTTGTCCACCTTGAGCGGCACATTGACGCCGACGGCGGATGTGCCGGCGTTACCGGGCGCGAAGTAGAGCGTGCCGCAACGCTTGGATTGCGCCAGTTTCCAGCCCAGGGCATGCTCGCGCCCGCCGCTGCCGATGATCAGGATATTGATGCGTGACATAGCCGCCGATGATAGCGGAAGTCACCAGCCGCTTGCGGCTTAGCATCTTTCGCCGGCGCGCCGAACCAGACCCTTGGCCCAAAGCGGCCCAGTGTCGGCGTAATCGCGTTCACCACTCGTCTCGCCATCTCATTCGCCCGCACCGTCTCGGGGGTTGGTGCTTGCGCCAATGAGACTGACGGGGCTGACATCCGGTTTCACATTCGGCGGCTTGAGCCATTTGCGCAGGACGCTCAGGGCGGGTTTGCCCTTGATGCCGTAGCCGTAGTCGCGGGCGTCGCCGGTGCCGCGGGGTTCCCAGGAATAGAAGAAGGCGCCGGCCAGGGGCGACTCTTTTTCGGCGGCGGGTTGCTTGGGCCGCAGCAGATCGCCCCAGGCCGCCAGGAAGGAGCCCAGGCCCATGGCCTGCACATCGTGCCGGGCGGCGACGCCGGGCTTGAGGATGTAGTTGTACGGTTCGCGCAGAGCCCAGGGCAGGCTGGGATAGCCGACTTCGGTAAAGAGAATGGGGCGTTGGGGGGGGGGGGGGCGTTGCTGCTGGCGCGCGTACGCCAGCAGCAACTCGCGGATATCGCGCCATCGTCGCGCCAGGAAAGGGGCATCGGGAATGGCCGAGTCGGCGCCGACGGTCAGGTCGAAGTAAGCGCAGATGCCGATCATGTCCAGGTGCGACCAGAACTGGGGCTTGTGGTAGCTGTTCCACACGGTCGAGTAGTAGAGCCGGCCGGCGTAGCGTTGGCGCACGTGGGCGATCAGGGCCACCCAGCGGTCGGTCTGGGCCTCGGTGCTGACCAGCTCCGAGCCGACGCAGAGCATGTCGGCCTGGGCCTCGTTGGCGACGTCGACAAAGACATTGATGACCTGGCGGTAGCTCTTCCACCAGGCGTCCCATTCGTCGGGTGCGATCTTGCCGCGCCACTCGTTGCCGCGTGGGCGGTGAAAGAGCACAGTGGGCATCAAGGCGGTGGTCATGCCGCGCTCTTTGGCGCGGCGCAGCACGCGGATGATGTCCTGGTTCGCCGGCGCCTGGTCGGGATCGAACACGATGCGCGTCGAGGCGCCATTGGTCTGGAACACCGGCGTGAGCACCTGGAGGCTGTCGATGCCCATGTCCGCCAGTTCGTCGATGGCGTCGAGGTGCGGCTGGATGTCGCGGACATTATGGAGATTAATGGCGTAGCCGATCAGGGGCCGGGGCGCGGCCTTGTCCGCATTCGCCGTAACGGGGCGCCTCGGCGCGTCGCCGGTCGGCTCGGCCGGCAGCCCTGGCGACAACGCCGCCGCCACCAGCGAGATCCCCCAGAGCAAGAACGCGCAATAGAGCAGATTGCGGTACATGTGGAGCCAAATTCGAATGACGAAATTCGAATGACACGAATCAAATCCGACGGCCTCAACAGCGTTTCGCTAAATTCGAAATTCGAAATTCGAAATCCCAAATTCACTCAAAACGGCGCCGGCGGCGGGCCGTCCTGCCCGCCCGGACCCGGGCCGGGTTGTTGCTGGGCCTGGAACTGCATGATGGTGGACTTGACGAAGTTCATCACCGAGATGGGCACGAAGGTTCGCCCGGCCACGCCGCTGTCCTGGATCGCCAGGCCGCTGGCGACCGGGGGCAAATTCGCCGGCACCTGGATTGCCTGCCCGCCGAACATCACCATGAACAGGTTGGCGGTGTTGGCGATGCCGCCCAGGCTCAGGTAACCCTCGAAGGAGGCGTCCTTGGGCAGCACCGTCTGCCGCACTTCCTTGATCACGTCGTCGGCACCCAGTCCGTCGCTGTTCTTGCTTGAGTTCAGTGCCGCCTGGAGGGTCGCCGCATCGACGCCGGTGGTCACGATCACGTGGTTGCCGCGCTTGGCGATGTAGCCCGACTGCGCGGTCAGGCCCAGCATCTGCATCATCGGCGCCATCGGGTTGCCCCGCATGGCCTGCGGCGGCATGTTCAACGAAAACGAGTACTGATCCACCGACACGTCATCGAGCTTCATCACCCCGACGTTGTAGCTGGTGGTCATGGACATGGCCAGCGGCTCGCCATTGGCGTCCTGGCCGGCGGGGATCTGCACCTTACCCAGCTCCGTCAGGTACTCCTTGGTGCCCGCGATCAGCCCCTCGGCGTCATTGGTCTGAATCACCGTCACGCCGTTGAACAGCCCGGCGCCGCCCATCGCCACCTGCTTGGGCACGTAATACGCCTGCGCGTAGCTCTCGATTTTCTCCACCAACGGCAGCTTGCTCAGGACGATCTTGCCCATCGCGCCGACATCCTGGCCTTGGAGCTTCTTCTGGAGGTCGGCCACCAGCGCCTTGGTGTCGATGCCCTTGAAGTTCAGGCCCCAGGCAAAGAGATAGGGCTGCTCTGGCACTTTGGTCAGGGCGTCGCCGCCGGCGGCGCCGGTGCTGAAGATCGACGCCATCTTGCTGGCGGACTTGAACTGGGCCGTCCAGGTCACGCCCATGCCCATGTCGCCCATATCGACGCTGGCCATGGCCACGTCGGTGTCCTCTACGAATTGCTGGCCGATGTTGTGGTAGATGCCCATGACGATTTTGTTAAGGGCCATATCCTGCCCGGGGACCTGCGCCATCTGTTTTTCCATTTCCGCCATGCCCTTGGCCATCTGCTCCTTGAGCTTTTCCGCCATGACCGGCATGTTGAAGAGGACTACGGCGTCGCTGGGACCCAGGTATTTCCTGCCCATGGCGCCCATGGCCTTGATCCACTTGTCGCCGTCGCCGCCGGCCTTGTAGTTCTGCACGACCTGGAGTGTGTTGCCCACCAGGGCGTAGTCGCCCAGTTGCTTGATGTAAGCAGGTTCGTCGCCCCCCTGGGCATCGGTCTTGCCCACGGTAATGCCGTCTTCGGTCGCGGTATCTTTGAAATTCTTGAGGAATTCGCTGTAGCTGGTAACGGGGAACAGCGCCGCCAGCGGGGGCTCCTTGACCTCTTCATTGCCCAACCCGGACATGTCAGTGATCATCATCACGAACGGGCCGTCCTCCTTGAGGCCCTGGCTGATGCCCGTTTCACGCTTGAATTTACCCAGCGCGTTGGCCATGTCGGGGTTGGTCAGGCCCAACTGGTTGTTGAGCTGGGCGATCTTGTCGGAGAACGCCTTCATGTTGGGCACGACCACAACGATCGCGGCGTCGGCGGGCGCCTGCGCCAGCGCGGCCTTGTAGTCCGCTTCGGCGGCACCAAGCACGCCCGCAGGCATCAGCAAAGCGGCGATCAGTAACAGGCACGAGGACCAACGGTGACGAATGGCAAACGACATAGAAAGTCTCCTTGCTCGCGCATACCCTGGCGGCAGACATTGAGCGACCCCAAACACGCCGCGGCAACAAACGGCGGCACGCGACTTAGCTTAAGCCGCAGTGACGCGGCGGGCAACAGGGAGGAAAGTCAGCCGCTTGCGGCTTAGCTTCCGGACGCTAAGCCGCAAGCGGCCAGACGTGCTAACCTTGTGCAAAACGTCACCCGCGAAAGGAATCCGATGCCCCAAGCTAATCCCCAAGTTGAACTCCAAACCTCCGAAGGCACCCTCAAAATCGAGCTCTGGCCCGACGTGGCGCCCAAGCATGCGGCGAATTTCCTCAAACTCGCCAAGTCCGGCTTCTACGACGGCCTGACGTTCCACCGCATCCTGCCGGGCTTTGTCATCCAGGGCGGCTGCCCCAAGGGCGACGGCACCGGCGGCCCCGGCTGGAGCGTCAAGGCCGAGTTCAACGACCGCAAACACGAAAAAGGCGTCCTGTCGATGGCACGCTCAGCCCATCCGGACTCAGGCGGCTCGCAATTCTTCGTCTGCCTCTCGCGCGAGCACTGCCAGCACTTGGACAAGCAGTACACCGCCTTTGGCAAGGTGATCGACGGGCTGGACGTGGTGGACAAACTCGGCGGCCTGCCGTTACAGGACCGCCAGGCTGGCACGCCGGTAAAAGCGCCGACGATCACCAAAGCCACGGTGCTCAGCGAATAGCGGCCGCTTCCCTGGGCTGCCAAGCCGGACCTGAGGTCTTCCGAAGGTCCGGATTTCGCATTTCCGGAAATCCGGGTCTTCAGGCCCGGCGTGGGAGCCCATGCAAATCCCCGGTAGCACGTAGACGTCCGCAAGGGTGCCCGCCTAAAATCGATTGGCAGCGTAGAAAGGAGCAGAACCATGCTCCGCTCGCCAATCAGTTTGTTTTCGGCGGTGATGAGATTGCTCGTCGTGGCGGTGCTGGCCGGGGCGTGCATGGCCGCCATCTCCTATGCCCAGTCCGGATACAGCCAGTACGACCAGCCGGACCGGCTGGATGAACTGGCTGCGGAAACGAATGCCGGGGCGTCCTTGCCGGATCGTGCCGCCGATTTGGCGCAAAATCGTCAAATCGCTAGCAATGCCCAGCAGGAAGTGACCCGCGCAGGCGCGGAACTGCGGCAAGCACGCGCCGCCGCGCAGGAAGAGCTCAGCCGGTCGCTGAACCTGGACCAAGCGCGTCAGGAACTCAAGCAGACTCGCGATGCCTATCAGGCGGCCCGCGACAAGGCGCTGGGGCAACTGACCGGCAACACGCAATACCAACAGGCCAGGGCGGCGCTGGCCCAGTTCGACGATCGCATCACCGCGGCACACAAAGATCCGGACACGCCGCGGACGACGACCCTGGAATTGGCTCAGCAGCGGCTGGCGCAGGCCGAACGCGTGACGGCCATGGAAGAGCGAGTACTGGTGCGCGATGATCAGATTGAGCCCTTGCGGCAGCAGGCTGCCCAGGCGGCCGCCGAGGTCCGCCAGATTCATCAGCAGATCGACAGCCAGGTGAATCAGAGCCCGGCGGTGGCGGCGGCGACGGAGAATTTCCACCGCGCCCAGAGCCAGGCCGAGTCGACCCGCGTGGCGCTGGCCTCCGCCAGCGCCGCCTATCGCGAAGCCGCCTACCAGCAGCAGCGGCAGGAGGCCCTGTACAACCGCAATTACCGCTACGGTTACGACTCTCCGTATGGTTACCCCTACCGATACCACGGCCGATACGGGCACTATCGCGGCCAGCCGGTCTTCATCGACGGCCGCAACGGCGCGCTGGACCTGCTCCGCCAGCGCTTAGGCGATGGGCACAAGATCAAGAGCCAGGGACATCAAGGCCACTCAGGCCAGCGTCACCAGGGGCAGAGGTCGGGGCAGCAGCGCCGGTGAAAACAACTGAGGTGGGCGAGGGCGCTGCTGTGGAGTGCGGGGGCAGCGCCCCCGCTTTGGCTTGCGGCGGAGCCGCCGAAGCTGTGACGCTGATCCGCTGAGCCAAAGACGCTTGTGGTCGAGCCAAAGCGGCGTCAAGGCCGCCGCACTCCATATGCCCTCGCCAGATCACCTTGAGTCGTCATTAATCATCAGCATCCGGCAGTAATCCGCCATGCGGTCGTCCAGGTCCTTGCGGGTGAGCTTGAGCATGCGGCCGAGGCTGAAGGCCTCGATGTTGTAGCTGGCGACGATGGTGCCGTAGGCCATGGCCATGCGCAGGTCGCGCAGGGACGGCGCCTGGTCATAGCTTTGCCCGGCGCGGGTCGCCAGGTAGCCCATCATGCCGCCCGCAAAACTGTCGCCGGCGCCGGTCGGGTCCACCACGTCGCGTGCCGCGTAGGCCGGCAACGCCACCGCGTGCTTGTCCAGCATCAGAAACGCCCCGTGCTCACCTTTCTTGATCACCACGAACGCCGGCCCCATGGCCATCACCGCTTCGGCGGCATGCACGATGTTGGTCTTGCCCGTGAGCTGGAACGACTCCTCGTAGTTGAGCACCAGGCCGTCAACCTGTTTTAGAAGCTCCAGCAGCGTCGGCCGTTCGTTGGCGATCCACAGGTCCATGGTGTCGGCCACGACCAGCCGGTGATTGGGAAACTGTGCCAGCAACTCGAGCTGGCCGGCGGGGTGCGTGTTGGCCAGGAAGATGTACTGGCTGTCGCGATACGCCTGCGGCACGGGCGGCAGCTTTTCCGCCAGCACGTTGAGTTCGACGCTGAGCGTATCGCGGCGGTTCATGTCCTGGTGATACTTGCCGCGCCAGCGGAAGGTCTTGCTGCCCCGGCGTTGCTCCAGGCCCGCCAGATCGACCTTGAAATGGCGGAAGGTGTCGAGAAAGGACGCGGGGAAATCCTCGCCGACGGCGCCGACCAGGCGCACATCGCCGAAGAAGCTCGCCGCCGCGGCAAAGTAAATCGCCGAGCCGCCCAGCACGTCGTCGACGGTGCCCGTGGGGGCCTCGATGCTGTCAATGCCAATACTGCCGGTGACGATCAGGGACATTCAAACACTCCGTTGGAATTTCGGATTTCGGATTGCGGATGTCGGATTTCATGCGGAATTCGAACTGGGCGTTCCCGAGGAATTCCACAGTGGAACGCCAAATCCGAAATCCGAAATCCGAAATCTCTTTACAGCTCGGTTTCCGCCATCTTGCAGATTCGCTGCCACGACGCAACGTCGATGGGCACGACCGAGAGGCGGGATTGCTTGACCAGCGCCAGGTGAGCCAGTTTGGCGTCGGCTTTGATCTGCGCCAGGGTGACGGGCTTCTTGACCTGGCGCAGGGCCCTGATGTCGATCACGTGCAGTTTGCCGGCGGCGTCGCTGGGGTCAGGGGACGGGGCTTTGCTTACCTGGACGATGCCGACGATCTGTTTTTCGTCGCCGGTGTGATAGAAAAAGGCCAGGTCGCCCTTGGCCATGGCGCGGATGTTTTTCTGGGCCGCGGCGTTGGTGACGCCGGTCCAGTCGGTGGTCTTGCGCGGGGCGGCGAGTTGATCCCGCCAGGACCATGCCGACGGTTCGGTTTTGAGAAGCCAGTAGTTCATGTCAGCGCTCCGTGGTGAGCAAGACAATGGCGGATGCGGGCGACCGTCTCATCGCGGCCAAGGATCGCCAGCGTGTCGTTGATGGGCGGGCTGATCGTGCCGCCGGAGACTGCGACTCGCAACGGCTGGGCGATGTCGCCCATGCCGCGCCCGCTGCGCGTCGCCTCCTCCTCGATGAACCGATGGATCGTCACCGCATCCCACGGGGCAAGCTGCTCCAAGAGCGGCAGCAACTCACGCAGCACGGCGAAGCCGGCGTTGTCGTTCTTGCGTAAGACCTTGTTCACGGCCTTCTCGTCGTAGCCATTGGGTGCCTCGACGAAGAACCGGCCCATCGTTGGCGGATCGCTCAGTATGCGTGTGCGCGGCTGATAGGCCCGCGCGAAGAGTTCCATCTTGGACGCATCGGTGTAGATCGAATCGAACGAGCCGGGATGCCGTGCATCAAGGTGGTCTCGCAGCAATGCGGAAAACTGCTCAGGTGGCATGCCTTGCAAGGCTTCGGCATTGAACGCCAGCAATTTGTTGCGATCGAACTTGGCATTGCTCTTGCCGATGCCTTCCAATGCGAAATGCTGCGCCATAAAATCCTTGCTGAAACGTTCACCCCCCACATCCTTGTCCGGAGGCGACCAGCCCAGTAGTGCGATGTAATTCAGAATTACATTGGGAAGATAACCGCTCATTCTGAAATCATGCACATCGATTTCGGGCAGGGGAATCGCAAGCACCTGCGCATCGGCGATGAGTTGCGCTACGTCGGATGAATCCGATTTCTTCTGTAGGAATGCCTTGATGTCCGCTTCCGTAATCCGTCTGCTGTCCGGATCGAGGGATGCCAACTGTTTTTCTCGTTTGAGGCAGATTTCGATCAGTAGAGCTTCGGATTGGCCTGGTTGCTTAATCCATGTGAGCGCTGCCTGGCGCGCCGCCTTGGCCTTATCGCGTTTACTCATCTTCGACCCGTCCGGATTGAAGATCAGCGGCATGTGGGCGTATTGCGGGCGCGGAATGCCCAGGGCGTCGAACATCGCCACGTGCTTGGGCGTGTTCATCAAGTGCTCCTGCGCCCGCAGCACGTGCGTCACCTTCATCTCGGCATCGTCCACGATATTGGCAAAGTGGAACGTGGGGCCGCCGTCGCTCTTGACGATGACGAAGTCCTCCAATTGCTCGCGCTTGATCGTCACGTCACCCAGCACCAGGTCGTGAACCGTGATGTCGCTCTCAGCCATGCGGAAGCGCACCGCGCCTCCCCCGGCCGCGTCGTCGTAGACCCGGCCCAGATCGCGCAGCTTCTGAAGGTATTGCTTGTAAAGATGATCCCGCTGGCTTTGGAAGTAAGGGCCATGCGGGCCCTTTTGCGACGTGACGTCATACACATCCGAGGTGACGGGGTTCGGTCCCTCGTCCCAGTCGATGCCCAACCATTGCAGGTCTTCAATAATGCCGTGAGTCGCCTCGCGTGTGGACCGCGCCTTGTCAGTGTCCTCGATGCGCAAGATGAAGGTTCCGCCATGCCGGCGGGCAAAGGCCCAGTTGAACAAAGCGGTGCGTGCCCCGCCGATGTGCAGGTGACCGGTGGGGCTGGGGGCAAAGCGGGTGACGACATTATTGGCGGGGCGTGGCATCGCGCGTGATTGTAAGTGAATTTGGCGATTGGGCGATGCCCAAGCCGGGGCAGAGGCTTCGCGCCGCCCCGGGTCGGACGTGGCGCGCAAGACCCGGGGCGGCGCTAAGCCTTTGCCCCGGCTTGATGGCGCGTTTCACTTTGCCCTGTATACTGCTGCATACTGCCCCCCTGAAGGACAGCATTATGAACAGCCCCCCGAAATCCACTGACTCGGCGACCCCTTCCACCGCCGGCAACTTCATTCATGAAATCGTCGAAGAGGACCTGCGCGCCGGCCGCAATGGCGGGGCGGTGGTCACGCGCTTCCCGCCCGAACCCAACGGCTACCTGCACATCGGCCACGCCAAGAGCATCTGCCTCAACTTCGGCACCGCGCAAAAATACGGCGGACGCTGCCATCTGCGCTTCGACGACACCAACCCCGTCAAGGAAGAGCAGGAGTACATCGACGCCATCAAGGCCGATGTGCGCTGGCTGGGCTTTGAGTGGGACCCGCACGAATACTACGCCTCGGACTACTTCAGCCAGCTCTATGAATGGGCGGTGCTGCTGGTCAAGGGCGGCAAGGCGTACGTGGACGATCAGTCGGCCGAGCAAATCCGCCTGTCGCGCGGCACGCTGACTAAGCCAGGCGCCCAAAGCCCCAACCGCCACCGCAGCGTCGAGGAAAACCTCGACCTGTTCGAACGCATGCGCAAAGGCGAGTTCCCCAACGCCTCGCGCGTGCTCCGCGCCAAGATCGACATGGCCTCGCCCAATGTGAACCTGCGCGATCCCGTGATGTACCGCATCCTGCATGCTGAGCACCACCGCACGGGCAACGCCTGGTGCATCTACCCGATGTACGACTGGGCCCACGGCCAGAGCGACTGGATCGAGGGCATCACGCACTCGGTCTGCACGCTGGAGTTCGAGGACCATCGGCCGCTGTATGACTGGTTCGTCGAGCAGCTCATGGCCCTTGGCGCCAAGCCCAAGGGTGTGGAATACCGCCCCCGGCAGTACGAGTTCGCCCGGCTCAACGTCACGTACACCATGATGAGCAAGCGCAAGCTGCTGGAGTTGGTACAGGAAGGCCACGTGACGGGGTGGAACGACCCGCGCATGCCCACGATCAGCGGCATGCGGCGGCGCGGCTACACGCCAGCGTCGCTGCGCAGTTTCGCCGAACGCGTCGGCGTCACCAAGTTCAACAGCACCACCGAACTGGCGCTATTGGAGCACAGCGTGCGCGGCGACTTGAACAAGTCGGCCCGCCGGGCCATGGCGGTGCTCAATCCCTTACGCGTGATCATCGACAACTATCCCGACGGGCAGGAGGACCTGCTCGAAGCGGTGAACAACCCCGAGGACGTCGCCGCCGGCACGCGGCAGGTGCCGTTTTCGCGCGAAATCTACATCGAGCAGGACGACTTTCGCGAGGCGCCGCCGCCCAAGTATTACCGCTTGTATCCGGGCAACGAAGTGCGCCTGCGCTATGGCTACCTGGTGCGCTGCGTCGGGGTGGACAAGGATGCGGCCGGCAACGTCACGGCGATTCATTGCACCTACAACCCGGCGACGCGCGGAGGCAACGCGCCCGACGGCCGCAAGGTCAAGGCCACCATGCACTGGGTCTCGGCCCGTCACGCCCTGGACGCCCCGGTGCGCCTCTACGACAGCCTCTTCACGCGCGAAGATCCCAACGACGTGCCGGGCGAAGCCGACGGCGACTGGCGCAAGAACCTCAACCCCGCGTCGCTCACGGTCATCACCGCCAAGGTGGAACCCAGCCTGGCCCACGCCGCCCCCGGCGAGCAGTACCAGTTCGAGCGACTGGCCTACTTCTGCGTCGATGCCGACTCGGCCCCCGGAAAGCCCGTCTTCAACCGCACGGTGACCCTCAAGGACACCTGGGCGAGGATCGAGAAGAAGAGCGGATAGGTCTGAGCGAGTCGCGCCGTGCCAGGCGATGTCACGACGCTGGCGCAGTCTGCTGCTGAATCATTGCCTGTAGTGCCCGCCAGCCGGCGAGTTGCTGCGGCGTGAGCGTGGCGGGCTGGCCCGTGCGCTGGTGGTGATCCACGGCGCGCAGCCAGCGGCGGCAATGGCGCGGCAGGGCGACACGCTGGTTGACCACCAGGCCGGTGACGATCTGGCGATCGTGCCGGCGCATGATGCGCAGCTTCTTGGCGGTGTGCAGACGGTAGCCTTCGTCCCGGACCACGAGCTTGGTGAGACGGATGATGCTTTGCACGGCGTCGCGATCATCGCAGGCGAAGGAGAACGTCAGGTCGTCGGCGTAGCGGCTGTAGGTGATGGCGGGAAGGGCGTGCGCGGAGGACACGCGCTGGAGCGTCCTGGGGTTGATCGACACCAGTTCGCTTTGCGCCGCGGCTGCGTGCAGGCGCGTATCCAGGCGATAGTTGACCAGGTTCGCCAGCCGCGGGCTGGTCGGGGCGCCCTGGGGCAAGCCGCCCTCGTGCGTGCACAGGCGCACCAGCGTGTCGGCGGCCTGCTGATTCCAGCCGATGCGGCGGAAGTAGGCGGCGATGCGAACGCTGGTAGTCGAAGGGAAAAAGTCGCGGATGTCCATGCGCACGACCACCGCCTGGTTGCTGTGTAAGAGGGCGTGCGTGGCGATGGACTTGCCTTTTTCGAAACCCATCGCGGCCGGGTGAACGTGCAGTTTCGCCAGCAGGCGATGCAGGATGCGTCGCTGCATATCCTTGGTCGCCTCGTCGGGCGCGGTGATGGTGCGCCGGCCGCCGGTGCGCTTGGCGATGGTGAACTGGCGATAGGCAGGCTTGAAGGCGAGCAGCGCGTCGGGGGCGACGCCCAGGCGTCTCGCCAGTTCGTCGAGGCTGTGGCCCTGGTCGGCTGGCGGAAGTCGCTCCGCCTTGTCGCCGCCGAACGCTTGTTTGAGTGAGTCCCAGAACCCCATGGCCTGACCCCTGTGTGTTCTGCCAAAGCGGGCCAGGGGCGCTAACCCATCGCCCGCGCCATCTTGCTCAGGATTGCGAATCCTGACTCTGCCTCTCTACAGGTCCATGGAGACCCGGCCGACGAAACATCGGCCTGCGCTCTGCATTTGAGCGCCGCCAAGATGGTGAATGCATGATGACCACGGCCGGGCCACGGTGCAAGCGAGGATGCAACGGCCCGTGCATCTGGGTCCCCTCACCCCAGCCCTCTCCCCGGGGGAGAGGGAGTCAATCCAGCGCGTGGATCAGCATCTCACCCGTCAGGCCGCGCACCTGCACCGAAGGCAGCGGGCGCGTTAGCAGGCTGGCGCCGGCGCCCAGGCGCACCGATTCAGACACGATGATATTGGCGGGCATTTCCTTGGTGAGCGTTTCCAGGCGGGAGGCGACGTTGACAGTCTGGCCGATGACGGTGTATTCGCGTCGCGCCGGCACGCCGATGGCGCCGATCGTCACCGGGCCGGTATGGATGCCGATGCCCATGCGCAGCGGCGCCAGTTCGGTCTTGGCGCGCTCAAGGTTGAATTCCGCCAGCGACTTTTGCATGGCCAAGGCGCATTGGGCGGCCCGCACGGCGTGATCGGGCTGATCCACCGGCGCCCCGAAATACGCCAGCACACCGTCGCCCACGAACTTGTCCAGCGTTCCGCCATGGGCAAACACAGCCGTGACCATGCGGCCGTAGAAATCATTGAGCAGTTCGACCACCTGGTTGCTGGGCAGCCGGCTGGACATGGCGGTGAAATCACGCAGGTCGCTGATGAGCACGGTGACCATGCGTGTCTGTCCGCCACCCTCGTCGCCCATCTGTTCAACCAGCTCGGCGATCGCGGGCGAGAAGAATCGCCCCAGCCGTTCGCGGCGCATCTGGTGCTCAGCGGTGTTCTTGAGCAGCCGCGCGATGCGGAAACGCATGTACAGGCACACCGCCGGCACCGCGCCCAGCACGACGACGGCGAAGGTCAGTAGTTCCACCGGCGACTTGAACCACCACGCCTCGAAAATCAGCAGCGTGATCGCCATCACCGTCGCCAGGAGAATCTGCCGGCTGCTGAGGGTCAGCAGAGTCAAGACGATCATCAGGGCATAGAGGGCGCAGAGGTAGAGCGGTTCGGCTTGCGCGAAGGGGCCGCCTGCCAGGGCGCGGGGCGAAGTCATGCTCAGCGCCAGCACGACAGGCATGTCGAGAAAGGGGATGGCCAGGCTCGACCAGCGGACGATGCGATCGGACGATCGCGCCGCCAGCCAGATGGCGACCGCCGCCAGCCAGTAGAGTGCAAAGATGGTCAGCCAGGTCCGGGGCCGGGCCTGCTCGGCCAGGAACCATAGGACGGCGTAATTCGCCAGGAACGCCGAAACCAGCGCAGCGCGAAGCATGGCCATGCGCCGGGCATTGGCGCAGCGCTCCTGACCGAAGGCCTGTTTGTATGCATCACGATGCGCCCGATCCTCGGGCACGGGTAGAGCAGTCATGGCGGTGCACTCCCACGCTCAGGGTATGCGGGGCGGCGTGGATTACCAATTCGAGAGTTTGACGGGCCTGATTCGGCCGATACACTATTTGTGTACACACATAGGAGTTGCCGATGAGAACCGTGAATATCCGAGAAGCGCGCCGGCAGTTGAGCGAAATCGTGGACGCGGCCGAACGGGGGCAGTCGGCCTTGATCTCCCGCCACGGGCGCGACGTGGCTCAGATCGGGCCGGTGCAGACTGAGGCCGGCGGCGCCTTACCGGACCTGACTGAGTTTCGGGCTTCGGTGCGCATCAAAGGCAAGCCGCTGTCCAAGCTGCTTGTCGAATCCCGCAGACAGGCACGGTACTAATGCACTACCTCGATACCAGCGTGCTCGTGGCGTACTACTGTCCCGAACGCCTGAGCGAGAAGGTTCAGAAAGCACTCGGCAGTCTGGGCGAGCCGACAATTAGCCCGCTGGTCGAACTCGAATTTCATTCGGCCCTGTCGTTGAAGGTGCGCACCGGAGTGCTTGGCCTCCCCGCGGCGAACAAGATCGCCGCCATGTTTCAATTGCATATCAACGATGCTCGCTATCGGCTGGTGCCGGTTGGCGCACGCGAATACGCGATTGCCCGCCAATGGGTCGGTGGATTCACTTCCACATTACGGGCTTTGGATGCATTGCATCTGGCGGCCACATTCGCCAACAACATGACTTTGATCAGCGCCGATGAATTGCTGATTCGCGCCGCCGGGCAATTCGGCGTCAAACATCTGCTTATTTCGTAAGGCTGCGCGTCTTGCCCGAGCCTAACAGTTCGCATAATGTTTGGGTATGGCCAAATGGTACGACAACCCCAAAGGCGACAGCGACGTCGGCGAGTACTGCGATGGCCTGCTGGATGCGGCCCATGGTGTTCGCGGCCGGGGGGCGGGGCTTAATCCGGGCAACCGTTTCGAATCCGTGCGCCTGCACGTGCTGGGGGAGCATCTGGACCAACTGATGGTCGAGGAGCCCCCGGAATCGGAGGCGGGGCGCACCGTGCCCACGCGCATCTACCGCGACAAGAGCAAGACCATCATCAACAGCGTGCAAAGCCCGGACATCGGCTTTGAGTGGACGCTCAATCCCTACCGTGGCTGCGAGCATGGCTGCATCTACTGCTACGCCCGCCCGTACCACGAGTACCTGGGCTTTTCCTGCGGAATTGACTTTGAGACGCGCATCATGGCCAAGCCCGAGGCTGCGGCCATGCTGCGCCGCGAGTTGGCGTCGCCGCGCTGGAAGCCGGAAACGATCGTCATGTCCGCCATCACCGACTGCTGGCAGCCCATCGAGGCCAAGCTCAAGATCGCCCGCGCATGTCTGGAGGTGCTGGTCGAGTGCCGGCAGAAGGTCGGCGTGATCACCAAGAATCGCCTGATCCTGCGCGACCTGGACCTGCTGACCGAGCTGGACCGCTACCACGCGGTGCATGCCTCGATCACGCTGCCCACGCTGGACAACAAGCTGGCCGCCAAGCTCGAGCCACGCGCCAGCGCCCCGACCGAGCGACTGGCGACCATCCGCGCCCTGGCGGACGCGGGTATCCCCGTCAACGTCATGATCGCGCCGATCATTCCGGCGATCACCGACCGCGAGACGCCGGCCATTCTCCAGGCCGTCGCCGACGCCGGCGCCCATAGCGCCGCCTATGTCATGCTGCGCCTGCCCTATCAGATCAAGGCGTTGTACGAGGATTGGCTGCAACGGCATTTCCCCGACCGCGCCGAGCACGCCCTGAATCTGCTGCGCTCGATGCACCACGGCAAGCTCTACGACAGCACGCCGGAGCACCGCGGCCGCGGCGACGGGCAGATCGCCGAGCAGATCGGGCGGGTGTTCAAGGTGTTCCAGGCCCGCTACCATTTGAATCGCAAATCCCCACCGTATGATCCGACAGTATTTCGACGGCCCAGTGCCGCGGGGCAGATGGCGCTGTTTGCGTGATGGCAAGGCGACCCCCAAGGTGTACCTGTTTGATTTCCTGACACATGCCCAGCACAGCCAAGACTCATGGAAGTCCTGTGCGATCGGATGTTGGGCTCCAAGCTCCTGCGGGGAGACTCTCCCCACGGCCGAGCATTTTCTGCTGGCGCTGCTCGAGTCTCCCGATAGCAGACCAGCCCGTGCCCTGGCAGCACTTGGTGTCACCCGCGCGGCGGTGCTCAAGGCGCTGGGCGAGTTGTCCTGACCTCACGACAGCTATCAGGCTCGTCTCATCCGATGATCCACTGATCCGCAGCCTCTACCCCAGGGAGAAGTGACCTGGACCTGCGGTCTTGGCGGGCCGCTCCCCCGCGACTGCAAGATTGACACTCCGCGCGGCAGCGGCGACACTGCGAATAACCGCAAGGCAATGGCGGTTTTCCTCTTAGGGATTGTTGGTCCCGCTCTTGCTCCTAGCCGATATATGGGCGGGGCTGCGGCGTGGCAGGGCTCCTACCATGAGCCATCGACACCGGCGACCGGCAGGCATTTGACCTGCAGCGCTACAATGAAATGACCGCGGGAAAAGCGTGTCCGCGGCGAGAGGCAGAAACTCATGTTTGAACGATTCACCGATCGAGCCCGCAAAGTCATGGCGCTGGCCAACCAGGAAGCCCAGCGCTTCAACCACGAGTACATCGGCACCGAGCACATTCTCCTGGGCCTGGTCAAGGAAGGCTCGGGCGTCGGCGCCAATGTGCTCAAGAACCTGGATGTGGACCTGCGCAAGGTGCGCCTGGAGGTCGAGAAGCTGGTGAAGTCCGGCCCCGACCAGGTGACCATGGGCAAGCTGCCGCAGACCCCGCGCGCCAAGAAGGTCATCGAATACGCCATCGAAGAGGCGCGTAATCTCAACCACAACTACGTGGGCACCGAGCACCTGCTTCTGGGCCTGTTGCGTGAGCGTGAGGGCGTGGCGGCCCAGGTACTGATGAACCTGGGGCTCAAGCTCGAGGAAGTGCGTGAGGAAGTACTCAACCTGCTGGGCGCGGGCGTGGAGCCTGAGGAAGCGGGTAAGGGCGGCGCCCCGGCGGCTGAAGGCGGCGAGCCGCAGGCCAAGCCGGGCAAGAGCAAGACCCCGGCCTTGGACAGCTTTGGACGCGACCTGACCGAGTTGGCGGCCGAGGGCCAGCTTGACCCGGTGATCGGGCGCGACAAGGAAATCGAGCGTCTGATCCAGATCCTCTGCCGCCGCACCAAGAACAACCCCGTGCTGCTGGGCGAAGCCGGCGTGGGCAAGACCGCCATCGTCGAGGGCATGGCCCAGAAGATCGTCAATAAGGACGTGCCCGAACTGCTGGCGGACCGCCGCATCGTCGTGCTGGACCTGGCCATGATGGTCGCCGGCACCAAGTACCGCGGCCAGTTCGAGGAACGCATCAAGGCGGTCATGAACGAAGTCCGCCGCGCCAAGAATGTCGTGCTTTTCATCGACGAATTGCACACGCTGGTGGGCGCCGGCGGCGCCGAGGGCGCCATCGATGCGTCCAACGTGCTCAAGCCCGCGCTGTCCCGCGGCGAAATCCAGTGCATCGGCGCCACCACCCTCGACGAGTACCGCAAGTACATCGAGAAAGACGGCGCCTTGGAACGCCGCTTCCAGACCATCCTGGTCGAGCAGCCCAGCAAGGAAGATACGGTCGCGATTCTCAAAGGTCTGCGCGATCGCTACGAAGCCCATCATCGCGTGCAGATCACTGACGAGGCGATCCGCCAGGCGGTGGAATTGTCCACCCGCTACATCACCGGCCGTGTCCAGCCGGACAAGTCGATTGACGTGATCGACGAATCGGGGGCGCGCGTGCGGCTCAAAAGCATGAGCAAGCCGCCGGACCTGGCGGAGATCGAGACCGAGATCGAGCGGTTGTCGATCGAGAAGGACGAGTCGGTCAAGGGCGCGGATTACGAGCGTGCCGCCGAGTTGCGCGATCAGGTGGAGAACCTCCGCCGCAAGAAGGAAGGCATCCAGAAGGATTGGCGCGCCCGGGCCAAGGAAGTGGATGGCGTGGTGGATGAAAACGTCATCTGCGAGGTGGTGTCCAAGATGACCGGCATCCCGCTGACCCGGCTGGAAAAGGCCGAAAGCGAGCGGTTGCTGCGCCTCGAGGACGAGCTGCACAAGAAGGTCGTCTCGCAGAACGAGTCGATCGTGGCCGTGTCCAAGGCCATCCGGCGGGCACGCTCGGGGCTCAAGGACCCCCGCCGCCCCATGGGCTCGTTCATCTTCGTCGGCCCGTCGGGCGTGGGTAAGACCCTGCTCTCCAAAGCGCTGGCGGAGTTCATGTTCGGCGATGAGGACGCCCTGATCCGCATCGACATGTCCGAGTACATGGAGAAGCACAACGTCAGCCGGCTCATCGGCGCACCCCCCGGCTACGTCGGCTACGAAGAGGGCGGCCAGCTCACCGAGCAGATCCGCCGCCGGCCTTACAGCGTGGTGCTCCTGGACGAAATCGAAAAGGCGCACCCGGATGTCTTCAATATGCTCCTCCAGATCATGGAGGAAGGCCAGCTCACCGATTCCTTCGGCCGGCATGTGGACTTCCGCAACGTCGTCCTGATCATGACCTCCAACATCGGCGCCGAGCTGATCAAGAACAAGGGCGGCTTCGGCTTCGCCCGGCCCTCGGAAGATGCCAACTACGAGAAGATGAAGCAGACGCTGACCAGCGAAATCGAGCGCTACTTCCGCCCCGAGTTCATCAACCGCCTCGATGACGTGATCGTCTTCCGCCCGCTCAACCGCGAGGACCTGGTCAACATCGTCGCCTACGAGATGAAGAAGGTCTGCAAGCGGCTGGAGGAGCGCGACATCAAGGTGGAGCTGGAGGACAGTGCCAAGGACTTCCTGATCGAGAAGGGCTACAACCCCGACTTTGGCGCCCGGCCGCTCCGCCGCGCCATCGAGCACCACATCGAGGACCCGCTGTCCGAGTCGATCCTGCGCAGCGAGTTCAAGCCGGGCCAGGTGGTGCGCATCTACCACGAGAAGGACCAAGAGAAGAAGGTGCTGACCTTCACCGCCCAGGACAAGCCCGCCGAAGCCGAGAAACCCAAGCTCGCCAAAGCCGGCGCCGAAAGCACGTGATATAGCCGGGCCATCCCGGCCCGGTGTCAACTGGATCATTCCCCAGGCCCGCCGCACCTCGCGGCGGGCCTTTTTCCTGTCGCAGAGCCAAGCACTGTGGCGAACCAGGGCCGGCTTGGCGGCAGCTATAATGGCACGATGTCCATCACCGGGCACATCACGACCGCGGAGCAGGTCGAGCAGTGGATTGCCAGCGGCTGCCGGCTCGTCTGGGTCGCCGATCCGCAGACACACTCGATCATGGTCCACACGCCCGACCGCGCTGCCCGCAGACTCGCGCTTAACGACCTCCTCACTGGCGGCGACGTGGTCCCGGGCTTCCAAGTCCCCGTGGCGCAAATTTTTGAATAATCCGCGCCTGACCATGCCGAAGCGCCTGGCCATCAATCACGCGCCGCCAGGGCATGGCGAATGAAGACGATGACGCCGGGGAAGCGCGACATTTGCCTTTTTGCTCTCCCCTGCTTGGCAGTTGCTCCGCCAGCGGGTATAATGCGGTTGGTCGGTCCGTCGATCGAACTGGATACGTACATCGCCCAAGGCGCTCATATCCTCTCCTCCTTCGCCCTCCTACCTTCTCGGCCAGAATGTTGGCCACTTTCGCGACGGCCCCGAAAGCACTCCTGTGGGCCGCAATTCATCATCCTGGAGATCAGGCGATGGGTAAGAAGCTTTACGTTGGAAATCTCAGTTACGAAGTGGCGGACGGCGACCTGAAGCAGATGTTTGCCGAATTCGGCAGCATCGACAGCGCACAGGTCATCATGGATCGCGACACCGGCCGCAGCAAGGGCTTCGGCTTTGTCGAGATGAGCTCTGAGGGCGAGGCCCAAGCGGCCATCGCAGGGCTCGACGGCAAGGAAATGGGCGGCCGCGCCCTCAAGGTTAACGAAGCCAAGCCCAAGACCAGCGGCGGCGGCGGTGGTGGCGGCGGCTACGGCGGCAACCGCGGCGGTGGCGGTGGCGGCGGTGGCGGCGGTGGCGGCGGCTTCCGCTCGCGATTCTGAGAACTCCTCTGACGCACACGCAACGGGCCCCGGCACACGTGCCAGGCCCGTTGCTTTTTTGCACACCCAAACAACCCGCGTCCTTCGGTGCACTTAATGCGACTCACTGGCGACCAGGTCGTCGTCATCGGCACTCAGGGCTGCCCAGTCGAGGCAAATTCGTGGCAAACAGCGGCGCCGAGCCGGCTGGCGGTTTGAACCAGTCGGCCTCCAGCGAGTATCCTGCCTAGCCCATGATGCAACGAATCGACCAACTCGAAGCCCAAGCCCAAGCCGACCTGGATCGCGTCGCCAGTGCCGACGACTTGGAGGCGTATCGCATCAAGTATTTGGGCCAGCGCGGCGTGGTGAAGGAATTGATGGGCCTGCTCAAGGACGTGCCCGCGGCCGACAAACCGGCATTCGGCAAGAAGGCCAACGAGGTGCGCAAGGCGATTGAGCAGGCTTTCGCTGACAAGAAGGCGACACTGGGCGACGCCAAGCCTCGTGCCCGGGGGCCGATGATCGATGTGACCGAGCCGCCCCTGCCGCCGCGCATGGGGCGATCGCACATCATCACGCAGACGATTGATGATCTGGTCGAGGTGTTCGGGCGAATGGGTTTCGATGTGGCGACCGGGCCGGAGATCGAGGATGAGTGGCACAACTTCGATGCGCTGAATATCCCGGCGGATCACCCGGCACGGGATCCGATGGACAATTTCTATCTGGAGTCGTCGGCGTTTGTGCGAAAAGAGGCTAAGCCGCAAGCGGCTCCGGGGGCGGCACCGCTGTACATGCTGCGTTCGCAGACTTCGACGATTCAGATTCGCGTGATGGAGAAGACCGCGCCGCCGCTGCGCGTCGTGGCCATGGGCCGCGTCTATCGGCCCGACGAGCACGACGCCACGCACTACTCGATGTTCCACCAGGTCGAGGGCCTGTACGTGGATCGCAAGGTGAGCATGGCCGACCTCAAGACCACGCTGATCCAGTTCGCCCATGCGATGTTCGGCCCCGAGGCCGAGGTGCGCCTCGTGCCCAGCTACTTCCCTTTCACCGAACCCTCAGCCGAGCTGTACGTGAAGATCGAACTGCAGGGCAAGATGCAGTGGATGGAACTGGGCGGCTGCGGCATGGTCGATCCGGCCGTGTTCCAGGCCGTGGGCTACGACCCCGAGGAATGGACGGGCTTTGCCTTCGGCCTGGGCATCGAACGCCTGGCCATGCGCAAGCATAACATCCAGGACATCCGCCTGTTGTTTGAGAATGATGTGCGGTTCCTCAAGCAGTTCTAGGCCTGTATTCCTTCCACTACGGTGTCCGCGTTCGGCAAATCGCAGTAGGTAATACATCGGGATCGATCATGCTTCTGATTCGTATCGCATAATCGCTACTCACAGCGACGACGAATCTCAAACCCAATCGCTCCCTTGAAGGTGATTCGCTACACTGTCGATCTTTGACTGGCTCTAACAAGACAATACGGAACTCCCCATGCCCACCGCCCTGCTGCAGACTGAACTGGCCCTCTCCAACCGCCGCCAAGGCAAGGTGCGCGATATCTACGAAGGCCACACCACCGATGGCCGCGAGGCGCTGATCATCATCGCCAGCGACCGCATCAGCGCCTTTGACGTGGTGATGCCCAACGGCGTGCCGGGCAAGGGCATTGTGCTGACGCAGATCAGCAAGTTCTGGTTCGACATGATCGGCCGGGAGCTGGGCGATCGGCTGGAGCATCACCTGATCAGCACCGACCCGGCGGACATCGCCGGCATCACGGATGAGCAGCGCCGGCAGCTTGACCGCCGGGTCATGATCGGCCGGCGGTGCAAGGTCGTGCCTATCGAGTGCGTGGTGCGCGGCTACCTCGCCGGCTCGGGCTGGAAGGAATACCAACAATCGCAGACTGTCTGCGGCATCAAGCTGCCCGCGGGCCTAAAGCAATGCAACAAGCTGCCGCAGCCGATCTTCACGCCCGCGACCAAGGAGGAATCCGGTCACGACGAAAACATTTCCTTCGAGCGCACTTGCGAGATCATCGGCAAGCCATTGGCGACCACGCTGCGCGATCTGTCGATGGCGATCTATCAGATGGGGCACGATCACGCTGCCAAGCGTGGCATCATTCTCGCCGACACCAAGTTCGAGTTTGGCCTGCCTCTCTCCCGGGGGGAGAGGGGCACGCCGATCTTGATCGACGAAGTGCTGACGCCCGACAGCTCGCGCTTCTGGCCCGCCAGCGAGTACCAGCCCGGGCGCGACCAGCCCAGCTTCGACAAGCAATTTGTGCGCAACCATCTGGAGACGCTGGTGAAGGCCGGGCAGTGGGACAAGACGCCGCCGGGGCCGACGTTGCCCGATGATGTGGTTCGCCACACGCTGGTGAAGTACACGGAGGCGTATCGGCTGCTGACGGGCCAGGCGCTGGACTTGTGATCCTGCTTACGGGCAGAGCGTTGCACCGAAGCCACAATCGTTACGATCGTTACAACCGTTACAGACCGACCCACACCGTAACCGCCCGCTTGATAGCGGTTTAGCGACGCATACTGCAATGATGACCGCGTGGCGAGGGCTTCGCAGATCTGACGAGCGTGCAGATTACGCCTCGTCACAACCTGACCGTCGCCCTGATTCGGCGGGCGAACTTCGGTTCGCTTCGCTACCGCCTGGCGGCTGTGCCGTTGTGCCGGCAACCGAGCGTGGCCGACCGCTTGCGCTTTGTGGGGATGCTGGATCGCGGGCAGCGCGTCGGCAACCGTCCGCCATCGACCGGCTTCACCGCCCTGCCGCCCTGCCGATCCAAGGCCTGGCCGTATGACACGCCCATGCCTGCCGGGCTGCCCGAGATTTCCCCGCCGCAGACGCCCGTCACCCTGCCGCGACAGCATCCTGTTGCACCAGTTGACCGTTCATCCCTGACGGCCGTGATGTATCAGCGTGGCCCAAGCGGTGTAATCGGCCTGTCGAGCCTCAGTAACCTACCGGGCGCGGGGGCTTGCGGGGGGACGATGCTGGATGTGTTCGCGTAAGCCCGGCTGGCCAGATGAAGTGCCAACCGATTGTCCTGCCCGTCGAACCTACGATGTCTTGTGCTTCGAGGTGTCGCATGTCGATCGACCAACCCATCGAGGACCTGATTCGCCAGGTGAGCGAGTTGGATCGCAGCGCCTGCATCGCGCACCTGCGCCAGGTTCGCAGTCCGCGCCTGGATTTCGATGATGCGTATCTGGCAACCCGCACGGTCGAGCAGCTTCGCCACCTGCTGCTGGCGGCGCTGTTGCGCGTACGCAAGGCCCAGGGACATCATGCCTGAAGCGTATACACCGCCGGGGCCGCCCCGGAAGAACGGCCCGGTTCGCCGCTGCCACTCGCCAAGGCACGCTCCAGACACTACGCTAGAGCGATATGGATAACCCCATCCTGATCGTCCTCATGCGCTTCATGCACGTGATCAGCGCCGTGCTGGTCGTGGGCGGACTGGCGTGCATCGTGTATTGCGTGCGCCCGTCGCTGCGCATGCTTGATGAGTCGTTCCGCGACGCGGTGTATCAGCTAATCGTGGCGCGATTCGAGAAAGTCGTTTATCTGGGTATCGCGGGCCTGATCATCAGCGGTATTTTTGGCTGGCTTCGCAATGCCCCGATGTACAAGGCCATCGGACCGGCGGGCAACGCGCTGATCGGCACCAAGGTGCTGCTGGCGGCGATCATCTTCACCATCGTGTTCTGCCGAGCCGCGGGCCTGATCAAGCCGGCACGCATCTGGCAGGTTCTGTGCCTTCACCTGGCGCTGGTGGTGATCGTTCTGGGCGGTGTGCTGTACGTGATGCGTATGGTTTACCCGCAGGCCTGATGGGAGTTTGGGGGATGTCGCCGCCACGGTTGGATCCGCGTGATCTTGCCCGCCGCCTTCGCCGGCGCCGCCGGCTCATCTGGTTAGCCGCCGCAATGGCGTTGGCGCTGCTGGTGTATGCCGACCATCGCTGCTATCTGCTTTACGAAGGGGATGACTGGGCCCGCTATGATCGGCGGAGCTTTGTGGTCAGCCGCGTGGTGGATGGCCGCAGGCTGGTGATTGCCGCCGCCGATGGCGATGACGCGACGACGGCAGTGCGGCTCTGGGGGATCGAGCCGCCCCCGGAAGGGCCCCCCGAAGCACCCCCAGAAATACCCCCGGAAGTATCCCCGCATGGGTCGCCGCGGTTCCCCCAGGCGGTTGACCGGCCGATGCATTGGCGCTGGCCCGCCGAGACGGTGACGTTGGTCCGCGAGCTGGCGGAAGACAAGACCGTACGCCTGGCGCTTCCCGCCCGGGTGACGCGCTCTGCCAAGACCGGCGAACTGCTGGCGTGCGTCTACCTGCCCGATGGCTCGTGCCTTAACGAACGTCTGCTGGCCGCGGGGCTGGCGGTCACCAAAGTACCTGAGACAACCGGTCGGCCCGATCCATTCGCGGAGCGCTTTGCCCTGATTCAACGGCAGGCGCAGAATGACCGGGTCGGAACGTGGCGCCGGGCCGCGGTGGCTGACCGGTGGGATTGAGGGGCTAGCCGCAGAGGGACGCTTCCCCAGGAGGCGTCACCCGCTAGACGTAAAGGTGGATTTTTTTCTTCCGCACGACAGACCCGACCGATGTTCTGTGACGTAGTACATTGACCTTGGCGCCGATGCGCGGGAAAATACCCACGTTCACATCGCCGATTTGTGATTCCTGGCCTGACCTGTAACCGAAATCGATTCGCCACGTAAAGGTACCCTCCGGTGAGTATTGGAAGCTTCCTCACTCGTAAGCGGCGACCCCCGCGCGATTTGCGCTTGCGCATGATCGACGAAACCAGTGCTTTTTTGACCTGGGCGCTGGCGGAGGAACGCCAAGTCCCGCGAATACCCTGCCGGCGGGTCGATGACGGTGGTTTTGAGGCCCTGCTGGCGCGACCCGGCGCCCGGGCGCTGGCGCGGCGATGGTGGGGGAACGTGTTGAACATCTGACATCGGGCGCAGCCCCCTGATCCCCCGGACCACGGGGGGGTGAAGGTTACCCGCCCGACTGCCGATGCTTATGGGGACACCATGTCTGACAAAGCTTACATTGACAAAGCGTATCTGGGACGTGTGGCGCTGCTGGCGCTGATGTTCCTGGGTTTCTCCGGCTGGTTCCTCTACGACGGGTTCGTCAAGTACCCGCGCCAGGATCTGATCTACCGCGAATTCCAGGACTTCAAGCAGAAGCATGCCGGTAGCGGGGATTCGAGCGATAAGCTCAGCGACCTGTGGAACGCATATGCCCTGGAGAAGGGCTACCCGCAGGTGAACCCGCAGGCGGACATGACCACGGGCCAGGCCGAGCCGGGCAAGGCACACAGTGATTCGGACATACTGACGCAGAAGGGCCTGGGCTTTGCGCTGTTGCCCCTGGGGCTGTTTTTCCTTTTTGCCGTGGTGCGGCTCAAAGGGCGGTGGATATCCTCGGACGGCTCGGCACTCATCACCAGTTGGGGCCAGCGCGTGCCTTTTGACGCCGTCACGCTGCTCAACAAGGCGCGCTGGAAGAGCAAGGGCATCGCCGTGGTGCTTTATACCGATGAGAGCAGTCAGGTCGGCCGGCTAGTGCTCGATGACTGGAAGTACAACCGCCAGCCGATCACCGACCTGGTCAAGGAAACCGAATCGTATCTCAAGCCTGAGCAGATCACGGGTGAAGCAGCCCCGACGCCGCCCGCCGAACAACCTGCCGAGCCGGCACAGGATTCGCCGGCGCCGTAATGAATTCGATCCGTTGGAGGCAGGCTCACTGTTAGTGAGCCTGTACCACACGTGGGTACTGGAGGCGCTGGGTAATGAGCCGATTGAGGTGATCGATCATCTGGCTGGTCGCCAGGTCGTCGCGACGGGCGGTGAAGGTTCCTTTGAGCTTGGCCTGGCCCAACAGGTCGTCGAACATTTCGCTGCGGTCGGTCATGATCAGCGACGCCTGCCAGACGCCGGCACTGAGGCCGGCGCCGCCGGGCTTGTCCTTGGGGTAGACAAAGCCCGCGCCGCTGTACACGCCCGCTTCACGATCGCCCTCGCCGGCGAAGATCACATAGTGGATCGTGGCGTTGGTCGCGTCCTGGTCGATGGGCGTGCGGCCAGCACGCGGCTCCCAGAACATGCGGAGGGTCACCGCCTGACGCGGGTTTTCCATCGGCCCGTCCACCAGCACTACCGTGACGTGGTTGCGGTCGTCGAACCGGTAGGTGCCGGACTCGAAGTTGGATTCGAGCGTCACCCCTTGCTCAAACTGGCTCGACAGCGCCAGGTTGCCGCCGCCCGCGCCGGTACAGCCCACAAGCATCAGGAGGAGAAGTCCAACCGGGACCATCGGTACGTGTCGCATCATCATGCAGTCTCTTGAGGGGATGGAACCGGCGCCACCGGATGGTGAGCCGTGGCATGGCGAAGCAGTGATCTCATGGGGGACCAGAGCCCCAGCAGTGTCAGTGTATCGCGATGGATCAGGGCGTCCAGTATCGGCGGCGGCAGGACGGGCATGCCGCCACGGGCGCGGGCGTTGACGCTGTTGATCGCCGCGATGGCCTGGGCCGTTGAAGCCAGCGGAAAGCCGCTGCCCAGCAGCAGCCGATCCGTGACACCCTGCTCGTGAGCCGCGATCAGCGTGTCGTAGAGCCGGCGAGGCTTGTCGATAACGCCGGCGAGCCCGGCATACACGTGACGATGCTTACTCAACAGCGCCAGGGTCTGATCGACAAACGGCCAGCCCATATCCGCGATGACCAGGCGCAGGTCCGGATAGCGCGCCACGACATCGTCGAAAAACATGGGCTGGGCCAACGCCAACTTGGCGCGTGGCGACCAGACGGCGCCGCTCTGCACGATCAGGGGCAGATGACGCTCGACGCACAACTGGTAGATCGGCTGGACATCGGCATCGGCGGGATGGAAATGCTGCACCGCCGGACTGACGGTCAGCCCCACCATGCCCAGGCCGCGCGCCTCGTCGATCTGCCGGGCGATGTCCCCCGCCGCCGGATCGATGGAGGCAAAGCCGAGCAGCCGGTCGGGCCCATGCTCGACGAAGCGTGCCACCTGCGTCGCGGTGATCGATGCGCCCAAGTGCCGGCTGACCATGCCCAGGACGAACACCACATCGGCGGGCTCGGTGGCTTCCTCGTGCGCTGCCGCCGAGGCGATGGGGCGCCGCCAGGGCTGCGGCCAGCGTGCACGCAAGAGCCCCGCGGCGTCTGCGCCCAGCGCCTCCAGCGAGTCCCACATCATCGTGTGCGTGTCAACGATCATTTGGTACTTGGTGAAGTGCGAAGTCCGAAGTGCCAAGTGCGAAGGAAACCGCAACCCGCTTACTTCGCACTTGGCACTTCGTACTTCGCACTTCGCACTCAGCCGTGCATCTTGTCGTACGCATCCGCGGCGATCAGCGTCTCGACTTGCCCAGGATCGCTCGGCTTGACCTTGATGATCCAGCCCTTGTCGAACGGGTCTTGATTGATGATCGCCGGGTCAGTGATGACCGCCTGGTTCACTGCGACGACCTGGCCATCGATGCCGCAGTACAGGTCGCTGGTGGCCTTGACCGACTCGATCTCGCCGAAGCTCTCGCCCGCCTTGATCGCGCCGCTCTTCTTGCGGACATCCAGGTAGGTGATGTCGGTCAGTTCATCGACGGCGAACTGGCTGATACCGATGGTCACCAGGCCACCGTCGAGCTTGTGCCATTCGTGGGATTCGAGGTAGCGGCGATCGGTGGGTGAAGGCATGGGGTCGTCCTTAGTATTGGCGAGCTTGCGGGATGCGGATTAAACCATAGGACAACGCCCCACGCCAATGGCGCGTACTCCAGCATCAAGGAGGGTTTGGGGCAGCCCCGCTTATAAGCGGGGCTGCCGGGCGCGATCCTCACCGAGCCGGCGCCAGCAGAAGCACGCCGAACTGTTCGGCATCCTTGGACGGCGTGATGCCGCCGAACAGGCCCAGGGCGCTGGGGTCCTTCTGGTCGGCAGCATCGGCGTCATTGACGGTCAGTGCGATGCCCAGTTGCTGGCCCGCGATCGGTGCCCGCTCCAGGCCGAGGCTCGCCCACGACAGGACGACGGCATACTCCAAACCGCGCTCGGTCTGGCGAATGGTCGCTTTGGCCTGGCTCTCGGGAATCGCACCGTTGGGGACGCCGATGACGTCGAATGTCATGTTGCGATACACCTGCGGACCTTGCGGCGTGAGGGCGACGGCCAGCTCCGAGGGACGATCCGCGTCGAACCCGGCCTTGGGATCGTCACGGCGTGACACGGCGAAGGCCAGTTGCAGCGAATCGCCGCGCCAGGATTCGGCATCGCTCCACTTCTGATAAAACGCGTCGTCGGCCACATCCACCAGCAGGTACAGCGCCTTGTCGTCCCACGCCATCCGCAGCGATGCGGAAGAATCGGCAGGCCCCGAGTAGAACTTGGGCGAGCGGATGACGTGATCCTTGCCGCTAAGGCGATGCTCAGCCAAGGTCTTGATCTGCGCGAACACGGCGTCAGCGGCGGCGCCGTTGGGCAGGCGCATCGCCAGCAGGAAATTGACCGGCCGGCGATCGCGATGCGCCACCTGACCGTCGGGCCGAATCTCGATGTCCGCCAGCAGGCGATCCACCGTCCCGACCGTCTGCGGGTCCACCGCCAGCGCGATGCGCCCCTCGGCTCCGGCGTCGAGACTGAATCGCTGCGTCGCCGCCAGGCGCACCTGTTCCTCCACGCGGTAGCGCCCGCGATCCAGGTCGATCATCGGCAGCTCCGACTCCACCAGTTCCGGATACATCCGCCGAAGGTTCACGTACAGTTCGCCCGCGATCGTCTTGGGCGCCAGGTTTTTCAACAGCACCACCAGCGTGGCCTGTCCCTGAGCATCCACGCCAGGGCGGACATCGGTGACAAGGATCGGCGGCTCCAGCCGCATGTCCATGCCGGCAAAATCAATCGTCGTACCCTTCTGTTTGAGCAGCACGCGTGCGGGATACCGCCCCGTCTTCAGGTCTTTGGCCAGATCGATCGTAAACGAAACCGTCTGTGTCTTGCCCGGCGCGATCTTCACCGCCTGAGTGCGGGATTGCCCCACCAGGGCGTCGGTGTCGAGCACCAGATCGCCCTCCAGCGCTTGGTCTTTCGACGCCGCAAGGCTCGCCTTGATCGTAATCGACTGCCCCGGCGTGGTGACCACCTGCGGCTGATCGAGCGTCAGGCGTTGACCACCGCCCCGGCCCCACAGGTCGGCGCGGACGCCGGTGATGTAGATCGGGTCCTGCGTCAGCGTCACGGTGCATTCGCCGCCGGGCGTCGGTGTCCGGGTCGTGTTGCCCATCCAGTCGTAGACGGTCACTTCCTCGACGCCGGTCACCAAGGCTGCGCGGCGTGGCTCATCGCCATACGACCACAGCGCCAGCACCACGTTATCCCCTCGTTGAAACGCATATCCCCACGTCTCATCGCCCAGCCACTCGATGGCGCGTACCGGGTCGTGGCCATCCAGCAGCAAACTCTGCGCCGCATACGCCGGCGCCACCGGCCGAGGCGAGAGCTTGGTCGGCGCCCAGGGAATGCCCGCGTCCAGGTTGTAGTAGTACCCGTAGCCCGCCTGGTTGGACAGGCGATAGTCCACGATGTAGTAGGTGAAGTTGAACTGGTATCCCTCGCCCAGCGTGATCAGGTTCTGCCGGAGCAGGCCGCGCGCGTGTTTCAGGTCCAACTTGGGATCTTCCTTGGTGGTCCAGCCCTGCTCGGTGCCCAGCATGGGCAGGTCCTTACCCGTGTGCTCGCGCAGCGCTTTGCGCATGGCCCGCAGCACCCCCGCCATGTTGTCACGCTCCGGCGGCACCTCAAAATAGGGATGCGTCGAGTAGGCGTCCAGGTACTCGCCCAGGCCCGCTTTGAGCAGCGTGGTCGTACGCTGCACGTCGTTTTTGTTCACGCCGCGGCAAGGACCGGCCACCACCGCCCTGGGGTCTGTCTCATGCAATATCGGGTAGGCAATCTCGTAAATGCGCACCAGGTCCGCATCCGTGCCTTTGTAGCCCCAGGGTTGAATCGGCTCCCAGGTGATCTGGTAGATCCGCTTGTCGAGGTCGGGGTACTTGGCCATCATCGCCTTGGCCGCCAGCCGGCAATAATCCGCCCATGCCTTTTCGCCTTCGGGTGTGAGCGTGCCGGTCATGTAGACAAAGGTCTCGGGCACGCACGCCCATTTGGGCGCGGCAAACAGCGTCACCAGCGGATACTTCTGCCAGCTACCTTGCTTGGCGGGTTCCTGCGGCTTAGTGCTGAGTTTCTCCTGGTACTCTCCGGCGCGCTTGGGCTCATTGCGCCGCCACTCGAAGCTGCCGTCGAGCACCCAGCGTGCTCCCAGTAGCGACAGCGAGCGGTCCTGCCAGGCGCCGTTGAAACCGCCCTGCATGCCGAAACGCGACTCCTTTTCTCCATAGTTCTTGCGGTTGGCGGGATCGGGCACGATGGCATAGGTCATGAAGCCCGCGATGCGGCTGCCTCGGCTCTCCAGTTTCACGCCGTTGGATAGCTGCGCATGGGCGCGAAAAAAACCCAGCCGGTCGGCTGGGGCTTCCATCGTTCCCTGCCACTGGCCCTTCGCATCGCCTTGCACCGCGACCTCCCGCTTGGCGACCTCCTTGTCGTGCTCATCCACCACCTGTACCGATAGCGTAAGCTCCTGGCCCTCTTCCAACCCACGGGCGCCAAACCGCAATTCCACGGGCTGGCCGGCGATGAACGTGCTCAACTGCGGCTCATTGGTGTCGCCCCAGAGCGTGATGGGCCCGACGGCCTTGGGCAACTCCGAAGCCGCGCCGACGCGCACCACCACGCCGTCGATCCCGATCGTGCCCTTGTCCACCTGCTCGTGGTTGAAGAACAACGTGATCTTCTTCGACTCGCCCAGCGCCGAGGCGGGTACGGCGATGCCGTATTGCTTCCACTTCTGCGTGCCGCCTGTGCGCAGCTCGACATCCCGGCCCTTGGGCGATCCGAGCCAGCCTCTCTTGTCAATGGCCACCTTCACCGTCGCCGCGCCGTCGGGGACATCCTGCGTCATCAGGTAGAAAGTGATCACGTGATCTTTGGTCGAGTCCTCGATTATCACTTCCTTGGCCATGTAGCGATTGCCGCCGCCTTCGTCGTGCATCTTGAAGGAGAGCTTGCCCTCCATCTTGTCGTCCTTGTCGAAGGTGCCCGGGACCTTCTTCCCGTTCCACTGGTGGTACTGCCAGCCCTTGGCCTCTTCCTCGAAGCCGCCGTTGACGATGAGGTTCTTGGCTTCCGCGTCGTCCTGAGCTGCTGCCGGGCCGGTCACTGCGCTAAGAGTCAGCGCCAACATCAGGCTGGAGATCAATGATGAAATACGCATGAAAAACTCCAATTTTGAAGAACACTGTTTTTCGGGACAAGCCCGGCCATGCGAGTCTTTTCCGGGGGCGAGCTTGGCCGGGATCTTCTTTGGCGTTGATCCCCGGCAAGCCCCCAACCCCGGAGCGGGGCATGCCGGGGCTTTGGCGGGCATTATTCAGCCAGGATCAGGTGGCCGAACAGGTCGGGGTTTTTGCTTTCCTTGATGCCGCCGAACCATTCGGTGGTTTGCCGGCCCTGGCCTTCGTTGGTGTTGATCAGCACCGCTGCGCGCAGCACCTGCCCGCGCGCCAGCGGCTTGAGGCCCAACTGCTCCACGGGGAACCGCGCCTGGTATGTCGTCACGCCGGCGGCATGATGCACGCTGTAGCGAACCTGCTCCTGGCTTACCTCCCCCACCGGCGCCAGGTGCTTGTTGACCGTGCGGTGGCGGTACAACGCCGGACCGTCGCTGCGCAGCGCCACGTCAAACTCGACCATCTCCGCTTCCTGCAAGCCCGGCAGAAACTCCCGCACCAGTTGCTCTGGCCGGTCCGCCGCGATGCCGATCTGCACGCTGTCGTCCTTCCACATTTCGGTCACCGTCTGGTTCTGCACGTGCGTCGCCTTCTGCACCTGCACCGTCAGATACAGGTGCTTCTCATCCCAACCCCAGCGCGCGGCCGGCACATCTTGAAGCGCCCCGTCCACAAACGCGCGGGCGTCCTTCACACGCACCGCCGGCACGAAGCTCATGCGGAGGCTCTCACGCAACTGTTCCCTGCCCTGCGAGCCGCGCACGATGAGCGTGAAATCCTCAAGCCGATCCCCCGCCGGCTGCCCAACGGGCATGGCAAAAGCCACCTCATCCTTGCCATTGAACATGAACGTGACAGGCTCGGAACGATCACCGACCAGTTGCACGATCGCCTGATACAGCGCCGGGTCCACGCGGCGCAACGAGCCGACGATCACCGCCCGGCCGGCGTCGAAGCTCGGCTCGATGCCGGTCACCGTCACCTGCGGCAGCACCGACGCCTGTGCCGATAGCGCCGTGACGTACTTGCCATTGAGAAACACCTTGGCATAGACCTGATACCGGCCGATCGCCAGTTCCGCCGGCGCCGTCGCGGTCAGCGGCACGCTCTTGCGCTCCCCCGCCGCCAACGTCCACTGGCTCCGCGGCGAGTCGAAGCGCCAGCCATCGGCGGGCAGCCACTCGATACGCAACTCGCCCGGCGCTTTCGTCGGATTCACCAGCGTCAGCGACGCCTGCACCGACGCGCCCGGCAACGTTTCGATGGGCTTGTCCAGCCGGGCGATCGGGGCGCTTTCCAGGTAGAACGCCGGCAGGTCGGCGATGAACTTCGGATTACGGTCCACCGTCACGCGCACCAGCCCGTCGCGAACGGCCAGCGCCTCGACCCGGCCGAACAGGCCCGTCTGCGTCACGATCGTCTCCTGGCCAACCGCCAGGGTCACGTCGTACGTCTTCTGGCTCGTCGTCCATAGCGCGATCATCGCCTTGCCACCCCCGGCAGGGCGCTCGAACACAAAGGCGTTGACCGACGGCCCCAGGTAGTCCAGTTGAGTCTTGTAGGTCGCGCCGGCGAGCTGGCGGGTCATCACGCCGTAGGCCACGCCCGCCGGCCGCGCCTGCGGAATGCTGCCGCGCTCTTTGCCGTTGCGGAAAATGCCGAAGTTGATCTCGCGCAGATCGCTGCCTTGCGGCATGCTGAACATGTGCCAGATCACCATCGGGTAGCCGGCCTGCTTGGCGACCAGCCACGAACGCATCAGGTGCTGCGCCTGGAGCAGTTCGTTGTCATACGTGCCGCTCGAGCCGTGCTCGCTGCTCCAGATGGGCAGGTCCTTGCCCGTCGCCTGCCTGGTCATCTCCGCCAGGCGCCGCGTCTGCCCCGCCCAGTCCATGTCCTCCGGGCTGGTGATGTAGGTGTGCACCTCGACCGCGTCGATCATCTTGCCCAAGCCCATCGCCAGCAGCTTCTCGTACTGCGTCACGTTCGACGGCGCCAGGCCCAGCGACGGGCCGACCAGCGGCTTGCCCGGATCGTGCTTGTCCACGATCTTGCGCATCAGCGCCCAGTACCGGATGATCAACTCATCGCTGCCTTTCCAGTGGCCGGTGATCGGCTCATTCACCACGCCCCAGGCGTCGACCAGCGGCCCCAGTTCCTGCACCATCTTCGTCCAGAATTCCTCCAGCGCCTGCCAGGCCTCGGGCGTGTCTTGGATCACCTCGCGCGACGTCTGGTGGGGGTGCGGATGTTTGGGATAGGCCAGCACGCGGATGTGGTGGTCCCGGTACCACTGCAACTGACGCCGGCGATCCTGGAGATAGCTTTCGCCCCTGGTTTGGTGGTAGTGCCAATAGATGCCCTCGCGTGTCCAGCGTACGCCCAGTTCGGGGTAGTGCTCCATGCCCTGGATCCACAGGCCGAACGGCTCGTCTCCGATGGGTTGGGCCGGTGGATCCAGGGCGCCGAGACTGCGCCGCGCTTCGGCGACCACTTCGTCGCCGCGGGTCAGGGTCGCGATGATCTCGTAATAGCCATGCCCCGGCGGCAGCGTCACATTCAGCGCCGCAGCCTGCTCCGCTCCCCCGCTGCCTTCGCCCAACTTTTGCCCCAGGGCATCCACGACGCGGTAGCGCAGCGTCGCACCGACGTTGGCGGCCGCCCGCACTGTGACGCTGGGCAACGCTCCCGTACGATACAGCGCCTGCTCCGGCGACACACCGATCGCCACCGGTGCATCCTTCTGCGCCAGCAGCACCACCGGATTGCCCGTCGCGTAGGTCACCGACTCCAGCGTTCCCTCGATGGGCGCGGCACTTCCGGGGGCGCCGGCTGCCGCATTTCCGTCTTTGGGCTTGAGCGATACCGAATCAATGCCCAGCGTACCCTCGTTGCCCTTGGCGTGATAGAAAAAAATGAATACCTCGGTCGCATCCTTGACCGCCGACGCCGGCACGCGGATGTCATACGTCTTCCAGTCGTGCGTGCCGCCGGTCTTCACCACGTCCATCTTGCCCGTCTCGCGATTGAGCCATCGGCCCTGCCCGTTGGGATCGATCAACACGCGCACGCGGGCGCCGTTGGCGGGCATGTCCTGCGCCTTGAGCGCCAACGTCAGCACGTAGTCCTGCGGCTTGGCCGGGTCGGGCCGGGGGTCCAGCCGCGCCTTGGCGGCGATGTGCAGTTCGCCCTCCACGTCGTCCAAGTGCATCTTGAACGACGCGGTCCCGCTGTGCTTGTCGTCCTTATCGATCTTGCCCGGCAGGGGCTTGCCCTTCCACTGGTTCCACATCCAGTCCTTCTCGCCACTCTCGAACCCGCCGTTCATCACCAGGTTGCCCTTGTCCTCCGCGGGCTCGGCGGCCTTGGGCTGATCCTTGGGTTGCTCGGCGGGAGCTGCCTCGGCGTCATCCTTGGCAGGCGCTGCATCATTGACGGGAAGCGAACCCGCCGCCGCGGCGACCACGCTGACGGCATCAATGCCGACTTCGCCGGCACTGGGTTTGTCGTGATAGAAGAAGATGGTCAGCTTCTGGGCCTCGCCCACGGCGCCGGCGGGAATGTTGATCGTGTAAACCCTCCAATCCTGCGTGCCGCCGGTCTTGACGCGGTTGACGTTGCCGGACTGTTTGCCCAGCCAGCCGCCCTTGTCCAAGAGCACGCTGACGCGGGCCGCGCCCTGGGGCACATCCTTGGTCTTGAGAGCAAAGGTGAGCACGTAGTCCTTGCCCGTCTCGACGCGCGCCTCCTTGCCCATGTACAGCGTGGTGTCTACGCCCTCCCGGGGGTCCTGGTGCAGCTTGAACGACGCCAGCCCTTCGTGCATGTCGTCCTTGTCGATGTAGCCGGGCAACGGCTTGCCCTTCCACTGCTGCCACATCCACCCCTTCTCGCCCTGCTCGAAGCCACCGTTGGTGACGAGGTTAGTCGCCGCTTCCTTGGCCTCTTGGGCACGGATCACACTCGGAGCAACTTGCAGGAGGAGCATCGCCCACAGAATCGACAGCGTGCACAAAGAAAACACAGATCGCATGAGAGGACGGTCCTAAGGAGGGTTGATGGCGCAGTCTTGGAGTCTGCACCCCGTGGATGCGGACTAATTCAGAGAAGGTCGCTTGGCAACGACAGCCGGTCTCCGCATTGCCGCGATTTCAGGGCAAAGACCTCATCAATACCACAGCGTACGGCAAGTTCTGAGCGCTGCGGCTGGGCCTGTCGTGGCTAGCGCCTGTAGGCACCTCTAATCGGTGAAGTGCCCGTCGATACGGCATTGCCGTCGTAGTCCAGTGATCCCGCTGGCAGGTCCGCCACATGGCCGTCAGCCAACACCATGTTGGCTACGTCCAGATGCCGAGCGCGTGCCGAAAAGTAGAGGGCGCCGGAACCGTTGGGCGCCGACACTGGCTGCCCCTCGCTCTTGACATAGTTAATGGCCTTGTCAATCACGGGACTGTCAGCATCGACAAGCACGGGCCAGACGGTCGGCTTGAGCAGATTGAGGCGATAGAAGCGGCGATACACCTGGGGCAGATTGGATGCGAAGTAGGGGGTCGACTGCCAGGGCACTGTCGAATATCCCTGGAAGCCACACTTGGCGTAGCTTGATACGGCCTCTTTACCGTTGACCAGCATGGAGGGAGGTGTCATCCCCCACCAAGTCACATTGGCCGGCTGCCCCCCGGCGGGGTCGACCAAGACCATCGGGGAACTTAGGTAGGGATAAGCAACCCCCGGCTTAAGCGGGTTGCCGCCCGCGCCGAGCAATCTATGGAGCCAATAACCTGTCCCCGTTGCTCCCGGCAGGGACACCTTGCTGTCGAAGTAGAGATCGCCGCTGATATTGATGGGACCCTGCCCCATCTGCACGTGGTGATCGCGGTTGTCATCCGTGTAGGCCGTCCACCCTATGAATAACTGGTGCAAGTTCGACCCGCATGCGACCTTCTGCCCTGCCGCTCGCGCGTTCTTGAGTGCCGGCAGCAGCAGCGCGATCAGCAGGGCGATGATGGAGATCACCACCAGGAGTTCGATGAGGGTGAAGCCTTTGTGCGAGACCGTCGGTAGCGTGGGTCTCCAAGACGCAAGGACACGTGCAATGCGACGGCCTGGTGTGTTGGTAGTATTCATCGTCATGTCCTTGATTGGACCCCTCGATGCACGATCCTTGCACTGTAGCGCGTTGCATTACTGACTGCGGCCCTGCGGCGATCCATGGAGCAGACTAAGCAACTTTCGGACTCCCAATTCGGATTCTGGTTTCGGACCGTCAGGGAACCGTAGGTCTAAAGGCCGCGCGGGAGGTTAATCCCGCGCGGCCACAGGAGGAGGTCACGCTAACTCAGTCGCGACGGCGCTTGCCGCGCCCCCGGCCGATCATCATCAGGCCGCCCAGCCCCAATAGGGCGAGCGACGCCGGCTCGGGGATGGCCTGGATGAACACCATCTTGTTGGTCGTGTCGTGGAAGAACTCGTAGTTGGTGGGCAGGTTCGTCACGCCGGCGAAGGTGTTGTCGGTCAGAGCGTTGACGGCGGTGGTGAACGTGCCGCCGGCGGAATAGTCCACCAGGAGGTAGCTGGCCTCGGTCGCCGGGCCGACGAAGTTGATGGTCAGGCCGGACACGTTGAGCGTGCCGGCGAGCAGTGCCATCAGGTCGGGCGTGGCGTCGAGGTTGAAGTTGACCGTGCCGGTGCCGGTGAAGGTACCGCCGTCAACGGAGACACTGGCATTGGCCAGCGCGCCGGTGGGGTCGACGCGGAGCGTCCCGGCGTTGACGACGGTCGCGCCGGTATAGGCGTTGGCGCCGGCCAGAGCGAGGGTTCCACCACCGATCTTGGTGATGCCGTTGGTCGTTGTGCCGTCGGAGATGATGCCGCCGGCGGTCAGGGTGGCGGAGTGAACATTGATGGTCCGCGTGGCGGTAGCGCTGGTGGTACCAAGGGAGACGGCGCCTGTGCCGAGATTTAAGGCTTGGCCAGACGTGCCGCCGCCATCACTCATGCCAAAAATGAAGTCCGTATCCCAGTCCTGAGCATTGTTGGTGGAGAGCGTGATAGGCGAAGCCGTTGAGTTGGTGATGCGGATGCTCTTATTGACAGCGTTGGCACTGCTGTTGCCAGTTAGGATGAACGTACCGGTGCCCAAGGCGCCGGCGTTGGCAATCTGGAAATTCGCCCTGTGGCCACCGCTTTTCACCGTCAGGCCGCCATCGAAGCTGTTGGCCGCGGCGAGCCGAAAAGTCGAGCCCGCGAAATCGCCGCTGGTGTAGGTGATAGCAAAGCTGCTGCCGCCATCGTCGATGACGCTGCCGACGATCAACGTGCCCTGTTGAACGGTAATGCCACGATTGCCGGGGAGGGATAGTGTAGCAGCCGACAACGTGAGCGTGCCGCTGGCATTCTGTGCGTTGTGGTTGCCAAAGAACAGGCTGCTGTTCAGAATGACGGTATTGGAGATGTTCCTACTTTGTCCTGTTGGAGTGGATATCCAACCACCGTTCATCGTGAGCGATCCGGTGCCTAAAGCGGAATTGTTGTTGATGCCCAAGCCGCCGGAGGTGACAACCGTGCCGCCTCCGTAGCTGTTGACGCCCGACAGGATCAGTTGCTGCGCCGCCGAGCCCGCGCCAGTGACGGTCAGACTGTAGTTGTTGCCGCCGTCAGAAATGATGCCTCCGACGGTAAACCGCCCCGTGCCGTTGGAAGTCTCATTCACGGTGATGTTGCCGCCCAGCGTCACCGCGCCGGTCCCCATGTTCAGGTGGTTGTTGTTGCTTCCGGCAGCTAACGTGAAATTACCGTTCCAGTTCATGGCGTTGTTGGTTGTCAGCGTCAGGTCGCCGCCGCCGGAGATGGCCTTGCCGATGGTGGTGCCGCCGGCGATGGTCAGCGCGCCGGTCCCCAGCGCCGAGGCACTTGCGAGGTTGAGCTGGCCCGTACTGAGGTTGATGGCGCCACTGTAACTGCCATTGGCACCTCCTAGGGTGAGTACCCCGGCACCCGACTTGGTGAAGCCTGCGCCGGTAAGAGTGGAACTGATCGTGGCGGTGTGCCCTGCGGTGGTGACCTGGATCGTTGGCGTGGTCCCCGCCAACGTAATGGTGCCGCCACTCAGATTGTAGCCGTTGACGTTGAACGTCATGCCGTTGGTCGTGATCGTCCCGTCGGTGCTGCCGGTGCCATCAACGGTCACGGCGCCGGCGGGGGTGTTGAAGATGGCGGTGTCGTCGCCGGCCTCATCGGTCCAGGTGACGGGGCCGCCATTATCCCAGTTGGCGGTGTTGTTGAAATCCCAGGTGCCGGGGCCGCCAACCCAGGTCAGCGGATCCGCCTGCGCGGCGGGGGCCGCCAGTAACACGGCCAGCGTCGTTCCCAGAAGCGTTCGTTGCATTGTCGTCGTCATGGCGTAGCCCTCCGAGCATGAAAAGAGGTGATGGATAATGTCTCGCGTCTCAAAATTTCCAAAGGTCGATTCAGTCGTCGCACGGTCCGCACTCCAAGAGCACGTCGCGATGGCTTCACTTACGGCGGCGCGGCCAGGCGATCAGGACGCCGGCCAAGCCCATCAGCGCCAGCGACGCCGGCTCGGGAATGACACTCACGTTGAGGTTATCGAAGCTGATGTTGCTGCTGCCTGAAGCCGTTCGGTTACGGAATCCCAGCCAACCACCAAGCTGTGGTGTCGTATCCACTCCGGAAGTGGTCACCGTGGTGGTGCCGTCCGTGACCGACAGGCTAAGCGTCAACTCATTGGCGCCGGAGTCATAGGCCGCGGTAATCGTGGTGGTATAGCGGACGCCAGTCTGGAAATTACTGCCCTGATTGAAGAAATCACCGCTGGCGATGGTCTGGTTGGAGGTGTTGAGTTCGATAATGCGAAGTCGGCCGCGATTGTTCAGGTTGGCTGCGCTGTCAGCGGAGACCAGGAAATCCAGCAGGTAGACGGGGCTGGCGGTGCCGGTGGTGCTGCCCAAATACCAGCCCATGTCCACGGTGTATCCGGAACCTGGACCGGTAGCCGAGTTGATCACGAAGTCATAGCTGGCCGTAAAGCCGCCGTTGTCATAAAGATTCGTGAACTGCGTGACGCTGGATGCGGTTGCACCGGCATTCGTGTTTGTATAGGCCAGATTATCCAATACGGCATTGGCGCCGACCGCCCAACTGCCGGTGGGGGTGAATCCGTTGGCCACGCCATCTTCAAAGTTCTCCGTAAAGGGAATCGTTGCCGCCTGGGCGATGGCGCCCGTAGCAAGCATCGTCGCCAAGGTCGCTGCCGTGATGACTTGGTGCAGTTTCGTCATGATCGTTCTTCTCCAACTGCGGTGGTAATGGGTCAAGGTCCGAGTTCCGGGTTCCGGGTTTGGGTTCCGCGTTCCGGGTTCCGGGTTCCGGGTTCCGGGTTTCGGGTTCCGGGTTTCGTGGGGCGCTGCGCGTCACCCGCTAAACGTCTGACTTCTGTCTCCTTGTTTTGTCTTGGTGTCTCTGTGTCTTTTGTGCCTATCGCCTGTCGGCGACGCTGTCGCCTTCGAATAACGTGGTCTGAAACTGGACGCTGATGGGCACGGCCGCGGGGTCCGCCAGGCGGCGCTCGATCAGTTCGGGAATCACCTGGCCGATGGTTTCCATGGGCATGCAGACCGACGTCAGCGCGGGCGAGGCCTCGGTGGCGGCCTGGCTGCCCCCGTAGCTGACGATGCTCATGTCCTGTGGCACGCGCAGGCCACGCTCCGAGAGCAGGTCGATCAGGCAGGTGGCGATCGGGTCGCAGGAGCAGACGATGGCGGTGGGCCGGGGGTTCCGCGCCAGGATCTGCTCCAGGCCCTGGGTGACGCAGGCTTCCAGGCCCTGGGTCCGCCAGTCGCGCTCGATGAGCACCAGCGGATGGCGGTGCGTGTCGAGCTGGCAGTAGACGATGTTGGCCCAGGCGGCGTGGCGGGCGCCGTGCACGGTGATGGCCTGGCGGTCGGCGCTGGAAGCTTCGTCCGCGGGGTCGAAAACGACCTGATAAGGACCGTAGCGATCCAAGATGCCCAGCCAGGCGATCTGATGATGGCCCCGGCCGGTCAGCAGGTCCATGACCACGGCGGCGGAGCGGTGCTCGTTGGAATAGACGCTGTCAACGCCTAGTTGGTGGTCAAACTCGACGGCGTAGATGACGGCGCCGAGCTTGAGCATGGGCTCGACCCATTCGTAGGGAAGGGGCTGACGAAGGACGGCGCCGTGGAACCGGCCGCGCCGCCATTCGTCAAGAAGCGCCTGGACATCGGGAAAGTGCTGTTCGACGAGCCGGCCGTTGGACAGTTCGAGCCGCTGCCGCATGGCCCGCGCCATGCGATCGAGCCACCAGGCGCCGCCCTCGGCGCCGATGCGGCGCGAGACGGTGGGCAGCAGGACGCGCAGGGAATGATTGCCCTTGCCATTGCGGATGACGGGGGGCAGCATGACGCCGGTGATGGGCATATAACCCAGGCGTGACGCGGCGTCGCGGACCTTGCGGCGGGTGTCGGACTTGATGCGACTCACGCCCCGCAGAGCACGCGACACCGTCATCTGGCTGACGCCAACTTCGTCCGCGATGTCCTTGAGCGTGACGGTCATAAAGTGAGGGGCCAAGGATGGGTATCAGAAATCTTGTGTTAATTTAACCCAATGCTGACGAATGTCAAGACCAACTGCTGTTTTTTTGGTCACGAATCTGTATTTGCTCCATGGACGCTGCTGGGGAGACGGCGGCGTAAATCAAGTGGCTAGGCCAATTGTCACCGCGGGGATGTATGCCGGGATAGGGAAATGACCACATACTGCAACTTGTTGTATTTATGCATGTTAAGTCACGTGTGGCGGTCCGTCAGTGCGGTGCCGCACTCAACGCATCACGAGTACCGCAGTGGCCAATGCACACTTACGATCGCGGCGCGCAGCAGGAATCCGCAAGTTATGTAACTGCGCTAATTTTGCGCAGCTCTTGAAACCTGAGTTCGGGATAGGCAGCCGCATCCTGTGGGGGCGCCGGCCGCTTTGGACTGCGGTGGCCGCGACACCGCTTTAGCTTGCGGCGGAGCCGTTTGGGCACGCCCCCAGGCGTTGCCGGCCGCCAAAGACGCGCCGCGTCGAGCCAAAGCGGTGTCACAGCCGCCGCACTCCAAAAAAATCAGCCGTCTCGACGGGCTTATCCCGAATTCAGGATATACTTCTGCCCTCATTACCGCCGCGATTGTCGCGGTCGGTCCAAGGCGGCGCCGCGGAAGTTGGCACGAATAAGCATGAGCGTTCTGCGCATCGGAATTGTCGGCACGGGGATGGCAGGGCGCTTCCACGTGCAGTGCCTTAGCCGTGTGTTTGGCGTGCCGATCGAGTTGGCGGGCGTCACGTCCCTGCGGCCGCAGAGCCGGGCTGACTTTGGACGCCAGCATGGCATCCCAGTGTACGACGACCTTCAGGCGATGCTCGACCATGTGGACCTGATCGACATCTGCTCGCCGCCGTATGCCCACGAGGCGGGCATTCTCGCAGCCGCCGCCGCCGGCAAGGCCATCATCTGCGAGAAGCCGTTGACGGGGTATTTCGGCCCCCCCGGCGCCGACGAACGCTACCGCGGCGACCAGGACGACAAGCAGCGGATGCTCGACGAATCGGTCGCGCGCATGATGCGAATCGCCGAGGCAGTGGGCAAGAGCGGCAGCGTCTTTGGCTATGCCGAGAACTTCGTGTACGCCCCCAGCGTGCAGAAGGAGCGGGAAATCATCCAGAAGACCGGCGCCCAGATCCTGCGCATGACCGGCGAGGAGTCGCACAACGGCTCAGCGTCGTCCGTGTACGGCATCTGGCGCTTCGCCGGCGGCGGCTCGCTCATCGGCAAGGGCTGCCATCCGTTGTCGGGCATGCTCTACCTCAAGCGCATCGAAGGCCTGGCACGTAACGGCACGCCGATCCGCCCCAAGTCAGTCTCCGCCCGCACGCACCAGTTGACCCGCCTGCGCGACTACCAGGACAAGGGCCTGATCCGCACGGATTACCACGACATCGAAGACTACGGCTTGATCCACGTCGAGTTTACCGACGGAACCGTGGCCGACGCGATGACCAGCGAGGTGGTGCTCGGCGGCATCTACGACTTTGTCGAGGTATTCGCCAACAACCATCGCACGCGCTGCCACATCAGCCCCACGGGGTTGGTGGACACCTACAACCCGCGCGGCGAGCAGTACAAGGACATCACGCTGATCGAAAAATGCAGCACGCAGGAGGGCTGGTCCCAGGCGGCGCCGGACGAAAACCTCACCATGGGTTACCAGGCGGAGATTCAGGATTTTGTGATGTCTGCCGCCACCGGACGCCAACCCCAGTCGGGCCTGGAGTTGGCGATGGACACCACCGCGGCGGTGTATGCTGCTTACGTATCGGACCAGAAGCGCGGCGTCGAAGTCGCCGTGCCCTTGCTTTGAGCCAACGATGAGCATTGACAGCAATCAGAAGACCCTGAAGATCGGCGTGATCGGCCTGGGCCACCTGCACCCGCGGTCGTACATGACGCTGTTCGAGTCGGTTGCCGGTGCAAAAGTAGTGGCGGCCGCGGACGCCAGCGCAGCGTTGCGCGACGCCTTCTGCAATGACTTTGGCGTCACCGGTTACGCAACGACCGCTCAATTGCTCGCAGCGCAGGACCTGGACATTGCGGCCATATTCCTGCCCCACGCCGACTGTCCCGAGGCTGCCGCCCAGTGTGCCGCCAAGGGCGTCCACCTGATGGTGGAAAAGCCGATGGCGGCCAGCGCCGCCGGGGCGCGGGCGATCGTCGCGGCCGCGGCCAAAGCCGGAGTCATGCTGACCACCGGCTATGTCTGGCGTCTGCACCCGGTGGCGCGAGAGTTCAAGGCCCTGATCCAATCGGGCGTGATCGGCCAGGTCGTCGCCGCCGAGGGCCGCTGTGCCGCCGGCCGGCTCCAACGCTACATCGAAGGCGGCGCGCCCTGGATGCTGCAAAAGGCACGCTCCGGCGGCGGACCCATGTACAACCTGGGCGTCCACTGGATCGACCTCTTCCGCTGGATGTTCCAGGAGGAGGTCATCGAGGTCTGCGGCCGAAACGTCAAGGTCAACACGCAATACGACATCGAGGACAATTCCTTTGCGCATTTGCGATTCGCCAATGGCGCGATCGCGGCCTTGGACATCAGCTACACGGTGCCCGATGCGTTCCCCTATGGCCGGGACCTGTACCTGAGCGTCCGCGGCACGCAGGGCGTCGTCACCTGGGCGCCCGCATTCGAGGGCCAGCGGGATACGCTGCTGATCTGTAGTGACCACCCAAGCTTCAACGGTTCACCGCGGGTGACCCGGGAGTACGAGCTCCAGCCCACGCCCGGGTACTGCGGCTTCATGGGCGCCAGCTACGTTCGCCAGTTCGTCGATTGCGTACGACGGAATCAGACGCCGCCCATCACCGGCGACGACGGCGTGGCGGCGCTTCAGATCGTCGAGGCGATCTACCAGTCCGATGCGAGCAAGCAATGGGTGGCGGTCAGATAGAACGGCGATAAACCCCGGCAAGCCCCCAAAGGGCGGGGGCTTGACGGATTACCAACAGAAAGCACTCGACTATGGCCAGCCGAATCAAAGCTGTCGTAACGGACTACATCGAAGACGATCTGGAATGGGAAAAGGAGCAGATGGCCAAGGCAGGCGTCGACTTTGCCGCGCATCAACTCAAGTTCAAACCCGAAGCCGAGATCCTGGAGAAGGTCGCCGACGCCGACGTGATCGTGGTCAACATGGTCAAGTTCGACGCATCGCTGGTGAGCAAGCTAACCAAGTGCAAGCTGCTGATTCGCCACGGCATCGGCTACGACAATGTTGACGTGCCGGCGTGTACCAAGGCGGGGATCGTCTTTGCCTACCAGCCCGATTACTGCAAGGACGACGTGGCCGAGCACGCCATCGCCCTGATTTTCGCCTGCGCCCGGAAGGTCCCGCAGAGCCGCAAGACGCTGGAAGTCGCTGCCGCCAACAACCAATGGGACTTCTCGAAGATCTTCCCGCTCTACCGAATGGACGGTAAGACGCTGGGCATCGCCGGCATGGGGCGCATCGGCAGCCGCGTCTACCGCAAACTGCGCGGCTTTGGCATGAAGGTGATGGCCTGCGACCCCTACCTGTCGCAAGAGCGCAAGGCGCAGTACCCCGAGGTCCCGTTCGTGGACTTGGAGACCCTCTTCCGCCAGAGCGATTTCATCACCATGCACACGCCGCTCAACGACCAGACGCGCAAGATGGTCAACGCCAAGTCGCTGTCGTGGATGAAGCCTACGGCCTACATCGTGAACACCTCGCGCGGGCCCGTGGTGGATGCCGACGCGCTGGCCGACGCGCTGAAGAATAAGCGTATCAGCGGTGCGGCCATTGACGTATTTGATGTCGAGCCCCCACCGCTGTCGCATCCCCTGTTCCCACTGGACAACTGCATTCTCACGCCGCATCTGGGCTGGGCATCGGTCGAAGCGGGCTGGGAGATTCGCAAGAGCATCGTGAACGACATCCTGGCCTTCCAAGCCGGCAAACCGGCACGGAATATCGTGAACAAGGAACTGCTGCAAGGCGCGGATTCGTAACACCCGTCTTCGAAGGAGGGGGATAGGGTGGGTGCCAAGCCCGGCCATGCGAGTCTTCGAGCTTGGCCGGGATCACGCGAGTCACCCTCACCCCAGCCCTCTCCCTCGGAAGGGAGAGGGGGCAAGAGGAACCAAACATGACCACACTACAGACCCAACCCGCCAGGCCATTCGCCAACGTCAAAGGCCCTCTGCCCGGGCCCAAGGGCACCCAACTGCTGGAGAAGTGGCATCGCTACGAAGCCGACGTGGTGGGCTTCCAGGCCCCGGTGGTGTGGGATCATGCCCAGGGCATGGTGGTCACCGACGTGGATGGCAACACGTACCTGGACTGGACGTGCGGCGTGCTGGTCACCAACGTGGGCCACTGTCACCCGCACCTGGTGGCGGCCGTGCAGAAAGCGTCGGCCCGGCTGCTGAACAACTACGAATCCCCCAATGTCGAACGCATTGCCGCCGCTGAGCGACTCGTTAAGGCGCTGCCCAAACACCTGGACAAGTGCTTCTTCCTCTCGACAGGTTCAGAGGCCACCGAGGCGGCGGCGCGGCTGATGAAACGTCGCACCGGCAAGTTCGAAATCATCAGCTTCGAGAGCGGCTTCCACGGGCGAACTACCGCCGCGGCGGCGATGGGCGGCTTGCCCGGACCCAAGCGCGGCTACGGACCCGCCCTGCCCGGCGCCATCCGTGTGGCCTATCCCAATCCCTACCGCGATCCCTGCGGCTTCTGCGCTGACGGCCCGGACTTCAAACGCTACTTCGAGTACCTGGAATACACCGTCGCCGCCAACACCACCGGCAGTCTCGCCGGCGTCATTGCCGAGCCCTACCAGGGCGCCAGCGGCTTCATCTTCCCGCCCAAGGGCTGGCTTAAGAAACTCGAGGAGTGGACGCACGCCAAGGGCATGCTGCTGACCATCGACGAGGTGCAGAGCTCCTACGGCCGCACGGGCAGGATGTGGGCCATCGAGCATGAGGACATCAAGGCCGACATCATCACCATCGGCAAGGCCATCGGCTGCGGCGTGCCCGTCTCGGCAGTGGCAGCGACCAGCGATGTCTTTTCCTGCCTCAACAAAGGCGAGATGTCCAGCACCCTGGGCGGCAACCCGGTGGCGTCGGCGGCGGTCTGCGCCGTGCTGGATATTTACCAGCGTGAGCCGCTGGTCGAGAACTCCGCCAAAATGGGCGCCTACATGCTCCAACGCCTGTCCGCCATGGCGCGCCAGTGCCCGTACCTGGGCGATGTGCGCGGCATGGGCCTGGTGCTGGGTCTGGAGTTCGTCAAGGACAAGAAGACCAGGGAGCCGGCGCCCGAGCTGATTAAGCCGCTGATGGTCGATGCCGCTAACCATGGCCTGTTGATCGGATCGGTCGGCTTCTACGGCAACGTCATCCGCGTGGCGCCGCCGCTGACGATGACCCAGGCCCAGGCCGACGAGTCACTCGCCATTATGGAAGGATGCCTTGCGAGGTTGAAACTGGTATGAGGCACGCCCTTTGGAGTGCGGCGGCAACGACGCCGCTTTGGCTCGACGCGGAGCGTCTTTGGCTACTGCCCGCGCGGTGGCGCTACCGAAGCGGCTCCGCCGCAAGCTAAAGCGGTGTCGTTGCCACCGCACTCCAAAGCAGCTTTGAACAGATACTTGGACCGACCCTATGAACACCACTGAAGCAACTACGGATGTCAAAGAGACCGTCGCCAAACTTCTGCCCAATGCGCAGCAGTTCCTCTGCGACTTGATGCGCTACCCATCCACCCCCGGTCAGGAGCACGAGGTGATGCTCTTTGCCGAGCGGGAGTTTGCCAGGATTCCCGGCGTGACGGTCCAGCGCGTGCCGATGAGCGAGGCGATCAAGCAGGACCCCGACTACTCGGATCCCGTGCCGGATATCAAATACGACGGGCGGTTTAACTTGCGCGTGGTACGCAAAGGCTCTGGGGGCGCGGCTGCACGTAAGCTGCTGTTCAACGCCCATACCGACGTGGTGCCGGCCTCGGAAGGACAGGTTGATCCCTTCAACCCGCGCGTCGAGAACGGCATCGTCTACGGCCGGGGCGCCTGCGATGACAAGGGCCAGGTCGCCACGTTCCATCTGCTGCTCCACGCCCTGGCGGCGCTGGATATCACGACCGCGGGCGACGTCGTGGGCCACATCGTCAACGAGGAGGAGAACGGCGGCAACGGCTCGCTGGCCATGGCACGCACCGGCGAAAAAGCTGACGGCTGCATCGTCATGGAAGCTTCCGAAGGCAAACTGTTCACCAGCATCCGCGGCGCGGTGTGGTTCAAGATCATCTTCCACGGCAAGGCGGGCCACTCGGGCCAGGCGGCCATGACCAAGAGCGCCCTGCTCATGGCGCGGGACGCCATGGCGCTCCTGGAGAAGTACCACGCCGACCTGCTCGCCGGCTCGCGTGGCATTGCGCTGTTCGACCCGTATCCCAACCCCATGCCGCTGACCTTCGGCAAGCTGGCGGCGGGCAACTGGCCTGCCGCCGCACCCAGCCGGGCACAGCTCGAAGGCGTCCTGGGCCTGCTGCCCAACAAGACCAAGGAACAGGTCATGGCGGGGATGAAGGCGGCGCTCGAAGCCGACTCGACATTGGCGGGGCACTTCGACCTGTCCTTCATGTATCGCCACGACTCGAGCGTGGTCGATCCGGGCCACCCCTTCCCGCGTGCCATCTTCGCCGCCGCTCGGGAAACCGGCGTACCGCTGGAAGTCGGCGCCATGACTGCCAGTTGCGATGCCTGGTTTTACAACAACCAGCTCGACATCCCCACCGTGGTGTATGGACCGGGCACCCTCAAGGTCGCTCATTCCAAGGACGAACAAATTCCCCTCAAGGAAATCGCCGCGTCGGCCGAATTGCTGGTCACGCTGGTCAAGGATTTCTGTGGAGCCGCGTGAGGGAAGACGGAGCCAGGAAACGGGAGTCAGAAGAAGAGGCACATGGCAATCGTTTAGCGGGTGACGCGCAGCGTCCCTCCTGCCTTGGGACTCCTTCGCATTACGGAGCATTCTATGAAAGCGCTAGTCAAGACCCAGAAAGGTAAAGGCTTCCTCGAACTGCGCGAGGTGCCCGAGTCGCCTGCCCCCGGCGCCGCAGAGGTGAAGATCCGCATCGCCGCCTGCGGCATCTGCGGCACGGACATCCACGTCAAGCACGACGAGTTCCCCTACTGGCCGCCGGTGATCCTGGGTCACGAATTCAGCGGTACCGTCGTCGAGGTCGGCCCGGATTGCCTGCGCGCCAAGGTGGGCGATCGCATTGTTGCCGAGCCGCATTCCAAGGCCTGCGGCGTGTGCTATCTCTGCCGCACGGGCAATGTGCAGATCTGCCCCAACAAGCGCTCGCCCGGCTGGGGCATCGATGGCGCCATGACCAGCTTCATCACCTACCCCGAGAAGCTCCTGCACAAGATCCCCGATCACATGACCTTCGATCAGGCGGCGCTGGTGGAGCCCACCGCCAATGCGGTGACGGATGTGATCGAGCGGGCACAACTCACCGCCGGGGACTTCGCCGTGGTGATCGGGCCCGGTCCGATCGGCCTGCTTGCGGCCATGGTCGCCCGCGCCGCCGGGGCTCGCCAGGTGCTCATTGTCGGCACGCCCGGCGATGAGGACCTGCGCCTGAGCAAGGCCCGCGAACTGGGCTTTACCACCGTCAATATCGGCCAGCAGAAGGCCGAGGATGTCGTCCTGGCCATGACCGACGGCCTGGGCGCCGACATGGTCATCGAATGCTCCGGTTCGCCCCGCGCCATCCCCGGCACCGTGGACCTGGTCCGCAAGCGCGGCAAGATCTGCGCCATCGGCCTCACCGGCGGCAAGAACGTCGAACTGCCCTGGGACAAGTTCGCCTTCAAGGTCTGCGACGTCATCTTCAACCTCTCCACCAGCTACACCAGTTGGGACCGCACTATCGCTCTGATCGCCTCGGGTCAGGTCCCCGCCGAAAAGATCATCACTCACAAGCTTCCCCTGACCCAGTGGGAAGACGCATTTGCCGCCTGCGAGAATCTCCAGGCGCTCAAGGGCCTGCTCGTGCCCGCGTAACTCAATTGGGAGATTCACCGTGTGCTCCGTATTACCATCCGCCGAAATCTTCGCGGCGGGCGCAAACTTCAAGGCGTTTGATCCGCGGATCGCGCCGATTTGCAGATTCCAGGACGGAGTTCCTCCGCGGCCAATTTCTACCCGGCGTGTTGAGACCTTTGATTAACCACCAAGACACCAAGGGCACCAGGAAGATCATTGAACACGAAGGCACGAAGGAGGACAGGCCCCGGCGGTGATTTTGCGCTTGATGTGCCCTTTGGTCCACCTGAAATCCTTGCGGGGGCTTGCGGGGCTTGCGGGGCCTCCGCGGCTTCCGGGGGTGGATGGCCGGGTCGATGAGCTTGGCGCGGGTGTTGGCTTCCCCCGAAGGTTGTGGTCATGGTTGGTTACAGGATACCCGACCTCCGGCTGGCCGGGCCGCCAGCCCGGCCGGATACCGGCCTGCCCACCTGGGCCGGAGTTATCGGGGCCAGGGCCGGACGTCCCCGAGCCGCCCATGGACTTCCGTACGCGGCGCACGGACTTCCTTTTGCGGCGCACGGACTTCCTTTTGCGGCACACGGACTCCCTTTTGCGGCGCACGGACTTCCTTTTTCGCCTCCGGGGGCGTCCGGAAACGGCCAGAAATGCCCCCCAAACCCCGCCAACCATCCCCGAAGCCCGTCCGGGCCGGTTTTATCGGGCGACAGGCAGGAAGGCAGGAGAACGGGAGAGCAGGAGACCGGGAGAGCAGGAGACAGGGAGACAGGGAGACAGGGAGACAAGGAGACAGGAGTCGGGAGTCGGGAGTCGGGAGTCGGCAACTCTCCACCTTCCACTCTCCACGCTCCACCGGGCGCTTCGCCCCTATCCAACCTGCACCCTGCACCGGGCGCTTCGCCCCTCTCCACTTTGCACTTTGAACTGGGCGCTTCGCCCTGCTTCGCCCTCCCGGGTTCCCCGGAGAATTCATCCGGACACCTTTCCCTTCTCCTATGGATTCTCGGCCATACGCAGGTACTTCGGGTCTGGAGACTTATAGTAAGTATTTGGACCTTGAGCGGGGCGACTAGTCGTGAGTGCGGGGCTAACAAACACTTCCGTGCCGGCATACGGACCTGTCTGGATAGTCATGGCAACCTGCTCAAGGGAACCACCGAGGTATTCATTACGGATAAGTCGCGCGTATCGTAGACGCGTGCCACCAGCGACTACCTCAATTGGTCCATATCCCGTTTGTCTATGGCTCTCTTCTATTACCGGAGCAGGATCAAAAAGCCGCCGTGCAGACCCTGGATGCAGATCAATCTTGACATCACGTATGAGTTCATAGTCAACGTCGGTGACAAATAGAGGTATAGTCTTCGAGTCGACACCACCAGCTCTGGTTATGACCCAGCACCCCGATAGGGTGTACAAGCAACCCAGCAGGCACACAGGCATCCCGAAGCGGCGCCAGACTGACGCGAGATAATCATGCATTTTCGCTAATCCTCGTGTTAGGGGGGGGCAAAGGGGTCGGGAGTCTTTGACTGGCCAGCTCTTCGAACATGACAGTCCCCCAACGAGGTTGGACGTGCCCCCGGAAGCCCGAAATCCCGGGCATTCACGCGGCGGTCAGGGTAATGCCCTGGGGGGCAAAGTGCAAGGGGGCGCGGCAGAGCCACGAGTGCACAGTTCAAGGTGCAAAGTGCAAGGTGCAAGGTGCAAGGTGGGGAGGGGCGAAGCGCCCAGTTCAAGGTGCAGGGTGGAGAGTGGAGGGTGGAGGGTGGAGAGTTCAAGGTGCAAAGTGCAAAGTGGGAAGAGGGCCAAGGGCCAAGCAGAGCCCCTTCCTGACTTCTGTCTCCTGCTCTCCTGTCTCCTGCTCTCCCGTCTCCTGCTCTCCCGTCTCCTGCTCTCCTGTCTCCTTCTCTTGGTACGGGTGATGAGGTAACATGGAGCCGTCGTAAGCTGCGCTTCGCAAATGGAATCGGCCTTCATCGTCACATATCAAGGGACACCCCCCATGGCTCAGTTCACCCTCGTCTTGGCGGCCCTCTGCTTGGCGGGTCTCCTGGCTGCATCGATCGTCTCAGGCCAGGCCGACGCACCGGCCGCGCATGAGCGCCCGCTCCAGGTCTTTCTGCTGGGCGGGCAGTCGAACATGCAGGGTGTCGGCCGCAACGATCAACTGACGGCGCCTTATTCCCAAGCGTTTGACAAGGTGCAGGTCTGGGATGCCGGCGCGGGGGCGTGGGTGCCGCTCACGCCGCCCGAGGGCAGGCCCAGCGGCGCCTTCGGACCCGAGGTCGCCTTTGCCCACGCCATCGCCAAGGCCATGCCCGACGAGCGCATCCTGCTGGTCAAATACGCCGTGGGCGGCACCGCGCTTTACGACGACTGGGCGCCGACCCAGGGCCCGCAGTACATCGCCTTCATGCAGACCGCCCGTGCCGCGCTGAAGAATCTCGATGATGCGCAGCGGCCCTACGAGATCGCCGGCATGCTCTGGCTCCAGGGCGAAAGCGACGCCGACGAATCCAAGGGCGACCTTTACGAGAAGAATCTCACCGCTTTTGTCGCCCACATGCGCGAGCAGTTCAAGACACCGGCCATGCCGTTCATCATCGCGCGCGTGCTGGGGTACTACGGCTCGGCGACCGGCCACGCCAAGCTTGTCCGCGACGCCCAAGTCAAAGTCGCCGACGCCGACGCCCGCGCCGCCTGGTTCGACACCGACGACCAGCCGCTGGAATATGCCGGCCACTACAACGCCGCCGGTCTGATCGGCATCGGCAACCGCTTCGCCGAGTCGTACGTCAAGCTGATCGCCAAGCCGGCCAAGTAACGGGGGGGGCGGAGCGCGGGGCGCGGCGCCCGGTGGAGAGTGGAGAGTGGAGAGTTGGGGCGCGGCGCCCGGTGCAGGGTGCAAGGTGCAGAGTTCAGAGGGCAGAGGGCAAGGGGGAGGGGCGAGGCGCCCCGGTGCAGGGTGCAGAGTGCAAGGTGGAGAGGGGAGGGTGGAGAGTGGAGAGTGGAGAGTGGAGCGTGGAAGGTGGAGAGTTGCCGACTCCTGTCTCCTGACTCCTGTCTCCTTGTCACCCCGTCTCCTGCCTTCTGAGTCCCGCTTCAGGGTTCATCCGGGGGCGGGGGTGGAAGCAAGGCGCGCAGTTGCCTTATCAGCGGCGGTAGGTGATCTGTCAGAATGCGCCACACGATGTCGTTGTCCACCTCATCGTAATCATGGGCCAGAATGTGGCGCATGGCCATGATCACCCGCCAGGGAATCTCAGGATGGGTCGCGCGGAATTCGTCGCTGGAGGCGGCGGGCCGCTCCCCCGATGATCTCGATGTTCCGCTCCACCGCGTCGCGGATGAGCTTGTGTCGCTCGTAATCCTGGCGCGATTTGCCTGCGATGTGGTCCAGGGCCGCTTGTGCCGCCTGGAGCATGTCCGACAAACAGGCCGCCGGCGCTCGCTCACGCGGCATAGAGCACCTGCCGGGTCTTGAGAATCTCATGGCGGCGGTACGGGTTCTTGAGCAAGCGCTTTTGCGCCAGGTCGATGGCGCGACCACCCAACATCGCGGAAAGCTCGTCGCACATGTCCAGATACTTCTCGATGGTCATGTGCTGGTCGGGCTCCAGATCAATCAGGACATCGACATCGCTCTGGGGCGTGAAATCGTCGCGCAAGACCGACCCAAACAGCGACAGCTCGGCGATGCCGTACTTGCGGCAAAAGGCCTCGATCCGCCTCATCGGCAACTCCACACCAGCATGGGCAAGCATCACGACACCTCCACGATCCGCAGGCTCTCCATCCCTCGATCACCCACTATTTTAACGGCAACCCGCGAGTGTTTCCCCTTCGGGAACGGCAGGCGCAGATTACGACGGCCAGGGGGGAGAGTCAAGGGGCGAAGCGCCCGGTGCAGGGTGCAAAGTGCAGAGTGCAGAGTGCAGAGTGCAAGGTTCAGAGTGGAGAGTGGAGAGTGGAAGAGATTTCGCGTTCCGCTGGTGCGGGCGTCGTCATTGCTTCTTCTTTTCCTCCTGCTCGCGGCGCTTGCGGAGTTGATCCTGGAGGATCTGTAGCGGGTCCAAGGGGGCCGGCTCTTTGGGCTTGGCTTCCTGGCCTTGCTTGGGCTGATCCGGCTGCGCCCCCGGCTCAGGTTGCGCCCCTGGAGTTGCCGGCTTGGTCTCCGCGGCCTGTTCCTGCTGCACCTTGTCCTTGACCTCCTGCGGCAGTTCGGTCGGGCGCTGCGGCCACTGTTTCTGCAACTGGCTCTGTTGCTTGCCCAGCGGCACCAGGTCCAGCACCCCGCCGGCCAATCCCGCCGCCAGCGGGTTTTTCTGCCCCAGTTGCTTGATCAGCTCCGCCTTGCCTTTGGCCTTGCCAAGCTGGAGGGCAAAGTCGGCAAAGTCCCAGTTCATCTTCGACACCGCCCCGCGCTTGGACAGGCTGTACACATAGTCGCGGTCCACCACGTCCCCCATGCCGCGAATCTGCGAAAGCATCAGGCCCGACAGCGCCAGCGAGACATCGCCCTGGTAGGTCTTGACGTTCACGCGATCGACCTTCACGCCCAGGGTGAACAGGCGGTCCACGATCAGGTCGGTGCTGCTGAGCCACAGGTCGTTGGAGCTGACGTGGCCGTCCTTGAGCGTGACCTCCAGCGGCGTGAAGGAAGCGGTGTAGTTCTTGCTAGTCGGCTGGCCCATGCCCAGGCTGCCCATCAGGCCGGCCACGGCCCCGACGCCCCAGCCACGCTCCATCTTGACCTGGCTCGTCTCCAGACGCAGGCGGGCGGTGGTCTTCTCCAGGTCAAACGGGTAGAGCGGCGCGGCAAAGCCGTCACGCAGAATCACCAGCGTCATGGGGCCTTGGGATGACACCGCGTTGAGCAGCATCGGATTGAGCAGGCCCAGCGTCTTGGCCATCTCGGGCGTGAGCTGCGTGATCTGGAATCGGCCATCTTCCGCAAGCGTCAAGACAAAGTCGCGATCCAGCTTGCCTGCAAGCTTGGCGCTGGCGTTGGCGGCGTCGATGGTGACGGTGACCGGGCCGCCCTGGTCGGACTGGTATTGCGCGTTGATGGCCACGTCGCCCGTCGGGCCGACGGCCAGTACGTGCCCCTTGGCGCCCAATAGGCCATCGACCACCGCCAGCGGCACGCCTTGGGCCGTGGTGTCGGTGACGAACGAGGCCTTCTTGATCTGGATCGTGCCGTCGGGCTGAGCCAGGCCGGTGATGATCGTGTTGGAATCGAGCTTGCCTTGGCCTGTGGTTGCTTGAGGCGTTGCCTGCGCGGTGCCGGTTGCCGCGGGGGCGGTGGCGCTTTGCACGGTGTAGTCGGCCTTGGCGGTCACCTGCGTCTTCTGCCGCAGGTCCTGCGAGGTGACAATGACTTGGACGTTGTTCAATTGCGCGGCCTGGTTTTGCCTGGCGGAGCGCAGGGCCATGGCGGGGCTTGACAAGGTCAGATGCAGATGTGAACGCTCCGGGTCGATGCGCATCGGCGGCGCTGCGGTCTGCGTGTCGGCGAGCGTGGCCCCCGGAGCCGCCGGAGCCCCCGGAGTCCCCGGAGCCGCCGGTGCCGCTGGTGCCGCGGGTGCCGCCGGTGCCGCTGATAGAAAGGCCAACTGCAAATCGCGCGCAGCGAACCGGACCTGGGCCGGGCGATCCAACGACAGGTCGGTTACGCCGGTCGTCTCCGTGGCATTGGCTGCCGGGGCCGCTTCGGGCTTGGCCGTGAATGTCTCGATTAGTTGGGCGAAGTCCGCCGGTGCAAGCGTCACCTGGGCATACGAATCGCGCTTGAGCATCATCAGGTCGCCGGCCTTGTAGTTCCCCGCCAGGTCGGCATCCAGCCGGTCCGACTTGGCGGTCAGCGCAAAGTCGATGCGGCCCTGGTTGGCGTTGCTGGCGGTGAGCTTGGCGGTGTCCACCGTGGTCGGATGCAGTGCGGCGAGCTTGCCCTCCTGGCCGATGATTAGATCGACCAGGCCCACGGGCAGCACCTTGGCTTCCAGCGTCACGTCATACGCCAGTGTCTGATCTGGCTCAGCCGGCACTGAGTTGATGATCCGGCCGCCGCCGGTAAGCGTGCCGGGTTTGCCGGCAGTCGTCAGATCACCGGCCAGTTCGAACTCGATGGGCTTATCAAGCCTGGCCTTGGGGGCCTTGAGCGCTAGCGAGCGAATCGCCATGTCGTTGACGCGCGGGTCATCGGCAAAGGTCACGTTGCTCAGCGTCATGCTCGCGTTGAATGTCGCCGCACGCCAGCCGCCCTCGCCTTGCGGGATCGAAAGATCGTCCAGTTGAATGGCCAGGCCACCGGCCTTGACGCGCGTGCCATCGCCGCGCTTAACCGCAAAGGCGGTGTTGATCTGCACCGCGGCCGCCAGCGCGCCGGCGCCGCCGAGCGGGGCATCAAGCTTGTCGATCTTGAGCGTCAGTGTCGCGGGCTGTTCCAGGCTCAGCCCTGCGAGCAACACCGCCTGCCCGCCATAGCGATCGCGCAGCATCGCGACGGACTGCGGATCGAGCTGTAATGTCATGCTGCTCGGCTCGAGCGTCAAACGGCCGTCGCGCACGTTGCCGGTCAACTTGCCGTTGAGATTGCGTGACTGGACGTTCACCTCCAGCTTGCCGGCCACCGCCTGGGTCTGATCGTGCTTGGCCGCCAGCGAACCGGCAGGCATGGTGAAGTCCAGCGAAGCGCCCAGGTCGGGGCCGACGACCGTGGTCACCAGACCCTTGAGTTGCGCCAGTTCATCGATCACCGCCAACGGGAATTGCTGAATCGATCCCTCGGCCTTGAGCGCTGTGGCCGCGCGATCGAAGGCGCCCTTCTCGTCGGCAAAACCACTGGCGGTCAGATTAAATGTAATCGGGCCGCGTTGCCCGCCTTGCTCGCCGACGGCGTGCACATCGACCACCAACGTCTCGGCCTTGCCGTCGAGCGTCACGGTCGCCGATGCATTGTGCAGCGCGACTCGGCCGGCCTTGGCGGTGTCCAGTGCGATGTCGCCGATCTTGTTTTCGATCAGCGCCACGGCACCGCGCAGGTCAATGCCGTTAGGTCCCCGCGGCAACGAGAACTGCTTGATTGTGCCGGTGAGCGTGAAGGGCTGCACCAAGGTCGCGATAGGTTCCGGCACGGCTCCCGTCTGATTTCCGGCACTGGCGAAGGCCTGCCAGTTAGCCTGCTCGACCTTCAGCTCATAACGCGAGTCTTCCGTCGCGGTGATGCCCTGGTCGGTGGATACGATGCCCAGCTTTGCGTTCAGGTAGCGTGAGTCGGCGGTCAGCGTGGCGTTGAGCCGGTCGAGCTTGCCTTTGGCGTTTAACTGCCCGTTGAGGGTTGGGCCGATGAGCCCATTGATCTGGCCGCCGGCGTTGGCCAAGGCATCGGCGACAGCGGTGGGCAGGCCGGTGATTTTGGCGTCGGCGTCCACGTTCATCGCCGCCGTCCGCATCACGCCCTGCTTGTCGAACAGGTCCACCAGCGTGACCTTGCCGTCGATGCGGCCGGTCTGCGTCGCCTGGGTCGCGGCGGCCTTGATACTCGCACTGATCCGTGTCGGGTCGGGCACGTCGGCGGCAATCGCCAGGTCGTGCAGGCGGATCGGCTCGACCCCCGGCGTGGTCAGCGTCACGTCGCCGCCGGAGATGCTGAGGATGGCGTGCAGGTCGGCCGGCAAGGTGGACTTGCCGGCAGCGGGACCAGCCGGCTTGGCCGGGCGACTTCCCGGCTTGCTCAGCGCCGCCATCAGGTTGGTCTGCCCCTGCTCATCGCGCACGATGTAGGTCGCCTTGTTGACGATGGTGACATGGCCGAGGTTCGTGCCGCCGCCGATGGCGCGGGTGAGCGGGTAGTCGGGCAGATCGATCGAGGCGATCTCGCTGACGAGCTGATCCTGCGGGTCGTAGAGTCGCAGGCCGGCGACGTGCTGACCGCCGAACCACGCCAGGCTGATGCGGTCGGCCTCCATGCGCCCGGGAATGGCGCCGTTGACAAAGCCCAGTAGAAAGCGATTGCCCGGCCCGGTGGAAAGCAGCGTCGGCGCCAACAACACCAGCACAAGCAACACCACGACAAGCACGCCAAGACCGATGAGCGTGCGCCTGAGCCACCGCCTCTTTCGCGGCGGCGCCTCGCCGGCAGGCGGATTTGACGCGGCATCAGGCTTAGCACCAGTGGAATTCTGAGTCATCGTGGCAGCCCTTTGTCCAAGTAAATCAAGCGAATCTCACCCAATCATAGGGTTGGCCCTACGACAATGGTGGGCACCAGGAAACGATGATTGCCACCAAGCTTTCCCGCGGAGCGCTGGAAATCCGGGACCTTCGCCCACCCAAAGGGACTCAGGTCCGGCTCCGGCTTGGCCTGCCCTCCGCCGGACTGTTATCGCAAGAATCGTGAAGCATCGGATTATTCCTGATACGCCCCGCACCATTCCGGCGCTACAGTACGCCAGCAGCGGCCACCATTCCTCTGGGGATCAGGGGAGGATTCCGAGGGGGGAGCCGCCCGCGCAACTCGTCCTGAAACGGAGCGCATTTCATGAAGGTCTACCTGGTGCATCCCAGCGCGTTGATGTATTCGGAAATCTACCTGCGATTGGAGCCGCTGGGGCTCGAACGGGTGGGTACGGCGGTGCGGCGGGCGGGGCACGAGGTGCGGATGCTCGATCTTCAGATCTTCCGCCACGAGGATTACTTGGCCGAACTGGCCGCCTGGCGGCCCGATGTCATCGGCTTCTCTCTCAACTATCTGGCCAACATACCCGAGGCTCTGGACCTGGCCAAGGCCGCCAAGGCCATGCTGCCCGAGTGCTTCATCTTCGCCGGCGGACACAGCGTCTCCTTCGTCGCCGACGAGGTGCTCGAGCACGGCGACGGGGCCATCGACTGCATCATTCGCGGCGAAGGCGAGGAGGCGGCGCCGCAGGTGGTCGATGCTTCGCGCGAGGGCAACGGAGCGCTGCGGCGCATCGCCGGGGTGCTGACCCGCGACGGCGCCGGCCCGCAGCCCAAGCTGGTGGACGACCTGGACCTCTATCCGCCGGCACGCGACCTGTCACGCAAACGTCACAAATACTTCATCGGGCACATGGATCCCTCAGCGTCGATCGAGTTCACCCGCGGCTGCCCTTGGGATTGCTCGTTCTGCAGCGCCTGGACGTTCTATGGCCGCAGCTATCGCAAGGTCTCGACGCCCGCCGCCGTCGAGGATCTCAAGGCCGTGCGCGAGCCCAACGTCTTCATCGTCGACGACGTGGCCTTCATCAAGCCCGAGCACGGCATGGAGATCGCCGAGGCCATCGAGAAGGCGGGCATCCGCAAGCAGTATTACCTGGAGACCCGCGCCGACGTGCTGCTGCGCAACCAGGAGGTGTTTGAGCGCTGGGCCAGGCTGGGGCTCCAGTACATGTTCCTGGGCATCGAGGCGCTGGATGAAGAAGGTCTGCGCGCGTTTCGCAAACGCTCCACGCCCAATACCAATTTCAAGGCCCTGGAAGTCGCCCGCAAGCTGGGCATCGAGGTGGCGATCAACATCATCGCCGACCCGGCATGGGATGAAAAGCGGTTCGAGCATCTGCGCGAGTGGGCCATGAAGGTGCCTGAGATCGTGCACGTGACAGTGCAGACGCCCTACCCCGGCACGGAGATCTGGCACACCGAGTCACGCAAGCTCACCACGCTGGACTATCGCCTGTTCGACGTGCAACACGCGGTATTGCCTACGACGCTGCCGCTGCTGCGCTTCTATGAGGAACTGGTCAAGACGCAATCGGTGCTCAACCGCAAGCACCTTGGCTGGAGGGCGATGAAGGGCGCGGCTTGGTTGGCGGCCAAACACCTGCTGCACGGGCAGACCAACTTCGTGCGCATGCTGTGGAAGTTCAACTCGGTGTACAACCCGGCCCGGCAGGCGCGGGAGCACGAGCAGCCGGTGCGTTACGCGATGCGGCCGCCGGCGCCGAAGGGGGCGCACCCGACGCTGGGCAAGGACCTGTTCGTGCACGTGCCGCTGACCGTCGCGGCGACGGCGGGCACCCCCGCTTAAGCGGGGCTGCCGATCCCGCGTGGCACTCACGGCAGTATCGAATACTGCACCGGCGCCAGGCCGGTGCGCAGTTGATAGGCCGCGCCGACGATCATCCAGAACAGCCCGCCGGTCAGTTCGCCAGCGATGGCGCCGACCATGAAGGGCAGGGCCATGCGATAACCGCGTGAGCCGGTGCAGGCGACGACGGCCGCCTTGAGGGCCCAACCCAGGAAGAAGGAAACACTCAGTTGCCCCATGGCCCAGGTGCCCCAGACCAGGAAAACCACGGGATGCAGCGGCCACCAGGCCCAGCGCAGGCGGGTGATGCCCAGCGCCAGGATCGCCGCCAGCCCGATGCCCAACCAGCTCAGCGCCGCCGGCTGGGGCTCGATGGCGGCAAGGCGTTGCCAGTCGTTCATGGCCACCGATGCGGATAAGTCGCCGGCGGCGGTCAGTCGTGACGCGGCGCGGGCGGCCTCGTTAAAGGGCGCCGCCGGCACCGTCAACGTGGCATAGGTGTCGCGATGGTTCACGCCGTGCTCATACTGGAGCGTCAGGGTCACCACGACCGCCACGATTCCGCCGACCACCACCATCACCAGCAGGATGATTGCCAGCCGCTGGGGTCGCGTACCCGTCTGGCCGCCCATCTGGAGGCCATTGACCAGGTACGGCATCAACGCTTCGCGCGGGTCCACCAGCAGCAGCACGCCGGCGACACCCAGCATGATGATCTGCGTCGGTCCCAGGGCGGCGTACCCGACCAGCGCCGGCAGGACGCCCAGCGGCAGGAACGGCCCCGAGATCAGCACCATGCCCGTCTCGGCCACCATCCGCGCCAGCACCAGCCAGATCAACAGGCACAAGGTTACCAGCACGCACGCCATCAGCACCGACATGCCCGCGCTCATGAGCAAGCCAATGGCGATCACCAGCAATGGAGGAATACATCGCGCGGCAGCGACACTCCAGTGGGGCGTATCGCTGTGCCGCCGGCCGCCCAGCGCCGACAGCGCGACGTTGGCGTAGTAGCGCCGGCCAGTGTAAAGCATGATCATCGCCGCGCCGAGAAACGCGCCCAGCCGGATCAGGTTCATCTTGTTGGGCGAGAACCGGTCGTACTCGACGGGGGCGCCATACGAGAGCATCATGGCGCCGAACATCAGGTAGAGCACGTGGCTGACGCCCATGGTGAACGACACCGACTGATTGAGCATGAAGGCGAAGGCGACCATGGCGATGAAGATGCGCGGGCGAAAGAGCGTGTAAGCCTGCGGCACGCGGCTGGCGTTGGGAAAGTAGTCGTTGAGCGGGGTGAAATCGAACTGAAGATAAACCTGGGGCACCATCGGGAACCAGGCGTGCAGGCCGTTGAGCAAGTGCACCGCCAGCACCGCGGCAAGCGCCAACCAGAACAGCCGCGAGCGGGCCACATTGGGCAGAACAGTGCCCGCGTCGCGGGCGCTGATGAGTTCGACGAACTTGGCGATCGGGTATTGAAGTAGCTCACGCTGCGACCACTGGGGATGGACGATCAGCGACATGCACAACACCGCGGCCGAGAGGCACAGGATGACGCCCAGCCACAAGGCGATGGTGGGCAGCCAGCGGCGCCAGGGCACGTTGCCCACTGGCAGCACGCTCTGGGTGTCGCGGCCCAGGATCAGCGGACCGATCACCTGCGCATCGGCGCGGCCGCCGGTCACCAGGGCATGCCGGCCCGGCGGTGGAGGCACCAACAGGTCGGGCAACGCATGGTCCAGCGCCCGGCGATTGGCGGCGATGATCTGCCCCGGCGATGTGGCTGCCTGGGTCGTGGCCTCAGTCAACGCTGGCGCCTTGGCTTCGTCAACGCCAAATGCGGGATCGCCCAGTGCGCGGTTGACTGCCTGCGACAGGGCATTGACCTGTTGAGGCGTGAGCCGGGTGCTCTCGGCGGCGGCGGTCCAGCGTTGACGTTCGACCGGCGAGGCGCGATGCCAGAGCTGCCCGACCGGCGACGGCGCCGGCTCGTCCCTGGCGGCCATCACCCGTACCGCCAGCGCCCGCCAGTCGCGCACTTGTCCCACCGCCAGCTCGCTCGAGCCTCCGGGCAGGTAGCTCATCACCTGCTGCGCCTGCCAGGCGTTGCGCGTGTGCGCCAACTGCGCGGGCATGGCGGTGACGGTGACCAGGTACCGGCAGAAGTTGGCGCCGGGGATCGAGCAAGCCGCCAGGGCGATGGCGATCAAGACCGCCACCTCACCGGGGCGCAAAGGCCAGCGCGGCCCCAGCACGCCCAGGGCCGGATTCACCAGCATCACGATGACCAGCGCGCCGCCGAACACTGAGATCGGCAGGAAGCTGCCGATGAGCATCGTCTGTGCCGCCACCGCATCGTTGAAGTAGGCATACGCGGAGATCGCCAGTCCAACCAACAGGCCAAGAATGATGGCACGCAGAGTCATGAAGGACCGGGATGATAACAGCGGACTCGCTTCAAATATTCACCATGCCCCGGCATGCCCCGTCTTCGGGGCTTGCCGGGGATCAGTCGCATTTTGACCTTACCTCAAAAGCCGGTTAGCGTTTTCCACTCGACGGTTCTACCCCGCAAAGGAGATTGTTGACCTTGACTCCCAAACCCATGCCATTGGGCCTGGCGCCCAGCTTCGGATTCGGTGACCGCCTAGGCACCGCGACACCCGGCCACCTCGATTCCCTGCGCGCCCAGGGCGGCGCGATCCGCGGCATCTTCGCCCAGCAATCCATCCGCGAGATGACCCGCACCCAGCGCACGCCCGCGCAGGTGGTGAGTGCCGCCAACGATGCCCTCCGTGACGCCGGCTTTGCCGAGCCCTGGGGCGCCGATGCCGACCACCTCAAGACGCAGCAGGATGTGGACGCCACCTCCGCGGCGGGATTCGTCTTCTTCACCATCGACCCGTCCGACCATGTGGACGCCACCGCCGACAGCTTGAGCGGCGACGATCTTCAGCGCAAATTCGATGCGGTCAAGAGCGAGATCGACTGGCTCGACCAGTACCAGGGCAAGTCGATCAAGATCAAGGGCGGCGCGACGCTGGAGTTCGACCAGACAGTCGTGCAGCGGGCGGCAGTGAAATATGGCCGGGCCATCACCCACGCCACGAGCCTGGGCTCCTACATCGCCCTGGTCTCCGCCAAGGCCGGCCAGGAGTTCGAGATCGAACTGTCCATCGATGAAACCCCGCATCCGACCACGCTGGCGGAGCACTACATCATCGCCGACCAGTGCCTCAAGGACGGCATGAAGCTGGTGAGCCTGGCGCCGCGCTTCGTCGGTGATTTCGAGAAAGGCGTCGATTACAAAGGCGACCTGGCGACGTTCGAGGAATCGTTCAAGGGCCACGCCGCCATCGCCCGCCAACTCGGGCCTTACAAGCTCAGCCTGCACTCGGGCTCGGACAAGCTATCCATCTACGAGTCCTTCGCCCGCATCACCAAGGGCCTCTTCCACGTCAAGACCGCCGGCACCAGCTATCTCGAAGCCCTGCGCGTCGCGGCCCGGCACGACCCGGCCCTCTTGCGCGAGATCATCGACTTTGCCCGCCAGCACTACGACCGCGACAAGGCCACCTACCACGTCAGCGCCGAGGTGGCGCGCCTGCCCGCACCCAAGACTGTGCCTAACAACCTGGAGTTGGAGCAGGTGTACCTGGGCCTGTGGTCAGACGTAAGCAAGGGCAAGGGCCTGTCCAACCCCGGCCGACAAGTCCTGCACTGCACCTTCGGCTCCACCCTCACCGATCCCACGCTGGGCCCCAAGCTCAAAGCCCTGATCGACGCCCACCCCGACACCTACCGCAAAATCCTGGCCGACCACTTCGGCCGGCACTTAGCGGCGCTGCGCGCGGGGATGTAGCAGATAACGATGGGCGCAGTACAGAAAGCCCAGCCGCTCCGGCGGCTGGGACCCACTCCGCCACAGCGCGTGTGCCCTTGCACATTCTGCAACCCGGATCGAAGATTTCCCCCCGCGCAGTTACTCGCGTTGCACGCCTGCCGAAGCCGACAAAAGCTGCCGCGCATCCTCCACCACGCGAAACTCCACATCCTCCAACTCCTCCGGCAGCAGGTTCCACGCGCGTAGGTCCACTTCGTCGTCAAACCAGTCGATCAGCGTGACATAAAGCTCCGTATACCGCTGCACTTCTTCGCCGGACGATACGGGGCGATCATTGCGGATCAGCGCTGGCTTCGGTGGCGGTGGTAACCCGATCCGGAAGGTCGGCGCGTCTGCCGTTTTGTCCTGCTGTGCGAACAGTTCCCCCGTCACTGCTACGCCCGCCAGCCATCGATTGCGCGCCCCGGCCGGCAGCCGAGCATCGCTGCTGCGGAATTCCACGAGGTGGATCGGATAGCCGTGTAGTCCCTTGGTTGTGCCTGTTCGCAACAGCTTCAGGTTGTGGTCGATGACGAATATGCTGGGCCTCGGATCGTCGTCGAACACATTCCACCGAACAAATGTCACACAACTGGACGCCGCAACTCCCGCTCGTGCCACAAAAGCCGAAACCTCGGCATGACCAGTCAGGCCAAGGAATAGTCGCTCGAAATCAACCAGTGCACGCGAGGATGGGTCCTTGGCATCGCGCCACCGATCATCGGAAGGACGCACGATCTCGAGCAAACTCGCCGGCCACTGACCACTGCTGCCCGCGCCTGCCTGTTGCAGCAGTTGCATGCTTTGCCGCGCCCGATGCGCCACATCGACCGGCGCAAAGGACACTGCGGCCGTCACGTACGGCGCGGGCGACGTATAAGCCCAACCGCCCCGCAGAACACACTCCAGATGAATCTGCGCTGCGACATAGTTCCAGTCCAGGGTCCCCTGCGATACTCGACCTTTGAGCAGGGCCGCCAGTATCCTGGGATCCTTGCGGGCCACGCCAATGGCCGTTCCCAAGCCCGGCGCTTCAGGATCGGCGCCATTAGCCAGCAGCAGCTCCACAAGTCGCGGAGCATCGGGATTCCATGACAGCAATGCCACATGGTGCAACGGCGATCGATAGAGATCGCCGTCGTGGATAGACTTGGCAAGCTCCGGATCATCCCGCAGCATCGCCTCAACCGTCGCAACATCGCCTCGATCCAGCGCGGCAAAAAATCGCTCCGTCTTCGATGCGCAGCCGACACCGCACGCCAGTGCCGCCGCCAGCAGCAGCCCAGTGATCGGTGTGTTTCGCATGATTGGTGCCCCCTGCTGTGATCCACCCATGATACCGGCGCCACCCGGGCGAACATAATCATCTGAAACCTTCGACTAACCACTGGCGGCGGCACTGTCGTGCACGGCTAGCTGCCCCGACACCCAGCTCGCCACCTCAGGTCGCACTGCACAAGCGCACGTCTTGGACGGTGACGGGCGGCATGTGCGGGAGTTTGAATCCGCCCCTCCCCTTTGAGGGAGGCAGCGCGGGGCCGTATAACCGCGCCATCTGGTTATGCACTTTACTCTAGTTGCGGACCGGGCTATCTTGACTTGGCATG
>JBBDMX010000089.1:0-15568 GCA_040878035.1 Phycisphaeraceae bacterium | reverse complement strand
CCCAAGGTACGCCGCCTTTTTCATTCCGTCATCCACAGGATTCGGTTATAGCTCCTGCAACTGTACGTCCCACCTGTTCTATATGTCGGTGCCGGTATAGAGCCGACGGGCGTGTAGGCCTTATTCCATTGGCGCTAGCGCGGCCCAGGATACACCGCAGCGCCCCGGGCGCCTGTGCGGCACGTCCAAGCCCCTGGAACGCGTCAGAAGGCGTGCTGGTTAATCCCTGGAACTCGCCGGCAAGACCTGCTGATCCCCAACCGGTCGGAAGATCAATGGCAGCCGCGGAAACTCCGCCACCGCCGCGGTTCTGACAGGCAGAGGAAAACGCCGGGCTGGTCGGAGCCAAACGTGCGCGTCGTGTGATCTGAACTGACCTTGGCGGGGCTCGGCCTGAGCACGTGGTGCTCTACCAATGCGTAATTCTACGCCCTCGAGAATCCACGGCGCCGCTCTGGATCAACCGCTCATGGCCAGGAATGCCCCCTCGCTACAACTATCTCGCAGCTTGTCACCCTTACGTACTAACTGGGTTTTATTCCTGGAGCGCCGGCGTTGCCGCTCTGCACCGCCTCAGGCAGATCCCCATTATCGGTCTATCAGGGCTTTAGCGGCGATCACGGTGATCTTTAACGCCGCGGTGCCGTCTTGCCGATAGAATCGGAAGACAGACTTGCCCCCGGAATGCACCCGGTATGGCTTCGGCCTACCGGGTGTTTTTTGGTCGCGGGTCAACACATAGGCAGCCGGCGGCTTCAAGTGCTACAACTGCGCCCTCACCGTCTTACTCAGCGAATGTCGTACAGGCACAAGAGCGCCGCGAATCCCGAGGGCATCATCTGCGGCGCGGCCTCCAACTCCCGCGCGTACTTCACTGCCACCTCCAGGAAGTATCGCGCGTGAAAGAAAGCCTGCACGATCGGGGCCGTCTGCCGCAGCCAGTTGGCGTTGGCTTCCTGCGTAAACGTCCGCCCGGTCCCCTCGCTCAGCAGTTGCTCAAAGTAGCCACAGAACGGCTGATTCTCCGGCGCGATGGCCCGCAGCGCCGCAACGATCTGCTGCGCATGCTCCTGAAGGTAGTACACTTTGAAGGACTGGTGATAGAAGCGATAGAGGCCGTCCCCGTAAGACCAATGCCCGTTCACCTCTTCGAGGAGCTTCGCCAGTCGCTCGCACTCGCGCTTCGTGTTCGCCAGCAACACGTCAGTCAGGCGGCTTCGGTCGTCCAAGTGGGTCACCGGCGGCTTCTCCATTGGTTCTACTGGGGCCAATATGGTATCAAATTCTTTAGGATCTCCCGGGGAGAGCGGCCTTGTGGATGGTCTGCGACCAGCGCAGTAGTTCCGTTAAATTGCGCTTGGTAGTACAAGTGGTGCATCCCATGGACTGTTTCGGTGTTCAGCGCAAGGTGTTCATTAAACGCATCAAAATAGTCCTGCCCTGAATTACCCCTTCGGACTGCAGAAATGAAAGTGGGGATGAGTCAGGATCGTTCACGAATGGCGACCCCTTGGCCGGTAGACTACGTTCGACCAGTAGTTGGGTTCAGAGGCATTTGGCGCCTCAGCGAGCCGCGACGGGAACAATTGGAACGTCAGTCATCTGTCGGCGGCATTCCCGCGACATTGCTGGGGGACTTGAGCGGTCATGTGAAACTGATCGCCTTGAATCTTTGCATCTGGGCCTTGATGGCGACCTCGGTCGGGAGGCGTTCGACGCTTGAGGCGCCGTAGAAGCCGTGGACGTGCCTGGTTCGCTGCAGCACGTACTGGGCGTCGTCGGGCTCGGCGATCGGGCCGCCGTGGCAGAGGACGATCACGTCGTCGCGGACCGCTCGGGCCGCGTCGGCGATGGCCTGCACCTCACGCACGCAGTCGTCGAGCGTCCTGGCGGTGTGGGCGCCGATGGAGCCCTTGGTGGTCAGGCCCATGTGGGCGACGACGACGTCGGCGCCGGCGTGGGTCATCTGCTGCGCCTCGGCCACATTGAACGCGTAAGGCGACGTGAACAGCCCCAGCTTGTGGGCGGTGGCGATCATCCGCACTTCGAATTCGTAGCCCATGCCCGACTCCTCGAGGTTGGCGCGGAAGACGCCGTCGCACAGGCCGACGGTCGGGAAGTTCTGCACGCCGCTGAACCCTGCCTGCTGCACTTGTCCGAGGAACACGTTCATGAGCCGCGTGGGGTCAGTGCCGCACACGCCGGCGAGCACGGGGGTGTTCTCCACGATGGTCAGCACATCGCCGGCCATGTCCATGACGATGGCGTTGGCGTCGCCGTAGGGCATGCAGCCGGCGAGCGACCCGCGCCCGTTCATGCGGAAACGCCCGCTATTGTAGATGACCAGCAGGTCGACGCCGCCGGCTTCCTGGCACTTGGCGCTGATGCCGTTGCCCGCGCCGCCGCCGACGATCGGCACGCCGCGTTCGATATTGCCGCGCAGTCGCTGCAGCACCTGTTCACGTGTATACGCCACGGTGAGTCCTCCTGTCACGGCGCGTTGAACGCCGCGTCGTACTCGATGTCGATCATCTTCCGCGGGCCCTTGGCGAACGCCTCGAAGACGGCGGTGGCCTCGGCGGCGTGCCGCAGCGTGCCGCGGGTGGGCGGCGTGCCGGTGAGCGCGGCGTGGGCGAAGTCGTTGACCTCGTTGTAGTACCCCAGCAGCATCAGGCCCTTGTTGTACAGTTGCCCCAGGGAGAACTCCGGCTCCCAGACGGTCGAGGCGGTGTCGGGCTCGCCCCGGTAGTAATCGGGCGAGGAGCCATAGCTCAGGCTCGCCGCATTGCGGTGGTAGGTGACGCGGATGTTATTCTCGACGACGACGTGCTGACCGTTGCTGCCAATGATGGTGGTCCGTTCGAGTCCGCCATTGACGGCCTGGCCCTGGGTGAAGCTCAGCGAGGCGACGCGGCCGTCGTCGTATTCAAACGTGGCCACGCCCGCGCCGGTGGGGCCGGCGGTGAACCACAGCCGCTGCGGCGCGCCGAACAGCTCGAGAATGAGCGACATCGGATGGCACAGGTGATCGAGAAAAGCCACGGCCGTATGGTCGCATTCGCCGGCAAGGTAGCGGGCGAATTGCTCGGGCGTAGGGACCTGCGAGGGGTACTGTACCATCAGCAACGTCGGCATGAACGCCTCGCGGCGGATCAGCTCCGCGGCCTTGTGATTGGCGGGCATGAACATCTTCTTGAAGCCGACCATCGCGTGCTTGTTCTGTCGGCGCGAGGCCTCCAGCAGGGGGCGAAGCTCCGTGACCCGCGCCGCCGGCGGCTTCTCCATCCACACGTGCAGGCCCCGGTCCAGCGCGGGCTTGGCGATCGAGGAGTACAGCGGCTGGCCTTGCCGGTCGTAGCCGACCACAATGAAGACCGCATCCAGGTCGTCGCGCTCGAGCATCTTGTGCATGTCGGTGTAGACATGCCTGGCGCCGAAGCGGGCGCCAATGGTGCGGGCGCGTGTCTCGTCCAGGTCGCACACGGCCACCAGCTCGACGGGCGTGAAAGCGAAAGTGGGGTAGACGTTGCGGGCCGCGTGACTGGCATCGACGACGCCTTCGTCGATGAGCGATTCCATGGTTCGCCCGCCCGTGCCCGTGGCGTGGAAGACCAGCACCTCGTAGCCCCGCGCGGTCAGCGCCTCGCGGCAGGCGTCCACGCAAGCGGTGGTGTTGCCGAACATGGAGGCGACGATGACCGGCTTGTCGTCGGATGACGGGGCCACTGCAGCGTCGGCCATGCCGCACACGGCGGCGGCGGCGCGCGTGAAGATCATCCGGCTGACGCGGTTGACCCCCGCCACATCGACGATCGAGGGGATCATCGTGATGTCTTTGGTGCCGACGTAGGGCCAGGTGTTTCCGGATGCGGCGGTGGAGATGCACACCTTGGGCACGCCCAGCGGAAGGGCTCGCATGGCGGCGGTGACGACGGTCGTGCCGCCGGTGCCGCCCATGCCGATGATCGCGTCGCAGCGGCCCTGCCCGTGGAGATCACGCACGATGCGCGGCGCGCCGTCGGCCATCACCTTCATTGCTTCGCCGCGATCGTGTCGTTGACGCAGCGAAGCCAGGTCGCTGCCTGCCGCGTTCGCCACACGATCGGCGTCAACGTCCACGGGAAACAGATCTGTGTTGCCCATCGTCCCGACGTTCACCGCGACCACGCGGTGGCCTGCCGCGACGATCTGCTCGCGCAGGAACGCATATTCCTGGGCCTTGGTGTCAAACGCGCCGATCATCACGATCTGACGGGGCATGATGGTTGCCTCCCAGTCGGGACGCTATTCGCCGACGGTTTGCCGATCCGCTGACGAGAAGCAGATCAACAGGTGTGCCTCGACGTCGCCGGTGTTCCGCGCGTGGTGCCAGACGTTGGGGGCGACGGCGAGGGTGTCGCCCGAGCCCATGGTCATCCAGCCCGCGCCGTCGATGAAGTGCTCGATGCGGCCGCTGAGCACGTGGAGCACTTCCTCGCAGTTGGGGTGGTAGTGTTTGGGGTTGGCCTGGCCGGGGTCAAGCACGCACTTACCGACGGTGAGGGCGCTGCTGTTGCCCTGCGGGCCGCTGGCGTACCAGTAAAGCCGGCCCCAGTCGAAGGTCATCACCTGGGCGGAGTCGGCGTCGCAGAGTGCAAACCTGTCCATGGCCGACTACAATAACACACGATGTCACATAAATCAACTTTGTTGAATGACGGAACCTCGGTGCATGGCCTGGCGGCACGCATCCGCCGCACCCGCCGCCGCCTGGGATGGACGCTGCAGTTCGTCGCCGACCGATGCGGGTGTACGCGGAGCCTGCTGTCGAAGATCGAGACGGGCAAGGTCGTGCCGCCGGTGGCGACGCTGATGCGGATCGCCTCGGCGCTGGGCGTGTCGGCGTCGGCGCTGCTTGAGCAGGGCACCGCGGCGACGACGGTGCTGACGCGGGCGAAGGAGTTCACCGAAGCCTCGATCCGCAGCGAGAAGGGCTACCGCTTCGCCATGCTCGCGGCCGAGCGCTCCGACAAGCTGATGCAGCCGATCCTGTTCGAGGCCCGGCGGGGCGAGATCACCTCGCAGCCGCTGACCCACGCCGGCGAGGAGCTGGTGTTCGTCGTCCAGGGGCGGATGAAGTATCGCGTGGGCGATGTCGAATACACGCTGGACGAGGGCGACGTTCTCTACTTCGACGCTGAGCAGCCGCACGAACTGACGCCGCTGACGGCCCGCGTGCGGTTCCTCGCGGTGTTCACGGAAGCGGGCCATGCGCCGCGTTAGGTCGGAGCGCAGTCGCGTGGCCGCACCCCTTCCGCCGCACCCGCCGGAGCTATCGGCCGCCCTCAGTGCCCAAGCGGTCGACGATAGCGTTGAACGGCGCCAGGTGACCACGGTCAAAGCCACTATGGGTGTAATCGTTGTGGCTAATGCGGGCGGTCGTTCGCGTGTCCACCAGGAACCGGGATGGGCGCTTGGGGTTCTGGCGGTTGGGCGCCGCCGTCAGCTTGTAGGTCACCCACAGTGGGTTCCTGCGGCGCTCTGAGTAGCCGGACTGGTAGCCATGGTTGGTCAGCACTTCGACATCATGATCCGGCGCCATGGGCTTGGGTAGGCCGGCGTAAGCCATCCCGTTGGTCGGCGAGCCTGCAGGTGCGCCCGGTGGTACGCTTGCGGTAGGAGCCTCCCTGGCCTGGACCAGCGTGAGGATGACAGCAATCGTGACCGCCAGAGCGATTGCCGCCACCAACAGCCAGAGGTAGCCGCTCTTTCGGGGCATGACGGGAATCGTACAGAACGCATGGCCAAGGTGGGGAAGTGGCGCTAACACAATCGGTTGTCTTGACACCCGTCGACAGATGAATAAGGTTGCCACTGGACGCGGCCCAATCGCCAACAGTTTTCCAACGGATTATCCAAGAAGGAGGCCACGATGGCATTTACTCTGGCACTCGGCGCCAAGGCGCCTGATTTCACGCTTCCCGGCATCGACGGCATCACTTACTGGCAACCGGTCTTCTCGCATTTGTGGAACTCCTCGAACATCCAACGCAGGCCGTAGCCCTGCGCCGCAAAGCCCAGCATTCGATCGCTCGTGCAGTCCATGGAGGTGCAGAGCACCCATTCCAGCGGCGCGCTTCCCGCCGGCGGATTTTCCTCCCATACCCGCACCATCCAGCAGGACACCGGCGCGCTGGTGCGGTAGCACGGTTCGTTCCGCGAAGGGCGCAACTGGACCGCGCCGCCACTGACGCACACGGTCACCTCCTGGGGAACACCCGCCGGCCGGCGGCGAATCGTGATCGTTTGCCGGATACGCGCCGGCAGACTCCGGGCGTAAGGCAGCAACCGATCTTCTCCGGTGGGCGTGAGGATACGCCGATCCTGACACACCCGAATCAGCCAGTCCGTGCCTTGTTGCCGCGCCTGGTCATACACGCCCAACAGGTCTTCGCCTCGATCTCCCACATGCACCCATTGCACGCCCGCCGGCGGCTTGCCGATGGAACCGATGGCGGCGATCCACCAGTAGGATTCGCGTTCGGCCAGCGGCACGGCCCGCCGTCCGCTGCGATCCGCATGCGAGCCCTTGGGGCGATCCGTGCGCAGGTGATGCCGCTGATACATCAAACCCAACGGCCTCCGCGTGGCCGGATCGGCCGCCAGCACGTTCGGTTGATGCAGGCCCCGCAGCGTTCCTCCTTCACCAATCGGCCCGAGTCCCTGGCAAACGCGGTGGGTGGTGAAGTTGAGCACCGTGGTGTCCTGCAGCAGAAAGACCATCGGAACCTGCCCGGCCGCCAGGCGCGTCTGGTCAAAATGCGGTTGGCAGACCGCCGTGTGCGTGACGCCCTGGGCATCGAAAAGCCGGTAGGCGGCCTTCATGTCCGCGCCGCCGCCGGTTTGCTGCGGGATGCTGCCGCTGGTATTGCCGGCCATCATCGCCGCCAGCTTCACCAGGCGACGTGTCCGCCGATGATCGCCAAGATCCGCCGCGGAAAACTGCGCTTGCGCCCATCGTTCCCGGTCCGCCAACGCCAATGTGCCTTCCATGACCGTGACCTCAAAGCAGAGACCGATTCCACACCCCGGCTTCCATGCCGGGGCCGCAAATCAGTTCATGTTTTGGTTATCGACCGCGAGATGTGGGTAACAGCAAGGAACAAGGGGCAGGAGCCAAGCGCAGGTCCTAAACAAAATGTCGGCTACTAAAAAGTCCATACTAATCCCTAAAGTGTGACGACGACTCAGTCGGCGTCGGGTGGTTTTGAGTTTCGGGACAGTCTGGTTTCCGTAACAGCGTCAAATGCGATGGTCCATGATTAGGGGGTTCAAAGTAGGTCAGTCATCATTTTTTCTGTAAGTCGACCATCACGGTCGGTGTGGCTGTGCTGTTGATGTTTGCACCAGGGCCAGTGCGGGGGCGGGGCACTAGCCCGAACCGCCCACAAGCCGCCCTCCAGGAAGATGACGGCCCGCGGGCCCTTGGCACGTCCTGGTCCGGGGCATGATGGCGTGCGGCCAGGTGGCCACCTCTCCCTTGCGGTAGCACAGACTGCGGGTCCGCGGACAGGCCGGCCGGGGTTCGGCCCATCCGCAGCCTGTGCCGGCCCTGCTGCGGGGCATCAGCACCTGATTGGGATATATCCATCGTAGCCATGTTCGAAAGCTCCTGCGCCAGCGCCTATATGGACCAGGGTCGCCAGCAGCGCCTGGAGAAGGACAGCGTGTTCTGCGACATCATTCAGCGGCGGGTGCGCGGGCAGAAGGAGTTGACCCCGCAACAGAAGGCGCACAACCGCGCCTGCGCCGCGACCCGCGCTGCGGTGAAGCATCCCTTTACCGGCCTGAAGAACACCGGCAGCTTCATCCGGGCGCGCTATCGGGGCCTGGCGCGCAACGCCGTCGACTTTGCCCTGGGCGCCATCGCCCATCTTTTCAAGAGGAGCCTGACCCTGATGAATTGAACCTCGGCGCGATGCTACGAAAATGACGGTTATTCAAAGGCCTCGTCTGCCTGTTCATGGACATGGACGCATGGTAGGCGGTCGATTTGAAAGAGGCCTGGCGCAGATGAGGGCGCCGGCGGAAGCGGCAACCGCGAACTAGCGCCGCTTGGCATCATTTCGACGGCAATGCCCCCTCGGTTTGAGACGACCCCAGGCGTCTGTTAGCATTCCGCTCCGCTATCCGCTGTGGATCGGTGCGGGGCAACGCATGGCCTCACGACCGCACGACCGGTTAGCCAAAGGTCTGAGCCATGGTTCTGGATATCACGGGAAGGCTGAGCCCCGACGCCGAGCTGCGCATCGGCTACATCGGCTGCGGTTCGCATTCATTTCGCAACATCTATCCGACGCTTCAGTTCGTGCCGGTGCAACTGGTGAGCGTCTGTAGCCGGACGCTGGAAAAAGCACAGGCCTTTGCCCGCAAGTTCGGGGCAGAAAATGCCTGCACCGATTACCGGCGGATGCTGGAGCAGGACAAGCTCGACGCGGTGTTCGTCGTCACCGGCTACGAGAACGGCCACAGCACGCACAGCCGCATCGCCATGGATTGCCTTGCCGCCGGCTGCCACGTGTGGATGGAGAAGCCCGCGCCCGAGTCGAGCCAGGAGATGCGGCAACTGGCCGACGCCGCCGCCAAGGCGGGAAAGCACGTGGTCTGCGGCTTCAAGAAAATGTTCTCACCCGCCAACGAGAAGGCCAAGGAACTCATCCAGACCGACGGCTTCGGCAAGCCCTCACTCGTCACCCTCCAGTACCCGCAGGGAATCCCCTCGCTCGAGGAATTCCAGCAATACCTGCACCAGCGGCAGAACGTCGAAAGCGTCAAGGGCTTCATCGATCACATCTGCCACCCGCTCTCCATTCTCGTGGACTGGCTGGGCCTGCCTCAGTCGCTCTACTACGAGCGCTCCTGGAACACCGGCGGGGTTGCCACCTTCCGCTATAGCGACGGCACGCTGGCGTCGCTCATCCTGAACAAGGGTGCCTCCCACACCGGCAGTGCCGAGCGCAGCGTCATCTACTCCAACCAGGGCAGGCACATCGAGGTGGAGAACAACCTGCGCGTCTACTACCACCAGTCCCCGCCGGGCCTGCGCTATGGCGCTGAGCCTTCCTTCTATAAGGGCGGCCTCGGCCAGACCACGGCCAGTTGGTATCCGGAATTCTCTTTGGGGCAGTTGTACAACAAGGGTCTGGCGTTGCAGGGATTCATGGGCGAGGTGATCGAGTTTGTTGACGCGGTTCGCCAGAACCGCCCGCCGCGCAAGGGTGGATTGGATGACATGATGAAGGTCACCAGGATCGTCGAGGCCTTTGCCCAGGGCGAAAAGAAGCAGATCAACGTCTAAAAGGATCGCACGTGGACACGGTCAATATCGGGATCATCGGCGTCAACGGGTTCGGCAAGCGGCACGTCAAAACCATCAGCGGCATGGCCAATGCGCGCGTCGCGGCCGTCTGCGACGTGGATCGCACCGCCGTCGAGGCGGTCGGGGCGGAGTTCGGCGTAACCGGCCGCTTCACCGATTACCGGGACATGGTCGCCCTCGATGGCCTGGACGCCGTGGTGATCGCCGCCCCGCATTTCCTGCATCATCCCATGTGCATGGCGGCCCTAAACGCCGGCAAGCACGTCCTGTGCGAAAAGCCCTTCACCACCAGTCCCGCGCACGCCCGCCAAATCGTCGACCTGGCGAAACAGTCGGGCAAGGTGCTCACCGTCGATTACAACATGCGCCTCTACAACGAGGCCAAGGTCCTCAAGCAATTCGTCGAGTCGGGCGAGCTGGGCGAGGTGTACCTATCGAAAGTGATCTACGTCGAGCGCCGCACCGGCTTCATGTTCGACCCCAACACCACCTGGCGCGTGCAGAAGGCTAAGGCCGGCGGCGGCATCTTCATCGGCCGGGGTTGCCACGCCATGGACCTGATCCTCTTCCTCCTGGGTTTTCCCAAGCTCAAGAGCATGTCCATGACCTGCTTCAACAAGCTGGCGCATCTGGAAGTCGAGGACACCGCCGTCGGCACGCTGATGCTGGAGAACGGCAACGTCATCACCATCGAGACCACCTATGTGCAGCACCTGCCGCTGCACAAGGTCGGCTGGAACATCGAGCTCTACGGCACCAGGGGCGGCGCCGTCTACGCCCAATGGGACTACAAGGACACCACGCTGGCGGTGGGTCGATGCGACATGGCCACCGGCCAGTGGACCGACCTGCTGGCCGACTTCCGCGCGGACGGGGCCGCGTATCCCGCGAGCATCATGGACGACTTCGTCGAGTCGATCCGCGCCGGCCGCGCCCCATTCGTGAAGCCGGAGGAGGCATACAGGGTGACCCAGCTCCTGTCGGCGGGCTACGAATCGGCGGCATCAGGCGCCCCAGTCCCGCTGACCTAGCCTTTGTCGGTTTCATCGCCAGTCCGCGGACGGCCTGCCAAGGTTGTCGGGGGCGAGCCGGACCGCCGCACACCTCGTTCATGGAGCGGGGCATGCCCGCGTCGTCCGACGCCTACCACGCTTTGGCGCCGACGTTTTACAACTCCGTTGGCTCCTGGGGCAGCGAGACCTGGGGCCTGATGAAGATGGTCATCGCCGGTCGGTACCTGCCCAGGGACGTCAAGCCGCTGGTCAAACGACACGGCCTATACCCATCACACGGACTTCGGTCAGGCTCGCGTGTGCGACGGCGCGGTGACACGATCTTTCCTCGTCCAGAATCTGGGCCACCTACCCCTGGAGCTGGAACCAATGATCGCTGTGGCTGGCGCGCAGGCCAGCGAGTTCACCGTCGTCCAGGCCCCGCGGCAGACCATCGGCGCCCTAGCTAGGCAGCAGTCGCCTGACCCTCCGCTGGCAGCCCAACGCCGCCAGCGTGCGCAACGCGATAGTGACCCTCAAGCTCAAGGGCAGGAATGAGCCGGCCTACACCTTCGCCATCCGTGGTGTTGCCTCGCCGTGAAAACCGATCCAGGTGGGTCAGGGATTCGCCTCGCCCAATTCGATCCGCTTGGGTTGCGTGGACTGGCGGATCACCAGGCGGGGCTGGAGCACGACGCGGTGCGGGCGATCTTCCACTTTATCCAGGATGGCGATGAGCATGCGCAGGGCTTCCTGGCCGCTTTCGCGGAGCGGCACGCGCACGGTGGTGAGTTCGGGCACCGCCAGGCAGCGCGCCGCCGACAGGTCGCCAAAGCCCACCACCGAGATATCCGCCGGCACGCGCAGCCCCAGCAGGGTCAGGGCATGGATCGCCATGATGGCCATACGGTCGTCACCCACCAGTAAGGCGGTGGGCGGGTTGGGCAGATGCATCAGGCGCGTCACCGCCGCGTAGGTCTGATGCCGGTCCAGGGGATCACCCTCGACCAGCAGGTTTGGATCAAGCGCGATCCGCGCGTGCCGCAACGCCTTGCGGTAGCCCACGATCATCATGGTGACCCACCAGGGCAGTTGGTCGATCGGAAAGCTGGAATAGGGCGGGCAGATCAGCCCGACGCGGCGGTGGCCCAACTCCAGCAAATGCGCGGCGCCCTGGCGCCCGCCCTCGCGCGTATCGACCATGACCGAGGGCAGGATCCGCCCCGAGCGCGTGCGCACGGTGCGGCCGTTGACCGTGACCACCGGCACGCCCCGGTAATACATCGCCAGAATCGAGGCGTTGAGGAAGAAACGCTTATCGAGGATGAAGCCGTCCACCAGTTTGCTGCTGTGCAGTTCGATAATGCGTTTGAGTGCCCGCGCGTGCACTTTCTGGTCCATGCCCTGGGGCACTTGATGCACCAGGGGCAGGTAGTTCTGCTCGGTCGCGGCCGCCACCACGCCGGCGAAGACCTGACTGGCGATCGGCTGCTGGGCTTCGGTATCGCCCAGGGCCACGCCCACATGGCGCAGGCGAATCTTGATAGCCCGCGCCAGATTGGACGTGTGGTAGCCCATTTCCTGGGCCGCCTGAAGAACTTTAAGGCGGGTCTGCTCAGCGACCCGTGCACTGGGGCGATTCAGGGCGAGCGACACCGTCGCCAGCGAGACGCCTAAGCGCTCGGCAATCTGTTGGATCGTCACATTGGACATGACTGGGGGATTCAACTGATAACCCTCGTCACACCGACCCCGATGACATCTGTACCAGGCGGTCCCATCCTTTCGACCACTTGGAAAATACCCGACAAATGCCGCCCGGTCAAGATAATCATCGGCTTTACATGCTTTTAGACCACACGGGTTTCAATAACAACCTGGGGGGCGATGCAGTCCACTTCGCCGTCAAAGAGCTTGCGGATATTCTCCAGGCGGCCCAGCGGATTGAAGGAGGCGCCCCGGGACCAGAATTCGTTGACCGCCGGCGTCCGCGCCAGGCGCCTGCGCAGGTGGTCATAGTCGCGCCACTCAGCGATCAGCGCCCGCAACTGGGCGACGCAGCTTTCACCATACAGTTGGAGCTTTTCCACGGCGGCGGCGTAATCATAGTTGCCAATGTGCCAGGCGCGGACCGACAGCGTGGGAACATGGAACCGGTTCTCAAAGGCATAGGTACGCCGGCAGACGACCACGGCGGCCTTGAGTAGTTTCAGCGCGTCGGCGACTATTTTCACCCGCCGCGCCGTGACCACGTCGCCGACGGCGGCCTTGGTGGCTTGGTCGATCGCCGCCTGCGCCTCGGCCAGCACCCGCGGCGTGTAGATCAGCGGAATCTGCTCGTGCGTTCGCTCGTGGCCGGTGACGCCCAGCGCGCCCGGCCCGACGCCGCGCCGGGCCTCGGACGTAATCGCCTTTTCCAGCACGGCATAATATTCCCCAATAGCACGCCCCGCCTTGCGGAAGCAGCGCGCATACAGATCCTCCAGAATCGCTTGCGGATCCTGCTTGACATCCCAGCACAGTGCCGCGGCCACATGGTAGTTAGGCAGATTCATCCCATAGTCGCTGCTGTGCTGCGAATAGTAGTGCCGCACGCCGCGGCGATGCCAGAACTTGAGGCAACGGGCGATCTGCGCAGGGATAGGCCGCGGCAGGCCCGGCCACGAGCCGTTGACGATGTACTCATAAATGGCGACATTCCTGGCAACCGTGCACCAGTCGGCGACCTCCGCCTCCATTTTCTCGCGAAACGCCGGAGCGATGGCCTGAAGAGCCCAGGTGGCGTACCAGCAAACGACGTTGTCGTGAACCTTCAGATCGCGCGGCGGCGCTTCGGTGCGACCGTAACCATTCACAATCAGCAGTTTGTCGGGATGCACCTTACAGACTCGTTGCGCGACACGGTTGGAGAATTCATAGATGCTGCGCGAGACCCAGTGCGGCGGCTTGGGATGCCTGGTCTTGCCGGCCTTGGGACCAAGGTTCGTCGCCACGCACTGCGGGCAGTCGCAGAACATGTTCGTGTCGTTGGGACATAGACTCACATTGGCGGCGTCAGGATGCTCCTTGAACCAATCGAGGCAGTACTGCACCGCCAGGTCTTCCACGCCCTTCTGACTGACGCAGAGTTGGTAGGGCAGCTGGGCGCGGCGCCGGCCGTTGAGCATGGACGTATACTCGGGATGCGCCTTGGCGACCTCGGCGGGGACGATGGTGTAATAGGCGTGGGCGATGCCCAGGTCATGTTCGCTGCCGAGCATCTGTCGCTGAAACGCGCGGGGCCAGTTGCGCCAGTCGCGCGTGGCGAACGACGGCACGTGGACGACCTCGAGCTTGCCCATGCGCAGGTGCTTGAGGCTGGGGATGTCCTCGCCGAGCTTACCGGGGAAGAACCATCGGCAGCCCACGTGCTCCCGGAGGAACGCATACATGGCCAGCCAAAGCGAATGCAAATTGCTGCCGCTGATCTCCAGCCGCGCCTTGCCGTCGCAGCGCCAGGCGATGGCCTCCTTGCTGCGCGAGGAGCGGCGCGACAGCTCGGGTCGGACCGTCAGCACGATGCGCGGCGCAGTGCCGGCCGCTTCCTCCGCACCGACCGTGATTTCCAGGCAATCCGGGCACGGGGACGTGCCGGCTCGCAAATTCGGGGGGTTCAGCGCCGCCAACAGGCAACGCCGCAACTCCCGGGCGATCGGTAGGACATCCTTCCGCTGAGCCACGATCATCGCGGCCCGCTTCTGATCAACGACAAACATCGACTACCTTTCAGACTAATAAGCCGCGGATGAACGCGAATGAACGCGGATGGAAGCAAAGAAGAATACCAAAACCGATCCGCAGATTGCGCAGATTTGCGCAGATGAGGAAAACGAATTGTGCTTGAATCTGCGCAAATCTGCGCAATCTGCGGATAGCTTCTTCTTCCCTGTCCCATCCGCGTCCATCGGCGGCTAGTTTGGGCTGATGATAAACAGGTTGGGCTGCAAGCCGGTTTCGCCGGCTTCGATTTCCTCCGAGCCGGTTTCGCCCGCGTAGAGCTTGCCGTCGGGACCCATGGTCATGCTGTGAATGCGTGACGCCGCCACGCCGTTCTCCGCCACAATTTCGCCCATAATCTCGATCGGCCCTTGCGGGGGCGTGAAACGGAACAGCGTCGCCCGTTTGGTGTTGTACTGTGCCCCGCCGCCGGCGGCGCCGTAGATCGTGCCGTCTTTGGCCAGCGCCAGCGCCGGCAGGCGCGGCCCGCCGAGCACCGAGCCAAAGTCGGTCAGCTCCATCGTGCGCGTGTCCAGGGAAAACAGGTGGCCGCTCTCCCAGGTCCCGCCGTAGAGCAGCCCGTCAGGGTGACGGATCAGCGAGTCGATGCGTTCATCCCCGCCGGGCAGGCGCAGGTCGGTCTCGACCAGCTTGTCCAGGGCCGGGTCGTAGTAGAAGAAATAGCCGCCGCGGCAGGAGCCGAACACCCGCCCCTGGGTATCGACGACCATCTCGTGGCAGCAGCCGCTGTCGCAGCCGATCTTGCCGCGCACCTGGCCGATGATGCGCATCTTGCCGGAGTCCAAGTCGACGCAAAAGAAGCGGTTGAGCGGGTAGGTCATGCCATAGGCTGTGCGCGTCTTCTCGTTGACGGTGAGGTTGATAATCCACTCGTTGGGGACGGGGATGCCGTAGTCGCGTGATTCACCGGTGGCAGGGTTGTAGACAAAGACGTGCCCGCCCTCGTCGGCGCTGGTGCAAAAGTCGGCCATGGACACCGAGACATTCTGCCCGGTGCCGCCCACCAGCGTGCCGTCGGCGCAGCCGTACAGGGCGTGGTGGATCTTCTGGGTATGCTCCCGGCCGCGCTTGTCCAGGATGGCCGCGGCGCTGACCACGTGATGCCCCAGGTCCTGGACCTTCCCGGTGGCCACGTTGTAGCTAAACAACAGGTGCTTGCGATAACCGGTGGTGCCGCCGTACACGTGGCCATTGGCAGCCGTGGTCAGGGAGACGATTTCCATCGCGCCCCGCACGGGCAACTTCAGCACGTCTACCTTCAACGGATTAAGTACTTCTACGCTCATCACGATCCTTTGCGATCACTGGGTTCCTCGGAAACGGGCTTTCACAACATATGAGGCCCGTGAGTAGCCTATTGGTAAAGTGGATGCCAGAAGGAACTGGCCCCAAAGGAGAAACTGTAAACGGTGGGAGTCTGGGGGGGAGATTTCCCGAAGAT
>JBBDMX010000088.1:0-72149 GCA_040878035.1 Phycisphaeraceae bacterium | reverse complement strand
CGGCTGGTGAACATGCGGTACGGCTCGCGCGGCGTCTTGGTCACCAGATCGTCCATCATCACGCCCAGGTACGCCTGGTCGCGGCGCAAGCGCACCGGCGTCTGGCCGCGCACGAAGCGCACCGCGTTTAAGCCGGCGAGCAGACCCTGCCCTGCCGCTTCTTCGTACCCGCTGGTGCCGTTGATCTGCCCGGCCAAAAACAAGCCTGACACCTTTTTCGTCATGCCCGTCGCGTCGATCTGGTGAGGCCAGACCATGTCATATTCGACGGCATAGCCATGCCGCAGAATGCGGGCGCGCGAGCAACCGGGCATCTGCCGCACGACGATCTCCTGCACATCGGCGGGCAGCGAGGTGCTGATGCCGTTGCAGTAGATCTCGTTAGTCTCCAGCGACTCGGGCTCGAGATAGACGTGATGACTGTCGCGATCGGCAAAGCGCACGACCTTGTCCTCGATGCTGGGGCAATAGCGCGGGCCGGTGGTCTGGATCTGCCCGTTGTACATCGGAGCGCGATGAAGGTTGGCGCGGATGAGGTCGTGGATGGCGGGGTTGGTCTGCGTGATCCAGCAGGGGCGCTGGGGGAGCGCGGGGAAGTCAGAGCCGCGCGGCGTAAGCCCGCGGATGCTCCCCCGCGGGTGACCGAGGGCGCCGCGCGGCTCTGTCAGATCGCTGAACGGCACGGGCACCTCATCACCGGGCTGAAGCTGGAGCGAATCGAAGTCGATCGACTCGGCGGCGAGGCGCGGCGGCGTGCCGGTCTTGAGCCTGCCCAGGTCAAAACCCAACCCGCGCAAGGCGCCGCTGATGCCCACCGCGCTGCCCTCGCCCACGCGGCCACCTTCGCTTTGCCGCTCGCCGGTGTGCATCAGGCCGCGCATGAAGGTGCCGGTGGTGAGGACCACCGCGGAAGCGGACAGATTTCGGATTTCGGATTTCGGATTCTGGATTTGAAGACCACACACACGGCCATCGCGTACATCGATCCGTTCGGCGGTCCCCTCGATGATGTCGATCTCCGGGCGGGAGCCGAGCAGGCGTTGGACTTCGCGGGCGTAGGCGTACTTGTCGCACTGGGCGCGCGGGCCTTGCACGGCCGGGCCTTTGCTGACGTTGAGCATGCGGAACTGGATGCCGGTGGCGTCGGCGGCCAGGCCCATCAGGCCGCCCAGGGCGTCGATCTCGCGCACCATCTGGCCCTTGGCCAGCCCGCCGATGGCGGGGTTGCATGACATGGCGCCGATCTTGGCCGGGTTCATGGTAACCAGCGCCACCCGCGCGCCGAGATTGGCGGCGGCCCAGGCGGCCTCGGCGCCGGCATGGCCGCCGCCGATCACGATGATGTCATAGGGCTGGGGATTCACCGTGCGGGATTATACCGGGGCCAGTCCAGCCATCGGACAGCCCCCCGGCAAGAACTCGTCATCGCCCAACGTTCTACGCTATTCTGTGGCCCCCGGTCCGCGTTCTGCAGGTACCCACCATGCCCACGCTCAGCATCGTGATCCCCGTCTACAACGAGCGCGAGCTTCTGCCGCGCATTCTCGACCGCATCGAGGCTTCGCCGCTGCCGGCGGAGGTCGATCGGCAGATCGTGATCGTGGACGACTTCTCCACCGACGGCACGCGCGCCGTGCTGGCGCGCCTCCAGCAGGAACGTCCGCGGATCAACGTCTTCTACCACCAGCGCAATATGGGCAAAGGCGCCGCCCTGCACACGGGCTTTGCCCAGGCCACGGGCGACTTCGTCATCGTGCAGGATGCCGACCTGGAGTACGACCCGCACGAATATCCGCGCCTCTTGGCGCCGATGCTCGACGGCAGGGCCGACGTCGTCTTTGGCTCACGCTTCATCGGCGAGACCCATCGCGTCATGTACTACTGGCACTTCCTGGGCAATCGCTTCCTCACCACCATGTCCAACATGTTCAGCAACTTGAACCTGACCGACATGGAGTGCTGCTACAAGCTCTTCAAGCGGGATGTGCTGGACCGGATCAAGCTGGTGGAGCCGCGTTTCGGCTTTGAGCCGGAGGTGACCGCCAAGGTCGCCAAGCTCAAAGTGCGAATTTACGAGGCCCCGGTGAGCTACGCGGGCCGGACCTACGAGGAAGGCAAGAAGATCAATTGGCGCGACGGCGTGTCGGCGCTGCGCTGCATCGTGAAGTACAACCTGGGAAAGGCCGCCAAACCAGAATGACGAATGAGACCTTGGATTAACCACCAAGACACCAAGAAGCGGATGGAACACGAAGACACGAAGACACGAAGAAGAGAAGAGAGAAGACGGAGAACGGGTTTCTTGTTGTCATTCTCCCTTCGTGTCTTCGTGTCTCCATGCTCAAATATCTTCTTGGTGTCCTTGGTGTCTTGGTGGTTAATCCAATTTTCTGAATTGGGTCATTCGTCATTCGCCTCGTCCTTGGGGGTGCTGATCGCCCGCCGCTCCAGCCATCCCAGTCCCACCAGGACGAACAGCGACAGGGCGGCGACGGCCGCGGCCAGAAGTAGGTGCCCGGCTCCGCAGGCCACGCCGGTGGCGGCGGCGACCCAGATGGTGGTGGCGGTGGTGATGCCTTGCACCGAGCCGTGGGACTGAATGATGGTGCCGGCGCCGACAAAGCCGATGCCCGTGGCCACGCCCTGGATCAGCCGCACCGGATCGACGCGCTGGGTGTCGGAGCCCGGCTCGATGGCGTGGAGCATGTAGACCGCCAGCAGCGTGAACGCCGCCGACCCCAGGCTGACCATCGTGTGCGTGCGCAAGCCCGCCGGCTTACGCCGTGATTCACGCTCCCAGCCGATCACGCTGCCCAAAGCCACGGCGGCCAGCAGACGCAAAAGCATTTCCCAGATGTACGGTTCAGGTCCCATGAAGTCGGCTTCTAGAAGACAACGTTGCTAAAGCCTTGGGACCCGGCGCGGGAGGCGCCGATTGCACACCGCACGCCCGCTCGCCGGATCCCAGGGCTGCTGCCTCGGCTGCATCATTGGGCCACGCCGCCGGCGATCAGGCCCATGATCAGCATCACCAGGAAGAGGACCAGGAAGATGAAAAAGAGGATCCGGGCGATGGCCGCGGCCCCGGACGCCACGCCGGTGAAGCCGAACACACCGGCGACCACCGCGACCAGCGCCAGCACTAATGCCCAACCTAAGAGTCCCATGACCTGCTCCTTTGTGTCCCCATTGTCCATGGTCCATGGCGAAGGTCATGAACCGCATTCAACTGATTCTTTAAGGCACCCGCTCCGGCGGGTATCGGGAGAAGCCTGTAACTGGGGTAAGTGCGCCCCTCTGCCCTGGGGAGTGGCGAGAGGGCCGGCGCGGCTCGCTATACTCTCGCCCATGAACGACCAGCAACTCATCAAGCGAATCTGCGACACCGCGCTGTTACGCGGCGAATTCACCCTGCGCAGCGGACGCAAGAGCAAGTACTACCTGGACAAATACCTTTTCGAGACCCAGCCGGACGTGCTGGTAGCCCTGGGCCAGAAGTTTGCCGCCTACGTCAGCCAGGATGTGGACCGCGTCGCCGGCGCCGAGCTGGGGGCGATCCCCCTGGTGACCGCCACCTCGATGGCGACGGGCAAGCCAGCGGTACTCATCCGCAACCAGAAGAAGGACTACGGCACCGCCAAGCAGCTCGAAGGCAAACTCGAACCCGGCGACCGTGTGCTGATCGTCGAGGACATCGTGACCACGGGCGGCCAGACGCTCGAAGCGGCCAAGGTGATCCAGGCCGCGGGCGCCAAGGTGGTGCAGATCGTCGCGGTGATCGACCGCCAGGAAGGTGGGCGGGAGAACATCCAAGGCGCGGGGTTCACCTTTGCAAGTCTGTTCACGAAGGCCGATTTGGGGATCAGTGAGTAACAGGGCCGGAGGCCCGACATTTTGGAGTGCGGCGGCCGCGACGCCGCTTTAGCTTGCGGCGCAGCCGTGAGCAGCATCAAGAGATCCCACCAGTCAAAGACGCTCCGCGTCAAGCCAAAGCGGGTCGAATGCCGCCGCAGTCCAAAGTGGTCACCGCTTGACCACCACCGCCTGCTGCGCCGTCAGCGTCGCTCCCGTCGCCGCATTGGTCAGCGTCACCTTGACCGTGACTTCCTTCAGATCATCCGGGAAGTCATCGGGCAACGGCAACTCCAGCGCGTAATGCGTGCCCGTCAGCCCGCTGCGATAGGCATGGTCGAATGGCTGGGCGTCGAAGGTTTTTTCCGCCAGCAGGCGGGCGCCGGCGTCGGGTTGGATGGATGCCACCTGCACCACGGCCTGGGCGGCGATGGGGAGGAAGCGATCCTTCTGGTCATGTGGCTGGATATAGACGCGGATCAGGTCGTCCTTGCCGTCGTTGTCGCTGTCCACGGCGCCGCTGTATCGGCCGAACTTGATGGCCACGGCCTGGGGCACCTTGGCGTCGGGCACGTGCCCCGCCGGGCGATGCAACTGCTGCTCCAGCGTGTCGATTTCCGCAAGGCGAAGGTCGATGTTGCCCAGAAGCTGCTGGACCTGCTGGCGCAGCTCCTGGTTTTCGCGGCGCATGTCATTGAGGGCCGCTTCGGGCGTCGAGCTGCCGCCGATGCGGGCGGCGCAGCCGGGAAAGAGAGACAGGCAGACAAGGAGACAAGGAGACATGGAGATGAACCAAGTCGCCCTTCTCCTTGACTCCTTGTCTCCGTGTCTCCCTGTCCCATTCACTTCGGTTCGCCTTCGTCTTCGGGCCGGTGGCTTTGCGCCAGGGCCTCGGGGATGTGCTTAAGCACGCGGTCCGCCAGGCCGTAGGCCACGGCTTCGTCGGCGTCGAGCCATTTGTCGCGCTCACAGTCGTGCTCGATGGTCTTGTAGTCCTTACCCGAATGCTCGACCATGATCTTGTAGAGGCGGTCGCGGGTGCGGAGCATTTCCTTGGCGTGGATGCCCAGGTCGGTCGCCGGGCCTTCCATGACTCCGCCCATGAGGGGCTGGTGCAGGAGCACGCGGCCGTTGGGCAGGACGAAACGTTTGCCGTTGGCGCCGGCCATGAGCAGGAGCGACCCCATGGATGCCGCCATGCCGATGCAGTAGGTGCACACATCGGGGCGGATGAACTGCATGGTGTCGTAGATGCCCAGTCCCGCCGACACCGACCCGCCGGGGCTGTTGATGTACATGTGGATGTCGGACTTCTGGTCGTCGCTGGAGAGGTAGAGAAGCTGGGCGACGACGAGGTTGGCCGTCTCGTCGGAGATACCCCCGGTGACGAACAGCACGCGGTCGCGCAGGAGGCGGGAGTAGATGTCGTAGGCGCGTTCGCCGCGGCCGGATTTTTCAATCACCATCGGGATCAGCGTCATGGTCAGAACCTTTCGTGCGAGAGTCGCCGCGCGATTCTAGCAGATGAGAGGCCCTTTGGAGTGCGGCGGCTGCGACGCCGCTTTGGCTCTTCGCGGAGCGAATCCGGCTCCGCCGCAAGTTAAAGCGGTGTCAAGGCCACCGCAGTCCAAAATGGCGGCTGACAAGTGCTACCATAGAATCCCACCATGACCTCGATCGCCACGAATGTGCCACATCCCGACGCCGACGCGGCCGCGCCCCGCCGGCCGGGCCTGCTGCTGCCCACGCTTTCGCTGTGGAAACGCGAGATGGTGCGCTTCGTCCGCCAGAAGAATCGCGTGGTCAGCGCCCTGGTCACGCCCATCCTTTTCTGGCTGCTCCTGGGCTTTGGCCTTAGCGGCAACTTCAAGGCCCAGGTCGCCGGCACGGCGGCGGCACCCGACGCCACCGGCCCGCCGATCACCTACCTCGAATATTTCTTCCCCGGCACGATCGTCTTTATCCTCCTGTCCACCGCCATCTTCTCGACCATCTCGGTGATCGAGGATCGCCGGGAGGGCTTCCTCCAGGCGGTGCTGGTGTCGCCGGCGCCGCGCCTGGCGATCGTGCTGGGCAAGGTGCTCGGCGGTGCTACGCTGGCGACGATTCAGGGCGTGCTGTTCCTGGCGTTCTGGCCCTTAGTCGGGCACTGGCCGCCGGAAGGGGCCCAAGCCTTGGGCTGGGTCGGCGGGCTGCTGGAATTGGCGCAGGCGATCGGCGTCATGTTCATCCTCGCCACGGGCTTGACCGCCCTGGGCCTGTGCATCGCTTGGCCCATGGACTCCACCGCCGGCTTCCATGCCGTCATGATGATCTTCCTCATGCCCATGTGGTTCCTCTCCGGGGCCATCTTCCCGGTGGCGGGCGCCCCCATCTGGCTCAAAACGCTGATGCTCATCAATCCGCTGACCTACGGGCAGACGGCCTTTGCCTGGGCGCTGACGCACGGTCGCCTGGCCATCGGCGCGCCTTTGCCGGGCCTGGCGGCACTGGGTATCACGGTGGCGTTCACCGTGGCCATGGTGCTGCTGGCAGCCAAACTGGTCGGCACGCCGCGAAAGGATGGCCTGGCATGAACACCGACAATGCGTCACCGTCACCCGCTGCGCCGCAGGCCCGCCGCGTCGATCCCGGCGCCATTTTGCTGGTGCTCATCGCCGTGGCGGCACTGTGCACCGCCGGGCTGTTTGCCATGATCGTGTTTCGCCTGGCGCAGGTGTCGCAGACGCAGGGCACGCCCGCGACGCCGGGGGCGATGACCGTCGGTGCGGATCACGTGGGCGGCGATGCGGCGCTCCAGCCTTCCGGGGCTTCCGGGGGCGGGGAGATTCCCGTGTCGTTCCCCGTGCCGGATTTCCAGCTCACCACCAGCACCGAGCAACCGCTGAGCCTGGGCGACATGCAAGGCAAGGTCTGGATCGCCTCCTTCGTGTTCACCCGTTGCCCAGCCGCGTGCCCGGTGATGACCTCGATGTACTACCGGCTTCAGGAACTGCTCAAGAAGGAACTGCCCGATACCCGCGATGCTCGCCTGCTGTCGATCAGCATCGACCCGGAGCACGACACGCCGGCGGTGCTGGCGGAACGCGCCCGCATCGCCCACAGCGACCCGGCCATCTGGCTCTGGGTCACCGGCGACAAGCAGCAGGTCGTCCGCCTGGCGATCGAGGGCTTCAAAATCAGCGTGGCGGACAACCCCAGCGACCCCAACAACCCGTTTACGCATTCGAGCAAGTTCATGCTGGTGGATCGGCAGGGAGTGATCCGCCGCTACTACGACGGCATGGACCCGGACATGCTGCCGCGCCTGGTCGGTGATATGAAGAAACTGCTGGCGGAAGCGGCGGAACCGGCCGTGGCGCCGCAATGACGGACGCGCGGCGAAGACGCCGCGGCTACGAAAAATCCGAAATCCGAAATCCGAAATCTGAAATTCTCCCTCCCTCCCGCCTCATGACCGTCGCTGACCTATTCGAACGCCTGCCCGCCTTCAACGCGATCCTCAACGGCATCGCGGGGCTGTTGCTCATCCTGGGGCTGTACCTCATTCATACGCGCCGCATCGATGCGCATCGGCGGACGATGATCACCGCCTTTGTCGTCTCGAGCGTCTTCCTCGTCACCTACGTGGCGCATAAAATCTGGAAAGGCGGCGTGCACACGCCCTACCACGGCACGGGCCTGATCAAGTGGCTTTACGTCGCCATGCTGGGCAGCCATATCGTGCTGGCCATGACCGTGCCGGTGTTCGCCATTGCGCTCATCCGCCTGGGGACCACCGCCCGCTATGCGCAGCACCGCCGCGTGGCACGCCTGGGCTGGCCCATCTGGATGTACGTGTCGGTCACCGGCGTGCTCATCTACTTTATGCTGTACCATTTCAATCCCGCGCCGTGAAGACGTTTAGCGGGTGACGCGCAGCGTCCCTGAACCCACCCGCGGGAGCGGGTGGGCTTTCGAGAAAAAATCCAAAATCCAAAATCCAAAATCCAAAATCCAGAATCCAAAATCCAAAATCCGAAATCCGAAATCCGAGATCAGAAATCGTGTCAACCTCCGCCACCGCCACCGCCTTCGCCCCGCCCTCGCCCCAGCAGGTGCACGCGCACCTGGAGCGCTATGCCGCGACCGGACCTTCCAAGGTCGCGACCTGGGCGCCGCTGGCGCTGTTGGTCGCCGCCGTGGTCCTGGCGGTGAACGTCGAAGGCGGCGCCCTGGCGATCCTGCCCTGGCTGATCCTGCTGGCCATGTTCATCTATTCAGGCGTGCGTACGGCGCGCTTACGGACGCTGGAAGGCCGGGCCATTTACGTGCAGGAGCTGGCCATGCTGCGCCGCCACGTCGAATCGCTGCGCCTGGCGTGGCGGCTGCTGCCGTCGGTCACCCACCTGGTCGAGCTGCACACGCGCACGGTGGCGTTGATCGGTCACAACCTCGAGCAGGTGCAGGCCTACGAATCGGCGCTGGCGGTGCTGGATTACCTTTTGGCGCGCATGCCCGCCGACAGTCCCGCCGCGGTGCAGCTTCGCGTGCAGAGGGCCATCGCGCAACTCGAGAGCGATCACCTGCTGGACGCGGATGAGACGTTGCGCCGCCTGCGTGACCTGGCGGACAGCCAGCCGCCGACCACGGTCAGCGCGTTGTGGCATCTGGGCCGGCTGCTCCAGCAGGTGCGCACGCATCACGATCAGGACGCGGCGGACTCGGCCGCCAACCTGGTCGAGCAGCTTCGTCCGCTGGGCGTCGAGGCGGGCTACGGCCATGCCCTGGCGGCGCTGGCGCAGCACCGCCTGGCGCAGCGGCCCCAGCAGGCGATGCCCGCGGCGCCACCGGAGGACGATGACGAACCGGCTCGCCTTGATCCCCAGCAGCGGCGTCAAGAGGCGGCGCTCTGGTGGTCGCGGGCGACGCTGCTTTTGTCGGTCGATGCCCTGGTCGATCGTTTCCCGGAGTTGGGCGAGCTCAAGCGCGATGCAGCCATGGTTGCCACGACCAGCCGTCATACGCCTAAGGATGCAGCCCCAACCTCATGAGTGACGAGCAACCCACAACCTCGCCCGCTGAACCCCCATCACCCGGTGGCGCTGACGCGCGGCGCGCCGAGGCGATGCAGACCTGCCCGCCGTTCCGTCCCGCGGTGCTTCGCCGGCAGATTGCCTTGGATTCAGCCTTCCGATGGATGCTGTTGATCCTGCTGCTGGTGTTCATTCTCGTGGGGATCAGCGTCGGCGAGGCTGGTTCGGGCGGTGTAGGAAACGCGGGGGGCGAAGTTCCCGGCAGCGACGCTACCGGGGGCGGCGGGAGCGGATTGGTGCTGCTGATCGTCCTGGGCGCTGCCTGGGTCTGGATGACGCTCAGCGGCGCCAAGGCCGCCCAGCGTTTAGGCGTGATCACCGCGCTCCTCGATATCGATCCCGCACGTGCCGAGTCGCTCATCGCCCAGACGCAGCATCGCTGGCCGTTGCCGCGCCCGATTCGCCTGCTGCTCTATCATCGCCTGGCGGTGTTGCGTCATCGCCAGCAGCAATTCGCCGAGGCGGCCCTGATCTGCCGCACGCTGCTGGGTTACAAACTGGGCTCAGCCGACCCGCGGCCCGGGCGCATGGTCGCGGCGACGCCGACGCTGAGGCTTGGCGAAGCGTCCGGCTCGTCCACGGCGCCAACGTCATCGTCGCCTGCCGCCACCGGGGCCGTGCGTTCCCATCTGCTGCTCATGCTCACCGAATGCCAACTCGCCGCCAACGATCTGGCCGGGGCATACCAGGCGCTGATGGAACTGCACCGCGGCCGGCTGGGCCTGATCGAATCGCTGCAGCGCATGGCGCTCCAGTTACGGTACGAGGTAGCCGCGGGCCACGATGCCGCCGCCCTGCACCACCTGGACAGCAAACTCCGCCTGGCGGAATTGATGCCCGCCCCGGCGTGCGGCGCCCTGCACCTCTTGCTCATCGCCCCGGCGCAGCGCCTGGGCCGGACCACTCTGGCCGACTGGCTCCACCACCGCGCCGAATTGCTCTGCACCCCCGAGCAGTTGGCGGCGCAGGGGTGATACTGAATTTGTGATTGAGGAGGCGCGGCAAGCCGCGGCGCTTCGTACGCAGGCACATCATCGCTTCCCATCTTGGCGTTCCACTTTCCACTTTCCACTTTCCACTTTTCACTTTTCACTTTTTGCTTTCTGCTTCCCTTACAATCACCGCCCGTGGAAAAAATCATCCCCATTCAGGAATTGTTCGCTTCGCAGGCCTCCTGGCTGCTGCTGATTGTCACCGCGGTGGCAGTCCTGATTCTGTCCAAAGGCGCCGACTGGCTGGTGGACGGCGCCGCCGGGCTGGCGCGGCGGGCGGGCATGCCCAAGGTCATCATCGGCGCCACCATCGTCTCGCTGGGCACCACCAGCCCCGAGGCGGCGGTGTCGGTCATGGCGGCCTGGCAGGGCAACGCCGGCCTGGCGCTGGGCAATGCCATCGGCTCGGTGATCTGTGACGCCGGGCTGATCTTCGGCGTCGGCTGCCTGCTGACCACGCTGCCCGCCGATCGTTTTGTGCTCAATCGCCAGGGCTGGGTGCAGGTGGGCGTGGCCGTGTTCCTGACCGGTCTCTGTTACGTCATCTGGTTCATCCAGGGCGACAACGCCACGTTGGATCGCTGGGTCGGCGTTCTCCTCCTGACCATGCTCGTCGCCTACATGCTCATTTCCGTCCGCTGGGCGCGCCAGCATCCGCAGGGCGTGCCGGAACCGGACATGATCGATCCCTCCCTGTCGGCCCAGGCGCCCAAAGAATCGCAGAGCCCCGTCCCCGCGCTGGTGCTGATGTCGATCATCGGCTTGGCGCTGGTGATCCTGGCCAGCCACGTGATGATCACCTCGGTGAGCACGCTGGCGGTGCGCTGGGGCGTGCCGGAGGTGGTGATCGCCGGCACGCTGGTGGCGCTGGGCACGTCCATGCCGGAGCTGGTGATCGGGATCACCAGTATTCGCAAGGGCCACGCCGAGCTGCTGGTGGGCAACGTGATCGGGGCAGACATTTTGAATGTGCTCTTCGTGACCGGCGCCGCCGCCGCCGCCAAGCCCTTGCCGATCATCGAAGCCACATCGAACACGCCGGCGATCTTCCTATGGCTGCACCTGCCGGTGATGCTGGCCATTCTCGTGCTGTTTCGCGTGTTCATCGCCGCCTCGGTGAAGCGCGGCTCGTTTCGCCGCTGGTACGGCCTGCCCCTGTTGCTGATCTACATCGGTTACGTCGCGGCGGGATTCCTGCTGACGGGCAAGATCGCGCATTGAACGGCTCCCTCTCCCTTGGGGAGAGGGCTGGGGTGAGGGGATCTGGGGCCCTAACGCACGTGAGCAAGCATGCGCACGGATGAGTAAGCAAACCATCCGTAGGCATATGGCATCAGCACGCCGCGCTCATTCGTGGATACCCTCACCCGGCCTCGCAGAGCCTCGGCCACCCTCTCCCCGGGGGAGAGGGATTACCCCGCCTCGCCGTTGAACAACGACTCCGCATTCTCCGGCGGCTTGAACTTCAGCCCCAGATGCTCCGCCGCGGCACGCGTCAACTGGCGACCTTTGCGCGTCCGCGCCACAAAGCCGATCTGAAGCAGGAACGGCTCGACCACATCCTCGAGCGTGCCGGCGTCCTCGCCCAGCGTCGCCGCGATCGCTTCCAGTCCCACCGGCCCACCTTCGTAGGTCTGGGCGATGATGCGCAGATACTTGCGGTCCAGGTCGTCCAAGCCCAGGGCATCGACGCCTTCGAGCCGCAGCGCCTCGTCCACCACGCCGGTGTGCAGCACGCCCTCGGCCTTGACCTGCGAAAAATCGCGCACCCGCCGTAGCAGGCGATTGGCGATGCGCGGCGTGCCGCGCGAACGTTGGGCGATGCGGGCCAGAGCGTCATTAGCCTTGGGCGAAGCGACATCGTCCGCCTTGGTCATCCCCAGCAATCGGGCGCTGCGCTGCAAAATGCGCATCAGGTCCGCCTCGCTGTAGAAGTCGAAGTTGTGCAGGATGCCGAATCGGCTGCGCATCGGGGCGGTGAGCAGCCCGGCGCGCGTCGTCGCCCCGATCAGACAGAAGGGCTTGATCGGCAGTGTGATGATCTTGGCGTGCATGCCGCTGTCGATCGTCACGTCGATCTTGAAGTCCTCCATCGCCGAGTAGAGGTATTCCTCAACGATGGCGGGCAGGCGGTGAATCTCATCGATAAAGAGCACGTCGCGCGTCTGGAGCTTGGTGAGTGTGCCGACGAGTTCCGCCGGCTTGGTCAAGGCCGGGCCGGAGGTGACGATCAGGTGCGCCTCCATGGTGTTGGCGATGATGTGCGCCAGGGTGGTCTTGCCCAGTCCGGGCGGGCCGTGCAGCAGAATGTGCTCCATCGGCTCGCCGCGCTCCCTGACCGCCTGGAGCGTGATGCGCAGCTTCTCGATCAAGCGCGGCTGGCCGACGTAATCCGTCAGCGTCGTGGGGCGCAGCGACTGGTTGATCTGCTCCTCGTGGACCTCTACGTTCTGCGCGGAGATGAGCCGTTCTTTAGCCATGCCGCGACAAGGATAACACGCTTATATGGCGTGCGGTGGCATCGACGCCGTTTTGGCTTGCGGCGGAGCCATCAGAGCCGCAAGGCGTAAGCCTGCGGGGGAACGTCAGAGCCGCAAGGCGTAAGCCTGCGGAAGTCCGCGGGCTTACGCCGCGCGGCTCTGACAGCCGAAGTCCGCGGGCTTACGCCGCGCGGCTCGGATAGCCAAAGTGCTCCGCACAAAGCCATAGCGGCGTCAATGCCGCCGCACTCCAAAGGCGCCAGCTTACAACTCAACCGCCTCGCGTTCCGGTGCGATCAGGTCGTCGTAGGTTTCGCGGCGGCGGATGAGCGTGGCGCGGTCGCCGTCGACGAGCACTTCCGCCGGGCGGGGCATGGCGTTGTAGTTGCTGGCCATGGTCATGCCGTAGGCGCCGGCGGTAAAAAGGCACAGCAGGTCGCCGCGCTGAACCGGCGGCAAGGCGCGGTCACGGGCGAAAAAGTCGCTGGATTCACAGATCGGTCCGACCACATCCGCGCGCTCCAGCCCCGGCAGCGCCATCTCCGCCTGGCGATGCTCCGGCACGAACGCCTCGCTCACATGCGTCGGCCAGACGAAGTGAAACGCATCGTACATCGCTACGCGCAGCAGACTGTTCATGCCCGCATCGACAATGACGAACTTGCGGTTGCCTCCGGATTGGTGGGCCTCCCCGGCCTTGATGTACTGCACGCGCGTCAGCAGCACGCCGGCGTTGGCGACGATCATGCGCCCCGGCTCGAGGATCACCCGCCCGCCGCGGTCCTTGAACTCCGCCAACAGCGGCAAAATCTCCCGCGCATAGGCCTGGCTCGCCGGCGACTTGCCCGACTCGTAGTCGGCAGCGTAACCCCCGCCGATGTCCAGCGTGCTCACGTGGTGGCCCGCCTTCTCCAGATCGTCGATCAACGTGATCGCCTTGCTGATCGCCGCCACATACGGCCCAGCCGAGTAGATCGGCGAACCGATGTGCAGGTGAATGGCGTTAAGGCGCAGGTGCGTGTCCTTGCCGTAGGCGTCGAAGAATCGCCGGGCGCGCTGGATGTCAACGCCGAACTTGGATTCCTTCTTGCCCGTGGCGGTCTTGGCGTGGGTGTGGGGGTCCACCACGTCCGGGTTGACGCGCAGGGCGGCGTTGGTCGTCACGCGCATCTGCCGGGCGATGGCTGCGATGTTCTCAAACTCGGCCTCGGACTCGATATTGAACCAGCCGATGCCGGCCTGGAGTGACTGGCGGATTTCCGCGTCGGTCTTGCCCACGCCGGCGTAGACGATGGTGGCCGGGTCGGCGCCCGCCGCCAGGGCCCGATGCAGTTCGCCGCCGGAGACTACGTCCATGCCCGCCCCGCGTGCGGCGAGCAGCTTGAGCAGGTGGATATTGCCGCAGCTCTTGATCGAGTAGCAGATGAGCGGATCGACGGGGGCAAAGGCCCTGGCCATCGCGTCGTAGTGATGCTCGAGCGTCTTGCGTGAGTAGACGTAGGTGGGCGTGCCGACCTTCTCCGCCAGGGTGTCGAGGTTGACGTCTTCGCAATGCAGTTGGCCGTCGGTGTAGTGGAAGAAGTCCATGGGGGCGACATGATACCGCAAGCGCGACAAGCCGCTTTGGAGTACGGCGGCTGCGACGCCGCTTTGGAGTGCGGCGGCTGCGACGCCGCTTTGGCTTGCGGCGGAGCCGTCAGAGCCGCAAGGCGTAAGCCTGCGGAGGTCGTCCGCGGGCTTACGGCGCGCGGCTCTGACAGCCAAAGACGCTCCGCGTCGAGTTAAAGCGGCGTCGCAGCCGCCGCACTCCAAAGGGCCGGTCCTTACTCCGTCTTCTCTCCCACCCAACTGATGCGATAAATCCGCGCCCCCGGCGCATCGACGGTGAACAGGATCGACCCATCGGGCGCCTCGGCGCAGTCCACCGGCCGGCCCAGCACGTCGTCGCTTCCGGGGGCTTGAGCGTTGAGCGTCGAGACGATCATCTGCGAGCCAAAGGGCTTGCCCGTCCACTTGTCGAACATCACGCGCTCGACGCGATAGCCGACGCGCGTTTGGCTGTTCCACGAGCCATGGCAGCCGACAAATGCGTCGCCGCGATGGTCAGGCGGAAACATCTTGTTCTCGTTGCTCACAAAGCCAAAGCCGTTGGTCGCCCAGTGGGCGCCGAACATCCAGCCCGGTGCGATGGTCTTGGCGGCCAGGTCGATCAGATCGGGGCGCTTCTGCGACTCGACGCGCGGCACGCGTGGGCCGACCAGAAACGGGTGCCCATAGAAGCCGCCTTCGACATAGTGGTTGAACTCATCGGGCGGCCAGAGGTCGGTAATGGGCTGCCGGCCCGCCTTGTCGCCCAGCGGCCCGCCGAACCAGTCGCTGCCGTGCTCGGCGCCCCAGATCTCCGTGGTGCCCGGACGCATGCGCAGCTTTTCGGTGTTGCGCAGGCCCGAGGACCAGAGTTTCTTGCCGCTGCCATCGTGCTGGTAGAACCAGATTTTCTCGCGGTCGGTGTCGGTCTGATCGGTGATGTTGCCCGGGTCGCCCACGCTGGTCCACAGCCCATCCTTGGTCACCAGCAGCGAGCGCCATAGGTGGCCCGAACCGCCGGGCAGGTCCTTGAGGACAATCTCGACGTCGTCGGCCTTGCCGTCGCCGTTGGTGTCGCGTGCCTTGCCCACGGCGGTGGAGGGGGCAAACCACAGCCAGCCGTCGTACCAGCACAGGCCGTGCACGTGCCGCTGGTTCTCGAGGAAGAGCGTCTCGGTTTCATAGACGCCGTCGCCGTCCTTGTCCTTCCAGGCCCAGACCTTGCCGTTGCGGATGCCCGCCAGGTAAAGCGTGCCCTTGTCGTCGAACTCGATGAACCGGCCTTCGCCGACGCGCTCGGCGGCGAGGGTGACGCGATAGCCGGGGCGCACGGTGAACGCCGGCACACCGGGGCCGCGCTGGCCTTGTTCGGCCGGCGCGGCGTACAGCGGCGCAGTCACGGCAGTCAGGAGAATCAGCCACAGATGAACACGGATAAACACAGATGAACGACTTGGAATGATCATCCTGGCTTGTCGCCCCGAAGGGGCGCAAGGTTGTAGCCACGGGTGGAGCAACACGGCTTTGCGCGTTGCGCAACCCGTGGATAGAGAAGCGTATTCTTCTTTAGCCCCGGAGGGGCGACAGGATCGTAAGTTCCCGTCATGCGTTCCTTCCGCCCCTGCCGGGGCGGATTCCTCTATGCGCGAGGTTTTCCACGGGTTGCGCGACGCCCAAAGCGGCATCGCTCCACCCGTGGCTACATCCTTTGACCCCTTCGGGGTTGGGGTCGTCACCGAGATGGTCCCTGCGTTCATCGGAGTTCCCCTTTCGTGGACGACGATGCGATGCTGACCTTCAGCCGCGGCGCCATGGGCGAATCCGGCTGCACCATGTCACGAACGATATGCTCAATCGCGGCGCGTTGTCCGGGCCAGAGGAATTCACGGTCGGCGTGGTCGCGCTTGACCCAGCGATGCGCATCGTGCGCGTTGTCGAGCACGGGTTCGATCGCGGCGTCCACCTGGGCGGCAAAGCCGGGGCAGAGATACACCTCGTCGCTGGCCGCCAGATAGAACGTGTTGACCAGTTCGAGTTGCCACAGGCCGACCAGGCCGTGACCGGGGCGGTAGCCCGTCTCCTCCGCCAGTTCGCGCAAGGCGGCATCGGCGGCGGTTTCGCCCGGCTCGACATGGCCCATCACCGGCTGCCAGGACCCCGCCATCGGCGGCACGGTGCGGCGAAGCTGAAGAAACGCCGGCCCGGTCGTCGCACGTGCGCCGGCGCGGAAGACGTATACGTCGATGATGTCGGTGCGCAAGGCCGGTCCCGCCATGATGCCAGTATATCCCAGGGCAATTGCATATGGCTGTTTCCGGTCCCTCTCCCTTCTGAGGGAGAGGTTAGGTGAGGGTGACTGGGGTGGCGATCACGGGCGGAGATCACCGTTTCGTTGCCATGAGCAGTACCGATCACCCTCACCCCAGCCCTCTCCCTTAGAAGGGAGAGGGGGTCAGAGCGCCCATATGCGATTGCCCTGTAGTATATCCCCGCTCCCTTGGGCAGAGGGGGGCCGAAGTTCAGCACCACGCCCATCATGCCGACGTTAGAGTAGGTCATCGTCGGCCCCGTGCTCGGCGCGGTTATGGCATAATCTGGGGGGACTGTTTCGGAGTCGTATCAGGGAGGCATCCATATGAAAGGCGTCATTCTCGCCGGTGGGCTGGGCACCAGGCTCCGGCCACTCACCCTCGTCACCAACAAGCACCTGCTGCCGGTCTACGATCGGCCGATGATCTATTACCCCATTGACTGCCTGCTCAACGCCGGCATCAACGAGATCCTCATCGTCACCGGCGGCGAACACGCCGGCGACTTTCTCAAGCTGCTCAAGAACGGCAAGCAACTGGGCATCAAACATCTGGAGTACGCCTACCAGGAAGGCGAGGGCGGCATCGCCGATGCGCTCAAACTCGCCGAGGAGTTCGCCGACGGCGAGAAGATTTGCGTGATCCTGGGTGACAACATCATTGAGGGTAACATCCGCCGGGCGGCCGCGGACTTCTACACGCAACGCTCCGGCGCCAAGCTGCTGCTCAAAGAAGTGAGCGACCCGGAGCGCTTCGGCGTGGCGGCGTTCGACGACAAGGGCAAGATCGTCAACATCATCGAAAAGCCCAAGGACCCGCCGAGCCACATGGCGGTGACGGGCATCTACCTCTACGACGCGGACGTGTTCACGGTCTGCCAGACGCTCAAGCCCTCGGGCCGGGGCGAACTGGAGATCACGGATGTGAACAACTATTACCTGGAGCGCGGCGACATGACGTATGAGACGCTCGAAGGCTGGTGGACGGACGCCGGCACGTTCGAGAGCCTGCATCGCGCCAGCCGATACGTGGCCGAGGGCGGGGCGAATCACGCGGAGCTGCCCGCGGCGGCGGCCCGATGACCGATACTGGTTAACCACCGAGAAACTAAGGACACCAAGAAGAGATGAAGAAGGAGAACTGAACACGAAGACACGAAGGAGGAAACGGCAGAAAATCAGCAAAATAGAGAAAGCAGAACATTTGAGCGGGTCAGCGGGGCATTCTCCCTGTTTCCTGAGTTTTTCTGCTGTTCCGGTTTTCTGCTTTGTTTCTTCGTGTCTTCGTGTCTTCGTGTTCAATCTTTCCTTCTTCTTGGTGTCCTTGGTGTCTTGGTGGTTCAAATCCGAGTAACCCATGAAACTTGATAACCCCAAAACGATCGAAGGCGACTTCGTCGCGGCGCACGAGGCGGCCCGCGCCGCCGGCGAGCCCGTGTTCGTCCCGGCACGCCACTTCGCCGATGACCGCGGCTGGTCGCTCATGAACCTCATGACCGGCGTCATGTCGGCCCAGGGCCAGATCAACTACTCGGTCATGTACCCCGGCGTCATCAAAGCCTGGCACCGCCATCAGAAGCAGACCGATTTCTGGTGCGTTCTGCACGGCCATCTGAAGGTCGGCATCTACCGCGAGAGTGACGGCAAAGCGTGGCTGGCGACCCTGGGCGAAAAACGCGCCGGCGTCATGATCATCCCGCCCCCGCTCTGGCACGGCGCAGCCACCATCGGCAGCGAGTCGGCGGGCCTCCTGTACTATGTCACCCACGCCTACGACCCCAAGGCGCCCGACGAAGACCGCCGCGCCCCCGACAGCGTCGAAGGCTTCCCCTGGCATGTAAGGCATGGGTGAGATATGTCCGGATCCCCGGCAAGCCCTGCAGCCAGAGCATGCCGGGGCTTGAAATCAGAAACTAGATGGCTTCAACAGCGCTTCGCTAAATCAGAAATCTCTTCCTCCCCCATGACCGCCACCGCCTCCCATCGCCTGGACCTGACTTCCCTGGGACCCGTCTTCCTCATCGGCGTCGGCGGCATGCTCGCCCGCGCCTGGGAGGAACTGCTGGCACGACAGGACCTCGAATATGTCGCGCCGTCGCTGACGCAGTTTGACCTGACCAGTACGCAGTCGATTCATGACGGTATCGACGGGCGTTTCAAGCTGGTGATCAACTGTGCTGCGTGGACCAATGTGGACGGCGCCGAGAAGGAGGAAGCGGTTGCCACTGCCGTCAACGGGACGGGCGTGGGCGACCTGGCGCGGCGATGCAAGGAGGTCGGCGCGACACTGGTGCACTACAGCACCGACTACGTGTTTGCCGGGCAGGCGACCCGGCCGTATCAGCCTTACGATCCGCGCCAGCCGCTCAACGCTTACGGGCGCAGCAAAGCGGTGGGGGAGGAGTTGATCGAACAATCGGGCTGCCGGCACCTGCTCATTCGTACAAGCTGGCTCTACGCGCCGTGGGGCAATAATTTCGTGCGCACGATCACCCGGCTGGCGAAGGAGCGGCCGACGCTCAAGGTGGTGGCGGATCAGAGAGGCCGGCCGACCAGTGCCGAACACCTGGCGGGCACGAGCCTGCGACTGATCGAGGCCGGCGCCGGGGGCATCTACCACGTGACCGACGGCGGGGAGTGCACCTGGCACGAATTCGCCACCGCCATCGCCGCCCACGCCAACCCCGCCTGCCAGGTTACGCCCTGCACCAGTGCCCAGTATCCCACGCCCGCCAAACGCCCGGCCTACAGCGTGCTGGATCTATCATCCACCGAGGCGCTGCTGGGCCCGATGCCGCACTGGCGCGAGAACCTGGCGGATGTGCTGAATCGACTGGAGAAAATATGAGCCACAGATGTAAGAGGAATGACGAAATTCGAATGACGAATGACGAATGAATTCCAAATTCCAAGTTCCAATGACCAAGCAAGTGCGGGGCGAGTCTTCGTCGTTTGGCCATTCGAATTTGGACCTTGGAACTTCATTCGTCATTCGAATTTCGTCATTGGTCATTCCGAGCTTCATCTGTGTCCATCTGTGTCCATCTGTGGCTGTTACTGAGCTTCCCCCATGCCCAAGCACATTCTCCTCACCGGCGGCTGCGGATTCATCGGCGCTAACTTCGTTCGCTTCGTGCTTCAGCATCGCCCCGGCGTTTCCATTACCAACCTCGATGCCCTGACCTACTCGGGCAACCCCGAAAACCTGGCGGACCTGGAGGGAAATGCGCGCTATCGCTTTGTCAAGGGGAGCATCCTTGACGCAGCGCTGGTCGAGCGCCTGCTGGGCGAATGCGATGCGGTCGTGCACATGGCGGCCGAGAGCCACGTGGACCGCTCGATCCTCGACTCCCGGCCGTTTGTCGAGACCAACGTGCTGGGCACGCAGACGATGCTCGATGTCGTTCGCCGCGCCGCCAAGGCCGGCGCCTTTAAGGGGCGTTTCGTCCATGTTTCCACCGATGAGGTGTACGGCTCGCTGCCGCTGGATCAGCCTGAACTCAAGTTCACCGAACAAACGCCCATCCACACCAGCAGTCCCTACTCCGCCAGCAAGGCCGGCAGCGACCTGCTGGCCGGGGCGTACCACCACACCTTCGGCCTGGACATCTGCCTCACGCGCTGCTCCAACAACTTTGGCCCTTACCAGTTCCCCGAAAAAGTCATTCCGCTCTTTGTCACCAACCTGATCGAAAATAAAAAGGTCCCGCTCTACGGCGACGGCAGGAACGTGCGCGACTGGCTGCACGTGGACGACCACTGCGAGGCGATCTTGACGGTGCTGGAAAAGGGCCAAGCCGGCCAGGTCTACAACATCGGCGGGAACAACGAGCGCTCCAACCTCGAACTGACCCACGCGATCCTGGCGCTGATGGGCAAGGGTCCGGAGATGATCCAGCCGGTGACCGATCGCCTGGGTCACGACCGGCGGTATGCGATCGATGCGAGCAAGATCCGCCGCGAGCTGGGCTGGCAGCCGACGCGCTCCGCCTGGCCGGCGGCGCTGGAGGCGACGGTCAAGTGGTACGTCGATCACCCCGACTGGTGGCAACGCGTCAAGAGCGGCGCGTATCGCGCGTATTACCAGAAGCAGTACGAGGGAAGATGACAAGGTGACAAGGTGAGGGGGTCACAAGGTGTGCGGGTGACAAGATGATGCTGTTTAGCGGGTGACGCGCAGCGTCCCTCCGGACTTTCCCGACAGGCAATACAGCGGCCGCAGCGCTACTCCGGGCAAGCGCGATAACAGCGGCGCAATCGGCGCCCACAGCCACGGCCGCGCCAGCAGCGCCGCCATCATTGCCGCGGCGGGCCGCAGCAGCAGCAAGCGCCGCCGATACGCCCGGCCCAGGATCGCCTGCGTCTGTCCCAGTCGATCCATCTCCAGCAATCGCCCCAGCAAATCCCCGCTCCACACCGCCAGGCCGATGCCTTCACCGGCCACCGGCTCGACCGCCGCCGCGGCGTTGCCGATGCGGAAGCTGCGCGGGTGGCCGGGGCGGATGTACCAGCTTGAGGCCACCGGGCAGGTGAGCCAGTCGCCTTGGCGCCGGGCGCTGGCCAGCGAGGGGGCGACGGTTCGCAGCAGGGCATCGTGGTCGCCGTCGAAGTGTTTGATCAGTGCGTGGCTGACGACCATGGCCGCGGTAGCCAGGCCGCGTTCAACGCTTACGACGCCAAGGTACGCGCGCCCCTCTCCCCCGGGGAGAGGGTGGCCGAGGCTCTGCGAGGCCGGGTGAGGGGAGCCAGGAAGGAGTGCAGCGTGTGCGCCTTCGTGCACCACCGGCGGCGTTTGTTGCATCTTTGCGCCACATTCATCCACAGGCACCCTCATCCCAGCTCTTCCGGGGGTCTCCCTCGGAAGGGAGAGGGGACCGGAGAAGCCGTGCAGTTGCAGCGCATTACCAATCGGCTCATGCAAGCGCAGGTGACACTTCAATCCCACCACCCCTCGTCGCGCCGCAGTCGCTCCCGCCGGATCGAATCGCCCGTGCCCATCGGCATGCACCACGCATCGCGCCCGAATCGCGCGATCGTCCAGCCGCACCTGCACGTGATCGTCGTGATAGCTCACCTGGCGCACCGTCGCAGGCTGGAGCACGTTCGCCCCGCACGCACGGGCATGCTCCAGCAGCAACGAGTCGAGGGCGCCGCGGCTGAGCGACCACGCCCAACGGGGCATGGGCCAATCAAGCTTGCGTTCGCCGCCGCCATACACGTGCAGCCGGTCCACCCGCCGCGCCCCAGCGGCGCCTAATGCCTGGGCATCCACATACTGTGACAGCACGGGCATGACCACCGGCGAAAGGAACTCGCCGCACACCTTGGCGCGTGGAAACGCCCGCGCCTCGACCAGCAGCACATCGAGGCCGCGCCGTGCCAGCGCCGCGGCACAAACCGCCCCCGCCGGCCCGCCGCCAATGATCACCACCGCTGCCTCGTCCATGCCGGGATGATATGCGCCCGCCTCTCAGTCCACCTTTTCGCAGGGGATTCCCGAGGGAGAGGGGGTGCGCCGCACGCTCTTCCAGATCATCCGGAACGGATACACAAACTGCCGCCACAACATGCCCGCGTAGCCGACGTAGCCGTATTCGCAGGGGAAATCGTCGTCCTGGAGGCCGGTGGGCGGATACTCGTTCCACCCGCGGTACTGCGTGCCCAATATCTGGTCCCAGATCGACAGCACCACGCCGAAGTTCCGGTCGCGATGCTCCGGCAACGCCGAGTGATGAACGCGATGCGACTGCGGCGTTACCAGGACATACCGCAGCGGCCCCAGGTTGGTGCGAATATTGGCGTGATAAAAACGCGTGTACCACTTCTGCAGAATGGCGATCTTAAACACCGTGGGCGCCGACAAGCCCAGGGCAAAGAGCGGGATGAACACGATCGTGTGCGCGATCAGGTATTCCAGCACGTGATAGCGATGGTCGGTGAAGAGGTTCATCTGCCGCTGCGAGTGATGGATGGCGTGGAAATGCCACATCCATGTGACCTTGTGCCGCACCAAGTGGTTGAACCAGTAGAGGAAATCGACGCCGACGAAGCCGACGACGATGGCAGCCCACGGCGGCCATTGCCGCACAGCCTCAACGGTCAGATACCAGAACGCATGGTCGTAGACCCAGCGCATGGCCCAAACCCAGTAGATCATGATGAACATCTCGGAGAACAGGTCCAGAATGAAATAGCCAAAATCCTGAAAGAACGCGACGGAGAAAAGGCGTTGGGGCCGGGTGGCCGGCACGAAGCGCTCCACCAGCAGGATCAGCGCCACCGGGATGTAGAAGGACTTGTTGGTAAGGATTTCGTCCCAGATGCGGTACGTCAGGCGGGACAGGCCGGTCTGTCGGCCCAGCCAGACGATGGCGGGCGTTTGGTCGATAGGCACGGCGGCGGCGGCCGCCAGCAGCAGAAGCAGGACGATCGGCCCCAGCGTTCGCCGCCACGGGGCGCCGGCGTCCGCCATGGCTTGCGCCGCCGCGGAGGCTGGTGCCGCCGCGGGGGCTGGCATCGGCAACATCGTGGAATCACCGGCGTCATTCATCAGCTTCCAGTCTCCGGGATCAGGCCAGGATGTCAAGCAATTTTTAGTGGTTCCCCGTTTCCGCATGTCGGCGCACTGAGCCCGGAACCAGCCCCGGGTGGCCTGTCATGCACGAGATTCCGTATGGATTACTTTTCGGTCGATTGGCGCCAGGGCTTGGGCGGCGCGGCGGGCGGCGGGGATCGCATCCAGGGCCGTCAGGAGCTGCGCCAGCGCCACCTGGGGGCGAAAGCGCGCAAAGGCGATGGCTCGCGCCGCCACGGCAATCTCCTCTCTGCGTGCCTGGGGCAAGGCCGCGATGGCCGTCAGCGCCGCAGCCACCTGCTCCGGTTGATCCATGGCCACCACAAAGCCGCTGACTTGATCGTCAAGGCATTCCCTCACGCCGCCCACCGGCGGCGCCAGCACCAGCCGCCCGCACGCCATGGCCTCCAGCACCACCAGCGGCAAGCCTTCGGTGGCGCTGGTGAGCGCCAGCAGGTCCATGGCGTTGTACCAGGCCGGGGCGTTATCGATCCAGGGCACGAAATGCACTAATTCGCCCGCGCCGAGTTGGGCGACAAGCTTGTGCAATGCCTGCTCCAGCGGGCCGTTGCCGACCAGCAACAGCGCGACGGGTCGGTGCTGTGCCGCGGCGAAGGCCACGAAGCCGCGTACCAGGAGGTCCAGGCGTTTCTCGCGGGACAGCCGGCCCAGATAGCCGACGACGAAGGCTTCCGGCGCCAGACCCAACTGGCGGCGAATCGCCCGACCCGCTTCATCGTCGGGCACAAAACGCTCCACGTCCACCCAGTTGGGGCAGGCCCGCACCAGGTCGGCCGGCAGGGCGTAGGTCTGGATCACCGCGTCGCGTACCGCCTGGCAGACGGCGATGGAGCGGTGGAGGCAGTGGGCCTCGAGCCAGCGCTTGCCGCGCCAACCCAGCGAGCGTCGCCGCTGGAGGTCCGGCACCGGGCGCCAGCCGCCGTGGTGCAGCACATCAGGCATGGTGTGCTCAATGGTGTAGAGGCGGGGGAACAGGCTGCGCAGCGCCAGCAGGATGGCCAGGGAACACCCGCCGGCACAGCGCGGCAGGATGAGCCTGTGCGTGCGTTGGGCGCGGGCGCCGCGGTAGGGCTTCAGCGCCCGGCGCCAGGCGGTAAAGAGCGATTGGGCCGTGCCGTCTTCCGGCAGGGGCAGGTGCGTGCAGGAGATGTTCAGGTCCGCCAGCAGGGGCGCCAGGACGGCGTTGCGTGTCTCGATGATGCTGACGGGGTGATCGGCGGCCACCAGGGCGCGGATCATGTCGGCGGTGTGCCGAGGAGCGCCGCCCGGGCCCACCAGCGAGGAGACCACGACGTAGGGGCTGGCGCGCGAAGGCTGATCCATGGAAGGCATGATACTGTCGCATGCGATGATCGTTGTGGCGTGCGGGGACAGCGACGCCGCTTTGGCTTGCGGCCAAGCCGTCTTGGCTTTCGCGAAAAGCCAAAGCGGCGTCAAGGCCGCCGCGCTCCAAAAAAAAAGAGGCAGGCATGCTCGGCGATCGCCGCCACTGACATTTGCAGTATCCTGCGGTCTACCTGACAGTGTTGGATATCCGATTCTGGGGCGAGTGTGGGACGTGGGGCATGCCTATGGACACCGCGACAGAACCTCTGGTGAGTATTGTCACCGCGACGCGGAATCGGCCGCAGATGCTGGCCGGGACGCTCGAGGCGGTGGCGCGGCAGGAGGGGGTGGTGTGGGAGTCGATCGTGGTGGACGACGGCTCGGACGCGGCAGCGCTGGAGGCCAACGGCGTGCTAGTCGCCCGGTTGGGGCCGCGGTTTCGGCTTGTTCCTCCGGCTGCCGCCGGTGCGCCGGGCACGGGGCCGGCGGCGGCGCGTAACCGCGGCGTTCGTGCCGCGCGCGGCCGCTACATCGCTTTCTGCGACGATGACGACCACTGGAACCAAAGCGACCATCTGGCGGTCGCCCTCGAGGCGATGCAGCAGCGCGGCGCCGAGTTCTATTTCACCAACATGCGCGGCGAGAACGGCGGGCAAGTCACCATCCCCGACTGGTTTCCCGATTCGCCGCAACTTGTGCGCGGCCGCAAGGTGCGCGATCAACCAGCCGTGCACGAAGTCGCCTTGGACGACCTGATGACGGTCATGCGGCATCACTACCCGCACCCCAACGGCTGCGTGGTGGCCCAATCGCTGTTGGACCAGGTGGGCCTGTACTGGGAGCGCGTCGATATTTGCGAGGACGTGAACCTGGTGCTGCGCCTGGCGGATCGCGCCGGGCGGATCCTGTACCGCCCGGATTGCGTGGTGGGCTTCAACGTCACGCCGCGCGATTCGGCGTTCAATCGCCGGCCGCCCATCGAGCGCTGGCTGGCGTGCGTGTATGCCTGCCAGCACGCGCGAGCCCTGGTGACCCACGCCTCGGTGCGCCGCTGCGCCCGCGCCATCGAGGCGTGGAACCTGCGGCAATTGGCGCAGTATCTCCAGAAGGAGGACCGGCGGCCCGCGGCGCGCTGGAGCGCGTGGCAGGCGCTGGCGGCGTATCCGTCGTTGGGGAATGCCGGGGCGTGGTTGCGGGCGATGATGAGGCGCTGACCGCGGGTTGGTCAGTGGGCAGCTTCGCTGTTCCCGCTAAACGGTTCTGCGTTCTTCCTTCCTCGTTCTTCGTTCCGCGTATCATCCGCACCATGAACGCCACCGCGCCGCTGCCCTACCGGATCGCCGTGCTTTGCTACCTGTTTGACGAGCAGGGGCGCGTGTTGCTTTTGCATCGCCGCAAGCCACCCAATCGCGATCTGTTTTCACCCATTGGGGGGAAGCTCGAACAGGATATGGGCGAAAGCCCCACGACCTGTGCCGTACGCGAGATTCAGGAGGAGGTCGGGCTGACGGTCACCCCGGCGGAGTTGCACCTGACGGGCATCATTTCCGAGGCCGGCTACGGGGATGAGTGCCACTGGCTCATGTTCCTCTATGAGTTGACCCATGCGGTGCGTGTGCAGCGGATGACCTTCGACGAGGGCCGGCTGGAATGGCACGCGCCGGCGGCGATGGAGGCGTTGCCGATTCCCGAGACGGATCGGCAGGTGATCTGGCCGCTGTTCTGGCGCTATCGGGGCAAGTTCTTCATGGCGCACATGGATTGTCACGGGGGAACGATCCGGTGCCGGGTCGAGCAGCCGGCGGGGGATGCGGGGGTGTGGGGAAGAAGTCAGGAAACAGGAGTCAGGAGACAGGAGTCAAGAGACAGTGGGGGTTAGCCCTCGCACCAACGGTGCGGGCGGTTTTGCCTTTGCTCCTGACTCCTGACTCCCGGCTCCTGACTCCTTCCCGTCGCTATATTCCGTAAGTGTCTTGGCAATTCGTCCTACCGCGCTATGATCAAAACGTGAGGGGTCGTGTTCCTTTCAATGGCTCTTAGTCTGTGAGTCTTTGCCATGGAACGTACTCCCGTAGACGTGATCTCAGCCTGGCTGGAACCGTGGAATGAGACGCCGCACGGCTTTATCGCGGCGGTGCAGTTGCAGATTCCCTTCCGCGCCATCGCCGTGGGTGTGCCCTCCGCCAAGCCCATCATCGATGAATTGCTCGTCGCGCAGGGCTGGACCCTTGAGCAGCTGCGATCCTGGTTTGCCTCGGACCATCAGAAGGATCGGCTCTTCAAGGCGGCACTCAAAGACGGCGTTTCGGCGGCCCAGCCGTGCAAGACCGAAAAGGACCGACGGCTGGGTGGCGATGCCCATGCGATCGTGGTGGTCGTCGCCGACGCCGCCATGCCCAAGCGCTGGTGGTGGATGATCCTCACCCGCGACCAGGAGTTTTCCGCCTTGGAGCAGGAGCTGGCGTGCCTGATGCTGCGCTACTGGCAGATGCGCTATGACCTACCGGCGGAGCCGGGCATGAGCCGGCTGCTCCTGGGCCACGACAATCGGCTGATCCTGGCGGACCTCAATACCCAGGCCCGCCTGCTGCGCCAGGCGGACCTGCTCAAAGCCATGCTCACCGAATTTCACCCCGTCGTCGAGCAGCGCTTTCCCGACCTGACGGACAACCAGACGCGCGACGTGGTGGTGAAACTGGATCAGCAGCGTTACGCAGCCCACTTCCGGCGCTCGCGCGCGGCGGACCTGCCCGCGGCTGTGCACTGGGTCATCGAGATGCATCCGCTGGACGCCGACGACCTGCCCGCCGTGGGCAAGGTCGCCGACGAACGCATCGCCCAGGCCATCGCCTACATCCACAACAGTTTCCACGAGTCGCCCAGCCTGGCGGATGTGGCGCGCATCGTGCACATCAGCCCGTTCCATTTCCATCGCCTCTTCACCCGCCAGGTGGGCATCAGCCCCAAGCACTACCTTCAGAAGAAGCAGCTCCAGGTCGCCAAGTGGCTCCTGCGCCAGGGTGGCGTGGCCATCGGCGACATCGCCCAACGCACTGGCTTCTCCAGCCACGGCCACTTCACCAGCACCTTCCACCGCGTGGTCGGCGCCAGCCCCACGGATTACCGCGAGCGGGCGTGAGGAGAGAAGAAGTAGCAGGGATGAACACGGATGAACACGGATTAAGAGAGGAAGGAACAGGTGTCTTGGTGGTTCAATTCAGTTTTTCGAAAGTCTCATTCGTCATTCTCCTCTTCCCTTCGTGTCTTCGTGCCTTCGTGTTCAACCCTTCTTCTTGGTGTCCTTGGTGTCTTGGGGGTAACAGGTTTCTCGCCGCTAACGCCAGCCCAACGCGGTTGGCGCGCCTAAGATCAAGGGATCGCCGGGAGGACCCCCGGCAGGACCCCCGGCAGGACCCCGGGAGGATCGGCAGGGCCGCTGGGGCGGCGTGCCCGCGGGAGACGACATTGGCGACACGCAAAATGCAACAAACCAAAGACTTCGACGGCCGGCCCCTGCAAAAGGGGGATACGGTGGCGACCCTGACAGGCAATGTGACGGCCAAGGTGACGGATATCGTGGTGGACACGGACAGCACGTCGTTCGTCTGCCTGCGGCCGGTGCATCGGCCCTTTAGCCGGGGGGTCTGGCATGCTGCCGATCAGGTGCAACGCATCGCCACCGCCAAAAAGCCGGCGGAAGGCAAGCCGGCGGAGGCCAAACCACAGAAATCACGGTGACGACAGTAACCGCAGGAACCACAGGGCACTCGGAAGCAATCGTAAACAATGTGTTGGTTTGTGGTTACTGCGATTGCAGCGCGTACTGCGTTTGCGGCTGTCACGGACCCTGTGAACGCCGTTCCATCGGCAGCGATCATCGGAATCTTTAGTTTTTTTCGTCGAATTCTCTTGCTTCCAGGTCCGCTTCGGTTATATTCCTCCCCAACCGGCCAAGGACGGCCACTCCAAGCCTAAAATGAACCGCAGGCAGCGGTGGCGATTTCCAAGGTCCTCCAGGACTTGGAACCCCGGAGTCCCGCAACCTCGCAACCCCGCAACCCCGGATCCCTGGATCCCCGCAACCCGGACCTCAACCCCGAGCCGAGATCACTATGCCAGATCGGCCTGACACACATGGGCAACGCCCAAGCGGCCTGCATCACCATCGCGGGGTGCGGGCGGTGGCGTGGTCGGTGATCGTGGCGGCGGTGGCGCTGGGGGCGCAGGCGGCGTGGAACCGCACGGGCCTGTCGGACCTGGTGTCGCTCAGTGCCGTGGCGCCGGTGGAAGTGCCGGTCGGGGCGGGCTTGGTCCCTGGCGCCAATGGGCCGGTGGCGACGCTGGCGATCGCCGCGCCGCGATCGTCGCCCGCGGTCATCGAAAATCGCATCGCGTCGGTGCCGGCATCGCCCGAACCTGCCGCCGGCGCGGGCGCGGTGCGGCCGCTGGCGTATGGCAACCGTCCGCTGCGACAGGCGCGGACCATGACCATGGTGGTGACGGCGTACTGTCCGGGCAAGTGCTGCTGCGGCAAGTTCGCCGACGGGATCACCGCCTCGGGGATGAGCATTTACACCAACGGCATGAAGCTGGTCGCCGCCGACACGCGCGTGCTGCCGATGAAGACGGTCATCGCGGTGCCCGGCTACAACGGCGGGAGGCCGGTGCCGGTGCTCGACCGCGGCGGCGCCATCAAGGGCCACCGCCTGGACCTGCTGATGCCCAGTCACGCGATCGCCAAGGCGTGGGGGAAACGCACGCTGACGGTGACGGTGTATGAGTATGCGGATTGATTGGAAGTACGAAGTGCGAAGTTCGAAGTCAGAAGTAATACTTCGCACTTCGTACTTCCCACTTCGCACTTCGTCCTTCCCCTCACGCTGCCGGAGGCAGCAACTGCGTTTGCGTCAGCACCTGGTAAATCTGGCAGCGTGACAGCAGTTCGCGGTGCAGTCCGCGATCGACGATTTTCCCGTCGTCCATGACCACGATCATGTCCGCCTCCACCACCGTGCTCAGGCGGTGGGCGATGATGAAAATGGTGCGACCATGGCGCAGCTTCTGCATGGCGCGGTTGATCTTGGCCTCGGAGTCGGCGTCGATCTGGCTGGTGGCCTCGTCGAGGATGAGGATGGCCGGGTCGCGCAGGATGGCGCGGGCGATGCACAGGCGTTGCCGCTGGCCGCCCGACAGGCCGGTGCCGTCCTCGCCCAGCAGCGTGTCGTAGCCCTTGGGCAGGGCGGTGATGAACTCGTGGGCAAAGGCGCTCTGCGCCGCGGCGATGATGCGCTGGCGCGATTCGTAGCGCCGCCCGTAGGCGATGTTGTCGCCGATGCTGGCCTGGAAAAGCACGGTGTGCTGCGAGACCACGGCGATCTGCTGGCGCAGGCTGCGCAGGCTCACGGTACTGATGTCAATGCCGTCCACCAGCACGCGCCCGCGCGTCGGCTCCGCCAGGCGCGGCAGCAGGTTCAAGAGCGAGCTCTTGCCCGAGCCGTTGGCGCCGACGATGGCGATGGTCTGTCCGAACTGTGCCGTCAACATCGCCTCTTCGACGGCGAAGCGCACGGCCCCGGGATACTGGAACGCCACGTTCTCGAAACGCACATCGCGATGATGCCGGGGCAGCGCGGGGTGGCGATGCTCGGGCTCGGCGGTCTGCTCGATGGGCAGCGTCTCCATCTCGGCGAGCCGATCGGCGGCGGCGGCGGCCTCGTGATAGTTCACATTGAACGCCGAGATCGGCTTGAGACTGCTGGTCGCCACGCCCAACAGCGCCAGCACGGCGATGAAGTGCTCAGGGTCCGAGTGCCGGTGGATAATTAGCCACGCCGCCAGCGTCGCCAGCATGATCAAGCCCAGCACGGTAAGGAACTCGACGAAGGGGGAGGAGTAGGCCTTGACGGTGCGCATGGCCATTTCCTCGCCGAAGAGGGACTTGGCCAGTCGGCGAAAACGCCGCCGCTCGTAGCCCTCGGCATTGTGCACCTTGACCACCGCCAGCCCGCCCAGCGCCTCGTTGAGCGCCGCGATCATGCGCCCGCGCTCGCTCATGGCCGCCTTGGTCGCCCGGCGAATCTTCTTGCCGATCTTGCGGAACAGCACCAGCATCACCGGCACGCCGAACAACGCCAGACAGGCGATCTTCCAGTCCACAAAAAGGGCGACGACCACGGCGGCGATCATCTTGAGCAGCTCGCTGAGCACCCGGCCGATGATCGTCTGAAGGCCGTCGGAATACGTGCGCGTGTCGGTCACCAGGCGGTTGATCCAGTCGCTGTAGCCGGCCTGGCTCATGACCAGCGCCGGGGCCTTGATCAGGTGCTGGTAAATGCGGTCGCGCCACACCATGGTCACCCGCGACGCCACGGTGATCGTCAGCACCTCGTGCAGGAACCGCCCGGTGGCGCCGATGGCGGTCAGCAACAGGATGAACACCATGATCAGCACGAAGCCGGCAAAGCGATCGTCGGGAATGTAGGGCAGGAGCGCCTGGCCCAGACTCTGGACGAACGCCGATGCGTCGGGCCGCTCGATCATCCCGTGGCGCACCAGGTCCTTGAGCGTCTGGCCCTCCTGAAGCAGCAGCTTGAGGATCAGCAGCACGGTGCCCAGGCCGCCGGCGAACGACACGGTGGAGACCGCCAGCCCGATCGTGGCGACGATCATCTGCCACTTGTAGTCAAGCAGCCGCTTCGTGTTGTGCAGGAACGGTGACGCCATGATCTTAGCCACAGATGAACACAGATGGACACAGATGAGTTAAGAACGACGAAACTCGAATGACGAATGGCGAATGGCGAATGAAATTCCAATGACGAAATTCAAATTCACAAACGCTCGGGTACGGTGTTCTCTTTGTCATTGGAGTTTGGAATTTCATTCGTCATTCGAATTTCGTCATTCGTCATTCTTCCTTATCTGTGTCCATCTGTGTTCATCTGTGGCTCTTTCCAAGCCCCGCAAGATACTCGAAAAAATCCGGGAACGTCTTGGCGACGCAGCCGGGGTCGTTGATGGCCACGCCTTCTTGCGCCAGGCCCAGCACCGCAAAGCTCATGGCCATGCGGTGGTCGTTGTACGTGTCGATCGCCGCGGGGCGGATGCGGTTGTCTGCCGGGGGATCGATCAAGAGATCGTCGCCTTGGATCGTGACCGTCGCGCCCAGCTTGGTCAACTCGATGCGCAGAGCTTCCATGCGGTCGGTCTCCTTCACGCGCAGGTTACCGACGTTGCGGATGGCGGTGCGGCCCTGGCACAGCGGGGCGATGGCCGCCAGCGTCTGTGCCATGTCGGGCATGTGGTTCAGGTCGATGTCGATGCCGCGGAGCGGCTGACCCCTGGGGGGCGACATGAGCGTGATGAAATCGCGCCCGAAGATCAGGTCCGCGCCCATGCGGTGGAGCACATCGGCGAAGGCGACATCGCCCTGGAGGCTCGCCGCGCTCAGGCCCTGGATCGTCACCTTGCTGCCCGGGATCACCGCTGCCGCCGCCAGGAAATAGCTGGCGTTGGAGGCGTCGGGCTCGATGTCGTAGGTCGTGGCTTGGTAGCGCACCGGATCGACGCGCACCATCGACCAGTCGGGCGCCGCCTCGGCCGAGGCGCCGAAGCGCGTCATCAGCCGCAGCGTCATTTCCACGTAAGGCCGGCTGGTGATCGGCCCGGTAAAGCGGATCGTCAGCCCCTTTTCGCAGTAGGGCCCGACCATCAGCAGCGCGGTGATGAACTGGCTCGACAGGGTGGGCGCCATAGTGATCTCGCCGCCGCGCAGGCCCGTGCCGCGCACGATCACCGGCGGGAAACCCTGGCGATCGGCATAGGTGATCTCGGCGCCGATTTGCCGCAGCGGCTCGACCAGCTCGCCGATGGGGCGCTGGCGCATGCGCGGCTCGCCGTCGAGCGTGTAGCGCCCGGTGCCCAGACAGCAGGCGGCACACAGCGGCCGCATCGCCGTTCCCGCGTTGCCCAGGTCCAGCGCCACATAGCAGTGCGTCAGCGCCCCGCCGCGCCCGCCGACACGCAGCTCGCCGACCCCCTCTCCCTTCTTAGGGAGAGGGCTGGGGTGAGGGTGCTCCTTGCTGAACTCCACCGGAATCTCCAGCACGCGCAGGGCCTCGATCATGCGCTGCGTGTCATCAGCAATCAGCGGCCCGCGCAGGACCGAATCGCCCTGCGCCAGCGCCGCCAGCAGCAGCGCCCGGTTCGTCAGACTCTTGGAACCGGGCAGGCGCAGCGTCGCGTCAAAGACGCTGATGGGTTGGATGGTGATCGCGTCAGTCATGCCAGAAGTCCGAAGTGCGAGGTTCGAAGTGCGAAGTCGGAATGCCATAGTTCGCACTTCGTCCTTTTGCCATACTTCGTCCTTCGTATTTCTCACTTCGTACTTTTTCTGAACACCGCCACGATGCTTTCCACGGGCACCACGAACAGGCGGTTGTCGCCCTCGAAGTCCACGGGGATCGCTTCCTTGGGGTTGAACAGCACGCGGTCGTATTGCTGGATCGGGTAGTTGTCGTCCTTGGCGACCTCGACGGCGACCGAGACGATTCGCCCGGTGATGGTGGGGATTTCCAGCTTGTCGGGCAGGTGAATGCCAGACTTGGTCTGCTTCTTGTCCTGGTCCTTGCGGATCAGGACGCGTTTGCCGATGGGCTCGACGGTTTCGAGCTCCGGTAGTTTTTCGGTGGATTCATTCATGGCGCAAGTATCTTAGGGTAAAGCGCGTGGACTGGCTTCCACGCCGACGCTGAGGCTCTGCGAAGCGTCTGGTATCTTCGCGCCTGGGAAACCAGGCGCCTGGCTCAAAGCAGCTCAGCGTCGGCGTGACTCGCAACGCGGCTCATTTCGGAGTATTCTATCTCGATTATCTGGACCACCGCCATGCAGATTTTCGTGCCTCGACAGACCGGACCGGATGAACGCCGCGTGGCGCTGACGCCCGCGGCCGCCAAGAAGCTGGTGGAAAGCAAGGCTCACGTGACGGTGCAAACCGGCGCGGGCTTAGGTGCCGGCCATGCCGACGACGCTTACACGCAGGTCGGCGCGGCCGTGCTGGGCGACGGCGATGCCGACAAGGCCTGGGCCGACGCCGACATCGTGCTAACCATGGCGCCGCCCACGCCCGCGCAGGCCGGGGCGATGAAGCAGGGCACCGTGCTGGTGGGCCTGCTGGCGCCGCTCAAGCACAAGGAGTTGATGCAGACGCTGGCCGGTCGCGGGGTCACGGCTGTGTCCATGGAATTTGTCCCGCGCATCAGCCGGGCACAGGCCATGGATGTGCTCTCCTCGCAGGCCAATCTGGGTGGCTACAAGGCGGTGCTGCTGGCGGCACATCACCTGGCCAAGGCCATGCCCATGATGATGACCGCCGCGGGCACCATCGCCCCGGCACGGGTGCTGGTGATCGGCGCCGGCGTCGCGGGGTTGCAGGCCATTGCCACCGCCCGGCGACTGGGCGCGGTGGTCGAGGCCTACGATGTGCGCCCGGTGGTCAAGGAGCAGGTGCAGTCGCTGGGCGCCCGCTTCGTCGAATTGCCCATGAAAAAGACCGACGCCGAGGCCAAAGGCGGCTACGCGAAAGAACAGAGCGACGAGGAGCGCCGGCAGCAGGCCGAGCTGATGGCCAAGCACGTGATCGGCGCCGATGCGGTGGTGACCACGGCCGCGATCTTCGGCAAGGCGCCGCCGATGCTGATCCCCGCCGCCGTGGTGGCCAAGATGAGCGCCGGCAGCGTGATCGTGGACCTGGCGGCGGATGCGGACGCCGGCCGCGGCAACTGCCAAGTCACGCAGCCGGGCAAGGTGATTACGACGGAAAATGGTGTGATCATCGACGGCACGACGAATCTGCCCAGTTTGCTGTCGGTGCACGCCAGTCAGGTCTACGCGCAGAACATGCTGGCGTACCTCAAGCAGATCGTGATCGCGCCGGCGAAAGACGCACCGGCGGAGGCGCAACCTGCGCTAAAGATCGATTTGAGCGATGAGGTGCAGAAGGGGGCAACGATTACGCACGATGGCGCGATTGTGAACGCGATGGTTTCAGGCGCAAAGTAGAAGAACGCGGCAAGCCGCGGCGCTTCATACGGAATACAGATCTGATATCTCAAATCAGAAATCAGAAATCAGAAATTAGAAATCCGAAATCCGAAATCCGAAATCCGAAATCAAACCCCCATGCTCCTCATCACCTCCATCACCATCTTCGTGCTCGCCATTTTCCTGGGCGTTGAGCTGATCAACCGTGTGCCCTCGACACTGCACACGCCGCTGATGTCCGGCTCCAACGCGATTTCGGGCATCACCATCGTCGGCGCCCTCTTGGCGGCCTACTCGACGCGCGACGCCCTGGGCCACAGCGGCCAGCTCATCGGCACCATCCTGGGCACCCTGGCCGTCATCTTCGCCACCATCAACGTCGTGGGCGGCTACCTGGTCACCGACCGCATGCTCCGCATGTTCAGGAAGGAGAAGAAGTAGCCAGGAGACAGAAGTCAGGAGTGAAGCGCCCAATCCGAAATCCGAAATTCGAAATACGAAATTCATGTTGACCATCGCTCAATCTACCGTGACGGAAAACATCATCGCCCTGGCGTACCTGGCGGCGGCGGTGTGCTTTGTGCTGGGCTTGAAGTGGATGTCGGCGGTGCCGACCGCGCGGCGCGGCAACGCCGTGTCTTCGCTGGGCATGCTCATCGCCATCATCGCCACCTTGTTCTACATCCATGGCGATCAACTGCTGAGCCTGGTGTGGATCGCCGTGGCCCTGGCGATTGGCAGCGCCGCGGGCATTCTGCTGGCGGTGCGCACGCCCATGACCGGCATGCCGCAGATGGTCGCCCTGCTCAACGGCTTCGGCGGCATCGCGTCGCTGCTGGTTGCCTGGGGCGATTACCTGAGCAAGGCCGTCACGCAAATCGCCCTCGACGCGGGCACGATGTTGCCAGCGCGCCCCGGCAACGACGACCTCTGGATTGTCTGGTCGCGTCCCTGGCACGAAATGCTCGCCATCGGCCTGACCGTGCTGGTCGGCGGCGTCACCTTCACCGGCTCGCTCGTCGCCTTCGGCAAGCTCCAGGGCCTCAAGATCACCCCCGGTCGGCCCGTGCAGTTCGCCGGGCAGAACTTCCTCAACGCCGCGATGGTGCTCATCGGCCTGGCGGGGTCGATCGCCCTGGTCTTCGAGCCGCAGTGGGGCTGGCTGATCATCCCCATCGCCGTCGCGTCGCTGCTGCTGGGCGTGCTGCTGGTCATCGGCATCGGCGGGGCCGACATGCCCGTGGTCATCTCCCTGCTCAACAGCTACTCGGGCATCGCCGCGGCGTTCGCGGGCTTTGTGCTGGGTAACAGCGCCTTGATCATCACCGGCTCGCTGGTGGGCGCCAGCGGCCTGATCCTGACCAACATCATGTGCAAGGCGATGAACCGCTCGCTGCTCAATGTGCTCTTCGGCGGCGTGGGCGCCCCCGGAAGTGGTGGAAGCGGTGGAAGCGGAGGCGGGGCTGCCGGCGGTGAAAAGGGCGAGGTACGCACCTTCAGCATCGAAGACGCCGCCATCGTGCTCGAAGCCGCACGCCAGGTCATGGTCGTGCCCGGCTACGGCATGGCGGTGGCCCAGGCGCAGCACAGCGTGCGCGAACTGGCGGATGAACTGGAGAAGCGCGGCATCAAGGTGTACTACGCCATCCATCCCGTCGCCGGCCGCATGCCCGGGCACATGAACGTCCTGCTGGCGGAGGCCAATGTACCCTATGACGAGCTGCTGGACCTTGAGGCCTCCAACGCCCAGTTCGAGCAGACGGACGTCGCCCTGGTCATCGGCGCCAACGACGTGACCAATCCCTCGGCACGCACCGCCAAGGACTCGCCGATCTACGGCATGCCCATCCTCGATGTGGACAAGGCCCGCACCATCTTCGTCATCAAGCGCAGCATGAATCCCGGCTTTGCCGGCGTGGAGAACGAGCTGTACTACGACCCCAAGTGCGGCATGGTCTTCGGCGACGCGAAAAAAGTGGTGGCGGCGCTGACGAGCGAGTTGAAGAGCATGTGAGGCGGAAGAGTTAACAGGGATGAACCCAGATGAACGCGGATGGGAAAAGCGGATGAAGGAACAATGATGGACATCACTGTTCCTTCTTAATCCGTGTTCATCCGTGTTCATCCCTGTTACCTCTTCTGTTACAATGCGCGACCTACCTTGATCAAGGGGTTTGCACCATGTTTCTCAAGCGAATTGTCGCCATTGTTGTCGCGGCCCTGACCCTGACGGGCTGCGCTACTTATGTCAACATCCCCGCGCAGGAGCGCGATGTGGCGCTGCACCAGCCGACGTATGACGTGGTCACGGACGTGATCGCGGCGTCGTTTGCGGCGGTGCTGGCGGATCGCCCCATCGACGGGCCGTACCGCATCGTCATGCCGGCGGGCACGTTGGCGTCGCAATACGCCCAGGTCGGCGCGGCCCTGGGCCCGCAGGCCACCTGGTCGCTTCAGGGCGGCGACCAGGCCCTGCCCACGCTCGACGCCCGCCAGGTGCGCATCCGCGGCTTCGATGCCGAGGTGGATGTGCTCCGGCCCGTTGACGCCACCCAGCCCGCCGGGTTCCAGCAACTGGTCACCGTGTATCTGCATGACGATCTGATGGACGACTGGAAAGCCGTGAACCTGCGCGCGTGGCGCATGAACCCGGACGAAGCACTGCGGATGAATCAGGAATAAGAGGTAACAGGGACGAACACGGATGAACACGGATTAAGAAGGAACAGTGATGGACCTGATGGACATGATTGAGTTTTGATGGAGCAAGCCGCTTGCGGCTTAGCATCCACTAATCATGTTTATCATGTCCATCCCTGTTCCTCTTCTTTTCCCATTCGTGTTCATCCGTGTTCATCCCTGTTACCTCTTCTCTCTCAAGGAGTCGATCGATGAGTTGGGTACTTAGTGCATTTGCGGACGAGGCGGGCTCTTCGTGTGAGGAGCAGATCAAGGCGCTACAGCGTGCGGGCTTTGCGCACATCGACATTCGTGGGATTGACGGCTTTAGCATCGTGGCTTTGCCGGTGGACAAGGCATGGGAGATTCGCAGGAAGCTCGACGATGCGGGCATCACGGTCAACATGTTCGGCTCGCCGATCGGCAAGATCGACATTGCCGACGATTTCGAGACCGACCTGAAGAAGCTGCGTCACTTAGGCGCGCTGATCGAGCCGTTGGGTTGCCGGGCGGTGCGGCTGTTCAGTTATTACAACAAGGGCAAGCTGCCCAAGGACGCGTGGCAGGCCGAGTCGATGAAGCGGCTGGGCGCCTTGCGTGACGAGGCCAAAAAGCTGGGCCTGGTGCTGTATCACGAGAACGAGCGGCACATCTTCGGCGACCTGTGCGTGGATGTGCTCAAGCTGGCGGCTCTGCGCGACGGGCAGTCGTTCAAGCTCATCTTCGATTTTGATAACTACAACCAGTCGGGCGACGATGTGTGGGATAACTGGCTCAAGCTGCGTGACAAGACGGATGCGATCCATCTGAAGGACAGCGACAAGGGCAACCAGCACGTGCCGGTGGGCCAGGGCAACGGCCAGGTGCGTAAGATCATGGCCGACGCGATGGCGCGGGGGTGGAACGGCCCGCTGACCTTGGAGCCGCACCTGTCGCATAGCAAGGCGGTGGCGGCCACGGGCCCCAGCGGCAAGGCCAACGAGCAATACGCCACGATGAGCCAGGCGGATTCGTTCCACGTGGCGGCCCAAACGGCGAAAAAGCTGCTGGCGGAGGTCGGGGCGGTGGTGAAGTGATTTCCGATTTGGATCGGTCCAGCCGCTTGCGGCTTAGCATCCCAAACGCATGAGCCGATAATGATGAAGGACGACCGAGTACATGGGAGCGCGATGATGCCCAGCCGCAAGCTTTGGATCGTGGTGATCGTTGCGATGGTGACGATGGTGATACATGGCGTGAGCCGCGCCGACGCTGCCCCGGCGCCGGCCCCGGAGGCGACAGCGCCGACGACGCAGCCCGCCGACGAGTCGGCGGCGGATGCGGACCGCGGGCTTACGCCGCGCGGCTCTGACCAAGCCACCACCGCGCCTGCCGCGGCGCCACCCGAGGCGCCCGAGGCGACCAATGCGCCCTCGGCGGAAGACGTGATGCGGCAACTCCTGGAGAAGCGTCCCGAGCCGCCGCTGACGGCCCCACGCCGCGCGCCCTCCGTGACCGACTTAGGCTCGGCGCCGCTGCTGGCGCGCGACCCGGCGGTCATGGGCACCTCGCCCGACGCCAAGCAGACCTCCCTTCGCCGCGAGGGCGAGTTTGTCATCCATCGCCGCGGCCGGCTGATCCGCTCGCCCAATGGCGCGCAATCCGTCTTCGTCTTCGAGGCCGACAGCGCCCAGTCGCCCGAAGCCCCGATGATCCTGCTTCCCAGCCAGATGACGCAGAACATCGAGACCATCGCCCAGGAGCGTGGCGACAAGATCGTCTTTACGCTCTCGGGCCAGGTGTTCGCCTATCGCGGCGCCAACTACCTGCTGCCCTCGATGGCCAAGCAGGAAGTGGACAAGGGGAATTTGCAGCGCTAGGAAAGTGCGAAGTACGAAATACGAAGTACGAAGTCAGAAGTGGCACTTCACACTTCGCACTTCGCACTTCGTACCTAGCACTTCGCACTTCATACTTCCCCGAAAAACGGGGCCGGATGCGTCAGGGCTACTTCTCGTTGCCGATCAATACCGTGACGCATCCGGTCACCCGTTACAGCGTCAATCCATGGTCCGGGGCTCGGCGGTCCCGAAGTAGTCGTCCACCTGTTGCGAGAACTCGCGGTCGCTGAGGTTGGGCCAGTTGTTCCGCTCGATGGTGGGGGCGCTGCCCAGTTTGTTTTGCGTCACATTGAGCCGGGCCACGTCATTGGCGGGGTCGATGTGAATCGCGCTCCAGGGCACGGCCACGAGCTTGGTTGTGCCAAACTCATACCACGCACCGGTGGACAGGGCCGCATACTGGATCCGACCGCTCGACAGGTCGATCACCACGTCGTTGATCTCGGCGACGTCGGTGCCCTGGCTGTCGTTGACGTCCAGGCCGACGATGGCGCTGAGCTTGTGCGTCCAGGCGTCGTCGGCGCGCCAGTCGATGGCGGCAAAGTCACGCTTCATCATAGTGTGATCTTGCCCGCTGCGCGCCTTGTCAGCGTGGAGGTCAGCCTTGGCGCTGCTCTGGGTGGTGTCGCGCTGGGCCTTGTACTCGTAGCTGCGATTGGTGGTATCCAACTGCACCTGATCGCGCTGCTGGGGCTGACGCGCATCGCCTTGCAGCCCGTAGAGTTCACGCTGGGCAGTCGCCTGGGCACGCGCCTGCGCCCGCTGTTCCTGCTCAGGGATGTACTCGTAGCTGCGCGTGAGCGTGTTGAAGCGCAGGCGCGCCCGCGGCTGCTCGACCGGGTCCCGCACCACGCGGTCGCTCATGCGATCACCCTGCAAACCATATACGCGTTCCTCGCGCGTCTGGGTCTGGCGGTAGATGATCTGCTCGGACGAGCCGTTGAGGTCCGAGTTGGAGTCGAGGTTCATGGCGCCGGCGTTAGACTTCCTCTGGTTGGACTTCTCAAAGCCGGCCCAGGCAAAGTCCGCACGCGCCGGGTACGAATCACCGCTGAATCCCTTGGCGTCCTTCACCTTCTGAAGCGAGACATCCAACACCACATAGTTGCGGTTGGCGGACATCTGAAGCTTGTGCAGCGGCACCGCCAGCAGTTTGTCGCCGATGCCCATCAGCCCGCCGTGCGACAAAATCGCATACTGAGCCTGGCCCTGATCGGCGTCGATGACCGCTTCGTGGATCTTGCCCAGGGTCTGGTTCTGCGGGTTGCGCACTTCCGCGCTGATCAACTGGCTGGCGCGCTGGTTGTCCACCATGGTGTCGGCGCGCAGGGTGGTGCGGTCCAACGTGCCGACGTCCTTCCTGTTCACGTCGGTGGCCGCGTCGCGTTGACGGGCGTCCTGCTGCGCGTTGCTAGGCGCGTAGCGGCCGGTGTCCTGGCCGTTAGTGGTGTCCGCAGCCATCGCGCCGGCGGGGAGCGCCAGGGCGGTGGCCACGCCGGCGATCCATAGCGCTGCTCTGGGGGGTGTTTGGCGTCGCATGGTGACCATCCTTTCCTATTACCTGTGTCGCTGGCAAGCCAACGCGCCGTAACGTCGCCCGTCAGCCGACGGTGTGGGTTGCATGTAGTACGGCTGCGAGCGGATACACACACGCTCGTTACCGGGTCGGTAAAGCAAAGCCAGTGCCGATGGGCGCGTGCCGGCTTGTTCGGCCCACAACGGCGTGAAGACCGCCGCAATTCAGCGCTGCCCCTATGCGCCGCCCTCGTGATCCGCCGATGCCGGCGCGCGGGAATCGTCGCAAAAGCCTTGCTGGATCATGGAATCGCGCGTCGCTGCGCTTGCAGAATTTGCAGACGCTTGCAGGCATTACACACTTGGAGAGCCAGAAGCAGCAGCTTCGCAGATCGCCACGATCTAGGGCATTCCCCTAGATCACAACAAGCTGAAAACCGCAAGACGGATACATGCGATGCCGGATGGTCGGCCGCATCGCTGCCGGGCTACTCATACTGCATAGGGCGACACGGACGCCCCCAAAGCTCTCTTACAGCGGAGAACTTGCCATGCAGCGTGCCCTGCTTATCGAACCGGATCTCCAGGGGCTGCACGCCCTGGCGCACCTGGTGGAGCAACATGGTTTTGCCACCTCGGCCGTGGGCAGCCTGCGCCAGGCCCGCGCGGAACTCGACTGCAATCGGCCCGACCTGGTGATCGTCAACTGGTCCCTGCCCGACGGCAACGCCGGGCCGCTGCTGGACACCCTGGTGCAGCGTGGCCTCGGCGACATCATCATCACCGTCGAGGCCGCCGACATCGATTCGGCGGTGACCTGCCTGCGCCATGGCGTGCGCGACTACCTCACCAAGCCCATCGACCAGGAACGCCTGACCCGGCACCTGACGGACATCGCTAAATCAACCATGACTGGGGATCACTCGGCAGCGCCCGGCGACGACGATCGCTTCGGGCCGATGCTGGGCCGATCCCCGGTCATGCAAAAGCTCTATCACCTGATCCAGCGCGTGGCGGCGACGGACGCCACGGTGCTGATCGTCGGTGAAAGCGGCGTGGGCAAGGAACTGGTGGCGCAGACGATTCACCAGCACAGCGCCCGCCACGATAAGCCGTTCCTCACGCTCAACTGCGGGGCCGTGCCGGCAAACCTGATCGAGAGCGAGTTGTTCGGGCACGAGAAAGGCGCGTTCACCGGCGCCGAGCGTTTCCGCCGGGGCGTCTTCGAACGCGCCGACGGCGGGACGCTGCTGCTGGATGAGGTGATGGAGATGCCCCAGGAGCTTCAGGTGAAGCTGTTGCGCGTGCTCGAGAGCGGGCGCTTCGTGCGGGTGGGCGGGGAGGAGGAGATCGCGGTGGACGTTCGCGTGCTGGCGGCGACCAATCGCGAGCCGGCCGCCGCCGTGGCGGAGCACCGCTTCCGCGAGGATCTGCTCTATCGCCTGTCGGTGTTTCCGCTGAGTGTGCCGCCGCTGCGCGAGCGTGGCAGCGATGTGGAACTGCTGGCCCATCAGTTCCTGGCGGAGCTAAACCGCCAGGCGAACACCGACAAGCGCTTCGAGCCCCGCGCCCTGGAGCACATGCGGCAGTACTTCTGGCCGGGCAACGTGCGGCAACTGCACAACCTGGTGCATCGCGCCTTCATCGTGTCCGACCAGGCCATCAGCGCCAACATGCTCATCCGCCCCGATGACTGGTCGCAGCGCCACGGCGACTCCGGGGGCGCGGCCCGGCTGTGGGTGCCGCTGGGCGCCACCATCGCCGAGGTGGAACGGCGAATGATCTACGAGGCCCTGCGCCGCTTCGGCGGCGACAAGCCCCGTGTCGCCCGCGCCCTGGGCGTGAGCCTCAAGACCATCTACAACCGCCTCAATGCCTACCAGGGCACCCCACCCGACGGGGGAGAAGCCGGGGGCAAGTCCGAGGACAAGTCCGGGAGCGAATCTGGGGGCAAGTCCGGGCGCGAATCCGGGGGCGAATCCGGGGGCGAATCCGGGGGCGAAAGTACTCCCGAACCGTGCGAGGCGCTGGCGGTCTGAGGGATGCGAAAGTGAAAAGTGAGAAGTGAAGTAGTGAAATAGTGAAGAAATGAAGACTGTGTTCTATGTTCCATACGAAGCGCCGCGGCTTGCCGCGTCCGCTGAATAAGGAGATCGCACCATGCTAGGCACCATTCTCATCATCGTCTTGATCCTGTTACTGCTGGGCGCGCTGCCGGTCTACCCCTACAGCCGACAGTGGGGCGCCTACCCCGCCGGCGGCTTGGGGCTGGTGCTGCTGATCATCGTCATCCTGCTGCTGCTGGGCAGGCTGTAAGACAATAAAGCCAGGGGACCCGCGGCGGATCCCCTGGCTTTAGCGCGCGTGCAACTGCGGCCGGCGTGGCGACCCTACTTGGGGCTAAACGGGTGCTTGGCCGAGTCCTTCTTGCTGATCATTTCCTGCGCGCTGGGCTCGTTCTTCAGCGCGCGGGCGATCGAGAGCTTGGCGGCCTCGTAGTTGTAGTTGTAGATCTTGGTGTCGTCGGCGGCCTCCCAGTGGATGAACACGCCGCAGATGATCACATAGTCTTCGCACTTGTCCTTGGGGATCACGCCCTCGGCGACGGAGTCGGCCACGGCCTTGGCGACGGCGGCCTGCGCCGGGCCGAACATCTGCACCGCCTGGCGGGCGCCCTTGATGGTGACCTTGGTGATGAGCACGGTGGCGGGCTTGACCGCCAGGTTGGGCGCCAGCACCGCCAGCAGGTTGGAGTGGCCGGCCTTCTGGTCGGCGAGGGCATTGGCGAACGCCGCGCCGACAGGCCCGGCCTTGTCGCCGATGAGCAGATCAATGTGCGCCACCTCGTTGCCTTCGCCGACCAATGCCTCGCCGATGAACATCGCCATAGTCGATCTCCTTGAGTGATGCGGTTGTGTGAACCTCAGATGGGTCGCACCCTCCCACGGGCCGATCCCTCACGTCGGGTGGTTGTAGTGCAAGCGGTGGGGAATGTCCAGTTGAGTTACAGGGCGTTTTCAAAAAGAGCAGATCAGCGATCCGCCTGCTGGATCATCGCCGCGACGCGCAGGCGCAGCTGCCAGAGGGCCGCGGGATCGATGCCGTCGAAGCGCGGGGCCTGGGCGACATCGGGATCGGCGCCGGGCGTGCGACCGTCGAGCTTTTGGGCATCATGCAGCGCCTGCGCCACCGCCCAGCGCGGCTGGCGCGTGGCTTTCATCAGCAGTGTCAGGTACTCGACATCCTGCTGCCCGCGGCGAAAGGCTTTGAGGCGAATGCTCGGCAGCGGGTGCTTGATTTCATCGCGCGGCGGATAGAAAAGCGACAGCGTGTCGGCCTTCTGCCAGGATTGCTCGTTGCCGACGGTTTGCCAGGGCAGCACGCCGTCGGCGCCCAGGCTCCAGGCTTCGAGGCACCAGGCGGCGGGCTGCACATTGGATTCGGCGATCGGGTTGGCGCTGCCGTAGTTGATGACCAGTTGCGGGTGACGGGCGGCGCGATCCCTCACGGTGCGGCGGTGCTGGCGGAAGGCGCCGCCGACGACGTTGACGTCCAGGACCTCGTCGAGGATGTCGCGTTGCCATTGCGGGCGGGAGATGTCGGCGCGGAAGACGAGCCCCCTCTCCCCCTGGGAGAGGGTGGCCGAGTCTTCGAGGCCGGGTGAGGGTGCGTGGGGCGTAGCGCGGGGTGAACTGGGACTCAATCCATCGGATGCACGTCCACCCGGTGCTTTCGTGTTTTCCGGTGGCTGCGCGTCATCTGGTGGCGCCCTCACCCCAGCCCTCTCCCCAAGGGAGAGGGGGTCGGCGCCTTCCTTGAACGCCTGGCCATACCAGCGTAAGGCCCAGAAATCCTGCGTGTTCACCGGCTCGTCAAAGACCCATGGCGACGATGCCCTGCTCCAGCCGGGACGCTTATTGTAGACCTTGCCGTTGAGATAGAACTCAGCCTGCGTTCGCGTCCAATTCTTCTGCGCAAAATGCAGGGCGAACTGGCGGACCGCCGAAACGAATTGCTGGCGATACTCCGGTGTCAGGGCATTTTCGGGCCAGTACCCCCCGCCGAAGCCGCGCTCGATGTCCATCGGCCAGTTTTCATTGAGCGGCAGGTAGAACACATCGACGGGCATGCTTGCGCGGGGCAGGTCGGCGAACGCCGAGCCGTCGACCAGCGGGCCGAATCGCTTGTTGTAGTCGGTCCAGTCGAAGCGTTGGCCGTCCCACTTGGGCGCCAGGTCGTGCACCTGGCCGCGCCAGTTGTAGGGCAGGCGATTGAGGCACGTGCGGTGCACGTGTGCCAGCCGATAGTACGCCACCTCGAGCGGCGGAGATGGTAAGCCGTAGCAGTTCATCTCCGGCAGGAACGACAGACGATCGGGCAGGGTGAAGGGCCACACGTGCAGCTCGATGGGAATCTCCAGTCGCTGCTGATCGTGCGTGAGCACAAGGCTGCCGCGATGCACGCCGGGCTTGGCGTCGTGCGGTACATAGAGGTCGGCAAGAAAGGCGGCAAAGCGATGGCCCTTGTTGGGAACTGCGATGGCGGCAACGACGGGTACAAGCGGATCGGGCAGCGGGCCGGCATCGGTGTCAACGTATGCCAGTCGCATCAGGCCGGCGGCGCCGGCGGGCAGATTCGCGGCGTTTTGCCACGGCGATTTGAGGTCGATTTGCAGGTCATTTGCCTCGCCTTCCAACAGCAGTTGGAAGGCAACGAATTCGTTACGGGCGGCATAGAGGCGGATCACGCGATCCTTGGCGGACCAGAGGTGATTGGCGGCGAGGTAACCCGGCTCGTGCGCGGGAATCAGCTTGCCGGTGATGGGTTGAACCTTGTCCAGCGGGTCGATGATGGCGATCTTGAGGCCGGCGAAGGTGGGCAGGGGAGCTTGTTGAGTGAATGGCTGTGCCGGGGCGGGCGGCAGTTGCGGCGCGGCGTGGTCCGACACGCGGCCCTGCACCGTGGCCGCCGGGCCGATGTTGCCCACGGCATCGACGGCGGCGATGGCGAGCGTGACCGCCTCGCCCGGCCGCAGGTCCATGTCGCGCAGGTGCAGGGTCACGCGCCCCCCGGATGGACCGGGTTGGCCGGGTTGGCCGGCCATGGGGATCAGGTAACGCGGCACATCCATCTTCTTTACGTCACGGTGCCGCGTGAGCATCACGTGGAAACCCAGGGTGCCCGCCGGGCCGTGGTCGCGCGGCGTGAGCCAGGAGATGATCGCCTGGCTTGGGGGCAAGGGTTCAAGCGGCGGGCGATCGATCCCGGCCAAGCGAGAGGACTCGCATGGCCGGGCTTGGGTGCTGAATGCCATATCCGTGACCGCCAGCGGGGGTTGGTCGTCGCGATCACCCAGCGTCACCGTGAAATAGGGCGCGGTGTTGCGGCCCGACTCGCGGCTGTCGAGCCAGCGGTTGGGAAAGAGGTGGTAGGTGAACTTTTCGCCGTCACGCTGGTATTCCGAGCCGGTGTCGTCCATGACGACGAACCCCTGGCTGATGCCGGCGAGGCGTGCGGCCAGCACGCGCGGCTCGACGCGAATGGTCTGCCAGCCGGCGGCGTCGGGGCCAGTGGCGTCGGCGAAACTCCAGATCGTGTGACCCTGACCCAGCGATGCGGTGGTGAGGTCACCCTGGGGATAGGCCCAGTCGCGCTGGCCACGCATCGCCTGGTTGAAGGTGGCGCTGCCGGCCTGCGGCGCGTACCCGCGGGCGGTGCCTTCGTTCCAGGGGGTGGCGAGCGTGGAGACGGTGACGCGGCGTTGCGGTTGATCGCCGCGCGTGTGCAGGTGCAGCGTGACGTGGGTGATGACCCGCTTGGTTTGTGCGATCTGGGCCGGGTCGATGTCGAGCAGGACCAGTTCCTGGCTGCCCTTGGTTTTGAGGCGGGTGTCGCCGCCGTTGTTGCCGTGGCGTTCATCGTTCTTGTCATCGTGGTAGTCCGAGACCCAGGTATCGCGGGCGATGGGGATGCTAAGGGTGTCGGCGGCGCCGGTGGGGAGGGCGACGGTGGCCAGGATCAGGGCGATGAGTGAAAGGCGAGGCATGGCGGCATTTTACGGTAGACTGGCTTGAGGATTGGGGGTTAGCGCATGGTAGCCTCAAAGCTTGTGCATCCTTCGGTGCCGCGGAGTCGCGCCGCCAGGCGTGAGCTCGCCGCGTGGTATTACGACCGGCTGGTGAAGCAGTATCCGGATGCCCATTGCGCGCTGGTGCACGGCAACCCGTTCGAGCTGCTGGTGGCGACGATCCTCTCGGCCCAGTGCACGGACGTGCGCGTGAATATGGTCACGCCCGGCCTGTTTGCGCAGTTCCCCTCGCCCAAGGCGTTTGTGGCCGCCAAGCTGACGGACATCGAGAACGCGATCAAGAGCACGGGCTTTTTTCGCAACAAGGCCAAGGCGATCCAGGGCGCCAGCCGGCTGATCGTGGAGAAGCACGGCGGGCGCGTGCCCGACACGATGGATGAGCTGCTCGAACTTCCGGGTGTGGCGCGGAAGACGGCCAACGTGGTGCTGGGCAATGCCTTTGGCAAGAGCGAAGGCGTGGTGGTGGACACGCACGTGCAGCGCCTGTCGCGGCGCATGGGCCTGACCAGAATGATGGATCCGAAGAAGATCGAGCAGGAATTGATGGTGATGCTGGAGCGCTCGCGCTGGACGCTGTGGGCGCATCTGCTGATCTTCCATGGCCGGCGCATCTGCACGGCGCGCAAGCCGGCGTGCGAAACCTGCCCGCTGGTAGAGCGCTGTCCGAAGGTGGGCGTGGTGTTGAAGAGGTAACACGGATGAACACGGATTAGGAAAAGAAGAGGGAACAGGGATGGACATGATGGACATGATTGATTTTTGATGGAGCAAGCCGCTTGCGGCTTAGCATCCATTAATCATGTTTATCATGTCCATCCCTGTTCCCTCTTTGGAAGGAAGGCAGACTCGACCATGCGGTCCATTTGACCGATGCTTAATGGGGCGATAACCAGGGAGTTCGTGGCCTACACGACGGTATCGCCGTCGTCGGCTTTGCCCCTATGAAACGGAGCAGTTCAAATCTGGCGCTGCGCATCTACCTGCCCGTGGCCATGCTGGTCGTGGTCGCGGCGATGTACTCCAATGCGCTCCAGAACCCGTTCCTGACCGAAGACCAACACGTGCTGCTGGGCGCCCCCGGATTGGCCCCCGCCCCCGGTGTGCCCCCCGCCCCCGGGGCGCCCCCCAGCGTTGCCCCCGAATTGGTTCCCGGCATGTCGATCGACCAGCCGTTGGCCTGGCTCTGGCGCAGCGACGCGGGCGCCGGGGAATCCATGGGCGCGCAGCAATACCGGCCCATCGTCACCGCGTCGTATCTGCTCAATGCCACCGTCGCCGGTCCCGTCGGCCCGCCCGCCTATCGCGTCGTCAATGTGCTCATCCTGGCCTGCATCGGCTGGATCACCGCCCTGTGGCTCTCCCGCTACGTCAACAGTGCCGTCGCCTGGCTGGCGGCCTTCCTCTTAGTCGCCCATCCCACCAACTACGAGTCGATCAACCTGATCGTCGGCCGGGCGCAACTGCTGGCCATGCTGGGCATCGTGGGCTTCGCCTGGCAGCAGAGTTGGGCGATCTACCACGGCCGATGGACGCAGGGGCGAATGCTGGCGGCGTTTCTCTTTGCGCTTCTGGCGGTGGGGTCGGACACGATGGGTTTGCTGCTGGCGCCCTTGGCGTTGGTGCAGGCGTACCTGCCGCGCGACTGCGGCCAGGGCCGGGCGTGGTGGCTGCATTTTGTGCACACGCACACGCCGGCGGAAGAGACGCCGCGCCGCGTGCATCTGGCCACGGCCACGCTGCTGGGTGCGCCTCTGCTGCTCTATGCCCTGGGCCGCACCGCCGCCATCGGCTGGCAACGTCCCCTGACCGATCCCAATCTCGACCTGACCACCAATCCGCTCTTGAGCATGGGCTTTCTTGAGCGCCTGGCGCCGGCCATCTCCCGCGCCGGCTATTACACCAAGCAGCTCTTCGCGCCCGACCTGTCCTTTGGCACCATCCCCGGCACGCTGCCCGGGTGGACCAGTGCCTCCACGCTCGTCGGCCTGATGGTGATCGTCGCCAGCGTCATCGCCCTGGTGGTGTGGCTGCGACAGCGGCAGTGGATGGCGATCCCGATGACGCTGGGGCTGGGCTACTACCTGCTGGCGAGCAACCTGATCCTGCCCGGGCCGATCTACTGCGCCAACCGATTCATGCCGCCGTTCACGCTGGCGGCGGTGATGGTGCTGGCGTCGTTTCTGGATCACCTGGTGGCCGGCTCGCTGCGCCGCCGGGCCCTGGCGATCATCCCCGTGGCCCTGGGCGTGGTGGTCATGGTCGTGGTGGTCTTTGTGCACAACCAGGCCGCCAAAGACATGGCGAGCCTGCGCCTGGCGGACTTGAAGCGGCAACTGGGCAATCCCGTGGCGCAGTACCAGTACGCCGCGGCGCTGATGGACGCTTCGGACACCCGCTCGGCGCTGTTCTGGCTGGAGCGCGTGGCGGACTATCGGCCCCAGTCGCGCCAAGCGCGGCGGCAACTGGCGGTGGCGCTGTTGCTGGAGGGCCAGCCCGGCCGAGCCGAGGCCCAGTATCGTCAACTCCTGAACCTGGCGCCCGACGATGTCGATGCCTTGAACCAGTTGGCGACCATGGCGCTGCAGCGCGGCGAACTGGACGCGGCCCAGGCGCATTTGAAGAAGGCCGTGTGCCAGGCGCCGGACGATCCGCAGACGATCTACAGCCTGGCGCGGCTGGAAATCCGCCGCGGCAACCTGCACCAGGCGCTGGCGCATTACGAGCATCTCCTGCGCCTCCAGCCGCGCCACGTCCCGGGCCTGCGCGAATACCGCGACCTGATGCAAGGCCTGGACGGCACGGCCCGCAACGGGCGCTGAACGTGGCCAGATCTTCAGAGCCGCGCGGCGTAAGCCCGCGGACTTTGAACGAATCAGAGCCGCGCGGCGTAAGCCCGCGGACGGGCCTCCCCAGGCGTCCAACCGCGGGCTTACGCCGCGCGGCTCTGACCTGGACCGCCAACCGCGGACTTACGCCGCGCGGCTCTGACTTGGACCGCCAACCGTGGGCTTACGCCGCGCGGCTCTGACCTGGCGCGGCGCTCTGCTACCATATGAAACTCGGTCGTCATAGCCGCAACGCCATCAAGGAAGCACGATCATGCCCGACAGCGCCTCGGTCAACAATCCGTTTGAAGCACGCCAGATGCTCGACACCGCGATGGGGAAAAAGACGATCTATCGCCTTGATGCGCTGGCGCGCGAATTCCCTCATGTCGATCATCTGCCTTACACAATCAAGGTGCTGCTGGAGTCGTGCCTGCGCAACGTGGACGGCTTTATCGTCACCGAAGATGCGGTGCGGGCGCTGGCGGCCTACGACGCGAAAAAAGTCGGCCACGAGGAAGTGCCCTTCATGCCCGGCCGGGTCGTGCTCCAGGACTTCACCGGCGTGCCCTGCGTGGTCGATCTGGCGGCCATGCGCCAAGCCATGGTCCGCATGACCGGCGACAAGAAAGCCGCCGCCAAGGTCAACCCCCTGGTGCCCTGCGACCTGGTGATCGATCACTCGGTGCAGGTCGATGCGTTTGCCTCCGGCGCGGCCCTGACGATCAACTCGCAGCTTGAATTCGAGCGCAATCACGAGCGATACACGCTGCTCAAGTGGGCGCAACAGTCGTTCGACAACTTCCGGGCGGTGCCGCCGGCCACGGGCATCGTGCACCAGGTGAACCTGGAGTACCTGGCCAAGGTGGTGTGGGAAAAGGACGGCGTGCTCTACCCCGATTCGCTGGTGGGCACCGACAGCCACACGACGATGATCAACGGCCTGGGCGTGCTGGGCTGGGGCGTGGGCGGCATCGAGGCCGAGGCCGTGATGCTCGGCCAGCCCTACTACATGCTCCCGCCCGAAGTCGTGGGCATGAAGCTCATCGGCAAGCTGCGCCAGGGCGCCACCGCCACCGACCTGGTGCTGGTCATCACCCAGATGCTGCGCAAGCTCGGGGTGGTGGGCAAGTTCGTCGAATTTTACGGGCCGGGCTTGGCGGATATGCCGCTGGCCAATCGGGCCACCATCGCCAACATGGCGCCCGAGTATGGCGCGACCTGCGGCTTCTTCCCTGTCGATGAGCAAACGCTTAAGTACATGCACCTGACCGGGCGCGACCAGAAGCTGATTAAGACCGTCGAGCAATACTGCAAGGCCCAGGGCCTGTGGCGCGACGATGCGCGCAAGATCCAGTACTCGACCACGCTGGAGTTGGACATGGACAGCGTCGAGCCTTGCCTTGCCGGGCCCAAGCGCCCGCAGGACCGCATCGCGCTGTCGGCGATGAAGTCCACCTGGATCGATGCGCTCAAGAAGACCTTCGCCAAGAACGACACGACGCTGGTGAACAACCCGGTGGGCGGGTGGACGGAAGAGGGCGGCAACCCGGGAAATCAGGCGGGCAATCAACCGGTCCCCGCCAGTGGTCACAGTTCGGCCGCGACCGCCGTGGCCGAGGCGCCGCCCCCGGTGGACCTGGGCTTCTCCGGCGTGGACGTCGAACTCGACGGCCAGAAGTTCAAGCTTAAGCACGGGGCCGTGGTCATCGCCGCCATCACCAGTTGCACCAACACGAGCAACCCGGACGTGATGGTCGCCGCCGGCCTGGTGGCGCGCAAGGCCCGCGCCCGCGGGCTGACGCGAAAGCCCTGGGTCAAGACCAGCCTCGCCCCCGGCTCCAAGGTCGTTACCGAGTACTACAACAAGGCGGGCCTGACCGAAGACCTGGACGCCCTGGGCTTCAACCTCGTGGGCTACGGCTGCACGACCTGCATCGGCAACTCCGGCCCGCTGCCGGAAGCGATCTCCAAAGCCATCGGGGCGCACGACCTGGTCGCCTGCTCGGTGCTCAGCGGCAACCGCAACTTCGAGGGCCGCATCAACCCCGATGTGAAGGCCAACTACCTGGCGTCGCCGCCTCTGGTCGTCGCCTACGCCATCGCCGGCACGACCAATATCGACCTGACCACCGAGCCGATCGGCCAGGACCAGGACGGCAAGGACGTATACCTCAAGGACATCTGGCCCAGCCAGGAAGAGGTGGCCAAGACCGTCGCCCACAGTCTTAGCCGCGCGGATTTCGAGGGTCAGTATGCCGATGTGTTCAAGGGCTCGGCGGAATGGCGGGCGATCGACACCGCCACCGGCGAGCTGTATGCCTGGGACGCCAAGTCCACCTACGTGCAGGAGCCGCCGTTCTTCGTCGATATGGCGCCCCAGCCCGAGGCGATCAAGCCCATCGAGAACGCCCGCGTGCTGGTGATGGTCGGCGACAGCGTGACCACCGATCACATCAGTCCCGCCGGCTCGATCAAGAAGGATTCACCGGCGGGCAAGTACCTGATGGAGCACGGCGTGACCGCGGCCATGTTCAACAGCTACGGCGCCCGGCGCGGCAACGACCGGGTGATGACCCGCGGCACGTTCGCCAACATCCGCGTGCGCAACCTGCTGGCGCCCGGCACCGAAGGCGGCGTGACGACGTATCTGGGCAACGCCGGTGGCGCCGACGCTGAGCGAAGCAAAGCGTCTGGTACGACCGAGGCCGGCCAGGTCATGCCGATCTACGACGCCGCCATGAAGTACCAGGCGTCGCACACGACCACGATCGTACTGGCGGGCAAGGACTACGGCATGGGCAGCTCGCGCGACTGGGCCGCCAAGGGCACGTTCCTCTTAGGCGCCCGCGCCGTCATCGCCGAGAGCTTCGAGCGCATCCACCGCTCGAACTTAGTCGGCATGGGCGTGCTGCCGCTGACGTTCAAGGAAGGCGAAAACCGCGAGAAACTGGGCTTGACCGGCCAGGAGGTCTTCACCATCCACGTGGACGACCACGTCAAACCGCGCCAGGAAGTGAAGGTCACCGCGACCGATCCCAAGAGCGGCAAGAAGAAGGAATTTGCCGTGCTCTGCCGCATCGACACGCCGGTGGAAGTGCAGTACTACCGCAACGGCGGCATCCTGCACACGGTGCTGCGGAAGATGGCTAAGGCGTGACCTGAAAAGCGGGTGAGCGCCAGCGAGCCGGGCCGTCTCGGCCCCGGCGTATGGTGTCGTGCTATCCCCGGCAAGCCCACAAGACGTGGCATGGGGGGGCTTGGTTTCAGTACCGATCAATCGACGCGCAGAATTCTTCAGGAGCAGAGGCGCTCTGGCGCTCCAGCCGTTGCCGCGGAGCACTGTCATTGTGCAGCACATTGGCGGTGGCGCGGCCGAGCAATCGCGGCGGGCCTTGGAGTTCGCAGCACGGTTGGTCGCTTTCGTGATGCAGTACGCGGGCGACACGCTGCGGGAAGTCACTTTCCACCGCGATGCGGGCGTTGTTGAGGCGTAGCTGGATGACCTGCTCGGCTTGATGCACTTCCAGCACGACCGTGGCGCGGCGATTGCCGTTGCCGGTGGCGGCGACGCGGAGGAGTTCTTTCAAGCGCATCAGGTCGTCGCGGGTGACGCTGTGCTCATTCGTGAGTTGCGCTACGCCGTGGCTCCCCTCACCCGGCCTCGCAAAGCCTTGGCCACCCTCTCCCCGGGGGAGAGGGGAGTCATCACGCAGCACGATCTTCACGGCTTGCGTCAGTTGTGCCGCCGCTTCGTCGATGCGGTAGACCTGGTTGACGACCACGCTGGGTCGCTCGCGTTTGCGGTCGATTCGGCCGCGCAGGAAGACCATGGCATCCTGCACGATCAGGTCCTTGAAGGTGGCGTAGGCGTCGGAGAAGACCACGCCCTCGATGGGGCCGGTGTGGTCCTCGATGGTGATCATGGCCATTTTGGATCCCGCGCTCTTGCCGTTCTTGACCACGGTGTTGCGCACGCGGGTGAGCATGCCGCCGAGCACGACTTCGACCTCCGCCGCCAGGCGATCCACATCGCCGCAGTTGGCGTTGGCGAAGCGGCGAATCGTGTCTCGATGCTGGTCCAGGGGGTGACTGGAGAGGTAGAAGCCCAAGACGCCTTTCTCGAAGGCGAGTTGGTCGTGGCCGGACCATGGTGCGGTGCGGGAGAGGGTGATTTCGGATTTCGGACTTCGGATTTCGGATTTATCGGAAGGGGAGGCGCCGGCGAGGCCGAACATGTTCAGTTGGCCTGAATCTCGATCGGCGGCGGCGCGTTGGCCGGCGGCGATGGCGCTGTCCAGGGCCTCGATCATCGCCGCACGCTGATCCTGGCCATGCACGGAGTCAAAGGCGCCGCACTTGATCAGGGCGTCGATGGTGGCGCGGTTCACGCTGCCCAGCGGGACGCGCTCGGCAAAGTCGTAGAGGCTCTTGAAGGGGCCTTCCTTCTTGCGGGCGTCGATGATGGCGCCGATGGCCTTGTCACCCACGCCTTTGACCGCTGACAGGCCGAAGCGGATGTGCCCATGGTTGGGGTCATGCGGCTCCGGGGGCTCGCCCTTATCGAAGACGACGGTGAACGCCACGTCGCTGAGATTGATGTCCGGCGCTTTGACTTCAACGCCGCGCACACCATTGGGACGTAAGACACGCCGGCACTCGTCGCAGTATTCGACGACCTTTTCAGTGCTGACCGATTCGTAGGTGAGCACCGCCGCCATGTACTGCACGGGGAAGTAGGTCTTGAGGTACGCGGTCTGGTAGGCGATGATCGCGTAGCCGGTGGAGTGCGACTTGTTAAAGCCGTAGCCGGCGAACTTGAGGATCAACTCGAAGAGGTCGTCGGCCTCCTTGCGGGTCAGGCCCTTCTCCTCGGCGCCCTGCACGAAGGTCGGGCGCACCGCGTCGATGTCTTTCTGCTTCTTCTTGCTGATGTTCTTGATCAGGGTGTAGGCGGCGCGGAGCGGGATGCCGCCCAGGCCGTGCACGATCTGCATGACCTGTTCCTGGTAGACCATGATGCCATGCGTTTCGCGGGTGAACTCCTCGACGATCGGGTGCGCCGCGGGCACCTGCTTGCGGCCATGCTTGCGGTCGCAGTAGTCGGGGATCAGGTCCATCGGCCCAGGCCGGAACAAGGCGTTGGCGGCGATCAGGTCCTCGAGGCGGTCGGGCTTCATCGCCACCAGCAGGTTGCGCATGCCGCCGGATTCAAACTGGAACACGCCGGCGGTTTCCCCGCGGCGGAAGAGGTCCAGGACTTGCTGGTCGTCGTAGGTCAGGCGGTCGAGGTCGAGAGGATCAGAGTCAGATTTCGGATTTCGGATTTCGGATTTCGGATTTGCGCTGACCGTGCTGCCAATCGCTTCCGGTGCCAGCGTGGCGCGGATGAGTTGTTTGGCGCGTTCGATGATCGACAGCGTGCGCAGGCCCAGGAAGTCCATCTTGAGCAGGCCGACTTTTTCGCACGTCGGGCCGTCCCATTGCGTGATGACCTGGTCGCGCTCGCCCTGCCGGCTGATCGCCAGGGGCACGATGTTGTCCAGCGGCTGGGTGGCGACGATGACCCCGGCGGCATGCACGCCCGCATGGCGCGACAGGCCCTCGATGCGCTGGGCCGTGTCGATCATCTGGCGATGCACCGGGTTGTCGCGGTAAAGCTGCTGAAGGTCGGGCTCCTGCTTGAGCGCCTGGCCGATGGTGGTGCCCAGGCCGTCGCCCACGAGCTTGCAGATTTTGTCCACTTCGGGCAAGGGCACGTTGAGCACCCGGCCCACGTCGCGCAGCGCCGCCCGCGCCTTGAGCGACCCGAAGGTGATGATCTGGGCCACGTGGCCGTATTTCTGCCGCACGTACTCGATGATCTCCTGCCGGCCGTCCTGGCAGATGTCGATGTCGATGTCGGGGTATTCCGAGCGGTCGGGGTCGGTGAAGCGCTCGAACAGCAGGCCGTATCTGACCGGGCAGGCGTTGGACATGCCCAGGCAATAGCCCACCATGGTGGCGACGCCGGAGCCTCTGGCGTTGGCGGGAATGCCGCGGCGGTGAGCCTCGTTTACGAAGTCCCACACGATCAGGAAGTACGCCGAGATGCTCTTGTCTGCCAGCACTTTGAGTTCGCGCTCGATGCGCTGGCGATACACCTCGGTAATGCCGTCCTTGCCGTAGCGCCAGATGGCGCCGGCCTCGGTCAGCTCGCGTAGGGCGCTATCGCAGGCGGCCTTGAGCTGGCCCTTGGTCAAGTCGCGGTCGTGATGTTCATCGAAGGGCTTGAGCTGAAACTGCGAACAGAAGTCGGTGAACCACTCGGTGGAGCCCATAGCCGCTTGCGGCTTCGCGCCGGCGTCCGGTGTTCCGCTGTCCTGGTCTTTACCGGTGTCTGCGCGAAGCCGCAAGCGGCTGGCATCGTCCGTGCGTTGGATCTTCACCACCGGGGCGTGATTCGCCTTGAAATTCAACTCGACGTTGCACCGCGCCGCGATGGTCAGCGTATTCTCACACGCCGCCTGCCATTTGGGGTGATCCATCGCGGCGTACATTTCCTCGCCGGAGCGCAGGTACAACTGCGTCGGGTACTTCATCCGCGATTCATCGGAGAGCAACTTGCCCGTGGCGATGCAGCAGAGGGCGTCGTGCGGCGCGTGATCGTCAGCCATGAGGAAGTGCACGTCGTTGGTCGCCACCGTGCCGATGCCCAGGCGATCCGCCAGGTCCATCAGCTCGGGGTTCACCTGGTCCTGTTCGCGGATGTGCTTTTGCAGCTCGATGAAGAAGTGGTTGGCGCCGAAGACCTCCAGGTACTGCTGGGCGATTTCCTTGGCGCGTTTGCGGTTGTCCGCCAGCAGGGCCGAGGGAATCTCGCCGCCGAGACAAGCACTGGTGGCGATGAGCCCTTCGCGATGGGCCTGGAGCACTTCCTTGTCGATGCGTGGCTTGTAGTAGTAGCCCTCGGTGTAGGCGATGGAGCCGAGCTTGAGCAGGTTCTGGTAGCCGGTGAGGTTTTCCGCCAACAGGAGCAGGTGATAGCCGCCGTCCTTGACGCCGGTGGAGGTGCGGTCGCGTCGTGAGCCGGCGGCCATGTAGGCTTCGATGCCGATGATGGGCTTGATGCCCTGGTCCACGGCCTTCTGGTAGAAGTCGATGACGCCAAAGAGGCAGCCATGGTCCGTGATCGCCACCGCCGACTGGCCCAGAGCTTTGGCGCGGCTGACCAGCGCGGCGGTGCGGCAGGCGCCGTCGAGCAGGCTGTACTGACTGTGAACGTGCAGGTGAACGAACTGATTGGACGAGCTGGCCATCCCTGGCGTGGCTCCATACAAGGGGCTTGAAGAGGGTGAGGTAATTCTATCACAATCGCTCGGCTTTACAGGCGGCGCAAAAAACACGACAATCTCTTTTCCCCAAGGTGCGGCCAAGCCGCGATCGGGCCAGAATGGCCCGGCAATCTACGGAGCAAACGCCATGACTATTCCCATCGGCCTCCAGCTTTACACCGTGCGCGACGTGCTGAAGAACGGCCTGGAAGAAGGCCTTGCGCGCGTGGCGGCCATCGGCTATAAGAATGTCGAGCTGGCGGGGCTATACGGCAAGACGCCCGCCGAAGCTCGCAAGATCTGCGACAAGCTGGGCCTGAAGATCACCAGTGCCCACGTGCCGGTGGACCAGTTGCGCGACAACATGGCCGGCGCCATCGCCGACGCCAAGGTGCTGGGCTACGACTTGATCGTCTGCCCATACCTGGGCGACAACTTTCGCACGCTCAAGGGCTATCGCGAGGCCGCCGCCATTTTGAACAACGCCGGCAAGCAGGCCGCCGACGCCGGCATGGAGCTGGGCTACCACAACCACAGCTTCGAGTTCCAGATGCTCGAGCAGGGCCAGCGCGGCATGGACATTCTCTTTGGCCAGACCGACCCCAAGCTCGTGGGCTCGGAACTGGATGTGTACTGGGTGCAACACGGCAACGAGGACCCGGTGGCGTACATGCGCAAACTGGCCGGACGCGTTCCCGTGCTGCACATCAAGGACATGGAAAAGGGACCCAACCGCGGCTTTGCCGAGGTCGGCACCGGTGTGCTCAACTTCAAGGAAATTGTCGCCGCGGCGCCCTCGGTGGGCGTTCGCTACTACGTCATCGAGCAGGACGGCGGCTGGATCGACGGCGACCCGATGAAGTCGGCCAAGCTCAGCTTCGACAATTTCAGCAAGATCGCCAAGTGAAATTGGTGCATCAGACACGCGTGGGCAGCCCCGCTTAAGCGGGGCTGCCGCATACAATCCCGGGTGACCGCCGTGAATCCGCGTGAACCCATTCTGCCCCTGATCGTGGGCCTGGCCGCGTCGCTGTGTCTGCACGTGCTGGCGGCGCCTATCCTTATGCTGCTGATGGCGGTGCTGGGCATGGCCGCCACACTGACGGGGTCGCCCACGGCGCCGTCGCCCGGTTATGCAGCCGCGCTGTCCATGCGCGATGCGGCACAACAACCGCCGCCTGTGCCCAAACCCGTGGAAAAGCAAGCGCCGGCTTTGCCCCCCCCGCCCACGCCGTTGCCCGCCCAGACCCCGCCGCCGCCCGAGCCGCAGAAGCAGACCATCCCCGTCGGCAAGGACGATGGCGACCCGATCATCACCGCCTCGTGGATTCCCTATGAGGACTTCCAGAAGCTGATCGCCCCGGAGGCGGACAACGAGCAACCGGCGGTGCAGGCGCAGGCGCAGCCGACGCCGCAGGCGCCGGCCCGCGCCGACGCCTCGCCCGACCAGGGCAAGGCCCATGACGAGGCGATGCGGCAGGTGCAGGGCCATCCACAAGACTCGCGGCCGTCGCCCGCCGTTGCCGTTGCCATGCCCCAGCCGACCAGACCAGTTGCGCTTCCCCCCACGCCCGACCATCCCCCCATGCCCGAGGCCGAGCAACCTCAGCAGGCCCGCGCCGCGCCGCTGCCGCCGCGGGGATTACCGGATATGCTCCCGGGCCCGCGCGATCCGCAAGCCACCGATAGAGAAACCACCGAAACGCAGCTTGCCCGGCCCGCGGTGTCGCCACCCGCCACACTGACCGGCACGCCCCCGATCCCCGAGGCCGAACTGGCGATGGCGCCCGACCCGGTGCAGGATTCGCTAGCGGCCCAGAAGGCCCAGCCCGAGGTCAAGGAGCAGAAGCAGGCGCCCCGCGGCGATGAGAAGTCCCGCGAAGATCGCCCCGAGCCGCGCCAGGCCGGCACCCCGCCATCGACCCAGGAGCCTGAATCACCGGCTCAAGGCGAGCAGTTAGCGCTAGCCGCGCCGCGGCCGACTCCGCCCTTGCCGCAGGCGGTGCAAGAGCAGGAGGCGCCGCCGTCGCCGCAGCCCTCGCCACCCCAGCCCGCCGCGCGCCAGGGCGATGATCGTCAAGCCGACACCCACGCCGCCGGCTCGTCCAATCCGCAGCCCAAGCCGACCTCGTCGCCGCGCTCCGATCGCGAGAGTCCACCGGTGAGCCTGACGCCCGACGGTCCGATCAAGGTGGTGCCCGGCCGTGTGATTACCGGCCAGGGCATCGAGATCAAGCCGGCCGTGCCGCGCATCAGCGTGATCGCTCAGTCCACGATCATTCCGCAAAACCCATCGGTGAAGCTCACCTTCGATCGGCAGGGCCAGGTGATCGCCGCGCGTTTCGTCAAGGGCACGGGCTACGAAAACTGGGACGGCCCGATCCTCGCCAGCTTGTACAAATGGAAGGCCAGCGGCAAGCGGCTGGAGGAGATCGACGGGGAGTTCGACATGGACGTGGAACTGATCTTTGTGAAGTGAGGCGTGGAAGCGGCCCCACTTCAGTGGGGCTGTGGACGCGGATCTGACCTGTGCTTTGCACTTTCGACCCTTCACTCTTAACGTGCCCCCCTATGCAGCGACACGAATCCGACGGCGTCATTATCAGTTGCGATTTCTGCGGCACCGATTGGGACCAGGTCAAGACGATGATCGAGGGCCATCACGGCTCGGTCATCTGCCTGGACTGTCTCAAGACGGCGTTAGAGCAGGAACGCGAGCACGGCGAGCGATTTGCCTGCACGATGTGCCTGCGTGAGTTGCGTGCCGACACGCACGCCTGGGCGCCCCCCCGGAATTCGCCGCGCCCGGAAGGATCGAACCTGCTGGCAGTGATCTGCCTCGACTGCATCCACCAGGCGGCCGGGACGTTCAGCAAGGACCCGGACGTCAACTGGAAGTGGCAGCGCGGGAAGGGGTGAAGAACGGAGACAGGCGGCCGGGGGTGGGAGTGCCACACGCCGACGCTGAGTCCGCCAAGCGTCCGGTACCGGGCTTTTCACACTGGACGTTGGACGTGGGACATTGGACAATAGCACCATGGTCCCACCCCCCAACGCAACATCCGGACTCCAGACGCCCAGGCCCATCGGCACGGCCCCGCCGCCGCGGCCACCGGCGCCGAACCTCGGCCAGGACGCGGGCATCCGCATGCTCCTGCCAGTGGGGCGCTCGGGTTGGGCGATTGCCGCGGGGTATGCCGGGTTGTTTGCCGTGCTCCTGCTGCCGGCGCCCATCGCCCTGTTCCTGTCGATCGTCGCCATCATGGACATGCGGAAGCATCCTGATCGGCACGGCATGGGGCGGGCGATTTTCGGCCTGGTCATGGGCGGGTTGTTCACGGCGCTGCTGCTGGTGATCGTCATCGCGTCGATCAGTGTGGGGTAGCACGAGCCCCTGCGCGGGCGTGCCCAAGAGTTTGGGGGGCGCCAAGTCATCGCCCCGCAATTCTGGGCAGACCGCCCTGCACTGATGCTCAGCGTCGGCGGCGTATTGTCATGTCGTCCGTCATCGCTACCATGGGAATCCCATAGCCCCCCGGAGCCCCGGAGCCGGGATATAGCGCCACTGTCGGAATGCATTGCCCATGAGTCGCGGGATACCAACTGAAGCCGGCACGACCGGCGGCGAGATACGTCGTCAACGCGTGCGGCGGGACCTGCGCATCATCATCCAGGCCTGGGTGTTCGGTTCGCTTTGGATGTGGACGATCAACGGCGCCACCATGACGCGCTTCGCCAAGGCCCTGGGCACGCCCGACTGGGGGTTTGGCGTTCTGGCGGCCTTGCCCTTTGTCGGCACGCTCTTCCAGCTTCCCGCCAGCTATTACCTGGAGCGCTATGGCCATCGCCGTCGCTTCTTTCTCATCGCCGCCACCCTGCATCGGCTGATGTGGGGCCTGATCGCGGCGGTGCCCTGGGTGCCGGGCATCGACGGCTATCGCTGGCAGGTCATGGCCGGCCTGCTCTTTGTCAACTGGACTGCGGCGTCGGCGTCGGGACCCGCCTGGTTCAACTGGATGGCCGATGTCATCCCCCGCAAGGTGCGCGGCCGGTACTTTGGCATCCGCAACCGCATCGGCATGTCCATCGGCCTGTGCACCACCCTGGCCATCGGCTACGTGCTGGACCTGGCGGACTTCGCCGAACACCAGCCCGGCGGCGCCGGCACCGTCCTCAAAGTCACCAGCGTCATGCTGGCCATCGCCGGCCTCTTTGGCACCCTGGACATCCAGTTGTTCCGCCGCGTCGGCGACGATCATCCCCCGCCCAAGCGCCAGGTCGTGGACTTGCTGGCCATGCTCCGCGTGCCCCTGGCGGACCGCAATTTCCGCCGCTTCCTGGCCTACAACTTCACCCTCACCCTGGCCGTCGCCTTCATCGGCCAGTACGTCTGGCTCTACGTCTTTGACGTCGTGGGCATGAGTAACAAGCAGGCCAACCTGCTCATCATCGCCATGCCCCTCCTGATGCAGTTGATCGCCTACCCGATCTGGGGCGGCCTGATGGATCGCCTGGGCAAGAAGCCGGTGATGCTCATCTGCGGCACGATGGTGATCACCGGCTCGCTGGGCTGGTTGTTCCTGGGCCAGGATGCCGCCGCGGACATCAACTGGGGCGGCGGCATGTGGCAGATCGTCATCGGCCTGACCGGCTGGAACTGGGGCTGGACCAGTTGGCTCGGCTACGGCGCGGTGCTCCTGACCACCTTTGCCTGGCCCGGCGTCGAGGTCGCCAACTTCAACCTGATCCTGGACATGTCCTCGCCGCACCGGCCCTCGGCGCGAAAAATGCCCAGCGGCGGCCGCGGCGGCACCGCCTATGTCGCCGTCAACTCGCTGGTGGTCGCCGTCGCCGGCATTCTCTCGGGACTGCTGGCCATCTTCGTCGCCGCCGCACTTAAGCCCCTCATGACTGAGGTGGTCCACTTTGCCGGCATGACCCTGTCCTACCATGCCGTGCTCTTTGCCGTCTCCACGGTGTTGCGCGCCGTGGCCGTGCTGCTGGCGATGGGCCTGCACGAGCCGACCGCCGTGGGCACCCGCGCCGCCCTCCAGTTCATGACCGGCCTGTTCTACTCCAACGTCCGCGAGGCCGTCACCCTGCCCACCCGCATCATGGGCCAGGCCTCGCGCTGGTCCTTCCTCATGAGCGTGCCCTGGCGCAAGCGATTCCGCTTTGGCGATCGCCCCGAGGAGACCGTCGAAACTCAGGACTCGCCGGCGGCATATAGTCCTGAGGATGAGCATTGATACACGCCGGCGTGGAAACCCCTATCCGGACCACACCCATGAAAATGCTGTCAATCGCGGCAAGTTATATCGTCCTGGTGATCGCGTCTTTCCTGCTCGTCGGCTGCAACGAGCCTGACACGCTGCATCGCGGGCGCGTCGACTCCACCGAGACGTCAGCGGGCGAGCCGACCTCGGCGCAGATTTATTCGGCGGCGATGCTCGAGTTTGCCGACCAGGTCGCCGCCGACCTGCCTCAGAAGCTCATCGAGATACCCGACCTGTGGCTGCGCAACGGCGACAAGCCCACGGTCATCATGGGCGACATCAACAACAAGACCTACGTCGTGTCGTCCAATGATTTTGAAGTGGTTCGCAGCCGGATCCGTCATGGCCTGCTGCAAAGCCCGCACGTGCGGCAGCGGGTGAATTTCGTGGAGAACCGTGCCCGCATGGAGGCCCTGTCCCAACGCGAGCAAGTGGGCACGACCCAGGGCGCCGGCGGACCCGAACCCTACGACGCCCGCACCGCCTGGGCGCTCAACGGCGACTTCTATCGCATCCATCGCGAATCGGGCCGAGGCGACACTAATCAGTACTACATGGAGTTCACGCTCACCAACTTCGCCACCAACCAGGTCCTGGCCATGCCCAAGTATGAATTGAAGCAGTAGAGAGAGTAGCCGCCGATGAACGCGGATAAACGCGGATTGCGGCTTAGCCTCTTACAGAGATTTCCATGATCCGACTGACGCTCTGTTTCGTATTCGCCGGCGCGTTGGCGAGTTGCCTGACCGCTTGCGAATCTGCCCCCCCGGCGGGCAGGCCGGACGCCACGACCTGGTGGGACTACCCGCTGGTGACGGTCATCGAAGACCTGCGCGATGACATTCGCTACGGCGAAGCGGTGGTGACCCGTGGCGAGGACCGGCCCATGACCGTCGTGGTGCCGCTGCGCTCGCTGGATGACGAGGACTACGTCTCCGTGCGGTACAAGTTCCAGTTCTTCGACGAGGCGCGCCGGCCGGTGGAGCCGCAGATGTCCTGGCGCGTGATCCAATTGGAGCCCCAGGCGCAGGAATTCGTCACCGGCCAGGCGACGGATACCACCGCGGTGGACTGGCGGCTGGTGATCCGCCGGGCGAAATAACACCCTCGCTGGCCCTACGAAGCGTCGCGGCTTTGCCGCGTCCGGATTGCGATTACCTCACAGCGTAATGCGCGAGAAGAACTCGGCGACGCCGGGCACCGTCGCCCGCATGCGCAGCAGCGCCCCGGCAGCGGTGCCGTTGTCGCCTTTCTTGTCGCCGCCGGCGGTGGTGAAGTACATGTCCAGGAGGTCCGCGCCGCCGAAGGCCACGCTGCTGATCTTCTTCGAGTCGGGGAAGTGCAGGCGTTCCTGTTCCTTGCCGTCGGGGGAGTAGCGTGTGCAGCAGTGGCCGTCCCAGCGTGCCGACCACACGTCGCCGGCGCTGTCCACGGTCATGCCGTCAGGCACGCCGGCCTCGCCCAGGCTGTTGACGAACACGCGCTGGTTGCTCAAGGCGCCGCTGGCGCGGTCGTAGTCGAAGAGATAGATTTCGCGCTTGGGTGAATCGGTGTAGTAGAGGTGCCTGCCGTCGGGGGTGAAGCCCATGCCGTTGGAGCAGCCGATGCCGTCGAGCAGTTTGTGGATCGACCCATCGCGGTCCAGGCGGTAGAGCCGGCCCAGCCGGCCCGGGCGATCGCCCTTGGCCGAGACCGCCATGGTGCCGCAGAACACGCGGCCTTCCGGATCGGCGATCACATCATTGAAGCGCGTGTGAATCTCGTCGGGCAGGTGCTCGATGACGGTCTTTTCGATCTTGCCGTCGCGCATCACGGCGATGGTGCAGCGGTCCATGAAGAGCAGCAGCGTGCCGTCGGTTTGCACCGTAAACCCGCCCACCTGCCGGCCCTGCTCCTGCCAGTACAGCTCGTGCTCGCCGCTGACCGGGTCATAGCAAAAGATCCGCCCCGTGGGGATATCGGTCCAGTACATGCGCTTCTCGAGCGGATGCCAGAGCGGATTCTCGCCGCAGACCGTGGCATAATCGGCCAGAACAGTGATGTCGTGATTCGTGGAGTTCATGATGGCGTCAATGTGGCGTGTACGGCGGCGAAAGTCAAAGCCCATCCCCTCTCCGAAATCACCCCATCGCAGTACCGCCAGAGCGCCGAATCATCAGCGGTCCCTTCGCTGCCGCACCAGATCCACCGCTTCGGCCACCGCCTTGTCCAAATCGCGGTTGACGATGAAGTCGTCGTAGATGCTGCACTCCCAGGCCTGGATGATCTCACTCTTGGCCTTGGCGAAGCGGCGCTGAATGACGGTCTCGTCCTCGCGCTTGCGGGAGCGCAGGCGGCGGAGCAGTTCGTTCTCACTGGGGGGCAGGACAAACAGCGCGTAGGCCTCGGGCATGCGGGCCTTGATCTGGATGGCGCCGACGACGTCGATTTCCAGGATCATGATGCGACCGGCGGCGATGGTGTCCTGCACCGGGCCGCGCGGCGTGCCGTAGCAATTGCCGAACACCTCGGCCCACTCCAGCAGCTCGCCGCGGTCACGCCTGGCCTCAAACGTCGGCTTGTCCACAAAGTAATAGTCCCGCCCCTCGACATCCTTGGGCGTGATGGGCCGGGTGGTGAGCGAAACGCTGAAGACGGCGCCTAAGGCGCGTTCGACCTCGTGGGTGATAGTGGTTTTACCCACGCCCGAGGGGCCGGAGATGATCAGGAGGAAGCCGGGGGATTGCATGGATTTCTAGTTTCTGATTTGAGGACGGAAGACGCGGCAAGCCGCGGCGCTTCGTAGGGGATGTCGATTCGTACTTTTACTTTCTACTTGTCACTTTTTTACTTCGCACTTTCCACGTGCGTCACCAGGAACAGCGCCGCCATGCGGATCGCCAGGCCGTTGGTGACTTGCTCGAGGATGGTGCTGTTGGGGCCGTCGGCGACCTGGGAATCGATTTCGATGCCGCGGTTGAGCGGGCCGGGGTGCATGACCAGGATGTCCTTGCGGGCCTTGGCCAGCCGGCGTGCGTTCAAGCCGAAGAACGTCACATACTCGCGCAGGCTGGGGAACGCCTGGCTCTGCATGCGCTCGAATTGCACGCGCAGCATGTTGACCACATCGACGCGCGGCAGCACATCGTCGAGATCCGTCGAGAGCTCGCAACCCATGTCGGCAAAGCCGCGCGGCAACAGCGTCGTCGGCCCGACCACGATCACCCGCGCGCCCAGTTTCAAGAGCCCGTGCACGTTCGAGCGCGCCACCCGGCTGTGCGCGATGTCGCCCACGATCGCCACGCTCAGGCCCGACATGTCAAAGTCATGCCGGCCCAGGCGGCGGGCGATGGTGTAAATATCCAACAGGCCCTGCGTGGGGTGCTCGTGCTGGCCGTCGCCGGCGTTAATCACCGACGACTGCACCACGCGGGACAATTGCACCGCGGCGCCGGAAAGGTGGTGCCGCACCACGAGCACGTCCACGCCCATGGCTTCGATGTTGCGGGCCGTGTCGCGCAGGGTTTCACCCTTGGTGACGCTCGATCCCTTGGCGGAGAACTCGAGGATGTCGGCCGAGAGACGGCTGGCGGCCAGGGTGAAGCTGGCGCGCGTGCGCGTCGAGTCCTCGAAGAAGAGGTTGACCACCACCTTGCCGCGCAGGGCGGGCACCTTCTTGACGCTGCGCGTGCTCACGCCCTCGAAGCCCTGGGCGGTGTGGAACAGGAAGCGCATGTCCTGGGCCGAAAGCTCTTCCAGACCCAGCAGGTGCTTGTGAGGCCAGCGATAGGCGGCGGACGCTTTGGGCATGGTGGAGGTGGATGATAACGTGGCGGGTGCAGGAGCGTGGCAAAGCCGCGGCGCTTCATAGGGGCAGATACTTACTTTTCACTTTCCATTTTCTACTTTTCACTTCACTCATCGGTCACCGCGATCAAGTCTCTTTCATCCGTCGGTTGCAGCCGCACCTCAACGCGCTGGCCCGGCGCCACCACGGCGCTGTTGACGCCCTGCATGGTGCGGCCCGACAGATCCAGGCCCACGTGATCCGGCGCGATAGGCAACTCGCGCCCGCCGCGGTCCACCAGCACGCTGAGCCACACCCGCCGCGGCCGGCCCAGGTCCATCAGCGACTGGAGCGCCGCCCGAATCGATCGGCCGGTCATCAGCACGTCGTCCACCAGCACGATGTTGAGCCCGTCGATGGCAAAAGGAATCTCCGTGGTGCGCACGATGGGTTGGGAGGCGACTTCGGAGAGGTCATCGCGATAGAGGGTGATATCCAGCACGCCGACGTGATCGGGCTGAAGTCGCGTCGCCAGTCGGCGTGCCAGGACGTCGCCACGGCTGCGTATGCCCACCAGGGCCCAGGGAGCACGCGGCTGGGCGCAGGTGGCGCCGGCCACGTCCTGCACAATGGCCTGCGCCAGTTGGTCAACCAGCTCGGCCACGCGCGTTTCATCGGCCAGGATCCGCATGGCGGCATGGTACCAAGGTCAGAGCCGCAAGGCGTAAGCCTGCGGTGGTTCGTCCGCGGGCTTACGCCGCGCGGCTCTGACGGAAAGACCGCGGGCTTACGCCGCGCGGCTCTGACGGTTCGTCCGCGGGCTTACGCCGCGCGGCTCTGACGGTTCGACCGCGGGCTTACGCCGCGCGGCTCGGATCCAGCGCTCACCCCGGCTCGACTTGAATCTTCCCCGCGGCGCTGGCGCCCAGGGTCAACGAGCGGCCGTCGCCGTCGCGCACCGTCAGCGCGTCGGCCACCGTGTCGTTGGCGTCCACGGTCAGCGTCGTCCCCGGCGTCAGGCCGTGACGATCGGCGAACTGGAGAAAGGCGGCGTCCTGATCCATGATGCGGCTGACGCGCACCTGGTCGCCGGCGCGGCAGTCCGACAGGCTCACCAGCGCACCTGCGGAAGTGGCGGCGGGCCGACCGTGGGCCGGCGGGATCGGGTCGCCGTGCGGATCAAACTGCGGGTAGCCCAGCGTGCGGTCGATGGCCGGGAGCACCTTGTCGGAGATGGCGTGCTCCAGCCGCTCGGCCTCGTCGTGCACTTCCGACCAGTCCATGCCCAGCGTGCGGACCAGGAAGAGCTCGACCAGTCGATGTCGGCGCACGACGCCCAGCGCCAGGCGTTCCCCGCCGCGGCTGAGGCGCACGCCGCTGCGCGGCTCGTAACTGACCAGGCCCGACTCCGCCAGGGACTTGACCATGGCGGTCGCGGTGCCGGGCACGACGTGCATGACCTCGGCAAGCCGGCCCATGCTGACCAAGCCGCCGGGGGCAGATTGCTGCTCCAGGTAGATTTGCTTGAGGTAGTCTTCGACGGTGACGCTTGGCATGGTTTAGAGGCATCATAACTTTTGACCGCACTTGACACCAGCTCATGAGATACCTTATTGTTGATTTTGATTAGTCAAAGTCGCAACCATGGAGATACGAATTGCGTAAGCTCGGTCATACTGGTGGATTAGGCCGCGTCGTAGCCCCGCTTAACCCGCCAAAGCGCGGCCGCCCGTGGGCTTTGCTCGTGGTGATGGCGCTGATCGTGCCGGCGCTAAGTGCGTGCGGGGACGGTGCGGCACGGTCGGGGGACGGCGCACGCAAGATCAAGGTCGTCTGCACGACGACGATGATCGCCGACCTGGCGCGCGAGCTGGTGGGCGATGATGCCCAGGTGATCAGCATCATGCGGCCGGGCGAAGACCCGCACATCTACGATGTGCGCCCGCGCGATGACCAGATGATCGGCGACGCGGATGTGGTGCTCTACAACGGCCTGCACCTGGAGGCGACGCTGCTGGATATCATCCAGCACCGCGCCGGGTCCAAGGCCAAGGTGGTGGCGCTGGCGGAAGATCAGCGCATCAAGCCGTTAGGCAGTGCTGACCCGGGCAAGGCCGGCACCGGCGCCGCTGACCCCCACTGCTGGTTCAACATCGAGCATTTCCAGGTCTACACCCAGCGTGCCCGCGCCGCCCTGATGGATGCCGACCCGGCCAACGCGGAAAAATACCGGGAGCGTGCCAACGCCTACCTGCTCAAGCTCGAGGAGTTGCACGCCTGGACCAAGGTGCAAATCGCCACCGTGCCGCGCGAGCAGAGGGTGATGATCACCAGCCACGACGCCTTCCAATACTTCGGCCAGGCGTACGACATCGAAGTGCACGCGGTGATCGGCATCAGCACCGAGCAGCAGGCCAAGCCTCAGGACCTGGAGCGGCTCGAGCGGCTGGTCAAGGATCGCAACGTTCGCGCCCTGTTCATCGAGACCTCGGTATCCAAGGTGCTCAATGACCTGGTCAAACGCGTGGCGGCCGACTCGGGCGCCAAGATCGGCGGGACGCTGTTCTCCGACTCGCTCGATGAGCCGGGCAAGCCGGCGGGCACCTATGTGGGCATGGTCAAGCACAATGTGACCACGGTGGTGGAGGCGCTTAAGTGAAACGTGCGGACCCGGCCATGCCTGTGACTCCTTCCCCTCTTGTCGGGCGATTGGGCGGGGGTGACGACGGCGAACAACCCCAGCCAGGCGGCAAGGCTCGCATGGCCGGGCCTGGTCCCCCCGCGCCGCTGACGGTGCGCCATCTCACCGTCTCCTACGAAGCCCGCCCGGTGCTGCGCTCGGTCAGCTTCAGCGTGCCGCGCGGCGAACTGGTGGGCATCGTCGGCCCCAACGGCGCGGGCAAGAGCACGTTGCTCAAAGCCATCCTGGGGCTGCTCAAGCCGGACACCGGGCAGGTGCTGATCTTTGGCCAGCCGATCCAGACCTGCCGGCATCGCGTGGCCTATGTGCCGCAGACCGAGGCGGTGGACTGGGACTTTCCCGTCACCGTGGCGGAGGTGGTGCTGATGGGCCGCTACAGCCACATGGGCCTGTTCCGCCGGCCCAGCCGATCCGATCGCGATGACGCGGCCCATGCCCTGGAACTGGTGGGCATGACCGAGTTTGCCAACCGGCACATCCGCCACCTTTCCGGCGGACAGCAGCAGCGCGTGTTCATCGCCCGCGCCCTGTGCCAGCATGCCGATGTCCTGCTGCTGGATGAGCCGTTCACCGGCGTCGATGCGGCGACGGAGCAGGCGATCTTCACACTCATCAACGAGCTGCGCGCCCAGGGCCGGACGCTGCTGGTGGTCAATCACGACCTGTCGGTGCTGGAGAAATTCGGCATGCTGATGCTGCTCAATCAACGGATCGTCGCCTTTGGGCCGGTGAAGCAGGTGCTGACGGATGAGAACCTGAAGCGCACCTATGGCGGGCGCCTGTCGCTGCTGGAGCGGGCGGATACGGAGTTGCAGCCGCCGGGGTGATCCCCACCCGCGGGAGCGGGTGGGCTTTCCTTGTAAGGGCGCGCGGAATTTGACTATGACCACCCTTGCCGCCATCGATTTTTACTGGTCCACCTGGTATCTGCCCTTCACCAGCAAGTACCTGGTCATCACCGCGTGCAGCCTGCTGGTGGGCGTGGTGTGCGGCGTGCTGGGCTGCTTCGTGGTGCTGCGCCGCATGGCGCTGATCGGCGACGCCCTGTCCCATGCCGTGCTGCCCGGCGTGGTGGCGGCGTTCCTCCTGCTGGTGGCCGTCGGCATCAACATCGAATCCACCAACGCCGCGGGCATCCTCATGATCGGCGCCCTGGCGGCGGGCATGATCACCTCCATCCTCGTGGGTGTCATCAGCCGCCACGCACGCACCAAGGAAGACTCCGCCATCGGCATCGTCTTTACCGCCCTGTTTGCCCTGGGCGTCATCCTCATCAGCGCCCTGCCGCGCGGCACGCACTTCGACCTCAAGTGCTTCCTCTTTGGCGAACCCCTGGCCGTCAGCGTGCGCGACCTGATCATGCTCAGCATCGTCACCACCGCCGTACTGGCGTGGGTCGTCCTGCTCTATCATCCCATGAAGCTCATGAGCTTTGACCCGCAGCTCGCCGCGGCCATGGGCCTGCCCGTCGGTTGGCTGCATTACCTGCTCATGGCGTTCCTATCGCTGACGGTGGTGGCGGGTCTCACCACCGTCGGCGTCATTATGGTCGTGGCCATGGTCGTCACCCCCGCCTCCACCGCCTATCAGCTCACCAATCGCATGTCCACCATGCTGCTGCTCTCGGCGCTCTTCGGCGCCATCTCGGCGGTGCTGGGCCTGGTGCTGGCGTTTGTCATCAACTCGCCGACGGGCCCGGCCATGGTGCTCGTGGCCGCGGCACTCTTTGGCCTGGCGGTGCTGCTGTCACCCAGCCATGGCGTGCTGGTGGGCTTCCTGCGCCGTCAGGGCCGTCGCCAGCACGTGGGCGCCGAGGACATGCTCAAGGCGATCTACAAGCTCAGCAACAAAGGACTGACCGCGACCATCGCTGCCGTGGCCGCCGAAGCAGGCCGCAGCAGGGGTCGCGTGCTGCGCCTCATCGACCATCAGGACGTGCGCGACCTGATTCACCGTGCGGATGACCGGCTGAACCTGACCGCGGCAGGGCGCGCCCGTGCCCTGGAAATGGTCCGTGCCCATCGCCTGTGGGAGTCGTATCTGACCGATGAAGCCGGCCTGAGCCCCGCCGAGGTGCACGAAGCCGCCGACCGCCTGGAGCACGCCCACGACCTGGTGGACGAAGTCGACGCCACCCTGGGCTACCCCGCCAAGGACCCGCATGGCGAGGAAATCCCGCGGCCGTCACCTGACCGACCGCCTGCATGATTCGGAGCCAACGGTGTCGTGGGCCAGCTCTTTAGCAAGCACTACAGCCCGGGTTTGGCTCAAGACTGTTCCTCTCGTGTGTCGCCTGCGCCTGGGCGGCTCGGAAGCGATCCCCGGCATCACCCCGCCGACCGACAAGCGCGACTACGGCATCGGCTCGCAAGTCCTCCGCGACCTGGGCATCCGCCGCCTGCGCCTGCTCACCAACCACCCCTTCCACCCGACAGCGTTGGAAGGCTTCGGCCTGTCCATCAGCGAGTTTGTGTCGATTCCCGATGAATCGTGACGAATCGAGAGCCGCCGTGTCCTCACGGCGGAGCAATGAAGTCAGAGCCGCGCGGCATAAGCCCGCGGACGATTCCCCCCGCAGGCTTACGCCTTGCGGCTCTGACGCTACGTCGCCCGCCGCGCCTTGACGCGCACTGCGCGTTCGACGGGCTTTTCGGCCACCAGCACCAGGTAGCCCCCGCCGCCAGCGCCCGAGAGTTTCCAGCCGGCGGCATGGGTGCGGTGCTTGTCGATTAGATCGGTGACCATGGCATTGGACATGTTGGGGTACATGGCGACTTGGGCCTCGAATCCGGCGCGCATGGCGGCGCCGAAGGCGGGCAGATCGTGGGCTTTGATCGCTTGCCAGCAGTCTTCGGCCGCCGCCGCCAGGCGGGCCGCGCCCGCCGCGTCGATGCGCGTGTTGTCGAGCACGCGGAAATCAGCCTTGCGCGGGCCCAGCGGTACGAAATAGAGCGACTCCTCCACGAAGCGCAGCGTCGCCTCGTCCATGATCCGCTGGATCGACTCAGGCCAGTAGCAGCCCTGATACATTGACCGCGCCAGCCCGGCGTAGACGATGCCGATGGCGTCCTGCGAGCCGGAAACTTCCTCGGTGCCCGGCGGGTTGTCCCAGGCAAAGAGCATGCGCGCCAGCCGTTGCGGGTCGCCCGCCGGCAGGCGCGGGCCCCACAGGTCCAGGGCCGCGCGGCGCGTGCTCGTCGCCATGCCGCTGCGCTCGTTGAACTCCAGCGTCGGCTCGAGCGACAGCGTCACCACCGCGCCGTGGTGATGTTTGCTCACCGAAGGCTGATCCAGCCACCCGCCGCACAGGTCGATGCGGTAGGGCATCTCCTCGACTTTGCGCAAGGCGGTGGTCGATCGCGCGGCCAACCCCGCCTGCGGCTGGCGGCTGAGCACCAGGTACTCCACGCCAAGGTCGCGGCACAACCGCTCCTTCTCCGGCGTGTTGCCCTCCTCGTTCACCACCAGGTAGTCGGGCTTGAGTTGTCGCATCTCGCCCTCGAAGTCGAGTATGCCCGAGCCGCCGGAGACAAACGCCTCCTTCACCGGCGCGATGGACTGCACCATGAACAGGCGCTCGGACTCGCTGGTCACCGGCGGCCGGCCCTTGAGCTCGTAGACCGTGCGATCCGAACCCAGGGCCACGTACAGGTCGCCATAGCGCGCGGCTTCCTGGAAAAACGCGATATGCCCGCTGTGCAGCAGGTCGAAGCATCCGCTGACCAATACTTTTTTCGCCACTGGTGCCTCCGGGGCCAAGGGTTGAGAGCGGATGGTAATCCGCCGGTGTGGAGCGAGCAATTGGAGTCAGAGCCTCGCGGCGTAAGCCCGCGGGCGCTCCACCGCTGGC
>JBBDMX010000087.1:0-15953 GCA_040878035.1 Phycisphaeraceae bacterium | reverse complement strand
GTTGCCACGACCCTTACAGCTTCAGGAAGTGCCATTCAATCCTGACACCTTTTGCGGTCCCTTCCGGGGGGGTTCCGGGAACTTCCGGGGGGCCGATCCCCGCATCCGCTTCAGACCCAAGGCCCACCGGAGCTTCGCTCCGGCTTGATTCACGTGCGCCTCTTGACATTCGGGGCCATATATTGGTTACCCGCCAAGGCTTTTATGAAATCCGGTAATGCGGGTTTTGGACGCGGACGCACGTGAGCGTGATATCGAGCGGATTCAGGCCCCCAGTCGTAGTAAAGACCCATTTCCGGATTCTTCAGTTGGTCGGCAATTCCTTCATCGATCGCAAGCTGAACTGAGAAGAGTTTATTTGGCTGAGTCGAACCAGCGAGGGTGCAGTAGACCTCAAGGTAATAAGTGCCGGCGGTGAACTCAAACTGCGTTCCGTCGGCAGGCAACAGAAAGTGATGATTGCAGACTACTCCGTTCTCACCGACAAAAACGCCACTTCCGCGCGAAAGTGAATCTTCTCCGAGAACCCAGATGTTGAACGTTTGCAGCGATTCACCACGGCGTAGCCGAACAAACATACTTTCGACGATGCGGCCCCTTTTAGACGTGGCGTACAAAAGCGTCCGCAGATAGATCTTCGCTGAGGGGTCGCGGGCATCGCGCGGTCCGCCATCCGGGCCGAAGAAAATCACCGTAGGCGGAGTCATGCAGACGACGCCACGGCGAAATAGCGTTAGCCATGCGGTTACGCCGGAAATCGCCAAGGCGAGTATGGCAATGACGATGCTGACGGTTTCGGCCATCGAAACGCCCCGGTGGGTGAGGCGGGATAACAGTAATTCGACAACTTTGAAGTTGGATAACGCGCCAGCTAGTATCCGTGCGGTTCCCCGGCCTGTCAAGCAGTTTTCCCGTGTGAATTTCGCGCATCGGGTACTTTATAAACCCCGAACAGCAGTGCATAATGGCGGAAGCAAAACCAACTTTGCGGGCCGCGCCATGAAGCGGCTGGATCAGGTCGGCGAAAAGCCGCGGGTGAGGCACTATCGTGGGCAGGGCCGACTGCGGGGCATGCGGACGGCAGGCGAAGCGCCCGGTTCAAGGTGCAGAGTGCAGGGTGCAGGGTGCAGGGTGCAAAGTGACGGGCTGATCGCTGATTTCGGGGCGGGCGAAGTGAGGGAGTGCAAGGCGAAAAGTGAAAGGTGGAACGTGGAAGGTGGAACGTGGACGGTGGGGACGGTGGCGGGCGGGGCGTTGGTGAGGGGGGCTGGCACGCTGACGGGCGGTGTGCGCCCTGAAGTCTGCCGGGTGGAAACCATTGTGCGCGGCACGGGAACCTGAGTTCGCGGGGCGCAAGCTGGAGCTTCCTTGGCGCAAAGAGGTGTTTCTGCCGCGCAACCATGAGTTTTCTCGGCGCGCACAGATGTTTTCGTGGCGCAAGCATGAGTTTGCGCGGCGCACACAGATGTTTTCGCGGCGCAAGCATGAGTTTGCGCGGCGCGAACATGAGTTTCCTCGGCGCGCACAGGTATTTTGGTGTTGCGCATGGAAGGTCCGGGCTTGTGCGGGAAGGGTTTTCTGTTGCGCACGTTGGTTTTCTTCGCCGAAGCTGTCGGCTGGGTGATCGAGCCGCGGGGCTAGGTGATCGGGCCTGGAGGCCCGGTCGTTGGGCCTGGCGGCTGGGTCGTCGGGCCGCGGCGCTGGGGCATTGGGCCTCGAGGCTGGGTCGTCGGGCTGGAGGCTGGGCCATCGGGCCTCGAGGCTGGGCCATCGGGCCTCGAGGCTGGGTCGTCGGGCTGGAGGCTGAGTCATCCAGCCCCGAGGCTGAGTCATCGAGCCTCGAGGCTCAGTGCGAGGTATCGGACCCCCCGGACGTGGCAGTGCAGCAGAACCGCGTTTCTGGCCAATGAGCGAGGGTACCCCCCGGACCCCGGACCCCGGAGCACGGACCACGGACCACGGACCACGGAATCCCGCGTCGCATCAGACGGGCAGTCCCAGGCTGTGCCGTCACTGAGATACAGGCCCCCACCGCTATTGGTTTGAACTGTCAGCAGAATGGGCAGTCGAGGATGCTTCCAGCTCGTGGGCGCGGTCAGATAGTTGCACGGGAAACAGCCCTTGCTGTCTTGGGCATAGAGATGAGTGGCCACACCAAGTTGCCGCAGATTGCTCTGGCACTTGCGCCCACAAGTGTTGCATAGAACTCCACTCCAAAGACGGTACAAATGCAATATTTGCCGGTGCGACAGGGCAAACGGACGTACCACGCCTTGGCAAGGCAGGCAACCCGTTCCCGCGTGGGCCAACACGACCGCCGGGGGCCGGTGTGCCGCCAACACGCGTCGATTACCATAGCCGCTGCCTTCCTGCTCGGTCCCGCATTGGAGCCTTTGTCATGCCCGTCATCACTCGTTTGCCTGCGCGTCACGTGCATCTGGATTTTCACACGTCCGAGCACGTGCCGGACGTTGGTTCGCGTTTCAGCCGCAAGCAGTTTCAGAAAGCGCTCAAACTCGGGCGGGTGAATCACATCACGGTCTTTGCCAAGTGCCATCACAGTTGGTCGTACTACCCGACGTCCGTCGGCATGGTGCATCCCAAGCTCAAGAAGGGCCTGGACCTGATGGGCGAGCAGATCGCCGCCTGCCGGGAGATCGGCGTTCGCGTACCGATCTACTACACCGTCGGCTGGTCGGCGACCGACGCCCAAATGCACCCCGAATGGTGCGCCCGCAATAAGGACGGCTCCATCGCCGCCAACCAGTTCCCGCCCGACGCCAAGCCCACTGATCGCAAGCCGATGGTGTCCTGGAAATACCTGTGCACGAATACGGGCTATCGGCAGCTCATCCTGGAGCAGACCCGGGAGATATGCCAGCGCTACCCGGTGGACGGCTTCTTTTATGACATCTGCGGCCACGAGCAGTGCTACTGCGACCCATGCCGCGCCGACATGGCGCGGGACGGCGTGAACATCGATGACGAGCCCGCGGTGAAGAAGTGGTACGTCAGCCAGTGGGTGTCGTTTTACGAAGCCTGCCGGCGCGTCATTTTGGAGCTGCATCCGCAGGCGTCGGTGTTTTTCAATGGTCGCGCCAACCTGACCACGCCGGCCGACATTCTGGCGCAGCAGACGCACTTTGAGATGGAGGATCTGCCCACGACCTGGGGCGGGTACGACAAGTTTCCGCCGCGGGCCAAGTACTTTGCCACCTATGACACAGCCGCGGGACGCCAACCTCGCGCCATGCTGGCGATGAGCGGCAAGTTTCACACCATGTGGGGCGAGTTCGGCGGATTCAAGCACCCAGACGCCATCCGCTTCGAGGCCGCGGGCATGATCGCTTACGGCGCCGCGTGCAGCTTCGGCGACCAGATGCACCCCAATGGCGAAATGGACCTGGCGACGTATCGCAACATCGGCCAGGCCTACCAATATGTCGAGGCGATCGAGGACTTCGGCCTGGAAAGTCGGCCCTGGGCCAACCTGGGCGTGTTCCTTACCGGTGGCCGCAAGTTCGGCGAGCACGGCGACGGCACGCAAGCCCACGATCAGGGCGTCGTCAACATGCTCATGGAGGCGCAGCTCGACTTCGAGATCGCTCACCCCCACGCCCCGGCCGAAGACTGGCAACGCTACGACACGATCATCCTCACCGGCGGCCAATGCCTCGATGCAGCCATGGCGCAACGCTTTGCCGCCTACGTCAAAGCCGGCGGATCGCTGCTGGTGCTCCACCAGAGCATGCTCGACGCCAACGCCGCCACGAGCCTCCTGGACATCGGCGGCAAGTACATCGGCCCGGCTGAATTCGAGATCGATTACACCCTCGTGGGCAAGGCCCTGTCGCAGGACCTGGTGGACTCGCCGTTTCTCAACTACACCGCAGCGGCGCGGGTGAAGTCCGGCTGGGGCGCCAAGGTGCTCGCCGCGGTGCGCCTGCCCTTCTTCAACCGCACTTTCGCGCACTATTGCTCACACCAGAACGCGCCCTATCACGAGAAGGACGCGGCCCATCCCGCGGCGATGCAAAAGGGCAGGACCGTCTACCTGGCGCACCCGCTGGGCGAGATGTACTACCGGCACGGCGCCCGCGTGCATCGGCAGCTCTTCCTCAACGCCCTGCGCCGGCTCTATAACCGGCCCCTGATCACCGCAGCGCTGCCCAGCGCCGGACGAGTCAACCTCCTGCATCAGCCGCAGCATCGCCGCTACGTCGCGCACCTGACCTACGGCCCGCCCCTCCAGCGCGGCCGATGCACCGTCATCGAGGACTTGCCCATCCTCCGCGATGTCGAGGTGACCATTCGCCTGCCTGAAAAGATCAAACGCGCCTGGGAACCGACGACAGGCCACAAGCTCAAACTCAGCAAGGGATCGCACGGCACGCGACGAATCGTGATTCCTCAACTGCACGGCCACGCGATGGCGGCCCTGGCGTATTAGCACCAGCACGTCACGCGGATCGTCCTGCTTTGAGGACGATCCGCGAGAAGCACAGAACCCCCGCTTCGCATCCTTTCCCCTTTCCCTACCTACGCATGTTCATGAAGAGCCATGTTTTGCTCTTGGCCCATGTGCACCCGGACCGCGGCCGGTCGCCCCGGCGCACCTGGTTACAATTGTGAGGCATGGCGTGCACCGTCATTCAGACCGACCAGACTTCGATCAGCGTCGACCAGCTTGTCAATGCGTTTGAAGCGATCGACCGGCTGACCCGTGCCGATGCGATGATGCTCGCCCGGCAGACTTTCGGCTTCTACTACCAAGGCCTGGAAGCGGAGGAAGCCCATGCCTTGAAAAACGCGCTGGAATCGCAGGGCGTGCCCGCCGCGATCGTGGACGATGCGGACCTTTACCAACTGCCCGACGGGAAAACGTTCAAGCGTTTGGACCCGACGGATGAAGGCTTGATTGCTTATGACGTGATGGGTCGGCCGCGCACGGTGGCGTGGGGCAATGTGCTGGTGGTCGCCGCAGGGTACGTGCGGGCGATCCAGGTCGAGAAGCACAAGCGGACGGTTCGCGGGGGAGGCGTAGGCCTGGCCTACGGCGGGGGCCTGGCCATGCCCATGCCATCCGCTCCGTCGACCGAGATCACCCATCGCGGGAAAGAGACCACGCGGCTCTTGCTGGAGATCATCGTGAACGATGATATCGGCCGCTATCGCGCCGACGGCGCGGAACTGCTATACCTGTACCTGGGCAGCGATCGGCGACCGCGGTGCCAAGACAACTTTCCCCGCCTGGTTGCCGACCTGGTGAGCCATGCGTCGGTGGCGATGTTGAACCAGGGGGCCGTGTCGATTGTCGCCGCGCCGGACGATCCCTTGATCTACCCGACGCGCCGGCCGTTCGAGCGGGAAATCACGTGGCTCATCTGGTCGGGCGCTCATGGTTCGTGATTCTAAAAAAGGGCGCCGAAATCCGAGATGGTGCCGTTCATCGTTTCGTGGATGTCCGACGCATGCAATGCCTCATCCGCCAGGCGCTGGCACTGATGTGGCAAACCGAATCCCGGACCCCGGAGTGCCTTCCCCATGCCCGATACCCGTCCCAATCTGCTCTTGATCATGACCGACCAGCAGCGTGGCGACTGCCTGGGTTGCGCTGGCCATCCCGTGCTGGAGACTCCTTATCTGGATCAGCTAGCCTCCGAGGGCACGCGCTTTGCCTGCGCCTATTCGGCGGTGCCGTCCTGTCTGCCGGCGCGGGCCTCGCTGCTCACCGGCATGGATCAATGGCACACCGGCATCCTGGGCATGGGCAAGGGCCAGGGCACCATCCCCTCCAACTTCGCGCACACCCTGCCGGGCGAACTGGCCCGTGCCGGCTATCACACCCAGGCCATCGGCAAGAACCATTTCCATCCCCAACGCGCCCTTAACGGCTACCACAACTGCATCCTCGACGAGTCCGGCCGAACCGATTCGCCCGGCTTCGTCAGCGACTATCGGCGCTGGTTTGAAGAGCACAAGGACGGGCCCTACGGTTACCGCGATCACGCGATCGACTGGAACTCCTGGATGGGCCGGCCCAGCCACCTGCCCGAGCACCTGCATCCCACGCACTGGACGGCCCAGCAGGCGATCGACTGGCTCGATCGCCGCGACCCGGAGAAGCCCTTCTTTCTGAAGGTCAGCTTCGCCCGGCCGCACTCGCCCTATGACCCGCCGCGCTGGTACTTTGACCAGTACGCCAATCGCCGCATGCCCGATCCATTCATGGGCGACTGGATGGAGTCCGCCACCGGGGGCGCCGCCTCTCCGGCCGCCACCGGGGGCGCCAGCGTCAATGCTTGGCGCAGCCGCCGCAGCGACGCGGAGGTGCAACGCGCCCGCGCGGCGTACTACGGCTCGATCACCTTCATCGACCACCAGATCGGCCGCTTGCTCAACGAAATGCGCCGCCAGCATGGCGCCGCCCTGGCCAACACGTTGATCATCTTCCTCTCGGATCATGGCGACATGCTGGGCGACCACCACCTGTGGCGCAAGACGTACGCCTACGAGGGCTCGGCGCGAGTGCCCTTGATCGTGCGTCCCCCCGCCGGCTGGAGCGATGCGCCGCGCGGCCAGGTGCACCGCCAAGTCGTGGAGCTGCGCGATGTCATGCCGACGTTCCTGGAAGCGGCGGGCGTGCAAGCACCCCAGACGCTCGACGGGTGCAGCCTGCTGCCGCTGACGCGCGGGCAGAAGGTGGACGACTGGCGGCCGTGGCTGCACGGCGAGCACGTCGCCTGCTACAGTCACGAGCAGGCCATGCACTACCTGACCGACGGCGTCAGCAAGTACATCTGGTTTCCTTATCTGGGTCGCCAGCAGTTGTTCGACCTGACGGACGATCCGGGCGAAACGCGCGACCTGGCGGCGTCTCCGGGGGCGGGGGCGGGGGCGTCGCCGGCGCACGCTGACCGCCTGGCGCTGTGGCGCCAGCACCTCATCGACACCCTGGCACAACGCGGCAGCGGCGACCTGCTGGATCACGGCCAGCTCCGCCGTCTGGATCCGCACGAGTTGTGGACCTCGCCGCACTATCGGCAACCACCACGAACGACGTCGTAAGCCCGCTTGCTTGCGCCTCACCGATCGAATCCACTGCGGCGGCCCTGACCTGCCCGGATGTTCAACCACAAGGCACACTCCCCATGGCGCTCCTGGTCCGCAACATATCGCTGGCGTGGGACGAGCCGGAGGAGAATCTCCCGGCTCACGTCGCCCGTGCCTTGCGTGTGCCCGTCGCCGCCGTGGGCGCCCCCGGGGCCTGCCGGGTGCTGCGTCGCGCTTTGGATGCGCGCTGGCAGGACGACATTCGCCGCATCTACAGCGTCGCGGTCACGCTCCAAGGCGATGAGCAGCGTGCCCTGCGTCGTGGCCGCGCCGGGCAGGTGGCCCCTCTCGTCGTCACGCCGCGCCCGCCGATCCAGCCGGGCCGCGACCCTCTACCTTGCCAACCGGTGGTCATCGGCAGCGGACCGGCGGGCCTGTTCGCCGCCCTGCTGCTGGCGGACCTCGGCTACCGGCCCCTGGTGCTCGAACGCGGCCAGGACGCGCCCCTGCGCCACCGCGCCCGACACCTCTTCTACACCACCGGCCAGTTCGACCCGGAAAACAACCTGCTCTTTGGTCTGGGCGGCGCCGGCACCTACAGCGACGGCAAGCTCTACTCACGCACCCGCGATCCCCGCAATGCCGCGGTCCTGGCGGAACTGGTCCGCTTCGGCGCCGACCCCGACATCCTGATCGACAGCAAGCCGCACATCGGCAGCGACCGCCTGCCCGGCATCGTCCGCAAAATGGTCAAGCACATCGTCGCCGCCGGCGGCACGGTCCGCTTCGGCGCCAAGGTGGTGGACTTCGAACTGGCGGACAACCCCCCGGACAACGGCCCACCCGATTCGTCCCCCCAGTCAGGCCGCCTCCGCCGCCTCGTCGCCCTGCGCCTCGAATCCGGCGAGCGCATTGCCGCCGACCTGTGCATCCTCGCCACCGGCTACAGCGCGCGCGATACCTATCGCGTGCTGGCGGCGCGCGGCGTGGAGCTCTGCGCCAAACCCTTCCAGATGGGCGTACGCATCGAGCACCCGCAGGAAATGATCAGCCGCAGCCAATATGGCGCTGCCGCCACGCGATTGCCCCCGGCGGATTACCACCTGGTCGCCAAGGGCCCGCGCTCCCCCGCATCTCCCCCCGCCCCCGGGGGCGGGGGCGGCGACCTGTGGTCCTTCTGCATGTGCCCCGGCGGCATCATCGTCCCCAGCAACGAATCGCCCCACGAGATCTGCACCAACGGCGCCAGCAACGCCAAACACAATTCACCCTACGCCAACAGCGGACTGGTCATCACCATCGAGCCCGGCGCGTTTGCCGACGATCCGCTCCAAGGCCTGGAGTATCAGCGGCACTGGGAGCGACGGGCCTTCGAGTTGTCCGGGTCGTACGCTGTACCGGCCCAACGCGCCAGCGATTTCTTGGCGCAACGGCTCAGCGACGGCAAGTTCGATGTGAGCTATCCCCTGGGCGCCCGCGCGGTCATGCTCGAACAGATGCTGCCCCCGGCCGTCATCGCGGCACTGCACCGCGGCCTGCCCATCCTCGACCGCATGATCCACGGGTACGCTGGTGAACTGGGCATCGTCACCGGCCCGGAAACCCGCGCCAGCTCGCCGGTACGCATCGCCCGCGATCCGGTGACCCGGCAAAGCAGTCGCGTGGCAGGGCTCTACCCCGTGGGCGAAGGTGCCGGCTATTCCGGTGGAATCATGTCCAGTGCCACCGATGGCCTCAAGAGCGCTGAGTTGCTCATCAGCCGCTACGCACCACCACGCTGAGCCTGCGGCCTCACCGCTTGCGCTTCTTGTACTTGATCACCTTCTTGACCGATCCCGTGGGCTTGCCGGCCTGGGCGCCCCCTCCGGGGCCGGGGCCGGGGACGCCCCCGGGGGCGGGCGTCATCGGCGGGGCAAATCGGTCCCGCGTCTGAAAACTCACTTTGTCGTTGCTCTTCAAGTTCACGCTCAAATTGCCTATGGGCTTGATCATCATGACCTCCGTCGCACATTATAGCGCCTGATGATTGTCGCACATTTCCCCTTCTGCCGGCAAACCCGAGACTGGTCACGGCAAGCTATGGATGTGCCAAATGGTCCTGCAAGGCGCGGCGCTGATTCTCCGCGGCAAAAGGACCGATCTACAAAAGTGGACTGCGGACTACCACGTTTGCCCCAAGGAACCAAGTCCAGGGGCAGGCGCGATATGCCCATGACCTTGCCGCCCATACGGGCAGGTTCATACGGGCAACCCCGTATGGGCAGCGATACGTCTGCGGGTCATCCGGCGTGAACCCAAGGAACTGGCATGGCGGGCAAGGAGAGAGCATTACCACCAGGGATCACGGCGCCGCCAGACCAATCGTCGGAGCATCTGCTCCATTCCACGGGCGAGTTGCACTCGGGCTCCGCGGCGCCTGCGCAGCCTGGCCCACCCTCCGGGGCCGGGGGTGGGTGGATCATTCACAACGAGTCGTCAAGGCTAAGCCTGCTGCTGGCGGTCATAACCACCGTGGCCCTGGGCGTCGGCGCGATCATCACCGTGGCGCTCTACCAGGTGTCGGTAACGCAGCAGCGTCAACGGCTGGTGGGCATGGCGCGCATGCAGGCGCGCGTTGTCGAGGCCATGGTTCGCCACCAGCCGGCCGGCCAGGGGCCCGAGGTCCCTGCGGATCTGATCACCGAGTTTCTGGGCCAGATCCGCGCCGCTTATGTAGAAGACGAAGGCTCGGGACTGACCGATGAGTGTCTGCTGGGCTGGCGCCAGGGCCAGCAGATCATCCTGAAGCTGCATGCGCAGCGTTCGGAGGACATTCGCGTTGACTCGGTCCCGTTCGAGGGCTCCCGGGAGATACCCATGCGTCGGGCGATGCACGGCGAGTCGGGCACCATGATCGGCATCGACTACCGCGGCCATCGCGTGCTGGCGGCCTATGAGCCGATGGCGAGTCTTGGGATGGGCGTGGTGACCAAGGTGGACCTGGCGGAAATCCGCGCGCCCTATCTACGTGTGGCCGGCGTGGGCGCATTGGCGACCCTGTGCCTGGCGGGCATCGGGGCCGTACTGTTCCATCGCGCCGCCCGCCCCATCTTCCGCGATCTGTTCGAACGCGAACTGCGCTACCGTGCTCTGTTCGAAAATGGCGCCGATGCGGTGTTTGTCCTGTCCGACCGCTTCGAGGACTGCAACCAGCGCGCCTGCGAGTTGCTGGGATGCCCGCGGGAGCGGATTGCCGGTCACTTCCCCGCCGAGTTTTCTCCGCCCTTCCAGCCCGACGGGCAGCCATCGGAAATCCTCGTCAGGCAATACGTCCAGGACGCTTTAGCCGGCCGCACGCAGCGGCTGCACTGGCGCTACCTGCGCCCCGACGGTGAGGTTCGCGATGCCGAAGTCACGCTCGCCGCAGCGCGCCTGCATGGTCGCCAGGTCGTGCTGGTGTCGGCCCATGATGTCACGGCTCGCCGCTGTGCCGAGGAAACGCAGCGCTTACGCCTGGCGGCGATCGAAGCGTCCCACGACATGATCGTCATCACCGACGCCAAGGGTCACATCGAATACGTCAACCCGGCCTTCACCGCCCAGACGGGGTACGCAGCCTCCCAAGTGCTTGGCCGCAAGACCTCGATCCTTCGGTCCGACCAGAATGACGCGGCACTGTATGCCGACCTGTGGTCGACGATTCATGCCGGCAAGGTCTGGAGCGGGCAGTTGATCAACCGCCGCAAGGATGGGTCGCTCTATCCGGAAGAGATGAGCATCACGCCGGTGCGTGGAGAGCAGGGCCAGGTGACGCGCTTCGTGGCCATCAAGCGTGACATCACGCGCCGCCGCCACGATGAAGAGGCCCAGGCGCAGGCGCGTCAGCAGGCTGAGGCCGCCGCCCACAGCCTGCGCCGTCAGCAGGACCTGCTGGCGAACATCGTCCGGCACATTCCGCACCACGTGTTCTGGAAGGACCGCAACAGCGTCTATCTGGGCTGCAACCCGCTTTTTGCGCGTGGGGCGGGCCTGGGCCATCCTGCCCAAATCGTGGGCAAGTCGGACTACGACATGCCCTGGACGCGCGCCGAAGCCGACCATTACCGGGCCTGCGACCAGCAGGTCATGCAGAGCGGCCAGGCGATTATCGATCACGCGGAAAGCCAGGTCAATGCCGAAGGACGCCAGATCATCTTGCGCACCAGCAAGGTTCCCCTTCGCGACGCTTTTGGCGCGGTGGTGGGGATACTGGGCATCTACAACGACGACACCGAACGCACCAGCCTCGAGCGGCAGACGCGCGATCAACTGCTCTTCCTCCAGACCCTGCTGGACACCATCCCCAATCCCGTGTTCTTCCGGGATCTGGAGGGACGTTATCGCCTCTGCAACCGCGCCCTGGCGGAGTGGCTGGGCCGGGACCAGCAGGAATTGGTTGGATCGAGCATGGACAGCGTGTTGCCCGCCCAGATGCTCGACATCCATCGCGCCAAGGATGCCGAACTGATTCAGACCGGCGGGGTGCAGGTCTTCGAGGGGCCAGCGCCCAGCGCTACGGGCATCCGCGAGGCCTGCTTCTACCGTGCCCGCGTCTGTGATCAGGACGGCAAGCCCTCGGGCATCATCGGGGTGATCATGGACCTGACCGAGCGCCGCCGCGCCCAGGCCATCGAGCGCCAGACCCAGGACTTACAGAGCGCCGTCCAGGCCATGGAACAGGTTCTGGGCGTCGTGGGGCACGAGCTGCGCACGCCCCTGGCGGCCATCCGGGCCACCAGCGAATTTCTGGTCATGGATCGAGAGGGGGATCCCCAGACCACGCAGTTTCTCCAGAGCATTCTGGACCAGAGCGTGCACATGGCGGAACTGCTCAACAACATGCTCGAGGCTGCGCGCATCAACAGCGGCGCCGCGACCTGGCAATGGGGGCCGGTCAACGTATTGGGCACCGCGGTGGATGCCCTGCGCACAGTGGCGCCGCTGGCGGGGTCAGCGGTGACGCTGGACTGCGCCAACGTGCCGGCGGACCTGACCATGTCCGGCGACGCCGCCGCCATTCGCCGCCTGATTCTCAATCTAGTTTCCAATGCCGCGCGGCACACCCGCCAGGGGACGATCCAGGTCGTCGCCGACCAGGAGTTCGGACCAGGCGGCCGCCAGATCATCCTCCAGGTGCGCGACACCGGCGAAGGCATCCCTCCCGAGGTGCGCGACAAGCTCGGTGTGGCCTTCGCCCTCAACGACGGCGTCGTGAGCGTGGACCATGCTCACGGCGCCGGACTGGGGCTGGCCATCTGCAAAGGCATTGCCGCAGCCCACGGCGGGCACATCACGGTGGATTCCTCACCCGGCAAAGGCGCCACCTTCCGCATCATGCTTCTTGCCGATTTACCTGGCGCATCCGCCTGCACCGCGCGCGGCATCGTCGCCGGCCGCGGCAAGGCCGCAATTCGGTGATTCGGTGATTTGGCGATCTGGCGATCTGGCGATCTGGCGATCCGGGGATCCGGGGATCCGGGGGCTTGCATTATGCGATCCGCATGCCCACAGGCCCGGCTGATCCTCCCAATCCAGAAGATTCACCGCAGAGTGCGCAGAGGACGCAGAGCAGATAAATGCTTGAAAATAAGAGCTTGCCACGTATCATCGAGGTGTCCCAACTGGGGTCAGATGACGCCCGGCCGCAGATGCATTGAGCAGGATTTAGCCATATCTCTTATCTCATCTGAACCTCTGCGTCCTGTGCGGTGAACAATCCGGACTCACGGCTTGGCAGACGGATTGACCATGATTTCGTCGACGAAGAGCCAGCCTGGGGTGGGGGCGATGATCTTCACATAGCGTGCCTTTTGGTTCTTGAAGGAGGCCGAGAGGGTGGCGATGGATTCGGCCTGGGCGGTGCGCTGGTGGTCGATGGTGGCGGCGGGGCGGAAGGTCTGGCCGTCGTCGGAGAGGAGCACCTGGACCTGGGCGGGGATGTAGATGCCGGCGCCGACCCACTGGAGGAAACGGGTGCTGACCTGGTGTATGGGCGTGACCTTGCCCAGGTCGACGGTGGCGTCGATGGTTTTGTATTCCCAGCCCAGCCATTCGAGGCTAAGGAAATTGGGGTCCTGGCTGACGTAGCCGTCGGTCATGCCCGCGGCGCCGGGGGCGGTGTAGCCGTTAGGCTCGGTGGCGAAGGTGACCGGGCAACCCAGGGCCTGGTGTTGGACATCGCGGGGCGGGGGCGTGAGGTTGACGGCGACCTCGTCGAGGAAGGTCCACTCGGCGCCGGGGGTGATGGTGAGTCGGACGTAGCGTGCCTTGGCGTTTTTGCCGTCGGCGGTATACCAGCCGCGATGGGCGTAGCCGTAGGCCTCGTCCACGGTGGCGGCGTCCCGGTAGGTTTTGCCGTCGGTAGAGAGGCTGACCAGGACGCTCTTGGGTGGGCCGACGCCGCCGGCGGAGCGCAGGAAATGGGGACTGACGTCGCGGATGGCGATGAGTCTGCCCAGGTCCAGGGTGATAACGATGGGTCCGCCGGCCCAGCCGACCCAGCCGGGCTGGGAGTAATTGTTGCCCACGGCCTGGAGGCCGTCGGCGAGCGCTTTGCCGCCGGGGCCGGGATAGCCGGGGTTGTCTGGCGAGAGGGTGACGGCTGCGCCGATCGCATCGTGTCTGAGCGGGGCGACGGCGGCGAAGGTGCGGACGTAAGGATGCAGCTTGACGGGCGCCGCGTCGCCGGTGTAGATTGCCGAGATGAATGTGGACTTATTAAGTGTCAGATTCTCATTGAACGCCGGCGACTGGGCGTCGGGCGTGCCGCGATCCAGCGTGTAGCGGACCTTGGCGGGATCCAGATGGGTCTTGATTTTCAGGGTCGTGGTGCCGGCGAAGCTGGGGTCCAGGCGATAGTTGGTCAGCGGATCGTGCAGGCCCTGACCCTGGAGCGTAAAGCCATGGAGCAGCATGTCCAGGCGTGCCTCGGTGACCGCCTGGCGCTTAAGAAAATCCTCATAGGTGCGGCCTGAGTCGGGGTTGTAGGACGGCTCCTGGCGGAGCACGGCGGTGGAGCGCATGTAGGTGAGAGTGATATCGGCGGGCATTTGCCAGATGAGCGAGGTGGTGCCGATGAGCTTGTTGTCGTCACGGGGCAGGATGGCGCCGTTGACGGAGTAGGGGTTCATGTACGGCTTGTCCACGCCCCAGGGGGGATTGACGACGCGGTGACCGAGCTTGACCATGTGAGCCGCGGCGCCGCTGCCACCAACCCAGGGCAACATGATGGTTTCTTTGGGGAGTGAAATGCGGCCCAGCGGCGGGCCTTCCCACACCATGGCCTGTTTGCCGTGCTTCCTGGCGATCTCGACGAGCTTGCCCATGTAGTGGGTGTAGAGGTCGCCCACGTCGTTGAGGCCGTGCTGGGCCAGATAGGCCTTGACCTCGGGGAAGTTGGCGGCTTCGCCGACGCCCGCCTCATCGCCGCCGACCACGATGTAGGGTGAGGACTTGAAGATGGCGGCGGCCTCGCCGATGAGCGTATCCATCGCCGCGTAAGCTTCGGGGCGGACCATGTTGCTCACGCCGGGCGTGACGGTCTTGCCCGTGTCATCCTTGTAGCCGAAAATTTCTGGCAGCGTGCCGCGCAGTTGACCGGAGTGGCCAGGCGTCTCTAGCTCCGGTACGAATGTGACGCCTCGTGCGTCGGCGTAGGCGATCAGCTCCGTGAGTTCCGTGACGTCGTAGACTGGCGGTTTCTCGCCGCCGGCCCAGGCGAAATTGCCCGAGCCCAGCTTCGGGTAGGTCGCCGAGGGAAACGTCCAAGCATTCTCGTCGGTCATGTGCAGGTGAATGTAGCGGATCTTGTAAAACCGGCAGATGTCCACGCACTGCCGCAGCACTTGGATCGAGTGGGGCTTGCGTGCCGTGTCGATCATCGTCGCCAGGTATTCAAAGTGCGGGCCATCGGTGATGCGCATCGTCGGCAGCGCCACCCGGCCATCGGCGCCGGTCTGGATCGCCTGGAGCAATGTCACCGTGCCCATGGCGACGGCGTTGTAGTTGCCGCCGCGCACGTCGGCACGCTTGCCCACGACCAGCGTGTAGTCCTCACGCTTCAGCGCCGGGTCCAGGGCCAAGGCGATGTCGCCGTCGCGTGGTGCACCCTGCGCAGTCTCAAAGATCCGCCCCGTGATCAGGAACAGTTCGCCGCTGAGAATCCTGGCCAGGGGCACCAGCGCAGCGTCCGTCGCCACGATGCGTGTCGGCGGGCCTAGTGCCATCGCGCCCTGCCCCACCGCCACCGTTCGCGGCCAGGGCACGAAACTCACCCGATCCGGCGCGGCGCCCCAGGCCGGCGCCGCCGTCATCGAACTCAGCGCGGCGATCAGCAGGAGCAGGGGTGCGAACCACGTACGTCGGATCGAACCAGAGTCGCGGCATGACGGCATGGTGCTGTCCTTTCGTGGCGGCCGGATAAGGCCGCCGCCAGGCAGGGTGCATGTAGCCAACAATATCCACCAATAGTAAAGATGACATAACGTTAAGTCAATAGCCGTATGCTGGCACGTTGTCCCCCTCTGGATCCGATGGGAGTGCCTGCGGAACTCGCGGCCAAATAGCTGCGGTGGCAAAGGTCAGTTGAAGGTCCTTTAACCTAAACCCGGCGGGGAGTTACGTCGATGAAGCCAACGGGCCGACAAACCGGGAGCAGCTTGCGGCCCCGGCGGAAGTCAGTAGCCAAGTTCCGACACGCCCGGTATTGCGCGATGAAGTTACCCGACGCAGACTCTCTGAACTCGCAGCGGCTGGGCGGGCGATCCGTCAGGTTGGTCTGCCTGCTGTCGTTGCTGGCGGCCATCGTCGGATACCTGGTGGTCGGCAAGGCACTAGTGCATTGTCACACAATGATTTTAGGGTAGACCGACTTCAGTTTGCGT